>CAVONT010000009.1:0-233875 GCA_963697365.1 uncultured Chloroflexia bacterium
CGACTCTGGTCAACCCGTACGGATCGGCGTCTGGGCGTATGCGGTGGGGATCGGGGCCAATCCGGGCGTCACCCAGATGGTCACCGAGTGGCAGCGGACCTCCCCGCTGCGGATGCCCGGCGCGCTGCTGTACCCAGCGGCGATCGCGGCCTTCGTGCTGCTCGTGCGCGGGCGCTCCCGGATGTCGCTGCCCGGCTGGGGGCTGGCACTTGTGCTGACGCTGATGGCGGTCTGGGCGGAGCGGGGCGTCGCGTGGTGGGCGATGGGGATGGTGTACCTGCTCGGCGGGGTGCTGGCAGCAACCGCGCCCGAGGTTCGGGTGACCCGGGCGAGCCGGCTCAACGGCATGATCGCCCTGCTGCTCGTCATGCTCATCGTGGTCGCGCTGCCCTGGTGGCGCCCGACCGACCCGCTCACCGGACGGGTCGGCCTGCTCTCTTACGCGCCTTCCGGCCTGACGGCAGCGCTCCGCGACCGAGTGGAGCACCGGCACCCGTGTGGTCGTGACGCAGACGTGGGGCTCGTGGTTCGAGTGGGCGGCTCCGGAGGCGAGCTACTTCGTGGATTCGCGCTTTGAGCTATACCCGGCCGCGATCATGGCCGACTACCTGGCCATCGAACGTGGAGGCGACGCCGCCGCGGATGTGCTCGATCGCTGGCACGTCAACTTGGTCGCACTCGAGGTCGGGACTGCGCCACCGACCGGCTGGATCGTCGTAACCAGCGACGCGGATGGGACGATCCTCATCCGCGAGGCTCAGGAGGCGACGGTCACCCAGTAGCGCTCGGCCTTGCGACCCGGGATGCTTCCGATCTCGCCGACCCGCGTCGCGAACTGGCGCACGGCGTCGGCCATGGCGTCCTGGTCGTCGAAGAGCCGGTCGATCTGGCTCTCGTACAGCGCGATGCCCCGGATCTTGCGCTCGATCACGTCGCTGATGTCCGCGAACTCCGCCTGAAGCGAGATGCCTTCCGGCATCACCGCGAAGGACCCTGCGGGCATGTCCGACAGGCGCCCGAAGTCCTCCCAGTACGCGTACGGGAAGTCCTCGTAGAGCACGATCCGGCCGGTGTAGTCGATGCCGGGCATCACCCACGTGCGGGCGTCGCCGAGGAGGGCGAGCCCGGCGTTGCGGGCAAGCTGGTGGTCCACGTGCCCGCCAATGCCCATCGGCAGGTAGACGCGGGACGGCTCCAGGCGGCCGATCTCGCGCCGCAGCAGGTCGACCGGGGCGGGATCATCCGCGCGCGGGGCGCCGAGGAGCTGGTCGTCGCCCTCGTAGCCGCGGAAGACGGCATCGGGCAGGTCCAGCCAGACGAAGGTGACCTCGGCGAACGCGGCGTACCGCTCGTCCTCGAGGCGCCGGATGGCCATCGAGTCGCCGGCGGATGCGGCCTCGATGCGCTCGCTCGTGAGGACGGCGCCCTGGGTGGAGGTGTCGTCGATGAGCGGCTGGCCGGCGAGCGGCTCGTTGTGGATGTGGGCGCGGCGGTACCAGGATGATCGCTGCCAGAAGCTCTTGGCGGCGGCGTCCGCCTCGGACTGGGTGGCGTTGAGCCCGTCCTTCGTCGCCTGCCACGGCGCGGCGGCCTCGTCGTTCGGGTACTCGGCGGCGAGGTGGGCGCGGTTGAACGCCTCCGTCGTCGGCCAGACGGCCTTGCTGCCGAAGCCCAGCGCCTCGCGCTGGTACGGCGTGAGGTCCTCCGAGTTCCCGGAGCCCGAGAACAGGGTCAGGATCGTGACGCTCTGGCCAAGCTCGCGCAGGCTCGCGATGAGCCCGCCGCAGGAGAGGGCGATGTCGTCCGGGTGCGGGGCAACGAAGACATGGGTCATGGCCTGCGGAGTATAGCGGGGCGCGTGAGGCCCGAAATCGGCTCGACCTTCATGCGGGACAGGCGGATGGTGCCCAGCAGGACCACCCAGGCATTCACCCAGACCACCGGGATGGCGATCCACATCGCTACCGCCACGGTCCAGGCCCAACCCTTGCGCGCACCGACGAACAGCAGCACGACGGCACCGGCCAGGCGCAGCGGAAGCCACTCGGCGACCCCCGACGACGAGGTCAGGAAGGCGAACCACTCCTGCCAGGCGACCGGATCGAGCGCGAACGACACCGCGAAGATGGCGACGGTGACGCCCACGGCGATCGCGAACTTCCGAACCTGGCCCCGGAACAGGAGCCAGAGCGAGCCGACGCCGGGCGTGATCTTGGTCAGCACCGGGAAGGCCCACGTGGCCGCCCACGTGACCCCTACGACACTGCAGGCGGCGAGCAGGAAATGGATGTTGCCCACGCAGAGCTCGTAGACGATGGGCAGGATGAGCATCGGCACGACCCACGGGTATGGCTTCACGAGCCAGACCAGCAGCGCGACGTTCATCAGCGTCCAGAGCGCGAAGAAGACCTCCCACGGGAGGTTGGAGAACGGCGCCATGAGTTGCGCGAATGCCGGGGAGTAGAGGTAGGTCGACAGGTCGCCGACGCCGGACTGGGCGTACGGGTTGGCGAGGTCGATACCCCAGTAGGCCCTGGCGTCAACCCCCGCGAACTCCCACGGGCGGATGCCCTGCACCCAGAAGTAGTAGATGGCCCGGCCGATCCCGACGAGGATCAGCGCATCGCGAACTGGGCGCTTGATCCTGGGCCAGACAGCCGCGAACCCGCCCGCGCGATAGGCGCCGATCAACCCCGTCTCGCTCACCCGGTCCTCCCCAGCCAGCTCCCTGTCCGCAGGAGTGTACGGTTAGCCTCGCCCATGTCCGACCCCTTCGTGCCAATCCTCCGCGCGCCCGCCGGGCCGCCGCACCCGCGCTGGCGCCTGGCATGGTTCGGAGCGGTCGCCTTCGTGGCGATGTTCGGGCTCGCCTCGCTCGTCCTGTGGCTTACTGCGCCAGGCGAGTCCTGGTGGGCCATCGATCTGGACCTCATCCTCGATGCGGGCTCACGCCTGTTGAAGGGCGAGCCGCTGTACGCCGATCCGAAGTTCCTCTATCCACCCGCCGCGGCCGTCATTGGGGCGTCGCTGGCGTGGGCCGATCCCACCCTCCTGTCGATCATCTATGCGGCAGCGAAGGTCGTGCTGGTGATCGTCTGCGTGAACCGCGTGCTTCGGGGATGGCCCGCTGGTGCTCGGCTGCTGGCCATCGCCGGCGTCGCGACATGCCTTCCGTTCATGCACGATGTGATGCTGGGCAACGTCAACACGCTGCTCGTTGCAGCGGCCTTCATCGCGCTCTACGCGCCTGACCGGCCCCGGTCCGGCATTGCGCTGGGCGTGATGGCCGCACTGTTCGCCAAGCCGCTGATCGTGCCGATCCTGCTCCTGCTGCTGATCCGTCGCCCGCGGACGGCCGGCGGAGCAGCAGCCGCCACTGTGCTCGTGACGCTCGCCGCCGCCGTTGTTGCAGGTCCTGGCTCGTATCTGGCCTGGATCGACGCCCTCCGTGCGGGTGCCCGGTACGCAGCGCCATTTGCTGGCAACCACGGGATCACGGCGATCGCGCCAGACCTCTGGCTGCCCGTAGCCGTCGCGACGGTGATCGGACTCGTCCTGGTCATCGTCCGCGGCAGCTGGCCGACAGCGGTGACGTGGGCGGTCACCTCCGGAATCCTGCTGGCGCCGTACGCGGGGACGTATGCCGCACTGCCGGTCGTCCTCGCGTTGCCGGTCCTGGGGCCCCTGATGCCCCTCGCCGCACTTGCGATCGTTGGACTGTCGCCGGTGGCCACGACCTATCTGCTGCCGGTCTACGCGGGAGCGATCCTGCTGGCCTCGCTGCGGGCGGCCCGCCATCGGGCCGGCGCACAGACAACCGGCTAGGCCTGCCGCGTTCGGCGCCTGTCTCCCCGGGTCCCGTGCCGCTGGGTCCCATCCCGCCAGATATCGCTGGTGGTGGCGCTATCCAGCCCGGGAGGCGTTTCCGGGCCCACCTGCCACCCCGACTGGTACCTGGACCCGTACAGGGCTCGCGCCGCGGATACGACCAGCCCGAGTGGTAGGTGGTGCCAGGCGAGGTCCAACCGCGATGCCGCGCTCAGCCTGCGACTCCGATCAACTCGGGGCTGGGCTCGGCTCGATGGAGATCGACGGCGCCTCGGTGGCGGCCGGCGTCGCGGCGGGCGCGCTCGGGACCTCGGTCACGATCGGTGTCGGCTCCGGCTTCGGCGTGGCAAGCGCTCCGGAGAGCAGCCCGCTCTTCCCGAACAGGAGTGCGTACGCGAAGATCACGACGAAGACCGCGATGCTGGCGATCACGAACCACTTCGAGAACCGGTCGTCGACCTTGACGGCCTCGTCCGCGGCGGTCGGCGCAGCGGGGGCGGCCTTCGCGGCCGGCTGGCCCTTCGCGCGGCGGCGGCAGCAGCAGCAGCCCGGCGGCCGCGGCAGCGGGAGCGGCCCCTGCGGCCGCGACCTCGTCGGATCCGCCGGCCTCGCCTCGTAGTCGGCGGGCTCGTCGGTTTCGTCAGGCACGTCCTCGGCTATCGCTTCATCGGCGTCGGCTTCGTCCTCGACGACGGCTTCGGCATCGGCTACCGCTTCGGTTTCGGCTTCGGCGGCTTCGGCCTCGGCTACACCTTCTGCTGCGGCAGTCGCGGCGGCAGCGTCGGTGGTGGCCTCGGGATCCGCTGCGCCCTCGTCGGCGGCCGTCGCCTCCGGGTCGCGCTCCTGGTCGGTCATGCGGGTGCTCGATCTCCTCTCCGTGGGCGCGCCTCCGGGCGCAGCCTCACGCGGCCGACAGTGTACCGACCGAGGGCGATCCTTCGCGAGGAGGTCCGTCAGACGCGGTCCAGCCCCGGCTGGGGTTCTCCAGCCATGGGGCGGTTGCGGCACAAACCATCCGCGAAGCGCCCGGCTCGCAACGGGGAGCCGTCAGTCCAGGCTGCCCTGCGGCGCCGCCCATCGGACCGGTTGCCCGGTGATCGAGGCGATGGTGTCGAAGTCGCCGTCATAGTGGACGACGGTGAGGCCGTGGCGTGCTGCGACCGCGGCGGTGAGGAGGTCCTGATGCCCTACCTGGCGGTGCTGGGGGCCGCCCCCTCGTCGGAGCAGCTCGCGCCATACGCGGCGTCCCTCATCCCAGTCCTGCGGCTCGACGCGGTAGAGGCTGCACCCGCCGAGGTCCGCCTCCATCTGGGCGAAGTCAGCCGCGTTGCGGGCGCTGTAGAGCAACTCCATCACGATCGTGTCCGTGACGCCGACGAGCCCGGCCAGGAACCGCAGCCCAAACTCGGGGATGTCATCCTGGCGAGCCCACACGGACGTGTCGGCGATCTCGACGGTCAGCATGGGCCGGACGGCGTCACGCGGACCCCCGCGCACGCTGGCTCGCGGTGGCCTCGGTCGGCGTCCGGGAGGGGGTCGTCGCGCCGGCCAGGGCCGCGGCAGTCTCGTCGGGCCGGGGAAGGAACGGCCGCGGCGTCCGCATCTCGGGCAGGAGATCCTTGAGATTGCCCCAGTCGCGGGCCATCAGCCGAGCACGGGCCTGCCGCGCGACGGCCTCGCGGAGCGCGGCGTGGACGGTGTCGGTCGTGCGAGTGGTGCCGAGCGCCGCGGCGGCCTCGGCGAGGAGGTCACGGTCAAGGTCGAGGGTGGTGTGGGTCTTCATGGGGCCGTCCCGCGTGATTTATAGCGGTCAGAATGCGTAGAGCGTGGTTACAGCCTACGCATCGTCGGCGCCCTGGTCAAGCAGGGGCACACGAAGGGTCAGCATCCCAGCGTCTGTGCCAGCCCGACCGGCTCCCGGTTCCCGGCTCCGGTCCGGCACCCAGTTCCCGGCTCCGGCCCGGATGCGCGGCCAGCGTGCGTACGGGCGGGTGCCCTGCGAATCCTGCACGCCCACCGTGCAGGAACGCGCTCCTGGCGACCCCCGTCCATGGGCGCCCAGCGTGCAGGAACAGCATCGCGCCCGACGGTTCGCACGCCCAGCGCGCATCGGGTGGGCGCGGAGGGGGGAGCACAGGAGATGGGATGCTTCCAAACGAGACAAGGCCATGGCTGGTCAGCGGGGTGAGTCGGAGGGCCGCCTGCGCACCCTCGCTCAGGCGTCGCGCACGGCCGGCACCAGCAGGCCCGCCAGGCCCGCCACCACGGACAGGAGACCAGCGGCGAAGATCACCGGCTGCGGACCCACCAGCGTCACGAGGATGCCGCCCACCGCCATGGCCACCGACATCCCGCCGAACACGAGCGCGAACCGGAAGCTGATCACCCGGCCCATGAGCTCGGGCGGGGTCCGCTCCTGGAACAGCGTCTGGCTGGGGATGACGAAGGCCATGTTGGCGATGCCGCCCGCGAACATGACGATGAGCACGATGGGCACGCTGTTCACGATGCCCAGGAGCATCGCGCTCACGCCGAACGCCGTGTACGCGGCGATGATCATCCGGCCCTTGTGGGCGCGGGTGGCGACGAGGCCGAGGGTGAAACCGCCGATGAGGGCGCCCAGGCCGATGGCGGTCTCCATGAACGCGTACGTGCCGCGGTACGCCTCGCCGGGTGCGTCCGTGATCTCCTTGGCCAGGATCAGGCTCGCCACGGTGAGCACGCCCAGCGAGAACTGCCCAGCCGTCCCCTGGATCGTGTTGGCGAGGAGCGTGGCGTCGTTGCGCAGGAAGGCCCAGCCGGCACGGAGATCGTCGCGGACAGTGGCAGGGGTTTCGGCAGCGGGCTCTCCAGCGCCGGTCTCGCCTCCAGCGCCGGTCTCGCCGCCGGCCGAGGCTCCCGCACCGCGAGCCCGTCGCACGATGGGCGGGACCACGATGGTGGACAGCAGGATGGCGCTCGCGAGGTAGGTGACCGCGTCGAACCAGAACGCAAGGGCGAGCGACTGGGCGAGGAAGACGACGAACAGGCCTGCGAGCGGGTAGAGGAGGATGTCGGCCAGGGTCTCGGCCACCCACGTGGCGGAGTTGGCGGCCAGGAGCTCCTGCTCCCTGACGATCCGCGGCAGGATGGCAACGCGTGCCGGGCGGAAGAAGATCGAGACCGTGGTGATCAGGAAGACCAGCGGATAGACGAGCCAGACGTTCGTCAGGATGGCCACCGGGACCAGCAGCACGAGCGCCGCGCGCAGGATGTCCGAGACGACGAGGACCTGCTTCTGGTCCCAGCGGTCCACGAAGGTGCCCGCGATCGGCGAGAAGAACAGGTTCGGGATCGTGCCCACGAGGAACGTCAGCGCCACCTGGAGCGGGGAGTCCGTGACCTCGAAGACGAAGGCGGCGAGGGCGACCTGGTTGATCCGGTCACCGAACAGGCTGATGACCTGGCCGATCCAGAGCGCCGAGAACGAGCTGTTGGTGGCAAGGCGGACGTACGGGTGCTCGCGGGCGCGCAGCAGCCATGACTGCTGGCGACGGCGGAGGGCTGTCGTGCCCCCCAACGGAAGCGCCGCGGCACCCGGGGCGGCCATCGCCATCGAGCCGGCCCCCATCATGAGCGGACGCTCGAGGGTGACCGTGTCATCGAACGCCGCTGTCAGGCCGGTGCCGGGCCGGACCCCGATCCCGGGTGTGCCCGTCTCGGGCGCGTCGGGCCGCGGCAGCGCGACGGCGGCCGTGATCCCGCCCCCGGCCCGGACCGTGCGCGCATCGTCCTCCGCCTCGCCCCACGGATCGGACTCGGGGCCGCGGATCAGGGTCGCGAACAGGAAGAACGCGAGACCGGCGGTCAGGAAGATGTCGCCGATCGATGCGACGTTCTGCACCGGCCAGATCGGGATCGGGATGATGTCGCCGAGCGGCGCGAAGGTGAGCAGGAACTCGACGCCGTTCGCGCTCTCCAAGGGCTTGTGCAGGACGGAGCTGAGCTCGCCGGTCAGACCGGATGCATCGAAGGCGGCCTGCCATACCGGCATCCGACCTGCATTCACCATGATCACGAGCCCGTTCATGGCGATGCCGACGAACGCGAGCGCCATGCCCGGATACGTGCGGTTCGCCCAGAGCACGTAGAGCAGCAGGCCGTACGAGAGGCCGAACAGCAGGAGCCGCGGGAGCACCAGCGGCATCGCCGCCTCGACCGGCGCCAGCAGCTGCAGGCCCAGCTCCGTCCCGAAGCGGATGATCACCGCCAGGAACAGCAGGTTCAGGTGGCGCAGCCGGATCGATGCGAGGTTCTCGAGGCGCCCCCCGAGGACGAGACCCAGGACGAGGCCGAGGAGGATGCCGCCGATCAGCATCGACAGCGCACCTGGTGGGCCCCGGGGGCGTGCCGGCTCAGGGCCGTTCGGTGGCTGCGGGGGTCGCGGGGGTCGCCTGCTGCGAGATGAGCGGGATCGGTCGCGGTTGCACCGTGCGCCCGGGGTCGCTCACGTCTTCGGCCCAGCGCGTTCTGACGAAGGCGTCCACCACCTTGGGGTCGAACTGGATGCCCGCGAACTTGCGCAGCTCCCCGACCGCCTGCTCTGCTGTCAGCGGGGTCATGCGGTAGGGGCGCGCCGCCGTCATGGCCTCGAACGAGTCGGCCACGTGCAGGATCCTCGCGAGCGGCGGGATCTCGTCGCCGACGAGCCGGTCCGGATACCCCGACCCGTTGAACCACTCGTGGTGGTGGCGGATGATCGGCAGCTCGGCGGACAGCCGACTGACCTTCCCGATGATCTCCGCGCCGAGCACCGGGTGCGCGTTCATCATCATCCGCTCTTCCTTGTTGAGCTTCTCCTGCTTGAGCAGGACGTGATCGGGCACGCCGATCTTGCCGACATCGTGGAGGAGGCCGCCCCATTCGAGCGCCTCGAGGTCGGCCTCGCCCAGGCGCATCTGCCGCCCGATGTCGCCCGCGATCTCCTTCACGCGCCACGAGTGGCGGCCGGTGAACGGATCCCTGCGGTCGACGGCGCCGGCCAGCGCGGTGATGGTCTCGGTGAACATCTCGCGCATCTCGGTGTAGTTCTGATACGCGAGCCGCGTCATGTACAGACGGCAACCCGAACAGGAGGGTCGCCCACGCAGCCACCGTGTACATCACCCCCATGAGCCAGCCGATCGGGGCCAGGCTGAGGTTGCTGGCCATGGTTCCACGTGCTTCCGCAGCGAGGATGATGCTCGCTCTCTCGCCGGTCCGGAGCGGAGACGGTAACGCCGACCAGGCTGCCGTTCAGGGCGAGGAAGATCACAGCCGCCGCCATCGTCACGACCAGCACGACGGGATCTGCCGAGTGCTCGGTCCAGGGACTGCCGAAGGCCAGCATCACCAGGCCTGCCACCGCGGTCGGCAGTACGATCCCGGCGTGGTTGCCAGCGTCCCGTACCAAGGGACTCGACCTCGGATTTCTCGGAGCTCAGTGGTTCCGATCAAGCGCTACCCAGACCCCCGCTGTCAGGACCGCCGAGCATGGTGGCTGCCATGCAAGGCGAGCCATGGACACCGCGAACATGGCGCCTCGAGGCATCTGGATGGGCATCGCCGACGCGAAGAGTGTCAGCGATGTCCAGAACCCGACTCCCGACGAGTGGGGCCAGCTTCGCTGCCGACGAGACCCACGAACGGCACCGCGATCGGGTAGGTCGGGCTCCACGGGAAACAAAGGGTCGTGACGACGAGCGCAACAACGCTCGTTGCCACGACCCCAGCGATGTAGAGCTTCAGGTTCCTCGGCATCCGTCCTCAGTTCCCAGTGCGTACTGGGACTCTACCCGTTCCGCCTCGTCGAGGGAGCGGGTCGAGTCTGAAGTTGGAGCACCTGCTACTAGAAGCCCTTCAGCGATGCTCCCCCAGCCAGCGCCATAGCGGCGACTGCGCTGAGAGCGGCCAGGAGCCGCATGAGGCGATCCTTCATCGGTCGATCCTCCGCGCCCTGTCCTACCAGCCCTTGTAGGCCTTGTCCGGTGCCACGCTCGTTCCTCCTCGCGGCCCCCGTGTCCTAAGAACACGGAAACCGACCTGACTCGAAAGTCGGTCGGTTGCACTACTCACTCCACCCCCACCCTAAGTGCCCAATTCAGGTGGGGGCATCAGCGCGTCCGAGCGTTCATGGATGGTGCACAGGTACGGAAGTACTAGTGCGGGGCGAACGATAGGTACCACTGAGTGCACCGGTCAATACGCAACCCTACCTATGTCGACCGATACACACACAACCACACGGCACCTTGAGCACAGCGCGTCGCCAGTCTGCGTGAGGCTGACCCCTAGATTTGGTCGAAGGACGTCACCTCGACTCCCATCTCGTCCCGCATGTGGGCCGCGTAGTGCGCGTACTGCTCTGCGGCAGCTGCGTGTCGCCCACTCGCTTTGTAGGACTTCAGGAGCTCCAACTCGATCGCGTCGGCTGCGGGATCGATGGCGAGCAGGTCATGTCCGATCCGGATCGCCCAGTCGAAGTCCTGGGCGCGACGGGCATGGGCAATCGAGGCTTCACCTGCAGCCAGGATCGCTGCATGGAGGTTCTCCCGGTAGGCGGTAGACCAGTCTTCGTAGGCGAAGTCGAGTGCGAACCTCCCTCGGTACAGGGCCATCAATTCCTCGACGGCGTTGCTCGTGTCGCCGTCGATCCTCCGGAGCACACGCCAGCATCGCCGACTCGAACTGTCAATGAGCGACGAGTTCAGGCTCACGACCTCGCCATCGAACTGGATGTAGCCAGCGCTGGCGCCCTCCCTGTAGTCCGGCTCGAAAACGCGGCGTAATGAGTAAATCGTTTGGTTCAGCGAATTTGTGCCCGTATCGGGACTCAGATCGGGCCAGAGAGCCTCAAGGGCCTCGTCCTTAGTGGAGGCCATGTCCGGTCGCGATGCCAGGAAGCAGAGCATTGCTAGCACCTTGCGCCGGAGTCTTGATCGGAGGCTGATCCGACCCAGAAAGGCATCGACCGGACCGAGGTCCCGAAGGAATACGGTCTGTGCGAGCCGCTGGGTGATGCGCAGGGCAGCTGGCCGAAGCACCTTCTTCGGTCCCGCTTGGGCCCGCAGGAACGACGCATCTTGCTCGCTGCCAATCTCGGCCAGCAACTCCGCCGCCGCGGCTGCTCCCGATGAGTCCTCGGTGATCTGCAGTCGTCAGAGCCGACTTCCAGCGTTCTGGCCGCAGGCGTGCCTCGCCATAGACGATCGCACGTGCGCCCGGCGTGAGGCGATCGAAGGCGCCCGAGATCTCCTCAGCGATGAGCGAGAGCGCGAAGAGATCGGACGGACCAAGGCGCTCAAGTTCGTCGCCAAACCGGGACCCGTCGCGAATACGCCGGAGGATCGATCCGATTTGCCGAAGTGGCCGAGACCCTGGGAGTTCGCAAGACGCATGAACTCGTCGAGTTCCATGTCAGCCGTGGGATCTCGCCTTGAGAGTCGCGACGCGGGACCGCAGGAGCTGTGCACGCAGGCGGCCGGCAGCGTCTGGGCTGCGGCTTATCGCGAGGCTGTCGCACATGTCTGCGGCGGTCTGGAGGTCTCCCTCGCGCAAAGCGACAATCCCGCGAGCAAGGCTGTAGACACCCCGGTAACCACCGGTAAGTCGGTCAGGTTCCAGGACCGCGAGGTAGCCGGCCGCATCGACGGCCGATCCAAAGTCGGCGTGGACCCGAGCCGCCTCGAGCGCCAGTTCTTCGCGAGCGAGACTTGATGCCGCAGCGCTCTCGGCGCTTAGGTGAGCAGACGCCTCTCGAGGCTCCGTCCTGAATGCGAGCGGTGAGATGCACCGGTTGCAGTCGCCGCGACTCGTTCGGGACCGAGCGGGGATCGTCCCCGAGATCCGCCTCAGCGCGGATCGCGTCGCTAGGGCGGTCCTCGTCTCCCCGAGCCAGAGGCAGCGCGACCGCAAGGTTCAGTCGCGAGACGCCCGCATACGCTGGCGATCCCCTGCAGCGTCCTGCCTCGTCTGCCAACTCGCGAGGCGGTCCACGACCGCCTCGAGGCTCCCTTCCTCGCTTGCATGCCCACCAGGGAAGCGATGGCCTGGGCGACGATCCGCTGGACCGGGTTAGTTCGCCCCCGAGGGCAAGCCGCGCGGTCCGGACAGCATGTCGTCGAAGCCGCCAACGCGAGCACGGAGGCCAGGTTGAGAGCGGCCAGGCCCTCAAGTGCGGGCCAACACTCGGCCGCGACACCGCCTACGGGCCTTCGCGGCAGGCCCGGCTGACGTTGCCACGCCCGACCTCGAGACGCGAACGCAGGACCAAGGGCACCACCCGGTCAGTGGGTCGCCGGACAGGCCGTCCAGGAACGGCGCGCCTGCTCAAAGTCACCCGATCGGCGAGGATCTCGTCGGCAGGGCGTCGTCAATGACTGCTCTGAACGCGCTCGCGGATCGCCAGCCTCGCGAAGTGCCACGCAGCCCGTCGCCAGACGTCCGCCCATGCAGCGCTCTGCCCACGGACGTGCATCGTCCGAGTCACGGCCTCGGTGCCGATCTCGGCCTCGAGGTGGGCGACAAGGAACTCGCGTACGAGCGGGTGGAACCGATGCGGAGACTCGCGGTCTGGCCGGTTCAGCAGGCCGAGTGTTTCGCAGTGCCGGATCGAGGCGACCGTTTCCTCGATCGATCGCTCGTCCAGCAGGGCCGCGCTCTCGGGATCGACCTCCCGCAGGATTGCCACCCTGGTCAGGAAGCGCTGGAGCTCCGGCGGAAGGCCTGCGATGACCTCCTCGGCCAGGAACTCGTAGATATCGCCGCTCGTGGCGCTCAGCTGGGCGACCAGGGTCTGGGGATCGGGTCCGCCCTCCTCGGTGAGGCTCGTGTGGGCGAGCGTGAGCAGCGCGGCCCACCCCTCGGTACGGGCGAGGAGCTCGGTGAGGACGTCGGCTTGAAGGGGCCGATGGTAGGCATCGCGGAAGAGGCGCTCGAGCTCATCGCGGTCGAAGCACAGTGCCTCGCCGTCGAGGCTGTCGACGCCCCCGCGCGCCTTGACCTTGCCCATCGGGATGGACGGAGCCGAACGCGACGACAGTACGACCGAGAACCCGGCCCCGGTCCTGTCCAGCAGGGCGCGGATGATCGGCTCGATGTCCGGACAGTCGTCCACGACGTGGTAGTCGTCGATGATGAGCGTGAAGCCGGTTGCCTGGATGCGCCGAAGTCGGCCATCTCGCGAGCGATCGTCGCGATCAGGTCCTGGCGCGTGGGGCCGCCCGTCGCGAGGGCGGACAGCATGCCGAACGTGTCGGGCGCGAAGTTCGGATCGGACTCCCGCCCGCCGGCCACCAGGTGCCGGATGAACGTGAGCCAGTCGCGGTCGTCACGCTCGAGGCGATACCACGAGGTGACGCGCTTCGTGTGCGTCGCCCAGTCCGCGAGCAGGGTGGTCTTGCCGAAGCCGGCCTCGGCGACGATGAGGGCGAGACGCCCGGCGGCAGCGCGATCCAGCCACGAGGTGAGCCGCTCGCGCGAGAGCATGTCCAATCGCAACGGCGGACAGTGGATCTTGGCCGGCTGCACCGGCAGCGGGTTGGTCATGTACCCGCCCAGACCAGCAAGAAGCATCGGTCCGGCCATCCCCGGACCAACCGCCACGAGCCCATTGCCCCGCTGCGCTCCACCCTGCGGCGGGGCCGGCGGTTGCACCGCCTGGACCTCCCTGCCAGTGGAGCATGACGATACGTCAGCGTGCGGCAGAAGCGGAAGCCCTGCGGGACGAGGGGACGACGTGGGGATGGATCGACTGGGACTGGGCATGCGCGCCATGGTGGCGAGCGTTGCTCACCGCTGGCTTATCTGCCCATGCTGCCCATGTGGACAACGCCGGACGTCCGGCTGGCTGTGCGTCGCGAAGCGTCAGCCCTCGTACTCGAACCCGATCTTGAGCTGGACCTGGTACTCGACGATCTCGCCGTCCTCGATCCGCGCCGTCGACTTCACGACCTCGACGGACCTGATGTTCCGCACGGTCTTGCTGGCCGTAGCGACGGCCTGGCGGGCCGCGTCGCTCCACGATCGGGGGCTCGTCCCGACCATCTCCCGGACGATGATCACGCCCACTCCATTCCTCCTGCTGGTTGAGGCGCCAGCATAGGCCACGGGTGGCCACGGGCCGGTGTGGCCGCGGCCGCCTGTCAACCTTCGGCCGACGCCTGTTCGGCGCGCACCTTGTCGAAGCAGGTGCTGCAGTACACGGGCTTGTCATTGCGGGGCGCGAACGGGACCATCGCCTGGTTCCCGCAGCCGTTGCAGATCGCCGCGTGGTACTCGCGGGCCCCGCCTGGAGTGGCCGACCGCAGTCGCTTCGCGGCCGCGCGGCACGACGGACATCGTTGCGGGTCGTTGGTCAGTCCCTTGCCGGCGAAGAACTCCTGCTCGCCCGACGAGAAGACGAACGACTCCGTGCAGTCACGGCATGTGAGGGTCCGATCCTGGTACACCTCTCGGTCCTCCTCAACTCCGAGCACCGTCGAGACGCAACACGGGCGGGCTGGTGGGCTGACGCACGACGTGGGAACGCGAAGGCTGGTACTCAGGGCGGACAATACGGCGCCGTGTCAATGCACCGGCCCGGGAACCGTCGGGCCATGGTCGGCGTCGAGAGGCCCATGTCGAAACGTCTGCTGCTCCCCACCGCCATCCTGATGACTGCCGCCACCCTCGCCGCCTGCACCGGCGGAGGCGGTGCAGCCTCCAGCCCGCCCACAGCGTCCCCGGCCGCGGAGCCGACGCCCGCCGCCACCCCCGAAGGCCTGCCGCACCCGACAGGCGCCACCGACATCATCCTCTCGTACGACCAGGCAGGCGGGTTCGTGCCCGTCGAGTGGCTCGCCGCCCACGTGCCGATCTTCACGCTGTACGGCGACGGCACGGTGGTCTTCGTCCAGACGACCGCCGAGTTCAAGCAGGGTGCGGGAGGCGTGTCGACCAACCAGCCCCTGCGCACCGCGAAGCTCACCGAGGAGCAGATCCAGTCCCTCCTGCTGTACGCGCTGCAGGATGGCGGCCTGGCGGTCGCCAAGGAGGAGTACTCGAACATGATGGTTGCGGACGCCCCGACGGCCGTGTTCACCATCAGCGCCGACAACGACACCAAGACCGTCTCCGCGTACGGCCTCGGGTTCGACAGCGAGCCCAGCGCCGACAGCGCCGTCCTCAAGCAGCTCGAGACGCTCGCTGAGCGGCTCGGCAACTTCGACCAGGGCGGGACCCTTGCCAGCGAGCAATACGAGGCCTCCGCGTACCGGGCTGTCATCACCCAGCAGATGGGTGGCGTGCAGGGCGTCCAGGTCAGCGACTGGCCGTGGGACGATCTGACCGTCGCAGACTTCAATGTGCCGGCCGACCCGAACCAGCTGCCGCAGGGCACCGCCATCATCACGCCCGAGCAGGCAGAAGCGCTCGGCGTCGAGGGCTACCAGAACGGCATCTCCGGCGGCGTCTACGTCAAGGGCGATGACGGGAAGGTCTACTCACTGGTGGTCCGCCCGCTGCTTCCGCACGAGACCGCGTAGCCGTTCCTTCGGAGGCCGCCGCCTGCCTCGGGCGCGGCCGCCTGCCGCCTCGCCCGGACGTTGGCCGCCTCGCCCGGGCGCCTGCCGCCTGCCGCCTCGCCCGACGAGCCAACCAGCGCTCCGCGGCCGTCACCGGCTCGCTCGGCGAGGCGAAACGCACGGTCTCGCGGCGAGATCCGCCAGCTTCCGCCGCCCAGCGAGGCGCGCAGGCGCTCCAGGCGCCCGTTGCCTCTCCCGGCGACGGACGGTTCGGGCGCGAGGGGTCGATCAGCGAGGGACCGACCGGCGGCGCCCGGCGCGGGTCGATGAGGTCGCGCGGGCCAGACAGCGGTCCGCACGCGCGGGCGGCACGCGCGGGCCGCACCCCGCTCTCGCGCTCATGACGCCGGGGAGTGCTAGCCGACCTCGGCGAAGCGCTCCCCGGCGTAGTTCACGAAGCGCGTCTGCGCCTTCTTGAACCACAGGTCGATCTCGCCGGTGGGACCGTTGCGGTGCTTGGCCAGCTTGAGCTTGATGACCTCGCCCTCACTGACCTGGTCATCCCCGGCCCGCTCCTTCTCGCGCCACAGGAACATCACGAGGTCGGCGTCCTGCTCGATCGATCCTGACTCACGCAGGTCCGACAGCCGCGGCTCCTTCGACTCCCGCATCTCGGGCTGGCGCGACAGCTGGGACAGGGCGAGGACCGGGATCTTGAGCTCGCGTGCCAGGGCCTTGAGCCCGCGGCTGATCTCGGCGACCTCCTGGACGCGGTTCGCATCCTTGCTCGTGGCGGTGGCCTGCATGAGCTGCAGGTAGTCCACGATGACCATGTCCAGCCCGACCTCCGCTTGGAGCCGGCGCGCCTTCGTCCTGAGCTCCATGGTGCTGATGTTGGGCGTGTCATCGATGTAGATGGGGGCTTCCGAGAGGGTGTTCATCGCGGGCGCGATACGCGTGAAGTCCATCTCGTCGAGGAAGCCGCTGCGCAGCCGTTGCGAGTCGATGTTGGCCACCGATGAGAGCAGGCGGAGGACGAGCTGCTCCTTGCTCATCTCGAGGCTGAAGATGCCGATGCTCTTGCGGTCCCGCGCGGCGGCGAACTCCGCGATGTTGAGCGCAAGGCTGGTCTTGCCGATCGACGGGCGTGCCGCGAGGATCACGAGGTCACTCTTCTGGAGGCCCGTGGTCAGCGAGTCCAGGTCCTGGAAGCCGGTCCGGATGCCGTTGATCTCGCCGCGGTGCTCGTGCAGGTAGTCGAGCCGGTCGTAGGCCTCGTGGAGGAGGCCCTTGAGCGGCGAGAAGCCCGCCGAGACGCGACGCTGGCTGACCGCGAACAGCTCCGCCTCCGCACGGTCGACCGCCTCGGCGACCTCCGCGGGATCCTCGTATCCGATGCCCGCGATCTTGCCCGCCGCCCCGATGAGGTTCCGCAGCACGGCCTTGCGCTCGACGATGCGTGCGTACTGGGCGGCGTGGACGGCCGTGGGGGTCTGGTTGGACAAGGTGCCCAGGTAGGCCCGCCCGCCGATTGCCTCAAGGTCGCCGCTGCGGTCAAGCGCCTCGGCAACCGTGACGATATCGATCGGCTCGCGCCGCTCTGAGAGGTCGATCATCACCGCGTAGACGCGGGCATGCGCCTGCCGGTAGAAGTCCTCCGGTTTGAGGAAGTCAGCGACCTCGATCAGGGCGTCGCGGTCGATCAGGATCGACCCGAGGACCGACTGCTCGGCTTCGATGGATTGCGGCGGTAGTCGATCGATCATGCAGTCCCGAGTCTGGCGCGCTTGAGTGACAACGTACTGTCACGGAGACGCCCCCTCGGCGTGAAGGCGCTTATCCCCGACCTTCGGAGGAACGTGGTCCCGGTTGTGGACGGGCTGTGGACGAAATGGTCAGTCCAGCCGGCGGATCACGCCGATGAGCTTGCCCTGCACGCGGACCGATGGGTAGTACTGGGCCGGGTACTCCGGGTTGGCGGGCTGGAGGCGGACCCGGTCCTTCTCGCGGAAGATCCGCTTGAGGGTCACGCTGTTCTCCTCGACCTGGGCGACCACGATGTCGCCGTCCCGTGCCGTGTCCTGGCGGCGGATGACGACGTAGTCCCCGTCCGCGATGTGGGCCTCGATCATGGAGTCGCCGCGCACGCGCAGCACGTAGGCGTCCCCCGACGGCGCGAGGATGTCCGGCACCGCGAGCGTCTCCGACGCATCCTGGTACGCCTCGATGGGACCGCCGGCAGCGATCTCGCCGACGATCGGAAGGGCGTAGGTCTCCGTCGGCATCGACTGGGGCGTCAGCTCGCTCGAGAGGCCGAGGATCAAGGCTGCCTTCGGCGTGAGCCGGATGGCGCGTGACTGCGCCTCGCCGCGGTCCAGGTAGCCCTCCTCCTGCAGGATCTGCAGGTGGTGGTGGACAGCCGACGTCGAGGCGAGGCCGACCGCCTTCGCGATCTCGCGGACGGACGGCGGGTAGCCGTTCGCACGGATGGACGCCGCGATGACATCCATGATCTTGCGCTTGCGTTCCGCGTCGTGACGGGTCACGGGCCAGGTCTCCTGCGTGTGAGGTCCATGATACCGAACGGACGTTCGATGTCAATGGCCGGGATTCGGAGCACGCGGAGGCCGGTGCTACCATCGCTCGTCCGCGGTCGCGCAGCAGGCCGTGGGCGCAAAACGTGAGGAGCAGGGTGGCTCGAGCTTCGCGGAGAACCCGCGAGAACCGGCTGACTTCGACCAAGGGACGACGCACATCGCGGATGGGCCTTCGGCGGATGCTGGGTCTGGCGGCGTTCCTGCCGCTGGCGAGCCGCGCACCCATCTACGGCCGCCTCTTCTGGGAGCTCATCCGCGACGAGCGGGTCCCTGGCGGACGAAAGGCCCTGCTGGCGGTGGCGTTCGGCTATCTTGTGGTTGGGCGGGACCTGGTCCCCGATGACCTGCCCTTCATCGGCGGCATTGACGACATCGTCGTCGTCGTGCTCGCCGTGGACCTGTTCCTGGACGGCGTGCCTGCGGACGTCCTGGACGAGAAGCTGGCCGACCTCGGCATCGACCGCCGGGCGTTCCACGAGGACGTGAACCGCATCCGGCGTTTCACCCCGGCCCCGCTGCGGCGCCTGGTGCGCCGGGCACCGGAGGTGGTGACCTTCGCCGGCGACATGCTGCGCAGCAGCGGGCTCGGACCGAAGGTCCGGACCTGGATCAACACTTAGGAGGACTCAAGCGCGTGAAGGTGATCCTGACCAAGGACGTCCCGAAGCTCGGCAAGAGCGGTGAGATGAAGACGGTCGCAGACGGGTACGCCCAGAACTTCCTCATCCCGCAGAAGCTCGCCGTCGTCGCGTCCGGAGGCGCCTACCGCGCATACCAGCACGACATCGCGAGCCGCGAGGACAAGCGCAAGCGCGAGCGCGAGGACGCCGAGATCGCGGCCACTCGCATCGCGTCGACCACGCTCACGATGGGCGTCAAGGTTGGCGAGGGCGGGAAGCTCTACGGCTCCATCAACAACCAGGACATCGCCGAGGCCCTCGGCCGCCGCGGCATTGTCGTCGACAAGCACAAGATCGACCTCGAGCAGCCGATCAAGACGCTCGGCACCTACAAGGTCGCGATCAAGGTCTACTCGGGCATGATGTCCGAGGTGACGATCGTCGTCGAGCCGAAGGGCTGACGATCGGCGGGCACTCGGCCCGCCTCCGCCGCGCACGAACCGGTCGCCCGGGCCTCCTGGTCCGGGCGATCCTGTGTCCGGCGCCCTCGCCACGCGTCAGGGCTCGCGCGGCGCCTCGTCGGTCGGCCAGGGGAGGGGCACGTGACCCTCGACCTCCGGCTCCTCAGGGTTGCGCCACGACGCGATGATCGAGACCGCGAGGATCGTGCCGACGACCACCAGGGAGAGGATCGGGTCGATCTTGATCCCGAGATTGATCACGGTCAGCTTCACGCCCACGAAGACGAGGATCACCGCCAGGCCGAGCTTGAGGTACCGGAACCGGTTCTTGAGGTCGGCCAGGAGGAAGTAGAGGGCGCGCAGCCCGAGGATCGCGAACGCGTTCGACGTGTACACGATGAACGGGTCGGTGGTGATGGCGAAGATCGCGGGGATCGAGTCGACGGCGAAGATGAGGTCTGTGATCTCGACCGAGATCAGCACCAGCAGCAATGGTGTCGCGACCCGCCTGGCGTTGACCCGCGTGAAGAAGCGCTGGCCGTCGTAGCCGTCGCTGAACGGCAGGTGGCTGCGCGCGAACCGGATGATCGGGTTCTGGCTGGGATCCTTCTCGGGCTTGCCGTGCGACATGCCCATGCGGATGCCCGTCACGATGAGGAACGCCCCGAAGACGAAGAGGATCCACTGGTACGTCTCGATCAGCGCCGCTCCGGCGACGATCATGACGAAGCGCATCGCCAGCGCACCGACGACGCCCCAGAACAGCACCCGGTGCTGGTACTGGGAGGGCACCGCGAAGGCGCCGAAGATCAGGGCGAAGACGAAGACGTTGTCGACCGACAGGCTCTTCTCGATGAGGTAGCCGGTGTAGTACTGGATGCCCTTCTCGACGCCCAGCCAGGCGATGACCAGCACCCCGAATGCGACGCCGAGGCTGATCCAGAAGGCGCTGAAGATCGCCGCCTCGCGGACCCCGACGACGTGTGCATTCCGATGGAACACGAACAGGTCGAGGAAGAGCAGGAAGCCGATGAAGGCCAGGAAGGCGATCCAGTAGACCGGCTCGATCGTGGGTGACATCAGGCGGCCCGGGGGTCCTCGTGTGCTGCTCCGCCTGTCGGCGGTGGTTGGTGCAATGTCGCTGTCGTGCGGCTTCGCGCCGTGCGGGGGCGCAGCTGCCTTCTATTCGAGCATGGTATCTGCTCCGGATGGCAGCTCGGCGGGTGGCCGGTCCCGCTGGGAGTGCGCCGCCCGGACCCCGTCACATGAACCAGTTGAAGTAGGTCGAGCCCATCCCCCAGAGGTTGATCACGGCCCCGACGGCGATCGCGATCCACGCCTCGACCGAGATCCGGCCGCGGAGTCCGCGCACGGTGAGCAGGAGCAGGAACGGGTAGATGTCCTGTGCATAGCGGAAGCCGAACTGCGATCCGCCGGCATCGCCATGCATCAGAACCGGCACCAGGATCAGCGCCACCGCACCCCACGCTCCGATCCCGAACCAGTCAGGCCGCCGTGCTTTCACGACCCACAGGAACAGCGGCGTTGTGAGCAGGATCGACAGCCCACCCAGGCGGCGCGACTGTATCCACGGGAACCCCCCGATCTGCTGGGGCACCGTCAGGAACATCGCATACACCATCCGCGGCACGTACGAGAGCGCGAAGAACCCCTGGCTGTACTGGGCCTCGGTCATGAGGCCGGCGAGCAGCGCGTACCCGTTCTGGAAGGGCGAGCCGAACCGCGCGTGGTTGTAGAGCAGGTAGAGCCCGATGAGCAGCACGACACCGAGAGTGGCGGGCCAGGCGACGAGGACCGTGTCGCGGAGGGTGGGCCACTGGCGCCAGAAGTGCGGCCGCTCGGCGTCGAGGTGGCCGAACACGGTGCTGTCGCCGTCGCGCTCCCGGACCGCAAGGTCGAGGAAGTAGGCGACGAAGAACGGGAAGGCCATGGCCACCGTGAGCCGCGACATGATCGCGAGGCCGAAGAGCAGGCCGATGAGTGCAGGTCGCGCGTCACGCTGGGCGAGGTGGATCGCCAGCAGCATGCACATCGTGGCCACCACGTGCGCGAAGTGCCATGACGACCCGTCCGCAGCCGAGTACCAGACGATCGTCCCGAACGCGAAGACCGCCGTGAGCACGATCCGTGGACCACGCTCCACGCCCATCCACCGGATGACCATGGACGCCAGTGCGGCGTTCAAGGCTCCGATGACCAGCGACGCGACCCCCTGGTCCAGCCCTGGGCCGAACACGGCGACGAACGGCATCAGGACCAGCGCCGGCCCGGGCGGGTAGACGACATACCAGAGGCCGGTGTTCGACGGCACAACCTCGTTGATGAACGAGGGGGCCTGCAACAGGCCGAGGTAGCCGTGGAGGAGGGCGTCGGCCAGGCGGTTGAAGTAGTCGAGGCTGGTCGGCCGGTCGTGCTTGACCAGGTGGTAGACGGCCAGCGCGAGGACGAAGAACAGGATCGGGACGGCGAAACGGTCGAACCAGTCGTTGGGATCGCGCGGGCCGCGGAGGCCGTGCGAACCGCGGGGCTCGCGTGGCTCGGCTGCCGCCGCGTCGGGCTCGGCTGCCGCCGCGTCGGGCTCGGCCGCCGCCGCCGCGTTGCGGTCCCGGTCGACCTCGGGTGGCTGCATGCGATGCAGGGTAGCCACCTACGCCGGTCCACGTTCGGTCGCCATGAAGGCTGTGTCGATGCCGACGCCGGCCTGCACGATGGCGTCGGGCAAGCCCAGGCTCGTCCATGCCTGCGCGCTGCCCACTGGGCGGGCACAACGCTGCCGCGAGTGCCGCGGCTGCCGCCAGGGCTGAAGCCGGGACTGCTGCGGACACGACGCGCCTTCGCGTTGGGTGGAGAATCGCGCACGTGAGCACCCGGGTCATCCTCCACGTGGACCTCGACGCCTTCTTCGCGGCGGTGGAGCAGCGCGACCGGCCCGAGCTGCAGGGCCGGCCCGTGATCGTCGGCGGTTCCGACCCGACCGCGCGGGGCGTGGTCTCGGCGGCCAGCTACGAGGCTCAGGAAGTTCGGGGTGCACTCGGCGATGCCGCTGCGCACGGCGTACCGGCTCTGTCCGCAGGGGGTCTACCTGCCGGTCGACGGGCGCCGCTACCAGGCGGCCAGCCGCGACGTCATGGCGGTCCTCCGCCGCTACACGCCCCAGGTGCAGCAGATCTCCATCGACGAGGCGTTCCTGGACGTGACCGGGTCGCGCGCCCTCTTCGGCGACGGGGAGGCGATCGCCCGGTCGATCAAGGCTGCCGTCCACGCGGATGTCCGGCTGACGGTGTCGGTCGGGGTGGCCTCGACCAAGCTCGTCGCCAAGGTCGCCTCGGATCTGCGCAAGCCCGACGGCCTCGTGGTCGTCCCGGCAGGGGAGGAGGCGGCGTTCCTGGCGCCGCTCCCCATCTCCCGCCTGTGGGGTGTCGGCGAGAAGACGGCGCTCGCGCTGCGCGAGTTCGGCGTGCAGACGATCGGGGACCTGGCGGCGCTCCCGCGCGATGTCATGGAGCGGCGCTTCGGCAAGCACGGCGCCTCGCTCGTCGACCGGGCGCACGGCATCGACCCCGACCCGGTCGCAGGCGGCGAGCCCGCGAAGTCGATCGGGCACGAGCACACGTTCGGGCACGACACGGCCGATGTCGAGAAGATCGAGCGGACGGTGCTGGGCATGGCCGACGGCGTGGCCTGGCGGTTACGGGCGGCCGGCCTCCGGGCGGCGACGATCACGCTCAAGCTGCGCGACTCGACGTTCACGACGATCTCGCGCCAGACGACGCTGGCCGTGCCGGCCGACCTGACGGAGCCGATCTACGAGGCCGCGCTGGTGCTGCTCAGGCGTGAGCTCCATGGGCAGCGGATCCGCCTCGTCGGTGTCACGGCCTCGAACTTCCGCGAGCGCGAGCAGCTGGCCCTGTTCGCCGACGATGGGGAGGGTCCTGCCGCCGGCGGACCGGCCGGCACGGCCCATCTGCCCGACGATCCGAAGCGGCACCAGGCGGCCGAGGCCCTCGATTCGATCCGGCGCAAGTACGGCGAGCGGGCCGTGACGCGCGGCAGGCTCGTGCGGTCGGGCGTGCCGTCGGTGTTCGAGCGCGACCCGAGTTCGGCGGTCGAGGGCAGGCTCGGCGTGCCGCAGGAGCCGACCGGCCGCACGGCCGCGTCCGGCCGCCCCTCCACCCGAGGATCCCGACGAGGGTGTGGACCCGCCGGCACCCGAGGATCCGTAGAGCCGGAGACTCCACGGCCTGCCGCGCGCCCGCGCACCGCGCGCCGCGGAGTCGGCTCCTGCGCCGTGCCACGATCTGGCACGCCGTGCCACACACCTGTCACTGACTCCACCGAATCTCGCCCCAGGTGCTTGACATCGAACACCTGTTCGATCTACTGTCCGCCTAGAAACGAACAAGCGTTCGCATCCGGAGTGCCCCCGGCTGACGACGACTCACCGCCGAGAAGGAGAACGACATGGCGATGGTTCGAGTCGCACCGGTGTCCGTCCAGGTGCGCACAGGCTGGTTCGACGGCCTGCCCCGAGAGATCACCTGGGGTGAGGAGAGGATGCTGGTCACCCGGCTGGTGACGGTCCGCGACGAGCGGCGCGCCTACCCGGCGATCACGGGACCTCGAACACTGTTCGAGGTCGACACGCCGACGCTGCGCCTGGCGCTGACGTTCCAGCATCGTTCGCGCCGCTGGACGATCGAGGGGCTCGACGGCCTGGTGGCCGCCGCCTGAGCTCCCCACCACATGCGGGAGTCGCGGCTCCTCTCCGTCGGCTCCCCGGGTCGGCTGCGGGGCGGGCGTGATCGCGCTCGCCCCGCGGGCCATCGGGGCCGTGCCGCGCGCCCCGGAAGTCGGGCCGCGCTCGCCCCGCGGGCCATCGCAGCCGTGCCGCGCGTCCTCGAAGTCGGGCCGAAGGGCCCTGCAGGGCGGACGCTCCGGCCCAACTTCGATGGTCGGGCATCTCTACAATCGGCCCGATGGAAGCGAACGCCCAATTCCGCGACCTGACGGTCGCCCAGTTCATCGACCAGCTCGCCTCGGGCGAGCCCGTACCCGGCGGCGGTGCCGCGGCGGCGATTGCCGGAAGCCTCGGCGGTGCGCTCGTGGCCATGGTGAGCGCGCTCTCGGATGGCCGTCCCAAGTACGCCGAGCACCAGGCGCTGATCACGAAGGCAAGCGCTGCGGGCCTGGAGCTCGCCGACCGGTTCCTCGCGCTCGCGGACGAGGACGCCGCAGCCTTTGCGGGTTTCGGCGTCGCGATGAAGATGCCGCGCGAGACGGACACGGAGAAGGCCGCTCGCGCCGCCGCGATCTCCGACGCCGCGGTCGCCGCGACCGAGGCCCCGTTCAAGACGGTCCAAGCGTGCGCGGAGATGGTCGCATGGGCCGAGGCGCTGGCCGGGCGCAGCAACAAGAACGCATCGTCGGACCTCGAGGTCGCGGCGCTGATGGCGGTATCGGCGGCCGAGGCCGCCGCGGCGAACGTCTACGTGAACCTGCCGTCCATCGCGGACCAGGCGCTCGCGACCGACCTGCTCGAGCGCACGAAGCTGCTGGTCGACGCGATCGACAGGGCGGCCGCCACGACGCGCAGGCACGTCCGCAGTGGCCAGGCACGCGAGCCGCTCCCCGAGTCGGCGGCATGACGGCGATCGTCGAGGAGGGGCCGCGCCTGCTGAAGGGCGGCCCGATCGCGGCGACGATCCGCGAGAAGGTTGCGGCCGACGTCGCAGCCTTCAAGGAGGAGTTCGGCTACACGCCGGGCCTGACGGTGCTCGTCGTGGGGGCGGACGCGCCGTCCCTTGTCTACCTGAACAAGATCCTCGATGGCTGCCGCCTGGTCGGCATCAAGGACCGTCTCGTCGAGCTGCCGGCTGATGCCACGGAGGCCGACGTGTCCGCCGCGGTCGAGCGGATCTGCGACGACCGCCTGGTCGCGGGGCTCATCGTCCAGCAGCCGCTGCCCAAGGCGATCGGCCTGCGGGCGGTGATCGACGTGCTCGACCCACTCCGGGACATCGACGGCATCCACCCCACCAACGCCGGCCTCCTGTCGCTCGGCTACAACGGGTTCCTGCCGGCCACGGCCCACGCCTCCATCGAGATCCTCAAGGAGTCGGGGATCCAGATCTCGGGCAAGCGCGCGGTGGTCGTCGGCCGGTCCAACGTCATCGGCAAGCCTGCGGCGCTGCTCCTCGTCCGCGAGAACGCCACGGTCACGATCTGCCACAGCAAGACCGAGAACCTCCCGGACGTCATCCGGGAGGCGGACATCGTCGTGGTCGCGATCGGCAGGGCGAACTTCGTGACCGGCGACATGCTCAAGCCGGGTGCCGTCGTCGTCGATGTCGGCATCAACGTGGTGGACGGCAAGCTCGTGGGCGACGTGGAGTTCGACTCCGCCGTCCGCCGGGCCTCCGCGATCACCCCGGTCCCGGGTGGCGTCGGGCCACTCACCAACGCCATCCTGCTCACGCACCTCGTCCAGGCCGCCCGTGCGCAGGCGACCGGCGACACGCCACTGGGAACGCACGTCCGCGCGTAGCGCTCCCGGCGCACCCAGCCGCCCAGCCCAGCCCACCGACCCAGCCCAGCCGCCCAGCCCACGACCAGCCCAGCCCCAGCCAGGAGTCCCAGATGAGCTTCCCGTCCGACCTCGAGATCGCCCGCTCGGTCACTCCCCGTCCCATCACCGAGATCGCTGCGGAGATGGGCTTCACCGAGGACGAGATCGAACTCTATGGCCGCTACAAGGCCAAGATCACGATCGAGGGGATCGAGCGCAAGGAGCGCGAGCACGGTCGGGGCAAGTACGTCCTCGTGACCGCGATCAGCCCCACGCCGCTCGGCGAGGGCAAGAGCACCACGACCGTCGGTCTCGCCCAGGGCCTCCAGAAGATCGGCAAGAAGGCCACGGTCGCCCTGCGCCAGCCGTCGCTCGGCCCGGTCTTCGGCATCAAGGGTGGCGCCGCCGGCGGCGGCTACTCGCAGGTCATCCCGATGGAGGACTTCAACCTCCACCTGACGGGCGACATCCACGCGATCGGCGCCGCCCACAACCTCGCGGCGGCCTTCATCGACAACCACATCCACCACGGCAACGAGCTGGGCATCGACGCCAACAACGTGCTCTGGCCGCGGGTGCATCGACATCAGCGACCGCGCCCTGCGCGAGATCGTCGTGGGCCTCGGCGGCAAGGACAACGGCTACCCGCGCCAGACCCAGTTCGTGATCACCGTCGCGTCGGAGGTCATGGCGATCCTCGCGCTCGCGACCGATCTCAAGGACCTCCGCGCGCGCCTCGGCCGCATCGTCCTCGCGACGAAGAAGGACGGCACCCCGATCACCGCCGAGGACCTCAAGGTCGCGGGCTCGATGGCCGTCCTGCTCAAGGACGCGCTCAAGCCGAACCTGATGCAGACGCTCGAGGGCGGTCCCGCCTTCGTGCACTGCGGCCCGTTCGCCAACATCGCCCACGGCAACAACAGCATCCTCGCCGACCGCGCGGCGCTGGCGGGCTCGGACATCCTCGTCACCGAGGCCGGGTTCGGGGCCGACATGGGCGCCGAGAAGTTCTTCGACATCAAGCTCCGCGCCAGCGGCATGCGCTGCGACGCGGCGGTCATCGTGGCCACCATCCGCGCGCTCAAGATGAACGGCGGCGTGGGCAAGGTCGTGGCGGGCAAGCCGCTCGACCCGGCGCTCCTCGAGAACAACCCCGAGGGCGTCCGCAGGGGCGCCGCCAACCTCGCGCAAGCAGATCGAGAACGTGCGCGCGTTCGGCGTGCCGGTCGTGGTGGCGATCAACATCTTCCCGACCGACACCCCCGACGAGATCCAGGCGATCAAGGAGGAGGCACACGCCGCCGGAGCCAAGGCCGCCGTCGAGGCCCGCCACTTCACCGATGGCGGCGATGGCGCGATCGAGCTGGCCAAGGCGGTCTGGGCCGCGGCCGAGGAGGGTTCGCCCGACTTCCAGCTGCTGTACCCGGACGAGATGCCGCTCAAGGGCAAGATCGAGACCATCGCCACCAGGATCTACGGCGCCGACGGCGTCGACTACCTGCCGGCCGCCAACAAGCAGCTCGCCGCCTACGAGGCCATGGGCTACGGCAACCTGCCGATCTGCATGGCGAAGACCCAGTACTCGCTGTCCCATGACGCGAAGCTGCTGGGCGCGCCCACGGGCTTCCGGATCCCGGTCCGCGAGGTCCGCCTCTACGCCGGTGCGGGCTTCGTCACCCCGATCCTGGGCGACATGCGCACGATGCCCGGCCTCAACTCCCGCCCCGGCGGCGAGCGGATCGACATCGACGCCGACGGGAACATCGTCGGCCTGTTCTAGGGTCCGGACGGTCGTGGCGGAGCAGGCTCCAGCCCGCTCCGCCTGGCCGGCTCGCGCCCGTTCCGCCTGCGTGGCTCCCGCATGCTGATCCTCGACGCGCTGGGCCGGGTCCTCCCGGTCCTGCTCCTGTTCGGCCTGGGCGCGCTCCTGCGCCGGACCGGCTTCCTCGCCGAGACCACGGTCGCCGACCTGCGCCGGCTGGTCCTCAACATCACCCTCCCGGCCGCGCTGTTCCTGACGTTCCTGCGCGTCTCGCTCGAGGCGCGCTACCTGCCGATCGTCGCGATCGTGTTCGCGGCCTGCGTGCTGATGCTCCTGGTGGGGCCGTTCCTGACCCGAGGGGTCGGCGTGACGTCGTGGTACGGCGGCCGCCTGCTGGCCGGGTTCGAGGCGGGCATGCTCGGCTACGCGATCTACGGAGGCGTGTTCGGGCAGGAGGCCCTCTACCGCTTCGGCATCGTCGACCTTGGCCAGGTGCTGTTCGTGTTCTTCGTCCTGGCGACGGTGCTGACCCGTCATGCGACCGGGCGCACGCCCGGGGCGAAGGACGCCCTCCTCGCCTTCGTGCGGACGCCGGTGATCCTCGCGATCGCGGCCGGCGTTGCCGGGAGCGCGGTCGGCCTGGGACCCGTCCTGGACGCCAGCCCGCTGAGCTCCGCGGTCCTCACGACGCTCGGCGCTGCTGGGTGCGATCACCACGCCGGTGATCGCGATCGTGATCGGCTACGGGACCAGGCTGCGACCGGGGGCGCTGTCGATGCCGGCCCGGACGGTGGCGGTGCGCATGGCCGCATGGGTGCTGCTCGCGATCGCGTTCGACAAGCTGGTGGTCGAAGGGCTGCTCGGCCTGGACCGGCTGTTCGGGGCCGCAGTGCTGACGATGGCGGTCCTGCCGCCGCCGTTCGTGGTTCCGCTGCTACATGCGCGACGGCGGTGACGGCACCGAGGGCGAGACGAAGGATCGCGACGAGCGCGCGTACGTCACGGACACGCTGTCGCTGGCCACGCTCGCGACGATGGTCGCAATCCCGTTGATCGCGGTGGCGTTCGCCGGGCCGTGATCAGGCGGCGGCGCGGTGCTGCAGCCGACCGCCCGTGACGTGAAGGTATCCTCGCTCGATGCTCGGCCCCGTCGTCGTCGCCGTCCTCGGTCTCGTCATCATCGGGCGGACCGTCCTGAGCGCGATCCGCACGTTCGTCGTCCCTCGCGGCGAGAACGACATGCTCACCGCGATCGTGTTCCGCGCGGTCCGGGCCGTGTTCGACCTGATCGCGAGTCCGACGCCGGCCCTACGCCACCCGCGACCGGGTGATGGCGTACTACGGACCCGTCACCCTGATGCTGCTGCCCGCCACCTGGCTGACCCTGCTCGTCGTGGGCTTCGGCTGCATCTACTGGGCGCTGGGGCTGCCGGTCGCCGATGCCCTCGAGGTGTCCGGGTCCTCGCTGCTGACGCTCGGGTTCTTCCGCCCGGCGGTGCCCGGCGGTGACTTCATCGCGTTTGCGGAGGCGGCGATCGGACTGGCCCTGGTGGCGCTCCTGATCTCCTACCTGCCCACCATCTATGGTGCCTTTGCGCGTCGTGAGCTGCTCGTCAGCCTGCTCGAGGTGCGGGCTGACTCGCCGCCGTCCCCGGTCGTGATGATCACGCGCATGCACCGGCTCGCAGGGCTGGATGCGCTGCACGAGCTCTGGGTCCGCTGGGAGCAGTGGTTCGCCGAGGTCGAGGAGTCGCACTCGTCGCTGCCCGTGCTCACCTTCTACCGCAGCCAGCAGCCGGGGCAGTCATGGGTGAATGCCGGCGGGGCCGTCATGGATGCGGCGGCCCTGATGCGCTCCGCGGTCGCCGTTCCGGCCAACCCCCAGGCCGATCTTGTGATCCGGGCGGGCTATCTCGCGCTGCGACGCGTCGCCGGGCACCACGCGGATCAGCGTACGACCCGAACCCCCGGCCGACCGACACCACGAGCATCGCGCGGGCGCGAATTCGAGCACGCGCTCGACGTGATGGCCTCCGCGGGCGTGCCCCTGGTGGCAGACCGGGACCGGGCGTGGCGGGATTTCAACGGCTGGCGCGTGAACTATGACCAGGTGCTGCGCGGCCTGGAGACACGTCACGATGGCGCCGACACCCTGGTCGGGACCGCCCGATGCTGTCGGCATGGGCGACCGATGAACCGGCCAGCGAACCGGCCATCGAACCGGCCGGCGAACCGGCCATCGAACCGGCTGTCGCGCTGACTGGCGAGCCTGCGGGGGGATCAGGCGCCGAACGTCTGGCGGCCGGGGAGCCCTGAGGAGGCGGTCCCGCGTGGGCGAGCCACCAGGAGCACGAGCACCAGCACGCCGAGGCCCGCGACCAGCGTGCAGGACAACGCCTGCGGCGGCCAGCGTCTCGGCCGGCGAGCCCGTCGGCATCCGCCGCAGCGGACGGCGATGGCGCCGGCGTGGCGAGCTCCGACGGCGCCGTCTCGACGGGCTCGCCGCCGCCGAAGGTCTCGACCGCCTCGGCGAGCAGCGCCTGACCCTCCGGCGTGGCGAGGTCCACGAATGGCGAGCAGATGCTGACCGTGACCGGGGCCCCCGTGAGCTCCGGCACCAGGCCGCCATCGTCCACCCGCCCGGCGACCGCGAGCCAGCTCGACCCGGCCGGCGGCCGCCCGCCGATACCGCAACTTGACCCGTTCCCGAAGTCACCCGAGATGAGAATCACCGGCGCCGCCCCGGTGCCTGAGAACCACTGGTCGACGTTGACCAGCAGGCCGTCCTCGTCGCTGTTCGTCACCGTGCCCGCGAAGATCACCGTGCCCTCGCCCGCGTACTCCGCGAGCGGCATCCGCTCGACGCATGAGCAGGCGAGCGCGACCTGCGGGGCGAGCATGGCCGACGCCGAACACGAGCCCGGCGGCCAGGCCGGTGGCCAGCAGCAGGGCGGCGAGGGTCGTGCGGATGATGGCCTGCATGGGACGTGCGCCCTCAGCCTCGGGAGGGCCGGTCAGGCGTTGAACTGGAACCCGGTGGCGGCGACGAAACCGGCGACGACCACGAGGGCCGTGACGACACCGACGAGGCCGGCGCCCCACATCCTCCAGTCGATCGGGCCGAGGGCGGGCCCGCCGTGGCCGCCGTGATCGTCATGGCCGCCATGATCGTCAAGCGCGGCAGCGCCGTGTGCGTCGGCGCCGTGTGTGTCGTGGTCGCTCATCGTTGTCTCGTGCTACCTCCGCACCCATTGTTCCACGGCCGGGGCACTCTAGACTCTCCCTTGATGCTGACCATCGTCCTCACCCGCCACGGACTCACCGACCGCTCCGAGCCCGAGCAGCACCTCGGCCAGCGCATGGACGTCTCGCTCAACGACGACGGCCGCCGCCAGGCCAAGGCCCTCGGACGACGACTCGCCCGCGTGCCATTCGACCGTGCGATCACGAGCCCGCTGTTCCGGGCCCGCGAGACCGCGGAGCTGGTCACCGGGGGCGGTGTCCACCTCGAACCCGATCCCCGCCTCAAGGAGATGGACTACGGCGGCTGGGAGGGCATGACCTACGCCCAGATCGCCGAGCGCGACGGCGCCTTCAGGCGTGAGTGGGAGCTTGCGCCGGACCGGCTCGCGTGTCCCGGCGGCGAGTCGGGCGGCGACGTGGCGGCGCGCGTGCGCTCGTTCCTCGAGGAACTGCTCGCGGAGCACAAGGCGTGGCACGCGCGCGCCGCGTTCCGCGCCACGTTCGAGGGAGGACCGGCGGCGCGGACGCCGGAGCGGCCGGTCCTGGTCGTCGGGCACAGCTCCACGAACCGGATCCTGCTGTGCGTGGCGCTGGGCACGGACATCCGCGACTACCGCCGGCGCTTCGTCCAGGGCCAGGCGAACCTCACGGTGCTGCGCTGGGAGGCGGGGGACGGGCCGGCCGACGGCAAGCTCATCGTCGCCAACGACCTCGCGCACCTGTTGCCCGTGGACGGCGCCCCTTGGGCGGGCTGAGGCTCGGATGCGCGGCCTGCGGGTGCGGCGACCTGCGTCGGCCTGACGTCGCCTGACGTCCCGGGCCAGAGGAAATATCGCCTAGTTACTAGGTAGACGATTTCAGTCGGGACCTTTGGCCCTCAATCCCGCCACCGGGCCCCGTGACGATTCGGGCATCCGGGTCGTGTCCCCCTCGTCCGCGCGTGGGCGCAAGGGAACGTCCCGTGGACTACCCGAGGGATCCTCGCCGATGAGCCAGCCGGACGGCGCGCCGCAGCGCCAGGGAACGCGTTCGACACCAGTGCCCCGCTGGGTGCGCCTTGCCCTGTTCGTCCTGTTCGGCGCCGTGATCGGCCTGTCGCTGTTCACGGTGTCCTATGCCGAGGCGACCTCGTACCTCTCCGACGATCCCGTCAACTGCACCAACTGCCACGTCATGAACGACGTGTACGACGCCTGGGTCAAGGGCCCGCACCACGCGGTCGCCACCTGCAACGACTGCCACATTCCGCACGCGTTCCCGGACAAGTGGATCGTGAAGGCGATGAACGGGTTCAACCACAGCCTTGCGTTCACGCTCCAGAACTTCCCGGAGCCGATCCGGATCACGCCGCCCAACAAGACCGTGGCCCTCAACAACTGCTCCTACTGCCACGGCGACTTCGTCTCGATGGTGGACCACGCGGGGCAGGAGGAACTCGAGGACTGCACGCGCTGCCACGCCACGATCGGCCACGACGAGAACAGCGCAGGCAAGCCGTGACCCCCGACGACGTGAACCCCACTCGTGACGCCATGACCACCGACGATGCGATCCCGGATCCCGCCCCGCAGCCCATGGAGGGTGAGCCCATGACCGACGCAGCCGCGCCTGCCACTCCCGAGCCCGAGCCCGCCGCGCCCGATCGCCGCGGCCGAACCCGGGCCTGCGGCCGAGTCGCCCTCCAAGGCGAGGCGCAGCCGATCCTGGCTCGCGTATGGCGCCGCCTTCCTGGTCGGCGCGGTCGCCCTGGTCGTCGTCGCGGGCCTCCTCGCCAACATCTTCACGCGCAAGGCCGAGGGCGAGGCCACGGTCGTCAAGGTCGTGGACATCGAGGACGGCGAGACCGATGCCGCCGTCTGGGGCCAGAACTTCCCGCTCGAGTACAGCCGCTTCGTGATGACCGAGGACGACACGGTCCGCACGCAGTGGGGCGGCAGCGAGAAGTACGACAAGCTCGCCCGCTTCCCGGCGATGCAGCGCCTGTGGGCCGGCTACGCCTTCTCGGTGGAGTTCAACGAGGAGCGCGGCCACTTCTACGCGCTCACCGACCAGAAGGAGACCAAGCGCCAGGAGGTCGTCAAGCAGCCGGGCGCCTGCGCCAACTGCCACAGCGGCGACACGCCGAACCTGATCAAGTCGATGGGTTGGGAGGCGTTCAACAAGGGCCCGTACAAGGAGATCGAGGACGACCTCCACACGTCGGTCACCTGCAACGACTGCCACGACCCCGACACCATGGCCCTGCGGATCACCCGGCCGGCATTCGAGAACGCGATGGAGCTGCGCGGCATCGACCTGGCCAAGGCCAGCCGCCAGGAGATGCGCACCTACGTCTGCGCCCAGTGCCACGTCGAGTACTACTTCAAGGGCGACAACAAGATCCTGACCTTCCCCTGGGAGAAGGGGCTCAGCATCGACAACATCAACGACTACTACGACGAGTACGGGTTCAAGGACTGGGAGCACAAGGAGACGGGGGCTCCCATGCTCAAGATCCAGCACCCGGAGTACGAGCTGTACAGCAGCGGCCTCCACGCCAAGTCCGGCGTGTCCTGCGCCGACTGCCACATGCCGTACATCCGCGAGGGTGCGATGAAGGTCTCGGACCACTGGATCCGCAGCCCCATGAACAACATCGCGGCGTCCTGCCAGACGTGCCACAAGATGGACGAGGCGAAGCTCGCCGAGCGGATCCTCACCATCCAGGACAAGACCGCCACCCAGCTGCGCCAGACGGAGACGGCGATCATCGCGGCGATCGACGCGATGAACGCAGCCAAGGCCGCCGGCGCCACGGACGACGCCCTCAAGGAGGCACGCGACTTCCAGCGCAAGGCCAACATCCGGTGGGACTTCATCTCGTCGGAGAACAGCACGGGCTTCCACAGCCCGCAGGAGGCGGCCCGCGTGCTGGGCGACGCGATGAACTTCGCCCGCATGGCCCAGGTCTCGGCCGAGCGCCTGACGATGTCGCTGACCGGCACGACGCCGTCCTCGACGCTGACCCCGCTCGACGAGTCGCAGGTGATCGGGGATCCCGCGCCGCCTCGGCTGGAGTAGTCGCCCTCAACCGCAGCGCCTGCGAGGCGCCGGCGTCCCTGGCCTCGGGCCCCCGGATCCCCTCCCGGGGGCCCGAGCCGTTCCGGGTCCTTCGCGGTTGATGCCCTGAGCCGGCCTCTCCGTGACCGCGAGCCTGCGGCGGGCGGCGTGCGGGGCCTGGTCACAGGGTGTCGCGGGGCCAGTTCCCGCCCAGCGAGCGAACGGGGCGGTGCAGCGCCTGGATTCCCGCCGGGCGGGAGGACGGTCACGCCACACGCCGCGGCACGTGTTGGATTCCCGCTCGGCGCCCAGTTCGTCCGTCTTGTGCGACCGGACAACCGCCTAGCGGGAAGCCGGGCCCCAGAGTGCCCAGCGGGAAGCCGGGCCCCAGAGTGCCCAGCGGGAAGCCGGGCCCCGAGAGTGCCCAGCGGGAAGCCGGAGCTCAGAGTGCCGAGCAGGCACCCGGGTCTCGGTGCGTCACGCATCCGGAGTCGAACAGCGTTTGAGGCCACGCGCCGAGGACCGCGTCGGGAGCCTGCCGCGTCACGCGTCCGGGGAGACGTCCTCCGCGGTCGCGATCGCGCGGCGTCCTGCCCGCCAGGGCTTGACATACCGGAACCAGATCCAGGCCAGGCCGATGACGACGAGGATCCCGAGCACGAGGTACTCGTACCGCTTCAGGATCGACCCAATCTCCAGCCAGTTCTCGCCCAGCAGGTAGCCCGCCAGCACCAGCGCGAGGTTCCATGGGATCGACCCAAGGATCGTGAACAGGATGAACGGCCCGAGGTGCATCCTGCCGACGCCGGCCCCGAAGGACACGAGCGAGCGGACCACCGGGATCATCCGCCCGAAGAAGCTCGCCCAGGCGCCCCAGCGGTCGAAGAACCGCTCCGTGCGGTCGAGATCCGTCTCCGTGAAGCGCAGGTACTTCCCCCAGCGCACCAGCAGCGGCCGCCCGCCCCAGTACCCGATCGCATAGGCGACCAGCGCACCGATCAGCGAGCCGATCGTGGCGGCGGTCACCAGGAGCGGGATGCTCCACGGGGCCCCCGTCATCGGCTCCAGCGAGTCCGGCTGGGCCGCGAGGAACCCGGCGAACGGGAGCACCAGCTCCGACGGGATGGGGATGATCACGCTCTCGATGGCCACCCACAGCGCGACGCCGAAGTAGCCCACGGCCTCGTAGACGGCCGTGACGAGCTCACGGACCGGACCGTTCAGGAAGTCGAACACGGGCGGAAGGGTAGCCTATGCTCGTCCCTGTGACCGATGCCCACTTCCTCCCCGAGCGCTCGCCGGCCCAGCATCCCCGCGATCTGGTCGTCCTGACCGGCGCCGACCTGTCGATCGCCGACGTCGAGGCGGTCGCCCGCCACGGTGCCAGGGCCGCGCTCGACGTCCACGCCCGCGACCGGATGCAGGAGGCTCGCGACGTCATCGAGGCGCTCGTCGCCCGTGGCGAGGTGGTCTACGGCGTCACCACCGGGTTTGGCGACCTCGCCACGACCTTCATCCCGCCCGGTGATGCCGCGCAGCTCCAGGAGAACCTGATCGCGTCGCATGCGGCCGGCGTGGGCCCGCCGTTCCCGCGCGAGGTCGTGCGGGCGATGCTGCTCCTGCGGGCGAACACGCTGGCGCTCGGCCACTCCGGCTGCCGGCCGCTGCTGGTGGACCGGATCTGCGCGTTCCTCGAGCTGGGCATCCATCCCGTCGTGCCGGAGCAGGGGAGCGTGGGCGCGTCGGGCGACCTCGCGCCGCTGGCGCACCTCGCGCTGCCGATCATCGGGCGCGGCCAGGTGGAGCTGGGCGGCGAGGTGATGCCGGCGCCGCTCGCGCTGCGCGCGTGTGGGCTGGAGCCGCTGCAGCTGGAGCCGAAGGAGGGCCTCGCGCTCCTCAACGGCACCCAGCTCATGAGTGCGCTGGGTGCCCTGCTGCTGGCCGATGCGGACCGCCTCGTCCGCACCGCCTCGGTGGCGGCGGCGCTCACCGTGGAGGCGATGCTGGGCACCGAGGTGGCGTTCGCGGCTCCCTACCAGCTGGCTCGGCCGCACCCGGGCCAGGTCCGCACGGCGGCGGAGCTGCGCCACCTCCTGCGCGATTCCGGCCTGCAGACCGCGCACCACGGATCCGCGCACAAGGTGCAGGACCCGTACTCGCTGCGCTGCGTGCCGCAGGTGCACGGCGCCGTCCGCGACGCGCTGGACCACCTGCGGCGGGTGCTGGACGTGGAGCTCAACTCGGCCACCGACAACCCGCTCGTCTTCCCCGAGGGCGGCTCCGTCCCCACCGATGCCCTCGCGACGGGCGGGGGGCTGGTGATCAGCGGCGGCAACTTCCACGGGGAGCCGATCGCGCTCGCGCTCGACTTCGCGAAGCTGGCGCTCTCGGAGCTGGGCGCCATCTCGGAGCGGCGGATCGCGCTGATGGTGGACCCGCGCCTCAACGGCGGGCTGCCCGCGTTCCTCACGCCCGACCCCGGTCGCAACAGCGGCCTGATGATCACGCAGTACACGGCGGCCGCCCTCGCGTCCGAGAACAAGGTCTACGCGCACCCGTCGTCGGCCGACTCGATCCCGACCTCCGCCAACCAGGAGGACCACGTGTCGATGGGCGCCTCGTCGGCGCGGCACGCGCGCGTGGTGCTGGGGCACGTTGAGCAGATCCTGGCGATCGAGCTGCTGGCCGGCGCGCAGGCGCTGGACCTGCGGCTGACGTTGATGGCGCGCGAGGGCAGGGAGACCGGCACCGCCGGGGAGCCAGCGCCGGCGCCGGGCGCCGGCGTGGCTGAGGCGCACGCACGGATCCGGGCCCGGGTGCCCTTCCTTGCAGGGGACCGGGAGCCCGGGCCGGACATGGCGGCGGTGCTGTGCCATGGTCCACGAGGGCGTCCTCTCGGACCTCACCGGCCCTGCCGGCTGAGCGCGATCCACCTGCGGTTCATTTCGGGCTGGTCCCCGCATGGGTCAGGTCGCGAAGTCGGTCGGTTCCGTCCCCGACCCCTGCACGACGCGCGCCGATCTGAACCGCACACGGATCAAGCCGGTGGTGGGGCCCAGTCGGATCAGCCCTCGGCGGACTCCACGGACAGCCGGCCCTGCGTGTCGGCGAAGTCCCAGCAGTCGATCTCGGGCGGCGTGATCCCCAGCATGGTCAGCGCCGTGCACACCTGGCTCCGGTGATCCGACCCGTGGTGGAGAACCTGGGCGAGGCGGATGCCGAGCGGGGCCAGGCTGCGGGTGCCGTCATCACGCAGCCGGGCAACCACCTGGTCCGGGTCGGCGGCGGCCTCGAGGACGGCCGGCCAGGCGGTCCCAAGGCGGGCCATCACCTCCGCCAGCTCATCGGGATCCATGCCGTCCTCGTCGATCTCGGCCACGGAGCCTCCGGTGAGGGCGAACAGGTAGCCGGCCTCGGCGCCAACGGTATGGCGGAGCGTGTCGATGATGCTGCCAAACGTTCCCAGGACGGGGGATTCGAGCTGCTGCCGGGTGAGGACGCCGCACGCGTCGATCAGTCGCAGCGTGGCCCAGGTGTGGTGGTCGAAGGCGTCGGCGAGGATGGGTCTGCTCATGTGCGGACCCTAGCACCATGGTCCAGCCCCAGCGGCGGGCTAGACTGGCCGACCATGAGCATCCGCATCGTCGACGTCACCGACGGGTCCACGTTCTCGCTGCTGCCGCCCTGCGCCGATGCCGGGTTCGACCACCGCTCCTGCGACTACTGGGAGGATGCGGACCGGGGATCCAGGGCCGCGCGCTCGTCCTGGCTGCACGCGGCCGCCACGCCGCCTGCCGCGAAGCCCAAGCCGCGCAACCCCTTTGGTGACGACGAGGACGAGCCCGCCTTCAACCCGTTCGCGACGTCATCCAGGACGCCGGTGTTCAACCCGTTCGCCGACGAGGACGAGCCCGCCTTCAACCCGTTCGCGCCCGCTCCGACCGCCAGGCCGGCCGTTGCGGCCGATGCGCCGCCGAAGCTCCGCCTGCTGGCCCGCGGCCTGGCCGTCTTCGGCTCCTACGCGAAGGTGCTGCTCGAGGACGACGAGCCCGTCGCGTACGCGCAGTTCGGTCCCCTGTCCGCCTATCCGCGGGCCTTGCGGACCCGCGAGCTGTATCCGCGCCTCCCTTCGGCGCCGCTGCCGGCCGTCATCACCTGCATCGCGACCACGCCGGCGGCCCGTGGCCGGGGCCTTGCGGCCATGCTGGTCGACGCCGTCTGTGACGACCTCGCCGGGCGGGGGTTCGCGGCGGTGGAGACCTACCCGGAGGTGGGCCCGAAAGCCGATGCGACCAGCGCCGCCACGCCGGCATTCTGGGAGGGCCTGGGGTTCGTCGTGGCGGCAGCCGACGAGCGGTTCCCGGTGATGCGTCGAGAGCTCGGGTGACCCGGGGGCTGCAGCGGGTCGCGGCCGGCCTGGTGCTGGCGGCCATGGCGGCCGCATGCGGGCAGACATCGCCGTCGGTCGCCCCGTCCGGCGCGCCGTCGGTCGTGCCGTCGGTCCTCCCGTCGACCGCAGCTTCCACGGCATCCCCGTCGGCCGTGAGCGCGGCCTCCCCATCGGTTGCGAGCCCGACGCCGGCCTCGACCGTACCGACGGCCGTGCGTCCCACGGAGGAGGACGAGGGCCTGCTCGCCGTCCTGCCCGAGGACGTCTCCGGCACGCCGGTCCAGCTCGAGGGCCGGGCCTTCACCGACGCAGCCTCCGATCCGGCGTTCGCCGCCAGCATCGAGGCGGCGGCGTTCTTCGTCGCTCCGGGTGAGAGCGACATCGTGTCGGGCCTGGTCGCGAAGCCCCGTGACGGCGTCCACTCGGATGACTGGCTCATCGACTGGCGCGAGACCTACGAGGCGGGTGCGTGCGCCCAGGCGGGCGGTGTCGCCGGGACAGCCGAGGCGGCGATCGGCGGCCGGCCCGTCTCCATCACGACCTGTGCGGGCGGCATGCGGGTGTACCAGGCGTGGGTGCCGGAGCAGCGGGTCGTGGTCTCGCTTCTCGCCCTGGGCGACAACCGCTGGGGCGAGCAGGTGATGGGCACGCTCCGGCCCTGACAGGCGACCCAGTACTCCACCCGTACGCCACCCGAACACTGTGCGAGCGGCGTAGACTCGCCGCCGTGAGCATCGAGAACCCGGGCATCGCGGCCCCAGGCCCGCGCCCCGTCCGCGCCCCGCGCGGGACCACGCTGTCGACCCGCGGCTGGCAGCAGGAAGCCGTCCTGCGGATGCTGATGAACAACCTCGACCCGGAGGTCGCCGAGGACCCGGACAACCTTGTCGTGTACGGCGGCACCGGCCGCGCCGCCCGGTCCTGGGAGGCGTTCGACGCCATCGTCCGCGAGCTCCGCCAGCTGGCCGACGACGAGACGCTCCTGGTGCAGTCGGGCAAGCCGGTCGCCGTGTTCCAGACCCACGAGTGGGCGCCCCGCGTCCTGATCGCCAACTCGAACCTCGTGGGCAAGTGGGCCAACTGGGAGCACTTCCGGGAGCTCGAGCGGCAGGGCCTGATGATGTACGGCCAGATGACCGCGGGGTCCTGGATCTACATCGGGACGCAGGGGATCCTCCAGGGCACGTACGAGACGTTCGCCGAATGCGCGCGCCGCAACTTCGGCGGGACGCTCCGGGGGACCGTCACGCTCACGGCAGGCCTCGGCGGCATGGGCGGCGCCCAGCCCCTCGCCGTGACGATGAACGAGGGCGTGTGCATCGCGATCGAGGTGGACGAGCACCGGGCCGCCCGGCGCCACGAGATCGGCTACGTGGACCGCCTGACCCACGATCCCGGACGAGGCGCTCCGGCTCGCCCGCGAGGCGGCCGCCGAGGGGCGCGCCGCTGTCGATCGCGCTGGTGGGCAACGCCGCCGAGATCGAGCCCATGTGGGCGAAGGCCGGCGAGCGGTTCGACATCGTCACGGACCAGACCTCCGCGCACGACGCGCTGGGCGGCTACATCCCGGCCGAGATCTCGCTCGAGGATGCCTCCGTCCTGCGCGACGCGGATCCGGCGCTGTACGAGGAGCGCTCGAAGCGGGCGATGGCCGCCCACTGCCAGGCGATCCTCGACTTCCAGAAGGCGGGCTCGATCGCCTTCGACTACGGCAACAACCTGCGCGCCCAGGCGCAGGAGGCGGGCGTCGAGAACGCGTTCGACTACCCGGGCTTCGTGCCCGCGTTCATCCGGCCGCAGTTCTGCGAGGGCCGCGGGCCATTCCGCTGGGTGGCGCTCTCGGGCGACCCGCGAGGACATCCTGCGCACGGACCGCGCGATCCTGGAGCTGTTCCCCGAGGACGAGGGGCTGCGCCGGTGGATCGAGATGGCCGAGGCGCAGGTCCCGTTCCAGGGGCTGCCGGCGCGGATCTGCTGGCTGGGCTACGGGGAGCGGCACCTCGCGGGGCTGGCGTTCAACGACCTGGTCGCCCGCGGCGAGGTCAAGGCGCCGATCGTGATCGGCCGGGACCACCTGGACTCCGGGTCCGTGGCGTCGCCCAACCGCGAGACGGAGGCGATGCTCGACGGCACCGACGCGGTCGCCGACTGGCCACTGCTCAACGCGCTGCGTGAACACGGCGGCCGGCGCCACGTGGGTGTCGATCCACCACGGCGGCGGCGTGGGCATCGGGTACTCGCAGCACGCCGGGCATGGTGGTCGTGGCGGACGGCACGGAGCTGGCGGCGAAGAAGCTGTCGCGCGTGCTGCGGACGGACTCCGGCATGGGGGTCGTGCGCCACGTGGACGCCGGCTACGAGCACGCGGTGGCGATCGCGAAGGAGCGCGGGGTCCGCATCCCGATGCTGGGGATCTGAGCCCGGCGCGAGGGGCCTGAATCCCGGGAGGCCGGTCCCCCGCGCGTTCGTACCCGTTCGGGCGCAGCGAGCAGTTGCGTGCCTCAGACGTCCCCTCGTTCGGTCACAGCGATCGAATTCGACGGCAAACTGCCCGATGCAGCGTCCGAACGCTCGCCGTCGCCGAACAATGAGGCTCCCGGGCCCCGGAAGGGTTCGCTCCGGCCGAACGGGGGCGGCCGAACGGGGCGGGCGGCGGCCGGTCGGGCGGCGGCCGAACGGCGACGGGGGGTCGGGCGACGGGGGTCGGGCGGCGGACGGTCGGGCGGCGGACGGTCGGGCGGCGGACGGTCAGGCGACGGGCGGTCACCGTGCAGCGCCGGGAACGTCGCGTCGCGGGAGCGGGCACGTCGCGACGGACTGCCCCAGGCCGGCGCCGCCTCCGGTCCGACCGCGCCTCCGGTCCGGCCGCGTCGTCCTCACGCAGTCGCGTCGCCGTCGTCGTCGACCGGCTCCGGCATCGTCGTGATCCGGCGTACCGACGAGAGCGTCACCGGGATGAACGCCACCAGCCCGCCCAGCGCTCCGACCACGATCGTCGCGTGGAGCCCGATCACCGTTGCGAGCGCGCCGCCAAGGATCGCGCCGATCGGAATCGTGCCCCACACGATGAGGCGCATCGTCGCGTTCATCCGGCCCTGCATCCGGGGCGGCGTGATCGCCTGGCGCAGCGAGACCTGGTTGATGTTCCAGGCCACGCCCGCGAACCCGCCGAGGAACGACGAGATGGCGAGGCCCCACCAGATCAGGTCGTCCGGAGCGAAGGCGAGGAAGAGGCCGGATATCGAGAACAGCACCGCCATCGCGACCAGCATCGGGCCCACGCCCACGCGCCTGGTGATGGCATTGGTCGTGAGCGCCGCCGCCAGGACGCCCACCGAGCCCAGCGAGAACGCGAAGCCGATCGCGGCGGGGCCCAGCCCTCGCTCGTCGACCAGGTACAGCACCAGGATCGAGCCGATCACGTTGCCGAAGAAGTTGGACGTGCCCGTGGTCGCCGCGATCGAGCGCAGCCAGCGATGCCCGCCGACGTAGCGCAGTCCGGCCGCCATCTCGCTCCGCATCGACGGCTTCGGTCCGTGAACCGCCTCGACGTGCGGCTCCACCGGCGGTTCCGGCCTGCGGATCCAGGTCAGGAACACGGCCGAGACCAGGTACGAGACGGCGTCCACGACCATCGCGAACGGCGCCTTGAGCGCACCGATCAGCAGGCCCGCCATGCCCGGTCCCAGGATCTGCGCTGCCGAGCGCGTGATCTCCAGCTTCGAGTTGCCGTCCAGCAGCTGGTCCCGATCCACCACCGACGGCAGGTAGCTCTGGTACGCGACGTCGAAGAAGACGGTGAAGCAGCCGATCGTGAAGCCGACGATGTACAGCTGCCAGATGGTGAGGGCGTCGAAGTAGAAGGCGACGGGGATCGAGGCGATCGCCACCGCCCGCCCGAGGTCGCCGGCGATCAGGATCGGGCGTCGCCGGAGCCGGTCCACCCAGACCCCCGCCGGCAGGCTCAGGAGGATGAACGGCAGCATCTCGAGCGTGGTCAGCAGGCCGAACTCGAACGGGCTGACCGAGAGTGCGGTGGCCGCGATGATCGGAATCGCGAGCTGCGTGATCGAGGTCCCGAAGACCGAGATGGTCTCCGCAGTCCAGAGCTTGAGGAAGTCGGGGTGGCGGAGCAGGCTTCGGTTGGGGCCGGACACCCGGCGAGTCTATCGGGGCATCCGCGCCCGGCGGGAGGTCAGCCGCCCGGAGTGACGTCAGCGGCGCGACGTGGGTATCCCGCCTGGAGAAGGCTCGTGCGGCAGGCCCGGGCCACGCGCGCATTCGTGCCCGTTCGGGCGCAGCGAGCGGTTGCGGGCCTCAGACGTCCCCTCGTTCAGTCACAGCGATCGAATCGACAGCCAACTGCCCGATGCAGCGTCTGAACGCTCGCCGTCGCCGAACACGGAGGCCCCCGGGCCTCGCAAGGGTTCGTTCCGGCCGAATGGGGACGGCCGAATGGGGACGGCCGAATGGGGACGGCCGAATGGGGACGGCCGAATGGGGACGGCCGAATGGGGACGGCCGAATGGGGACGGCCGAATGGGGACGGCCGAATGGGGACGGGCGGTCGGGCGACGGGCGGTTCCGGCCGGCGGATCCAGAACTCAGCCGCCCGACGTGTCCTCCGCGGCAGGCGCGCGCACGACGGACTCGAAGCCGACGGTCTTGTGCGAGGAGTCGCAGAAGGGCTTGCTGGCGGAGTGTCCGCAGCGGCAGAGCCAGACGGCCTTGCCCTCGGGCACGGACCAGCGGTTGCCCTCCTGGTCGGCGAGGACGACGGGACCGGTCACCTTGTACGACCCGTTGTCGCGGGGCGTGATGGTGACGACGGGGGCGGTGGCGGGGGCGGTGATGGGGTCGGTCATGGCTGCTTCGGGCTCGCTTCGTGTCCGCGGTGTGGGAGGTGGGAGACACCTGTGGTTCGCCCTGTCGACGGTACCGGATTGGCGCAGCCCGACCGCAACGGTCGCCGTTCCGACAGGTAGCATCGAAGCGTGCTTGTTGAGAGCGTCCCCAACGTCTCCGAAGGCCGACGCCTCGACGTCGTCGAGCGCCTGGCCGACGCCCTGACATCCGTCCCGGGCGTGTACCTGCTCGACCGCACCTCCGATCCCAGCCACAACCGCTCGGTGTTCACCATCGCGGGCCAGCACGAGGCCGTGACCGAGGCCCTCGAGCGCCTCGTGGTGCAGGCCATCGTCGACATCGACATGGAGCAGCACACCGGCGAGCATCCTCGCGTTGGCGCGGTGGACGTGATCCCGTTCGTGCCCCTCGCGGACACGACGCTCGACGAGTGCGTCGCCCTCGCCCGTGACTTCGCCGCACGGATCGCCCACCGCAACGACATCCCGGTCTACCTGTACGCCCACGCTGCCCTGCGCACGGACCGCGTGAAGCTCTCCGATGTCCGGCGCGGCCAGTACGAGGGCCTGCGCGAGGAGATCGGCCAGCATGGCCGCGAGCCGGACCTCGGCCCGGCGCGGATGCACCCGCGCTTCGGCGCGCTGGCCGTCGGCGCGCGGCCCTTCCTCATCGCCTGGAACATCAACCTCGACTCCGACGACGTGGAGCTGGCGAAGCGGATCGCCCGGCGCGTGCGCGAGTCCGGCGGCGGCCTGCCGCGCCTGCAGGCCAACGGCTTCAAGGTGGAGGAGCCCGAGCGAGGGCACCCGCAGCTCGCCCAGGTGTCGATGAACCTGCTCGACTTCCGGACGACGGGCCTCTTGAAGGTCTGGCAGACGGTCGAGGCGATGGCGGCGGAGGACGGCGTGGCGCTGCTCGAGTCGGAGCTGATCGGCCTGGCCCCGGTTGCGGCGCTCACCGACGTCGCCGATGCCACCGGCGTGCCCCTCGACGCTTCGATCGAACAGCGGCTGGCAGCTGCGGCCTCCGCGATCCGCCTGCGTGACTTCTCCCCGTTGATGGCCCTGGAGCTGCGGCTGGCCGCGGCGCGCGACGAGCGGTAGGGCACGCGCGATGACCCTGCGCCTCATCGAGGGTGGCCGGGCGCACGCCGACGCGCCGGGCCTCCTGGTCCACGGCGCCTCCCAGGTGGCGACGCTCGCGGGCGGCCTGCGGCGCGGGGAATCCCAGGGCGACCTCGCCCTGCTCGACGCCGCCGAGGCCGGGGGCCCGAACGCCCCGGGTGCCCCCGTGGTGGCCTGCTGGGAGGGAATGATCGTCGGGGTTGGGCCACGCGATGACGTGGAACGCGGCCTCGAGACGAGCGGCTACTCGCTCTCGCGCTTCGTGCGGCTCGATGCGGCGGGCGGCGTGGTGACGCCCGGCCTGATCGATCCCCACACACACCTGCTGTTCGCCGGCAGCCGCGAGGGCGAGCTGGTCATGCGCCAGCAGGGCGCGGGCTACATGGACATCCTCGCAGCGGGCGGCGGCATCCTGTCCACCGTGGAGGCGACGCGGCATGCGACGGCCGAGGAGCTCCGGGTGCACGGCCGGCGCTGGCTCGACGAGATGGGCCGCCACGGCGTGACCACGGTCGAGGCGAAGTCCGGCTACGGCCTGGACCTGGCGACGGAGCTGCGCCTGGTCGAGATCGCCGACGACCTGGGCAAGGAGGGCCCGATCGACGTTGTGCCCACGTTCCTGGGGGCCCACGCCGTTCCGCCCGAGTTCCGCGCGCGGCCCAACGGCACCGAGGCCTACGTGCGCAACGTCATCGAGGAGCAGCTGCCCGCGATCGCCGCCCAGGGCCGCGCCCGCTCCTGCGACGTGTTCTGCGAGGAGGGCGTCTTCACCGCCGACCAGAGCCGCCGGATCCTCGAGGCGGGGCGAGGGTACGGGCTGCAGGTCCGCCTCCACGCGGACGAGCTCGCCCCATCGGGCGGTGCGGAGCTGGCGGCGGAGCTGGGCGCACTGTCAGCGGACCACCTCCACGTTCCGTCCGACGAGGGGCTGGCCGCACTGGCCGCCGGCGCCGTGGGCCCGACGCCCACAGTGGCGACGCTCCTGCCCGCGACCACCTGGTTCCTGATGGCCGACGAGGCCGCGCCAGCCCGCCGGTTCATCGACGCGGGCGTGCCGGTCGCCTTGGGCACCGACTTCAACCCGGGCACCTCGCCGACGCCCAACCTGCCGCTCGTGATGACCATCGCGTGCCTCGAGATGGGGCTCTCGCCGGCCGAGGCGCTGGCTGCCGTGACCATCAACGCCGCGTTTGCCGTCGGCGTGGCCGACCAGGTGGGCTCGCTGGAGCCGGGCAAGGTGGCCGATCTCGTGATCTGGCACGCGACCTCGGTCGCCCAGCTGCCCTACTGGGTTGGAGCGGACCTTGCCGACGTGGTCATCAAGCGTGGCCGGGTGATCCACCGCCGAACCACCTGAGCCGACCAGCCCAGGTGTCGACCAGCCCAGGCGTCGACCAGCCTGGGCGCCGACCAGCCTGGGCGCCGACCAGCCTAGGCGCCGACCAGGGCCAGCACGAGCAGGATCTGCCCGACGTGGTACGTCGTGATCACACCCATCCGGAGCGGGCGCGGAGCCCGCCCGTCGGCAGCCTTCGCGACGACGAACTGGCCGTAGCCCAGCAGCGCATCGGATGCCATGAACAGCCAGGCCCCGATGATCGCGAGCGGGAGCCCGGTTCGAGTGGCCGCGATCGCCATGACGCTGATCACCGCGAGGTAGGCGGCCACCGGACCTGCCATCCCACGCGACCGGGCGGCAGCGACCAGGCGGCGACCCGCCGTCAGCCCCAGCGCGACCGCAGCCACGATCCCGGCCAGGAACCACAGCGCGCTGCCGTCGAGCTGGGCGAACGCGAGGGCATAGGCGATGTGGCCCACGAGGAAGGCGACGAGCCCGGCCATGAGCCGGCCAGGCGGCAGCAGCAGGACGTCCCCGGCCAGCGAGGCCAGCAGGGCGACCACGAGGAGCGCCCGCACGAGAGCGGAGGAGCCCGACGGGAGAGGCCAGGCCAGGGCGGTGAGCAGCAGGAGCAGCATCACCGAGGGCTTGAGCCCGCGCTCGAGCATGCGCCAGCGTGGTCCGTCGAACCAGACGACGACCCAGTCCGCGACCGCCGCAGCGGCCGCAAGGGTCAGCAGCGCGGCGGCCGGCATGGGCACTGCTCAGGCCTTGCCGCGCGACTCCAGGAGGACGGTCGTCGTCTCGGACGGAAGGCTCGATGTGGTCACCGACAGCTTCGGCTGGACCACCGGCTCCGCGCCCATCTCGTGGAGGAACTTCTTGAGGGCGTCGGCGCAGTCCTCCTCGACCTCGCACACCGGCATCGGCACCACGATCCTGGGATCCAGCTGCGCGATCAGCTCGGCGGCCTTGGTCGGCGAGAGGGACCCACCGATGGGCACGCAGGCGATGTCGATCCGGCCGATGTCGCCCAGCTTCTCCTCGGTGAGCTCGTGGCCGATGTCGCCGAGGTGGATCGTGTGCAGGCCGTCGACCTCCGACACGAACGCCGTCTGCCGCCCGCGCTCCTTGCCCTTCACGCCGTCACGGTAGGTACGCACGCCGGTGACGAGAACGTCGTGGACCTCGTACTCGCCCGGACCGTCGAGCACGAACGCGCTCTCGAGGCTGGTGGGGATCACGGTGCCGCCGTCGCGGGACAACGTGCCGGCACCCTTCTTGGGCAGTGGCGCGTCATCGGGGTGGCTGTACGTGATGACATCCCCGGTGATGCCGCGGCCGGTAGGCCCGACGATCGAGGGATAGGGGTCGTTCACGACGACGGCATCCTTGCCGCGCAGCCGGATGCAGGTTCGTCCGTACCAGGTCAGCTCCATGGAGGGGATTCTGACACAGGCGGCTTGTGCCGGGATTGGCGCTCCGGCGATCCCCCACGCTCCCCGGGAAAAGGGAAGGACCGGAGATGCCTGCCCAATCGGCATCTCCGGTCCCGAGGGAGGGAGGATGGAACCTGAGGGGTTGTTCCGAGACAGAACCATAGGTCGCGGAGGATTCACCTCCAACCGGGCTAACGGTAAAGAAACGAACATCTTGAAAGGGGAACCTTCACCTTCCGGGGCAGTCCCCGGGTCGCATGGCATGATCCGCGCCATGACCCGCCGACTGATCACCACGCCCACCCTGACCCGCCTTGCTGCCGTGCTCGCGGTCGCGTTCGCTGCCACGGCCTGCGGCGCCACCGATCCCTCCGCCACGACGACGCCCGTCCCCACGGTCGAGATCCCGGCCGCAACGGATCCCGGTCCGACGCCCGTCGGGACTCCGGGCTCGTCACCCGCGGCCGCGCTCGCGTGCGACGACACCGTCACCGGCAGCCCGGCCGTCTCGGACGAGAACGACCCGAACGCTCCGGTGTACGACGCGATCGAGGCCCAGGTCCAGGACCTGCGCAGCATCGCGGCCACGACGCCGGTGGCGCGCGGCGTCTTCGACCGGACCAGCCTGTGCACCTTCCTGCGGACCGGCTTCCGTGAGGACAACCCGGCCGACCTCATCGCCGGCACCGAGGCCCTCTACAAGCACCTGCTGCTGATGCCCGAGGACGACTCGCTCGAGCAGCTGTACCTGGACATGCTGACGAGCCAGGTCGCGGGCCTCTACGACGACGATGACAAGCGGATGTACGTGGTCACCGCTGACGGCGGCATCGGCCCGGCCGAGGAGATCACGTACGCCCACGAGTTCACGCACGCCCTCCAGGACCAGCGCTTCGTCCTCAAGGAGCTGATGGGCGAGGAGTTCGACCAGAGCGACCGGCAGATGGCGCGCGCCGCTGTCGTCGAGGGCGACGCCACGCTGCTCATGTCGCTGTGGGCGCAGCAGAACCTCACGGCCTCGGAGCTGGGCGAGGTCGCCTCCACTGCTGATCCGGCCTCCCAGGCCGTCCTCGACCGGATGCCCGCGATCCTCAAGGACCCGTTGCTGTTCCCCTACACACAGGGCCTGACGCTGGCGTTGACTGCCTTCACGCAGGGCGGCGGCTTCGCGGGGGTGGACGCGCTCTACGACAACCCGCCTGCGTCCACGGAGCAGGTCCTCCACCCGGAGAAGCTCGAAGCGCGCGAGGCGCCGGTCGCCGTCTCGTTCCCGGATGACCTCGCCGCGCGGCTGGGTGACGGCTGGAAGGTGTCGCTCCAGGACACGCTCGGCGAGCTGCTGCTGGGCATCGTCCTCAAGGAGGGCGGTGCCGAGGCGACCCTCGATGCGGCAGCCGGCTGGGGTGGCGACCGGATCGCCCTGGTCGAGGGGCCGGATGGCGAGGTGGCCGTCGTGCTGGACACGGCCTGGGACACCTCCGCCGATGCTGACGAGTTCATGACCGCCGTGGACTCGACCGCGGCAAAGCTGGTTGCCGCAGGTCGATCAGCGGGCGTGTTCCGCCCGTCCGATGATCGCGTCGTCCTCGTGTCATCCGCCGACGCCGACACGTTCGGCAGGCTGCTCACGGTGCTCGGCCTGGCCGGATAGGGGACTGCGCGGCTAGGAGCGGTCCTTCGCGCGGCCGCCCCGGCCCCCCGCTCCGCCCCGTCCCCCAGATATGGGGCGTTTCGGCCCCGTGCGTGCAGAGCTCACACGCCCGAACGTCGATTCGGGGCATGAGCCACGAGGGCAGGCGCCGGATTTCCCACACTGTTGGGGGACCCGTTGAGGACCGGCCGGGGGACCGGTTGGGGAACGCGGTGGGGGCCGCGCGCCCGCCGACCCTGACGCTACATCGACTCGGGCGCGGAGATCCCCAACAGGCCCAGCGCGTTGGCGAGGGTCGTCTTGGCAGCCAGCGCCAGCGCAAGGCGGCGCGCGGATCGCTCAGGCTCGGCCGGATCGACCACGCGGGCGTCCCTGTAGAACGCGTGGAACTGGGTGGCCAGCTCCGTCGCGTAGGCCGTGATGCCCTGCGTCTCCTCGGCCACCACCGCGTCCTCGACCACCTCGGGCAGGCGTGAGAGCTCGCGCGCGAGCAGGGCCTCGGGCTCGCCCTCGAGCAGGCCGGCGTGCGAGGCCGCGGGCGCCAGTCCCGCCTCCGCGGCCTTGCGCAGGATCGAGGCGATGCGTGCATGCGCGTACTGCACGTAGTAGACCGGGTTCTCGGCGGACTGCTTCTTCGCAAGCTCGATGTCGAAGTCGATCTCCACGTGCGCTGCGCGCGAGGCGAAGAACCAGCGGGCCGCATCGGTGCCCACCGCGTCGAGCAGGTCGTCGAGCGTCACGAACGTTCCGGCCCGCTTGGACATCGACACCTCGACGCCGTCGACCACGAACCGCACCCACCCGATCAGCAGCACCTGGTAGTGGTCCGGGTCGTAGCCCATCGCCTGGGCGGCGTTCTTGTTGCGGGCCACCGTCCCGTGGTGGTCCACGCCCCAGATGTAGATCAGGTGGTCGAAGCCGCGCGAGAACTTCTCGGTGACGTAGCCGATGTCGGCGGCGAAGTAGGTCGGCCGACCGTCGGACTTGAAGATCACGCGGTCCTTGTCGTCGCCGTAGGCCGTCGACCGGAACCAGGTCGCCCCGTCCTGCTCGTAGACCTCGCCAGCCGCGCGCAGCCGGTCGACGGCCCGCGCGACCCAGCCCTCGTCGTGCAGCGAGGCCTCGGACTTCCAGACGTCGAAGTGGACGCCCAGGCGCGTCAGGGACGCTTCGATCATGCCGCGCACCCGGCGGGACGCCCAGGCGCCAATGATCTCGTCCTCGGCGGCGCCTGCCTCCTGCGAGGCCGCCCACACGTCGGAGGGCAGCTCGGCCGCGAGCGCCTCCACGTAGGCACCCTTGTAGCCGTCCTCGGGCACCGGATCGCCCCGCTTCAGGGCAGCGACGGATGCGCCGAGGTGGTTGATCTGCGCACCCGAGTCGTTGAAGTAGTACTCCCGGGTGATCTCCTGCCCGCCCGCCTCGAGGACGCGGCACAGGAGGTCGCCCACGAAGGCTCCGCGCGCGTTGCCCACGGTGAGTGGCCCGGTCGGGTTGGCCGAGACGAACTCGACGTTGACCTTGCGCGGGTTGACCGCCGGGATGCGGCCCCAGGCGGCGGGCGCCGCCAGCACGCCGCCCACCAGCGCCTCGTACGCGGCATCGGCCACGCGGATGTTCAGGAAGCCGGGCCGCGCGACCTCCGCCGACGCGACGAGGCCGGCTCCGGCGGATCCGCGGAGGGCGTCCGCCAGCGCCTCGGCGATCTCCAGCGGGGACTTGCGCAGCGGCCTGGCCAGCTTCATCGCGAGGTTGGACGCGAAGTCCCCGAACCCGGCGTTGGACGGGCGCTCGATCTCCACCTCGGGAGCGGCGGCGGTGTCATCAACGGCCGGGATCCGCCCCGCCGTGACGGCATCTGCCCACGCCTGCTCCACGGCGGCGCGGACCAGCGTGCGGATGGCCGCGGGTGCTGCGGCGCCTGCGTCGGCGGGGCTGGTCACGGATGCCTCCACGGGAGCGGCGGGATGGGCGGCCATCCTACCGCCCGCCATTGGTACCAGGACCCAGTGGGCCCAGGGTGGTGCGGCAGGGCACCAGAATCGCGGAGGGAGACGTGCAGTCGTGAGTGGTGGAGTGTGGTGATGCGCGAAATAGGGACTAGAGAATGCGTCATTTGACTAGTACTTTCGCCGTCCCGCACGGACTACTGTGCGGGTCTAGGGCATCCACCACTTGGGTGGAGCCAGCGGATGGACGTCGCAACCGGGGGAAATCAGGCCGCCGACGTCCGCCACGCACTCATCGGAGTTGGCGGTATCGCCAGTCAGCGGTCCCACTGGGAGGTCAGGAAGTATGTCTCGGGGAACCATCTTCGGTCTGAGCGCCGGTACCAGGCGAGGGCTCGCCCTCCTCTGGGCGGCGCTCCTCATGTGTTCACTGGTCCTGCAGTACGCGGTCGTCGCGCCCGCGACGGCCATCGCGATCAACCCGGACACGTTCGAGCTCGACGGCAACGTCGAGGCCGGCGCGGCCCCGGGCGATGACTGGAACCCCGTCTACAACGGCAATCGACACCGCCTTCGAGACCATCTTCATCACCGACCAGATCAATGGCGGGACGGCCGGTGACAAGGACAAGTACTTCGACGGCGGCCAGACCAAGGACACCACCAACATCCCGAGCTGGCTCTGGACGACCGTCAGCGAGCCCCAGGACAAGAACGACATCGCCCACGCGTACGCCGCGGCGTACCGCGACAACGGCGACCTTGTCGTCTACGTCGGCATGGACCGCTACGCCGCCAACGGCGCTGGGCAGGTCGGCTGGTGGTTCCTCCAGGGCGACGTTCGGCCTGACCGGCGGTCCGGCAACGGGCGCCTTCTCCGGCACCCACCAGGCGGGTGACATCCTGGTCCAGGTGGACTTCGAGAACGGCGGCGCGGAGCCGCAGGCCCGCTGTCTACGAGTGGGATCACCGCCCAGGCCGACAACCTCAACCTGATCCAGGCGAGCGGCAGTTGCGCGACCGCGATCGCGGCGACATCTGCGCCATCGCCGCCACCGCCAACACGAACCCCGCCTGGTCCTTCGACGACAAGGGCACCGGCGATGGCGACACTGGCGACGACATCCCGGCCGGCGGCATGGTCGAGGCTGGCATCAACCTGACCGACCTCGGCCTCGACGACGGCTGCTTCGCCTCCTTCCTGGCCGAGACCCGCTCCTCGCCGTCCGAGGACTCCACGCTGTCGGACTTCGCGTTCGGCAGCTTCGCCCTCTGCAACAAGCCCGACATCAAGACCAACGTCCGCAGGACGGCGAGAACATCTCCAACGCCGACACCATCGGCACGGATCAACGCCGGCGAGACGGTCTACGACTACGCCAAGCTCACGGGTGACAGCGGCACCGTCACCGGCAGCGTCAAGTTCTACGTCTGCGGCGCCGCTGACGGCTCCCTCCCGGACTGCTCCACCGGCGGCACGCAGGTCGGCCAGACCAAGTCCAGCTCGACGGCGGCGAGGCGGAGAGCGACGAGCTTCACGCCCGACCCAGACCGGGCCGTACTGCTTCCGGGTCGAGTACACGCCCGACGGCGGCTCCAAGTACCTCGCGGACAGCACACCAACCAGACCTCCGAGTGCTTCCGGGTCATCCCGGCCGACGTCCGGATCACCAAGACCGCCGGCGCAGCGACCGGTGAGCGCTGGCGACGCCGATCACGTTCACCCTGGGCTGGCGCAACGTCGGCGAAGGCAAGGCCACCGGCGTCGTCATCACCGACAACCTGCCCGGCACGGCCGGCCTCAACTGGTCGATCCAGTCGTCCACCGGCACCGGCTCCACGTGCGCTATCACCGGTGACCTCGGCTCCGAGGTCCTCACCTGCAACGTCGGCGCCATCAACGGCACGCCGGACACCAGCCGCCGACCGAGCCCGTGGTCGACGGCTCCGTGACGCTCGTCGTCCGACACGACGGCCGCCTCCTGCGGCACGATCGAGAACACCGGCTCGATCACGTCGACCAACGACGGCTCCGGCACCGCCGACGGCGATCACCCAGGTCCTGTGCCCGGACGTCAAGGTCACCAAGACGCCCGATGTCCCCGCCGATGCCGGCGGCAGCATCAGCGCCGGCGACACGGCCACGTTCTCGATCAAGGTCGAGAACCTCGGCCCGGGCATCGCCCGGACGTCACGCTGACGGACACCCTGCCCGTTGGCCTGACCTGGACCGAGTACGAGGCCGACTGCTCCATCGCGGTCGTCGACGGCAAGCAGGTCCTCACCTGCACCGTCGGCGATCTTGCCGCCGACGGCCGATCAAAGACCTACTCGGTCAGCGCGCACGACGACCAAGGACAACTGCGGCGTCATCAACAACACGGCGCAGCGCCTCGGCGACCAACGAGCCGTCGGGCAAGCTCGACAACAACAGCGACACCGGCGCGATCACGGTCAAGTGCGCGGTCATCGAGATCGAGAAGGACGGCGGTCGCCTCCCCGGTCAGCGCCGGCGACCCGATCGCGTTCGACATCACCGTGACCAACACGGGCACGGGCACGGCCTACAACGTGACCGCGTCCGACACGCTCGACGCCGGCCTTCACGTGGTCGATCGCGACCCCCAGCACCGGCTGGACCCTGACCGGCAACCAGCTGAGCTACGCCGGCGGCCTCCCTGGCCCCCGGCGCCAGCACCAGCGTCCGCGTGACCGCGCCGACGACGGCCGCGAACTGCCGCGTCGTCCCGAACTCGGCCACGGCGTCCGCCGGCAACGACGGCTCCGACACCGACTCGGCGCAGGTCACCGTCCTGTGCCCCGACGTCACCGTGGTCAAGACCGCCGTCGAGTCCCCGGTCAACGCCGGTGACCCCATCGCCTTCGACATCACCGTGAGCAACGCCGGCCCGGGCGTCGCCAAGAGCGTCACCCTGACCGACACGCTGCCGGCCGGCATCACCTGGTCCGACGACAGCGCCGCCTGCGCGATCGCGGACGGCGTCCTCATCCTGCAACTTCGGCGACCTGGCCGCGAAGGCCAGCGTCACCGTGCGCGTCTCCGGCACCACCTCGGCGGCCGTCTGCGGCACCGTGCCCGAACACGGCCACCGTCGCGGCGACCAACGAGCCCGGCCGACCAGCTGACCGACAACAGCAGCACTGCCAGCGTCGTCGTCAACTGCCCGGACATCGTCCGTGGTCAAGACAGCGGTCGAGTCCCCGGTCAGCGCCGGTGACCCGATCGCCTTCGACATCACCGTGAGCAACGCCGGCCCGGGCGTCGCCATACGAGCGTCACCCTGACCGACACGCTGCCTGCCGGCATCACCTGGTCCGACAGACAGCGACCGCCTGCGCGATCGAGGGCGGCGTGCTCACCTGCAACTTCGGCGACCTGGCCGCGAAGGCCAGCGTCACCGTGCGCGTCTCCGGCACCACCTCGGCAGCCGTCTGCGGCACCGTGCCCAACACGGCCACCGTCGCGGCGACCAACGAGCCTGGCGACAAGCGACCGACAACAGCAGCACTGCCAGACGTCGTCGTCAACTGCCCGGACCTCAAGGTCACCAAGGACGCTGACAACAGCCCGATCAGCGCGGGCGAGACCGCCAGCTTCACGATCAAGGTGGAGAACATCGGCCAGGGCACGGCGTACGACGTCACCCTGACCGACACGCTCCCCGACCGGGCGTCACCTGGTCCGAGAACAGCGACGCGTGCGAGATCGCCGTCGTCGATGACAAGCAGGTCCTGTCCTGCGACTTCGACACGATCCTCCCGGAGCGATCAGCCGCACGGTGGTCGTGTCGGGTGAGACCACCGCGGTCAACTGCGGCAGCATCCCGAACACGCGCGTCCGCGAGTGCCACGAACGAGCCTGGCACCGTCCTCGGCAACAACAGCGACAGCGACACGATCGTCGTGGACTGCCCGCAGATCGTCATCACCAAGTCCACGGTGACCCCCGAGGTCTCCGCCGGCGACAGCATCAGCTTCGACGTCGTGGTCACCAACACGGGAACCGGCAGCGCCTTCGGCGTGACGGTCAACGACCCGCTGCCGGTGGTCGATGGCGTCTCCTGGTCGATCGACGCCGCCAACACGACGGGAACCTGGACGATCGATCAGAGCGGTGTGCTCAAGTTCGGTCCGGCAACCCTGCCGGGTACCGGATCCGCGCCCGCGAACGAGGTTCGCGTCCGCATCGTGTCCGACACGACGGCCGAGAGCTGCAAGACGATCCCCAACACCGCCAACCTGACCTACACCGGTGGCTCCGGCTCCGACGACTCGTCGCTCGTGGTCCTGTGCCCCGACGTGACGATCTCCAAGACCGCCGACAACAGCCCGATCAACGCGGGTGACACCGCCTCGTTCACGATCTCGGTCTGGAACGAGGGCCCCGGCACGGCCTACGACGTCGCGATCAGCGACACGCTCCCCGCGGGTGTGACGTGGACCGAGGACAGCGAGGACTGCGAGATCACGGCCGGCGTCCTGACCTGCCAGGTCGGCACGCTCGCCGACGACGCGGCTCCGTTCACGGTCGTCGTGAGCGGCCCCACGGACGGCGAGGATTGCGGCCCGCTGCCCAACATGGGCGTCGTCTCGGCCTCCAATGAGCCCGAAGGCAACGAGGGCAACAACAAGGACGACGCCACCGTCGTCGTGGACTGCGCCATGATCGACGTCGCCAAGACGGCCGACGCGGCGTCGGTGTCCGCCGGTGACCCGATCGGCTTCACGATCACCGTCAAGAACGACGGGGCTGGCACGGCCTACAACGTGACCGCGTCGGACACGCTCGACGCCGCCTTCACCTGGTCGATCGCGACCCCCAGCACCGGCTGGACCCTCACCGGCAACAAGTTGAGCTACGCCGCGGCCTCCCTGGCCCCCGGCGCCAGCACCAGCGTCCACGTGACAGCACCTACCTCTGCCGAGCAGTGCAAGGTCGTGCCGAACACCGTGACGGCGTCCGCCGGCAACGACGGCTCCGACACGGCCAACGCCCAGACCGAGGTCCTGTGCGCCTCGATCGACATCGAGAAGGTCGCTGACGCGGCGTCGGTCTCGGCCGGCGACCCCATCGGCTTCACCATCACCGTGACCAGCAACGGCCCGGGCGTCGCCAAGGGCGTCGCCGTGACCGACACGCTGCCCACCGATGCCGGCACCAGCTGGACCATCAACGGCGGCACGGCCCAGGCCTCATGCGGTATCGCGGCGGGCATCCTGTCCTGCAACCTGGGCGACCTCGCGCAGGGCCAGGTCCGGACCGTCCACATCACGAGCCCCACGACCAAGGACACGGTTGCGGCCAGCCCGGTCGTCAACACCGCGGTCGTCACCACGACCAACGACGGCACCGACACCGACACCGACCAGGTGGTCGTGCTCGGCGCCTCGATCGACATCGAGAAGGTCGCTGACGCGGCGTCGGTCTCGGCCGGCGACCCCATCGGCTTCACCATCACCGTGACCAGCAACGGCCCGGGCGTCGCCAAGGGCGTCGCCGTGACCGACACGCTGCCGACCGATGCCGGCACCAGCTGGACCATCAACGGCGGCACGGCCCAGGCCTCATGCGGTATCGCGGCGGGCATCCTGTCCTGCAACCTGGGCGACCTCGCGCAGGGCCAGGTCCGGACCGTCCACATCACGAGCCCGCACGACCAAGGACACGGTTGCGGCCAGCCCGGTCGTCAACACCGCGGTCGTCACCACGACCAACGACGGCACCGACACCGACACCGACCAGGTGGTCGTGCTCGGTCCGGACCTCAAGGTCGTCAAAACCGCCGACAACAGCCCGATCCTGGCCGGCCAGACGGCCGCGTTCACGATCACCGCGTCGAACGCCGGCCCGGGTGCCGCCTACAACGTCGTGATCAGCGACACGCTTCCCGAGGGGCTGTCGTGGATGGAGAACAGCGAGAGCTGCTCCATCAAGGACGGCGTCCTGACCTGCCAGGTCGGCACGCTTGCCCCGAAGGCCGAGTTCAAGGTGACCGTCAGCGCGACGACAACGGTTGCGGCCTGCGGCCAGCTCCCGAACACCGCGACGGTGTCCGCCTCCAACGAGTCGGCTGCCGCCGCCGCGTCGGGCAACTCCAGCAGCGCATCCATCACGGTCCAGTGCGCCTCCGTCAGCCTGGTCAAGACCGCCGGCGATGCTGCTGACGGGACGGCCCTCCGGGTCGCCAAGCCGGGCAATGTGATCTTCACGTACGTCGTGACGAACACGGGCACCGCCGACCTCGCGAACCTCGTCCTGGTCGACGACAACGCCACCCCGGCCAACACCGCGGACGACGTCAAGGTCACCTGCCCCAGCACGACCCTCGCGGTCGGAGCCAAGATGACCTGCACCGCCACCCTGCCGGTGACCGTCGGGTCCCGGACCAACATCGCCACGGTCACGGCCAACCCGGTCCTGGATGCCAAGACCAAGGTCAGTGACAGCGACGATGCCGTGGTCGTCGTCCCGGAGCTCTCGACCCCCAAGCCCACGCCCAAGGTCACCCCGCCCCCCACGTCCACCATCGACGGCACCGACAGCGGCACAACCGGCACCACCGGACTGCTGCTCGTCCTCGCCTCCCTCGCAGGGCTGATGCTCGCCGCCGGGTACATGCGCCCGGCCCGGGCGAAGGCCCACCGGCGGGACCGCAGGGGCTAGCCCCCGACGGAACCGGGGCTGGCGATCCGCCGGCCCCGGTTGACCAGCCGCCATCCACACCGGGGTCCCCGAGACCCGGACGGGACGCACTTGCCTGAGTGCGTCCCGTCTGCCTCACCCAACCCAGGAGGAACGCCGACAGCCACGAGGTGACAAGTCGCTGACACTCGAGGCCAATCCCTAGCGATCCGCATGCAGTGTCAGTACAGTTGCCGGGCTGCGACTAGTACGTTCGGACTACCGTCGGGCCGACAGAAGCCGACGGGCGCCCCCGGGTCCCTCCCCGGAGCGGCGGCACACAGGACCGGCACCAGGCCGGGGGGCCTTGGCCGGAGAGGGACTCGGGGATTGCGGCGGCAGCGTCTCAAGACACCGCCGGATGAATGCAGAGGGAGACACCACACCATGCGCAATCGGTCAGCCGGCTGGATCGCCGGTTCCATCCTGATCGGGGCGGCGCTCCTGGCGCCGGCCGCCGTGCTGGCCCAGGACGGCAACCAGAGCAACGTCTCGTCGGAGACCGCCACGCTGCTGTGCACCGGCGCCCCCGGTGGCGGCAGCTTCACACCCGCCGCGGGCGAGGCCATCTGGGTCTTTGTCCACGCCGGAGTGGACGGTCCTGGCACCCTGACCGCGAAGTTCTCCGGCGCCGGCCAGAAGACGGCCGCCAGCTACGTCCAGGGCGGCGTCAAGTACTACATCTCCACCGGCCGTCCCGAGACCCTGGTCTCGTTCAGCGACGACATCGCGGGCGGCGTGCTCACCCTGAGCCACGTCTGCCGGACGACGCCCACCCCGACGCCGACGCCCACCCCGACGCCGACGCCCACCCCGACGCCGACGCCCACCCCGACGCCGACGCCCACCCCGACGCCGACGCCCACCCCGACGCCGACGCCCACCCCGACGCCGACGCCCACCCCGACGCCGACAGCCACGCCGACCGAGCCGGTGATCACGCCGACCCCGACGATCCCCGTCGTGACCCCGACGCCGACCGCCTCGGTGTCGTTCGAAGCCGAGACCGGCACGCCCAAGGTCACCCCGCCCCCCACCGACGGCATGGGCGGCGGCAGCTCATCCGGCAGCGGCTGGACCATCGCACTCCTGGCCCTCGGCGGCCTGGCAGCCCTTGCGCTCGTCGTGACTCCGGTCCGTCGCCGCAACCGCTAGCCGACAGGGCGTAGCCCGCCCACCAGACACCAGCAGGACCGGGGCCCGGCATCGGGTCCCGGTCTTCATGTCCAGGGGGGTACTCGTGGGTGGTACTCCCGGTGCGTGAGCGCACCGAATTCGGGCGCAGCCGGGCGGAGTGGTGCGCTCCGGTGGGCTGCGGGGCACACGGCCGTACTAGACCAATCCAGTACTCACCCCGGAGCATGTGGTCACCGCCGTCAGGCAGCGGGACCGGTGGGCGACCGCCGGTGGCACCACCAAGGCATCACACAGCTCGGGGACCACACGATGCATCTCCTCCGCACCTCCATGCGCGCCACCAGCCTTGTCGTCGGCGCCAGTCTGGCGCTGGCGCTCGCGCTGCCGGCCTTCGCCAATACCGGCCACCAGAGCGGTTGGAACGTCGACTGGAACGACGAGGGCTTCCAGGGATCAGCGAGCGAATGCGACGGCGCCAGCCTCGACGCGGGCGAAGTCCTCTGGCACTTCGTCCAGACGAGGGTCCCGGCCGGCGTGTCGAGCGGCAAACTCACCGCCACGTTCGACGAGGCTGGCGCGGTCGCCGTCGAGTCCTACAAGACGTCCGGTGGCGTCCTCCACTGGGCGATCATCACCGGCCAGGACACCCTTCTCGCATTCAGCTCCGACGTCACCAGCAGTGGCCAGCTGAACCTCAGCCACATCTGCGCGGCCCCCACCGCCAAGCCGAGCCAGGCCCCCACCGCCAAGCCGAGCCAGGCCCCGACCGAGAAGCCGAGCCAGGCCCCGACCGCCAAGCCGAGCCAGGCCCCGACCGACAAGCCGAGCCAGGCCCCGACCGACAAGCCGAGCCAGGCCCCGACCGCCAAGCCGAGCCAGGCCCCGACCGAGAAGCCGAGCCAGGCCCCCACCGCCAAGCCGAGCCAGGCCCCGACCGAGAAGCCGAGCCAGGCCCCCACCGCCAAGCCGAGCCAGGCCCCCACCACGGAGCCCGGCACCCAGGCGCCAACGACAAGCCCGACAGGGGAGTCCGGTGGCGCCACTGGCACGCCCAGGGTGACGCCGCCTCCGACCGACGCCATCGGCGGCGACACCACCGGCAGCGGGACCGGCTGGCTGCTGGCCATGATCGGCTTGGCAGCCCTGGTGGTCGGGCTCATCGTCGGGACGCCGTCCCGCCGAACCCGCCACCACGCGCCGCGCCGTTAGACGCCGCGCCGCCAGACGCCGGGCCGCTGGACGGCCCCCGGGCAGGACCGCCTGATGCCATGGAGCCGGAGCCCACGGGCCCCGGCTCCTCTGCGTGTCGGCCGCCTGGGGCCTCCCTGCGGCGCGTCGTCACTGGACGCCGCACGCCGGACTGGACGCCGCACGCCGGCCAGAGGTCCTACCCGGTCCGGTGCATGACAGCACCGCAGTCCTGGACCCGGGTGCGGTCCAGTCGGGTCGGGTGCACTGATACGGCACCAGACGTACTAGACGAGTCCTACTCGATAGCCGATGCTTTCAATTACCCGCAGGCAACGGGTCATGGGAGCCGCCAAGGCACCCGCAAAGGGCATACCAACCAGCACGTTCGGGGACACCGTGAAGCGATCCGTCATCGCGTCGACCGCCATCGCACTCCTCTTGGCACTCGGAGCTGCCACGAGCGCGTTCGCCGCCGACCCTGCCGAGAACCCTGTGATCACCGAGACGCCGAATCCGAGCGGCGAGATCTCCGTCGATCCCACCTTCATCACTCCGCAGCCCACGGCCAAGCCGGTGAGCGAGGTCATGGGGGCGACGGACCGTCCGCAGCGCACGCCGCCGCCCACCGACACGGTCGGCGAGCCCTCCCAGGCGCCGGGCTCGGGCCTCCAGGTCCTGCTGCTGCTCGTGGTCGCTGCTTCAACCCTGGTGCTGTTCGCCGGGCGGTTGCCTGTCGCCCGGCGTCGCTAGCGCGTCGCTGTCCCCGTAGCGACTTCGGCCGGGCCGCGGACTCCGCGGCCCGGCCGTTCCATGCCCGGGCTAGAGGTCGATGACCGTCCCCGGCCAGACCATCGTGACCGGTCCGTCGTACGCCGCACGCGCCGCCGCGATCGTCACCTCGGGATCGAAGCCCATCTGCAGGTGGGTCAGGAGTGCCTGCGCCGCGCCCGCCCTCGCCGCCAGCCGGCCGACCGAGGGTCCGTCGAGATGGGGCACGCCGACCGGCACCGGTCCCGGCCCGAACGACACCTCCGCGAGCAGGGTGTCACCGGGACGCATGAGCGGGGCAATGTCCATCGCCTCACCGCAGTCGCCGGAGTAGACGAGCCCCGGGGGTGCGACGGATCCTGGCCGGGCGGCGGGTGCCACGCGGATCGCGTAGCTCTCGTCGGTGTGCGTCACGAGGCGGGCCGTGATCTCGAGGGTGCCGATCCGGTGCGGGTCCGTACCGAGGACCGCCGTGTCCAGCACACCGGCGCTGAACGGGTAGCCATGCAACGCGTCGAGGCGGTCCGGGAGCGCCCTTGGGCCGAGGACGCGGACCATGCGTGGCGGGTCGAACTCGTAGCGCAGGTAGTGGCGCAACGGGACGAGGTCGATGAAGTGGTCGGGGTGGAGATGACTCACGACCACGGCCGCGACGGCCGTCGGCGCCACGTGCTCGAAGATGCGCGGGAACGACCCCTGTCCGAGATCCAGCAGGATGTGCGTGGAGCCCTCCGACACCAGGTAGCACGCGCCCGACGAACCACGACGATCGGTGTACGCGGGCCCCGCCCCGAGCACGGTCAGCCGCATGCGCTCCTCCTCAGCCTGGTGGGTGCAGGGTAGCGCCCCGGAGTGCTGCGCCGGGCCGGCGTCAGGGTGCCGGCGCCTCGCTGTCCCCGGTGTTCTGGCCGGGCGGGTCGGGCGTGGGGCGCGGCTTGGGCGTCCGCTCCACGGTGGGCGTCGCCTCGGGCTTGGGCTCGCGCGTGGGCTTGGGCGTCGCCTGCGGCTTCGGGGTCCGCTCCGCGCTGGGCGTTGCCGCGGGCTTGGGCTCGCGCGTGGGCACGGGCGTCGCCTCGATGGCCGGCTTGCCGCCCTGGCCGCCCGGGCCGCCCCCGTCGGTGCCGCGGGTGCCGCCGGGATCCTTGTCCGAAGCCAGCGTGTCCTCGAGACGGTCGATCAGCGTCTCGCTCCGGGCGATGGCCCGGTCCAGGCCCGCGACGGCTGCTGCCGGTGCGCCGCCAAGCACGGCCAGGAGCACCGTACGGTGCACGCGCACCGCTTCCAGGGCCCGCTCCGCGCCGGTGCCCGTCTCCGACTCCATTGCCGCGATCGCCGAGCCGTACGCCTCGAGTGCGGCTGTGAGGGCGCCCTGGTCATCGCGGGCCGATGCATCGACGGCTTCGGCGAGCCGGGTCTGCGAGCGTGCGAGCTCGGCCTCCAGGCGTGACCCGGCAGCAGCGGGCAGCGCGAGCTCCTCCACCGCCAGCCGTGCTCCGTACAGCGGGCCACCCGCGCGCGATGCCGCGAAGATCGACGAGCCCACCAGGAGCCCGGCGATGACCGCAGCTGCCAGCGTCCCACCGAGGCGGCGAAGGCTCCAGCCGGCGAACAGCCCGCGACGGGTGCGAGACGCGCCACGGCCCGACCCCGCACCAACTGCAAGATGGCGGCGCCAGGCATCCTCCATGACGGCAGCCCGGGCGCGCCGGGTCACGGCCTGGCTGGGGTCCAGCCTGACCCGCGCGTACCGCGCCAGCATCCGCTCCAGCTCGTCCCCGGCGAGCTCCTCGTGACCTGCCATCTCGTCCTCGTTCACCGGGGCTCCCCAGCCGCCCGCGGCATGTCGTCGGTCGCCGGCGCGACGCCCAGCTCCCGCCGCAGCGCTCCGATGGCCCGGAACTGGAGACCGCGAACGGTCCCTTCCTGCCTGCCCATCGCCTCGGCTGCCTCCCTCGCGGACAGTCCCGCGAAGAACCGCAGCTCGATGGCCTCGCGCTGCTCCGGCGTCAGCCGCCGCAGCGCCCTGGCGACGCTGTCCAGCTCCTGGCGGATCGCCGCCAGCTCGTCGGGCCCGTCATCCCCGGTCGCCTGCTCGGTGACAGACATCGAGGGTGGAATGATCGCGACGGGTCCGCACATGGTCGATGACTACGTTCCTGGCCAGCCGGAAGAGCCAGCCCCCGAAGGGGACGCCCCGCGCCTCGTAGCGCGGCAGCGCCTCCAGGGCCTTGACGAAGACAAGCTGCGCCAGGTCCTCCGCGTCGCTCGGGCGGCCGACACGGGCGACGATGTAGCGGTAGACCGGGCCGTGGTAGTGGTCGAACAGCGCCCCGAAGGCTTCGGGGTCGCCCTGCTGCGCCCGTTCCACGAAGCGGTCGATCGCTTCGTCGTCGATGGTCATAACGACCCGCACGCCCCCGTGTTAGGCCCCTGCCGCTAGGTCAATGGTCGTATGGGCAGCAGGACCGACTCTCGTCCGCTGCTGCCACGCCGGAACGCGAGCGCCTCGAATCCGGCGTCCGCCACATGACGATACGCCTCCGCGAGGCCGTAGGCGAACCACTCGGTCCGGTGGGCATCGGAGCCCACGGTGACGTGCTGACCGCCCAGCTCCCGGTACCGCGCGACGATCGCCGGTGCCGGGTACGTCTCCCGGGCGAGCTGGCGCAGGCCGGATGCATTGACCTCGAGGGCGGTCCCGCTCTCGACCATCGCCCGCAGGACCGGATCGTAGAGCTCCGGTGCCGCAGCCAGTTGCGCGGGCAGCACGTGGGGCACCAGGTAGCGCTTCACGAAGTCCATGTGCCCGATGGTGTCGAACAGGCCCGATCGAGCCGCCCCGATGACCTCGTCGAAGTAGGGCTCCACGATCTCGGGCAGGCGCCGTCCGGCGACGAACGCCCGCGACGTTCGACGCCTTGTACGGCGAGTCCTCGCTGATGTGCACGCTGCCGATCACGTAGTCGTGCGGGTGACGCGCGAGCCAGCCGCGGATCTCCGTCTCGAAGCGGCGCTCGTAGGTGACCTCGATGCCGAAGCGGATGGCCAGGCCGCGGTCCGCCCAGCGCTCGGCCGCCTCGCGAACGTCCCGCTCGCGGTCCAGGTAGGACGAGAAGCCGTAGGCCGGCATCGTGGGATCGAAGTCGACGTGGTCCGTGATGGCGAGCTCCGCGATCCCGCGCTCCACGGCGAGCACGCAGTAGGCATCGAGCATCGCGTTGGCATCGGGTGAGCGGACCGTGTGCAGGTGGCTGTCGAGTGGCAGGTCGCGACTGTCCCCGAGGCCCGCGGCGAGGCCGGCGAGGAAGACGTCATGCTCGACATCGGCCCGCGGACGGGTGTCGGCCGGATCGGGGAGTCCGAGGTGGCGGTGGCTCACCCGGCGATCACGCCCAGCTCGTGCCCGACGCGGTCGAATGCGGCGAGCGCCGTGTCCAGCAGCTCGTCGGTGTGGGCGGCGGTCACGATCGTCCGGATCCGGGACTTGTCCATGGCGACCGTCGGGAAGACCACCGACGTGCCGAAGACGCCCTCCTCGAACAGGCGGTTCGAGAAGCGGATGGTCGTCTCGGGATCGCCCAGCATCACGGGCGTGATCGGCGTCTCGCTGCGCCCGATGTCGAAGCCCAGGCGGGCGAGCTCGGCCTTGAAGCGCCGCGTGTTGGCCCACAGGCGCTCGATCAGCTCGGGCTCCTCCACCATGATCCGGATCGCCTCGCGGCACGCCTCGGCGACGGCCGGCGGGTGGCTGGTGGAGAAGAGGAACGGTCGCGCGCGCTGGGTCAGGATGTCGCGGAGCGCGGTCGAGCCGGCAACGTAGCCGCCGAGCACGCCGACGGCCTTGGACAGGGTGCCCACCTGGATGGCGACGCGTCCCTCGAGGCCGAAGTGGCTGACCGACCCCCGGCCGTCGCGGCCCAGGACGCCGCTCGCGTGTGCGTCATCGACCAGGACCGCCGCGTCGTAGCGTCTCGGCGGCCTCGACGATGCCCGGCAGCGGCGCGATGTCGCCGTCCATGCTGAACACGCCGTCGGTGACGACCAGGATCAGCCGGTGCGGGGTGCCCTCGCCGTCGCGACCCTTGGCCCGCGCCTCCTCGAGGACGCGCCGGAGATCGTCCACGTCGGCGTGCTTGAAGACCACGCGCGGCGCCTTGGACAGGCGCATGCCGTCGATGATCGAGGCGTGGTTGAGCTCGTCGGACACGATCAGGTCGGTCTCGCCGGTGATCGTGGGGATGACGCCCGTGTTCGCCGTGAAGCCGGACTGGAACGTGAGGACCGCCTCGGTGTGCTTGAACGCGGCGAGCTCCGCCTCCAGGGCCTCGTGCAGGGTCATCGTCCCGGCGATCGTGCGCACCGCGCCCGAGCCCGCGCCGTACTGCTCGACCGCCCGTATGGCTGCGGCCTTCATGCGCGGGTGGTGGCTGAGGCCCAGGTAGTCGTTGGAGGAGAGGCTGATGACGCGCCGGTCGTCGAGCGAGACGATCGGCCCCTGGGCCGAGGACATCACGCGGAGCGGGCGGTACAGGTGCCGCTCGCGGAGGGCGGCGAGCTCGTCGTCGAGGTGGGCGAGGGGGTTCGGACCGGGGTCCGGGTGTGCTCATGCGGCCTGCCTCACGCTGACCAGTCGAGGATGACCTTGCCCGAGTCGCCGGAGCGTGCGGCGGCGAAGGCCGCCTCGTGCTCGCGGAACGGGAAGCGGTGGGTGATCGCCGGCGTGATGTCCATGCCCGACTGCAGCATCACCGTCATCTTGTACCAGGTCTCGTACATCTCCCGGCCGTAGATCCCCCGGATCGTGAGCAGCTTGAACACGATCTCGTTGACGTCGATGGAGATGTCCTGGGTGGGGATGCCCAGGATGGCGATGGAGCCGCCGTGGGCCATGCCGTCCATCATCGCCCGGATGGCGGCCGGGTTGCCGGACATCTCGAGGCCCACGTCGAAGCCCTCGACCATGCCGAGGCTGCGCTGGACGTCCTCGAGGCGCTCGGTGAGCGGGTCGACGGTCACGGTTGCGCCCATCCGTGCGGCGAGGGCGCGGCGCGTGGGGTTGGGCTCGCTCACGACGACGAACCGTGCGCCGGCGTGGCGGACGACGGCGGTCGCCATCAGGCCGATGGGCCCCGCGCCCGTGATCAGCACGTCCTCGCCCAGCACGGGGAAGGCGAGGGCCGTGTGCACGGCGTTCCCGAACGGGTCGAAGATCGCGGCGACCTCCTCGTCGACGCCCGGCCAGTGGTGCCACACGTTGGTCATCGGCAGGGCGACATACTCCGCGAAGGCCCCGTCCCGCCCGACGCCGAGGCCCACGGTGTTGGCGCACAGGTGGCGCCGCCCGGCGAGGCAGTGACGGCAGCGGCCGCAGGTGACGTGGCCCTCGCCGGACACGATGTCGCCCGCCGTGTAGTCCATGACGTTGGAGCCGGTCTCGACGATCTCGCCCACGAACTCGTGGCCCGCGATCAGCGGGGGCTTGATCGTCCTGGCAGCCCACGGATCCCAGGACTCGATGTGGAGGTCGGTGCCGCAGATGCCGGTCTTGCGGACCCGGATCAGGACGTCGTTGATCCCGATGACCGGGTCCGGGACAGTCCGCAGCTGGAGGCCGGGTTCAGGCGCGGTCTTGACGAGCGCGAGCATGGGCGGCTCCTGTTCGGTGGCTGGCCGCGGTGTCGGTCAGGGAGCGGGTGCTGATCAGGGGAGCGGGCGCGGGTCAGGGAAGCGGGCGCGGATCCTCGGTCCAGTCGACCACCGGATTCTCCACCATGCCGAGCCCCTCGATCTCGACCCGCACGCGATCGCCGGGCTCGAGGAACACGGGCGGGTCCCGGAAGACGCCGACACCTGCGGGCGTGCCGGTGGCGATGATGTCACCAGGCTCGAGGGTGATCTGGCGTGAGATGAAGCTCACGAGCGACGGCACGTCCCAGAGCATGTCGGCCGTCGTGCTGTCCTGCATCAGGATCGGGACACCCGCCCCGTCGCCGGCGCCCGGTCCGGGGATGCGCCAGGAGCGGATGGCGGCGCCGGCCCTCGGGTCGAACTCGTCGGGGGTGGCGAAGGCAGGGCCGATGGGCAGGAAGGTGTCCGAGCCCTTCGCGCGGAGCCACTGGCCGTCGCCCTTCTCGCCCTCGCGCAGGGCCGCCGGGTTGCCCTGCCAGTCGCGCGCGCTCACGTCGTTCACGACGATGTAGCCGGCGACCGCGGCCCTCGCGTCCCCCTCGCCGACGCGCCGGGCGCTCCGCCCGATGACCACGCCCAGCTCCGCCTCGAGATCCAGGGCGAACGTGCCCTCCGGACGGACGATGGACTCACCGTCGCCGATGACGGTGTTCGCGAACTTGGCGAACAGCAGTGGCCGGTCCGGCATGCCCCGTCCGCCCTCGCTCACGTGGTCGCCGTAGTTGAGGCCGACGCAGACGATCTTGCCGGCGACGATCTCGTTGAGGGCCGGGGCGGGCCGGCGCTGGTCCAGGCCCAGGAGCGGGGCGCCCTTCTTGAGCGCCCGCTTCGCCGCCCGGCGCAGCTCGCCCAGCCAGTCGTCCTGGAAGCCCAGCTGGAAGCCGATGCCGAGGTGGGTGTCGATGGCCGGGTCGAGGCCGCCCCGCTTCTCCAGCTGCGAGCCCGTGAGCAGGCGGCCCATGACCAGCACACCGAAGCGCTCGTCACCCCAGCGGTCGTAGTAGGCGTAGAGGCGCATCGGGTCCGGGTTCCTTCCTGGATGGGTGTCGGCTCCGGCCGCCTTCGGCCGAGGTCATGCCGCGCAGCGTAGCGCAGGGCGGCCCGGGAATCGCGCCCAGAGCCTGTGGCCGGATAGCGAGACGGGCTCGCCGATCCTATTCGCAGGAGGATGAACTGGCTTCGGCGATCCCAGTGGGATGAAAGACGCGCTGAACCAGCGGTCGAGCCGCAGTTCGGCGGCCTGGCTACGGCTCGTTGAGCCAGTCCTTGACCTCGGGGCGGGTGAGCCCGAAGAACAGCAGCCCGGCCAGCACGGCAGAGATCAGGGCGAACAGCGGCTGCGCGGCGAGGAGGCCCAGGGGGATGGCGGGGATGGTGAGCGTGGACAGGCCGAGCGCGAGATTGCGCGCCGCCTCCTTGCGCTGCAGCACGAGCGTCGTGGTGAAGATCGTGTAGGCGAGCAGGATCATGACCACGATGCCGGGCCCCGAGATCGGGGCGCTGATCGCCTGGTCGATGACCCAGCGCAGGGACAGGCCGATGAGGCCCAGCACCAGGAACGCATAGCCGAGGAAGATGCGGATGCCGCCGGGCATCGCGCGCAGGGTCTGCAGCATGAGCGAATGATGCCACCCCGGCCCGCCTGGCCGTGGCTGGAGGTGCCGGTCACAGCCGGTTCACAATGCTCTTGACACCGTCCGGAGGCCCATCTAATCTCCGCTAAACCGGTTTGCTAAACCGGTTTGCATCACCCAACCGGCACCTGCCCACAACCCGGGCGGCCGGCAACGGCCGAGGATCAGGCCAGAGGAGATCGTGGAGGACCGGACACCCCGACGCGCGCGCATCGCCGACGTCGCCCGCGAGGCGGGCGTGTCGAAGACGGCGGTGTCGTTCGCGTTCAACAGCCCGGACCGGCTGGCGCCAGAGACGGCGAGCCGGATCCTGGACGTTGCGGATTCGCTCGGCTATCGCCCGCACCCGGTGGCCCGGATGCTGACGCAGCGCCAGACGCACACGCTGGGCGTCCTCACGCCGCAGGCTCTGTCCGTCATCTTCTCGAACCCGTACTTCGGTGCCTTCTCGGAGGGGGTCGCGCTGGCTGCCGAGCACGACGGCTACGCGCTCCACTTCATCTCGCCGCTGCACGGGCTCGCTCGCCCGCGCGATGGGCCGGGCCACGGTCGACGGCGTCGTGGCCGTGGGCCTGAGCGCACGGCATCCCGAGGTGGAGCAGATCCGCGCCGCCGGTCTGCCGCTCGTGATGGTGGACTCGACAGCGCTGCCGGACCAGCCGGGCGTCCAGGTCAACGACGAGGGCGGCGCCGAGGCTGCCGCGGAGCATCTGTTGAGCCTCGGCCACCGCTCCATCCTCGTGACGGGCATCGAGCCGCCCGAGGCGGGCGAGCTCATGGACGAGGACGGGGTCATGGCCCGCCGCCTCCGCGGCTACCAGGCGGCGTTCACGGACCGCGGCGTGGAGCTCCGCCCGCGAGGCCGTGATCGTCGCGCCGGCCACGCATCGAGGGCGGCATCATGGCCCTGCGGCGGGCCTGGGAGGACGGCCTGCGCCCGAGCGCGGTCCTTGCCATGTCGGACGCGATGGCGATCGGCGTCCTGCGCGCCGCGCGCGAGCTGGGCCTGCGGGTGCCGGAGGACCTGTCGGTCGTCGGTTTCGACGACATCGACATCAGCCAGCACACGAACCCGCCCCTCACCACCGTGCACCAGCCGATCCGCCAGAAGGGCGAGAGCGCGGTGCGCCTTCTCCTGTCCGTCGTCGAACGACGGGATCCAGCCCCCGAGCAGCTCCGCCTGGAGACGCGGCTTGTCATCCGCGGCTCCACTGGACCGGCGCCGCACGTGCGGCAGGAGGTGGAACAGGCCCGAAGCTGATGCCGCAGGAGGCGGTGCCCCGGCCGGTCCGCGAGGCGGCCGGCCCCGATCCCCATCCACGAGGTCCCAGGTGCCGTGCCGATCACCACCCCGGAGTGGGTCAAGGACGCCGTCTTCTACCAGGTCTTCCCGGACCGCTTCGCGCAGTCCGGACGGGTCGCCTACCCGGGCCCGCTCGAGCCCTGGGACACCCCGCCGACCTACCACGGGTTCAAGGGCGGCGACCTGCTACGGCGTCGCCGACCGGCTCGACTACCTCGCCGGGCTGGGCGTCACGCGCGATCTACCTCAACCCGATCTTCGCGTCGGCGTCGAACCACCGCTACCACACCTACGACTACCTGGCGGTGGACCCGCTGCTGGGCGGTGACGCGGCGCTGCGCGAGCTGCTCGACCGGGCGCACGCGCTGGGCATCCGCGTGGTCCTCGACGGCGTCTTCAACCACGCCAGCCGTGGCTTCTGGCCCTTCAACCACGTCCTCGAGACCGGCCTCGACTCGCCCGTACCTCGACTGGTTCCACGTCGACCGCGACCACCTGGCCGCGGGCCGCCCTCTGCGCGCCTACCCGAACCAGTCGCCCGCCGAGGCGGCCCTCGAGGCCGGCGAGCGCGGACCACTTCGGCCAGGAGGGCATCTCGTCGCTCGGCTACGCGGCCTGGTGGAACCTGCCCGCCCTGCCCAAGCTCAACACCGACGAACCCGCACGTGCGCGAGTACCTGCTGCAGGTGGCCGAGCACTGGATCCGCTTCGGGGCGGACGGCTGGCGCCTGGACGTGGCCGCCGAGATCGACGACGACGACGTTCTGGCGCGAGTTCCGGCGCCGGGTCAAGGCGCATCAACCCCGACGCCTACATCGTCGGCCGAGATCTGGCACGAGGACCACCGCTGGCTCCAGGGCGACCAGTTCGACGCCTACATGAACTACCCGCTGGGCTTCGCGGCGCTCTCGTTCGCCGGCGGCCGGCCACCGCGACCAGGGCGTGATCGACCAGCACGGCGAGGTGCGGGCGGGCATCCGCCGGGAGGACGGCGCGGGCTTCCTCGGCCGCGTCCACCACCAGCTCACGACGTACGACCCGGCGATCACCGCCGTCCAGCTGAACCTGCTCGGCTAGCCACGACATGCCGCGGATCCTCTCGATCTGCGACGGCGACCGGACGGCGGTCCAGCATGGCGACGCTCGTCCAGCTGACGGTGCCCGGGCGCGCCCTGCATCTACTACGGCGACGAGATCGGCATGGCGGGCGCGCCAGGACCCGTGCTGCCGCGGCGCCTTCCCGGTCGACGAGGCCGCCTGGGACCACGCGATGCTCGCGTTCGTGCGCGGGCTCACGGCCTGCCGGCACGCCCACCGGGCGCTGCGCCGCGGCGACCTTCACGCCGCTCGCGTCCCACGGGCATGACCGCCGCCTACCGCATGGCCGACGACTCGGCCGCCTTCGTCGTCGCGCTCAACGCCGGCGAGGAGCCCGGCTCGCTCATCGTCCCGTTGCACGACCGCGACGGCGCGACGCTCCAGCCCGAGCTGCCCGTCGGCTGGCCGTGGCCCGCCGGCGACCCGGTGGCGGTCCGCCGACGGGACGCGCGACCATCGCCCTGCCCGCGCGCTCGGCGCGCCTGCTCCGCGGTCCGCTGACCGCACACCCGACGAGCCGTGCCGTCGGGCCCTGCCGATCGGCTGCGCGGCATGTCCGGCCCGCGTATGCTCGTGTCCCGTGTCTGACCTCCACCTGGAGCGCGTCCCGCACCTCGCCGCCTCCATCGCCAGCGCCGCTGACATCGAGGGCAAGATCCCGCGCGCACTCGCGGCACTCGGGCCGCTCGAGGGGCGTGACGTCGCCCTGCTCGACCTGCCGGGCGCCCCGTTCCTGCCGCTGCGTGCGTGCATCCGGAGCGGAGCCGCTCCTGGTCGATGTCGCCTCGCCCCTGGCGATCCCGGCCCCCGACGACGCGCCTGGACATCGTCGTCTCGCTCTGGGCGGGCTTCCGGGGCGTGGACGAGGCGGACCTGCGCGAGGTCGATCGTGTGCTGCGGCCCGACGGGCGCCTCCTCGTGGTCCACGACTACGGCCGGGACGACGTGTCGCTGCTGCGGGATCCGGACGCGCCCGAGTACCGGCTGTGGAGCCGGCGTGACGGACCGTTCCTGCGCGGCGGGTTCCGGATCCGGGTCGTCCACTGCTTCTGGACGTTCCCCGATCTCGATGCCGCCCGGGTCGCCCTCGAGGCGCAGTTCGGGGAGCGCGGGACGGCGCTGGCCGACCGGCTGAAGCGTCCGCGGCTGTCCTGGAACGTCGCGGTGTACCACCGCTGGCGCGGCGGTGTCGCGGCGCCATCCGCAGGCACGGACACGCTCGACGATGCCGGAGCCGGTATGGGCGCACCCGACTGACGGAGGTCGTGGGTGGTGCTCCCGGCCACCGCCTCGCCCTCCTGCTACGCTCGACTCGATGACCACCCGCCAACCCCGCGACCAGCGAGCGCGCGGCGCCTACGCCGCGGCACCCGAGCCGTCGCGTCGGCGCGGGCCGCACATCGGACCCGTCGCGATCACGCCCGTCCGCGTCATGCTGCTGGTGGCGCTCATCGGCGGCCTCGCCTTCCTCGCCTACTCGCTGCTCATCCGCGACACCCTCCAGGTCCCGCTCATGGCGACCGGCTTCCTCGTGTGCGGCATCGTCTTCGGCCTGATGGCCATCCTCGCGGTGATCGCCGTGATCCGGGCAGGCCACGAGCGGCGCGACGGATCCGCCGTGCTGGCGGCCCTCGGCGGCGGGGTGCTCGCGGTGGCCGCGCTGCTCAGCCTGGCCGCGGGCATGATCTTCGCGATGATCTGGAGCGGCACCAAGGCGGGCTGAGTCGCCCTGCTACACTCGCCCGGCCCGCGCCGGGCCGCGTGCCCCCATCGTCTAGAGGCCTAGGACGCCACCCTTTCAAGGTGGAGATCACCGGTTCGAATCCGGTTGGGGGTACCACCATCATCCCCCGCGCCACACCAGGCGGATGCGGCATGCTGCGCGTGTGAGCATCGTCCCCTTCGGCCCGGAGCATGTGCCTGCTGCTGCCGCCCTCGTGGCCGGCGGCGTCGAGCGCCTCCGCCGTCGCGTGCCGGTGCTCCCGGACGCGTGGGTCGATCCTGACCATGTCGCCCCCTTCCTCGAGGGGCTCCTGGAGCGGGGGAATGGCCTCGCGGTCATCGACGACGGCGAGCTGCTCGCCTTCCAGGCCGGACGGGTGCTCGACGGCCACGGGGGCAAGTGGTCGTACACGCCCGATGTCGCCCATGCCGCGCCGTTCGACACCACCGGCCGTCTCCGCGAGCGCCTGTACGCCGGGCTCGCCGGGGCATGGGTCGCCAATGCCTGCCCGGAGCACGTGGTGGGCGTCCTCGCCGACGACGGCGATGCCCAGGCTCGCGTTCGCCCGCCTCGGCTTCGGCCACGTCGTCGTGGACCTCGTGCGCGACCTCGCGCCGGTCGGCCCGGTCGAGCTCCCCGCCGGCGTCGAGATCCGGCGCGCCGAGGCCCGCGATGCGGCGGCGCTGGTGGGCTTCGATGCCGGGCTGCGCCGCCACCTCCAGGCTCCGCCCGTGTTCCTGCGGCTCGGACCCGCCGCCACGGCCGAGATCCAGCGACGGCACGTGGAGGATCCCGCCCAGGCGGTGTTCGTGGCCGAGCGCGAGGGCAGGCCCGTGGCCTTTCTCCGGATCGGGCCGTGCGCCAGCGACGTCGCGATGATCGTCCGGGATGCAGGGACCGCGAGCATCACGGCCGCTTTCACGGAACCGGTCTCCCGGGGAGGCGGCGTGGCTTCCGCGCTGCTGGAGGCGGCGGTCGGCTGGGCGCGTGACCACGGGTACGCGCGCTGTGCCGTGGACCACGAATCGGCGAACCGCGAGGCGGGGCGATTCTGGGCGCGCCACTTCACGCCGGCCACGCTGTCCATGGGCCGCAGGCTCGCGCACACGGCCCTGCCCTGACCAGGTGCGGTGGTATCCTGCCGCCGTGGAAATCATGGGCGTGACGATCCGCACCATCGTCAACGACAACGTCGCAATCCGCTGTGACGGCTGCCGGGAGGTCATCCCGGGGACGCCCTGGCGGGTGAACCTGCTCGACGCGGTCTCGCCCGAGGTGGCCGTCGGCTGGACGGAGTCCTCGCCGGTGAACCCCGGACCCCACCAGTTCCACGGGGATCCCGCGTGCGTGCGCAGCTGGATGGCCGGGAAGGGCTACCTGTTCTGCCGGCGCGGTGAGGTGCGCGAGATCATGCGTCCGGTGCCTGTTGCCCACGGAGCCACCCGGCCTGGGCCTGTGCGACGGGATCCACCGCGACGACCACGAGTTCGTCCCGGCCTGACCCGGCAGCAGGGCCGGCCCAACGCCGTCGGTGCACGTCGGGACTGCGCGATTGACGCCCCGCGCGACCTTGCCTACACTCGCCGCGCCTGGTTTCCAGCCTCGACCTAGGTTTACCTAGATTCGAATCGCGCCCCACGCACCTGGCCCGGGCCCAGCGGAGCCCGCGTGTCGTCCCCGACCTCCTCCCGGGATCGTCCCCGACCCGAGCGTCTCGCCCTGGGCGAGGCGAGCCGGATGCTGGGCGTCGATCCAGACACCCTGCGGCGCTGGGCCGACGAGGGCCGGGTTCCCGCCTTCACCACGCCCGGCGGCCACCGCCGCTTCGACCGGCGCGCCCTCGAGCGCCTGATCGAGGCCCGGCGCACCGGTCCCGCGGGTGAGCTGGCTGCCTTCGGGGCGACGCCCGACCGCCTCACCGCGGCCTATCGCCGGCGGTACGTGGGCTCCCACGCGCTGGCACCCGACCCGCGGACGACCGTCCCCGACGCCGACCGGGAGTCCTTCCGGGAGACGGGGCGGCGCCTGGTCGACGCCCTCGTCCGCCACCTCGACGAGACCGGACCCGCCCGCGCGATGGCGGAGCGCGATGCCATCGACCTCGCCGCCAACCTCGGCGAGCGCATCGCGGTCCACGGGGTCCCCCTCTCGGACGGCGTGTCCATGTTCGTCTCGGCGCGGCGCCCGTTCCTGGCCGAGCTGCGCGTGGTCGCGCGCCGCCGTGGCGTGGACACCACGCGCATCGCCGACCTCTACGAGCTGTCCACCGGCCTGCTGGACCGGCTTCTCCTCGCCTTCGTCGCCGGCCACGAGCTTGCAGGTCGTGAGGCGCTCGAGGCCCATCGCGCGCTCGAGGCGCTCGAAGCCCACCCCGCTCGCGAAGCCTCCCAGGGTCACGCGACCGGAGACCAGGAGCCCGCATGAGCACCTGGGTTCCCGCGGTCACCTCCATCCTCGCCCTGGTGTTCTCGGCCATGCTCCTCGACCAGTGGCGCGAGCGTCGTCACGGGTTCCAGCTGGTGTGGGCGTTCGGCATGCTCGCGTACGGCCTCGGGTCGGGCGCGGAGGCCGTCGCCGGGTTCACCGGCTGGACCGAGGCCGCCTACCGCCTCTGGTACCTGGCCGGTGCCGTCTGGACCGCGGGCTGGCTGGGTCTCGGCACCGCGTACCTGCTTGGCAGGACCCGGTTCGGGTTCACGTACGCGTTCCTGCTCGCGTTCTCGGGCCTGATCGCGCTGATGATCCGCAACAGCCCCAGCTACGCGGGCGCCGGTCCGCTGCCGCTGCTGTACCTCATCGGGGCGATGATCCTCGCCCTGGCGATCGCCGTGGAGACGTACTTCGGCAACGAGCGCTGGCCGTGGTTCGCCGGTGGTGCCGTCATCGCGGTGACGATCCTGGCCACCGTGCTGATGGTCCTGACGCCGCCCCTGCCCGCGCCGGGCTACGCACTCAGCCCGGAGACCGGCCAGCCCACCGGTGAGCTGATGCCCGGCTACCTCCGCTTGCTCACCCCGCTGATGAACATCACGGGCGCGGGATCGCTGGTCCTGGGCGCCGTCTTCTCGACCTATGTCTTCATGCCCAAGAAGCGGGTGCTGCCCTACTCGCTCGACCCCGAGCAGAAGGGCGACGAGTTCCTGTTCAACCTCCTGATCGCCATCGTGGCGATCCCGGTGAACCTGGTGGCATCGCTGCCCGGGGCCTTCCGCGACCTGGTCAGCGGCCGGCTCCACCCGCGGGTCCCGGCGACCATCCTGATCGCGATCGGTGGCATGTTCCCGGCGATCACGGACTCCCTGCTGCGCGCCGGCAACGCCCAGTACGGGTCGCTGGGCAAGCTGCTGGGGGTGATCTTCCTGTTCGCCGGGTTCCTGGTGTCGTCGGAGATCATCCGCGAGCTGCGCATCCCGTTCACCCGGATCCGGCTGGGCACCAGGGCGCGCCGGACGGCCGCGCGCGACACCGTGGCGTCCGAGCCGGAGGCGACAAGGTCCCGCTGAGCCGGCACACCCCGGCACACGCCGGCAAACGCCGGCGGCATTGCGATCGCCGGCGGCAGCGGCTCGCACGCCTGCCGGGACACCGCCCGGCGTGTTCGGCCGCACCCGTCTATCCTCATCGGCGATGAGCGATGCACCGGGGATCCTGCTCGACGACACCAGCCCGTCCCGAATCCGCGTGATCCTGGCCGACGACCACGCCGTCGTGCGGCGGGGCCTGCGCGGCTTCTTCGAGCTGCTTGACGACATCGAGATCGTCGGCGAGGCCGAGAACGGGCGCCAGGCCGTGGACGCGGTCGACACCCTCACGCCCGACGTGGTCCTCATGGACCTGCTGATGCCGGGCATGGACGGGATCGCCGCCACGGCCGAGATCAAGCGGCACTGGCCCGAGGTCGAGGTCGTCGCCCTGACGAGCTTCATCGAGGAGGAGCGTGTCACGGCGGCGCTCGAGGCCGGCGCCACCGGCTACCTGCTCAAGGATGCCGACGCCGACGACGTCGCTCTCGCCGTCCGACGTGCGTATGCAGGTGAGGTCCACCTCGATCCGCAGGTCGCCCGGATGCTCGCCACCCGCATCCGCGCCCGCCACGCACCCGCCCTGCCTGACCACGAGCCCCTCACCGAGCGCGAGCTCGAGGTGCTGGGTCTCGTCGCGAAGGGCCACGCCAACAAGGAGATCGCGGCCCGGCTGGGCATCACCGAGCGCACGGCGCGCACGCACGTCTCCAACATCCTCGGCAAGCTCGACCTGGCCAGCCGCACGCAGGCCGCCCTCTGGGCGGTCGAGCACGGGATCGTCTGAGCCCGGGCGCGATGGCTGCACGACCCGGGGTCACGCCGCCGCCGTGGGTCGCGCTTGGCCCGGAGGATGCGCCGGCCATCGTGTTCATCCACGCGACCCGCATGACGCGGATGCAGTGGTACCCGCAGCTCCGCCGCCTGGCCGGTCGCTACCGGTGCGTGGCGGTGGACCTGCCAGGGCATGGACGGCGGGCCGCCGAGCCCTTCAGCGATCGAGGCCGCCGTGGCTGCGGTCGAGGAGGCGATCATCGCCGAGGTGCCCGCGGGCCGCGCCGTGATCGTGGGCCTGTCCCTGGGCGGGTACATCGCCATCGAGGTGGCCGCAGCCCGTCCGGACCGTGTGGCGGGGCTCGTGCTCGCCGGCTGCTCTGCCGAGGCCGTCGGGCCGACGGCGCACCCGTTCGGGTTCTACGCCACGCTGCTGGAGCGGCTGCCGGGGCCGGCGCTGGAGCGCCTCAACAGGTGGTTCTTCGGCATCCGGTTCCGCCGCAGCATCGCGGCGCCGATCATCGAGGGGGGCTTCTGGCCGCAGGGCGGCGCGGCCGCCGTCCGCCTCGTGATCGGGCGGCGGTACCTCGAGCGCCTCGGTCGGCTGTGGACCCCGGTCCTCGTGATCAACGGATCGCTGGATCCCGTGTTCGCTCCGCAGGGCGCTCACTGGGCCGCCTCGTGCCGGGCGGGCCGCCACGTGATGCTGCCGCACGCGACGCACCTCTCCAGCCTGGACCGCCCGACGACTTTCTCGCGCCACGTCGCGGCCTTCGTGGACGATGTCGGTCGCGCCACCTGAGCCACGTCTCACCCTGTCCGGCTGGAGGGCCCGGGGGACCCCGGCGGTATACTTGAAGCCTTCTCCTGGACCCTTCCGCCAACCGCTCCGCAATCCGCCCTGAGAGGTCCGATGCGCGTCCGCAAAGCCGTCTTTCCCGCCGCGGGCTGGGGGACCCGATTCCTGCCCGCGACGAAGGCGCAGCCGAAGGAGATGCTGCCGCTCGTCGACAAGCCGGTCATCCAGTACGCCGTCGAGGAGGCGGTCGCGGCCGGCATCGAGCAGGTCATCATCGTCACCTCGTCCCAGAAGCGGGCGATCGAGGACCACTTCGACCTCAACTTCGAGCTGGAGCACCTGCTCGAGGAGAAGGGCGAGATCGAGAAGCTGCGCCAGGTCCGCCACATCAGCGACCTCGCGCAGGTGGCCTACGTGCGCCAGAAGGAGCAGCTGGGCCTCGGCCATGCGGTGCTGATGGCGAAGGACCTCATCGGCCACGAGCCGTTCGCGGTCATCCTGCCCGACGACGTCGTCATCGCGGACCGGCCGTGCATCGGCCAGCTGATCCACGCCTACCACCAGTACCACGGCTCGGTGGTGGCGGTGACGGAGGTCCCGCACGAGGAGACGCGCCGTTACGGCGTCATCGGCGGGGAGCTGGTCGACGACGACCACCACCACGGCGCGGACCGCACGTATCGCGTGACCTCCATCGTCGAGAAGCCGGAACCCGAGGATGCGCCGTCCAACCTCGCGGTCATCGGCCGCTACGTCCTCACGCCCAAGATCTTCGACAAGCTCGAGCAGACCCAGCGCGGCACCGGCGGCGAGATCCAGCTGACGGACGCGATCAGCGCGCTGATGGACGAGCAGAGCGTCTTCGGCTACCGCTACGAGGGCACCCGCTACGATGCCGGCACCACGATGGGCTGGCTCCAGGCGTCCGTGGAGCTGGCACTCGCACGGCCCGAGTTCGGCAGCGAGTTCCGGGACTACCTGCGCTCACTCGACATCTAGCCACGCGGGCAGCCCGATCGGGCCAGCCGCCGCCGTGCGGTAGGATGCCCGAACCGGCACCTGCATCCAGAGGGGAGACGACACCACCGTGACCGAGATCGGAAGCGTCTTGGGCGGTCGCTACCGCCTCGTCGAGCTTCTCGGCCAGGGCGGGATGGCGACGATCTACCGTGCACGCGACGCGCAGCTGGACCGCGACGTCGCCGTCAAGCTGCTGCGCCCGGAGTTCGGGCAGGACCCGGACTTCCTCGCGCGGTTCCGCGACGAGGCCCGATCCGCCGCCTCCCTCAACCACCCGAACATCGTGTCCGTCTTCGACTTCGGTGAGGGCGACGACGGCCCCTACATCGTGATGGAGCTGATCGACGGCCAGGACCTTGGCGCGATCATCCGCGAGAACGGCGCCCTGCCGCCGCGCCAGTCCGCCCGCGTCGACGGCCGAGGTCGCCAAGGCCCTCCACGCCGCCCACGTCAAGGGCATCGTCCACCGGGACGTGAAGCCGTCGAACGTGCTGATCGGGCGCGACGGGCGCGTCAAGGTCGCCGACTTCGGCATCGCCCGTGCGCTCACCGAGTCCCAGCTCACGCTGCCGGGCGTGACGATGGGCTCCGTCCACTACTTCAGCCCGGAGCAGGCGCGCGGCGAGCCGGCGACCATCCCGTCGGACATCTACTCGCTGGGCATCGTCCTGTACGAGTGCCTGACCGCGCAGCGCCCGTTCTCGGGCGATGGCGCGGCCGCGGTCGCGCTTGCGCGCCTGACCTCCACGCCGCCTCGGCCGTCTGCGCTCACGCCGGGCACGCCGCCCGAGCTGGACGCGATCGTGACCCGTGCCATGGCACTCGATCCGGCCGCCCGCTACGCCTCAGCCGCATCGATGGCGAGTGCGCTCGAGGGCTGGCTCGCCGCCCCGGCCGCCCAGCCGGGTGCCGCGGTTGCCGCCGGCGCAGCCGTCGCGGGCGTGGCTGCGGCCACCACCGTGGCCAGTGCCCAGGCCCGCCCGAATGCCGTTCCGTACCCGCCCGACGCCTACGCACGCTCGGCGCCGGTCACCACCAGCTCCGCCCCGCCCCCGCCCCCCGTCGATGGGGACCTCGAGGAGGACGCTGGTGGCACCGGCCCGTGGGCCTGGGCCGCCGGGATCCTGGGCATCGTGATCCTCGCGATCGTCGGGTTCCTCATCTTCCAGATGCTGACCGGCGGAGGCTCCAGCAGCCCCTCGCCGACCGCCTCGCCCGAGGCTTCGCCCGTTGCCGTGCCGACGCTCGTGGATCTCCCCTACGCCGAGGCCGAGGCCCAGGCCGCCAGCTTCGGGCTCACCGTGACCCGCGCCGCGACCGAGGAGCGGACCGACGTCGAGCCGGACACCGTGCTGGCGCAGGATCCTCCGGCCGGCGAGTCCGTCCCGCCGGGCACGGAGATCAAGCTGACGGTGGCGGTCGGCCAGGCCCAGGTGCCTACCCCGAACATCGTCGGGATGCCCGAGAACGCGGCGGCCGAGGCGATCGTCAAGAGCGGCCTCCGGCTGGGCAGCCGGACCGAGGCGTTCGACCCGGCCGTGCCCACAGGGGCGGTGGCGAGCCAGAACCCGCAGGCCGGCATCGTCGTCAGCCCCGAGACCACGGTGGACTACGTGGTGTCGAAGGGCCCGGAGCCCACGCCGTCGCCGACGCCCACCCCATCCCCGACGCCTTCACCCACTCCCACCCCGACCCCATCGCCGACGCCGACGCCCACGCCCGAGCCGACCCCCACGCCGACGCCGGCCCCGGTCAACGTGGGCAACTACCTGTGCTTCTCGCTTGACGAGGCGACCACCAACATCGACTCGGATGGGTTCGCGCGCGGCGACGTGACGACCCAGCCGGCCGGCGGTGCGTTCGACCAGGCCTGGAAGGTGCTCGACCAGAAGCCGAATCCGGGCACGAAGCACGCTGCTGGGACGCCGATCGACCTCGTCGTCGGTGACCCGGCAGACCCCGCAACGGTGGCGGCCTGCCCCTGATCGGGCGGCCCGCCTGACCGCCAGGACCGGCGCGGCTCCCTCCTAGCCTTCGGGCCAGGGCTCCGGGTCGCCCCACAGCCACCACGTCCCGGGGACGCGCGTGACGGGTGTCGGAACGACGACGTGGTCGTCGGCATCGGCGGCCGTTGCGGCGCCCGGCTCCGGGTCGTCGACTGGAACGAACGTTCTCGGACGGCGTGCGCCGCGCCCGTCCAGCCCCGCCTGCCCGGCGACGCCCGCAAGCGCCGCGACGGTCATCGGGGTGGCGGCAGCCGTCCTGCCCACCGCATCACCGGGGACCCGGACGTGGGTGGAGCCGGACCAGCGCACCTCGACGTCGACCGGGCGAGGCGCGGCGATCCAGCAGGGCCGCATCTCCGTGCCATCGAGCGCCAGCCGCTTGGGGTCGAGGCCGCACAGGCCCAGGCCACCAGCGATGCCCCTGCGGAAGTGCCTGCACGTGGCGCATGAGGTCGTGGAACGGCGGCACACCCAGCACCGCGAGGCTTCCGCCTGCGGCGTGGAGCAATGCGGGCAGCGCCAGACCGGCATGCGGGGATGGTAGCTGCGCATGCAAGCGCTGTCGAGGAGATTCGGCGTCCGATCGAACGGATGCTCGACGCGATCCCCGTTACTGGACGGTGAGCGTCGCCCGGTCCGAGCCCTGGCCGTCGTTCGGTGTGTCCACGAGGACGGTCGCGAGGCCGCTGCCCGGCATCGCCCCGGCCGGGATCGACGTCGTGAAGGTGGCGACACCGCCCGCGTCGGTCTTGAGCTCGCGCGACACGATCGCCTCGAGACCGGGCACCGAGACCGTGAACAGGGCCGTCGCCCCCTTCGTCGGCTGGCCGTCGGAGCCGGTGACGGTCACGCTGAACGTCACCTCCTTGGGCAGCTTCGACGCGACGAAGCGGTAGCGGCTGCCGATCAGGACGATGGACAGCTTGCCCTCGCCGCGGCGGAGGGTGATCGTGTTCGTGTTCGTGTTGCCGGCGAGATCGGTGACGGTCACGGTGATGACGTTGGATCCGTCGGCGAGCGCGATCGGCGCCTCCCAGAGCCCGTCGTCCCCCGCGATCGCCTCGGCGTTGGCGCCGTTCGCGGCATTCTGGGCCCGGATGGAGGCCTTGGGCTGGGTCTTGCCCTTCAGCGTTGCCGAGCTCTTCTTGATACGCGCGCCGTCCTTGGGCGAGCTGATCGTCGCCTTGGGCTTGAGGTTGTCCATGATCCAGGTGGCCACGCCCGATGCCTCGGTCTCGCCTGCCGGACCGACGATCGTGGCCTGGAAGTCATTGCGGCCTTCGGCCAGCGCGACCTCGGGAATGACCAGCTTCGAGAGCGCGCCTACCGCCACTTCGGCCACGACCTCCGGATCCTGGTCCGGGAGCGTGACGTACAGGCGGATCCCGTAGCCCTCCTTGCCTGCGACCGCGGGGGGCACGTTGACGATGATGTCCGTGGCAGCCTCGTTGGTGTACGGCGACTCGGGCGACTCGATCGACGGGGAGTCGCCGACGTCGGGGACGGCCGTGGGAGCGGGGCTGCTGACGACGCCGCCGATCTCCGTCACGAACCCGCCGATGCCCGCGACCGTCGACGACACGAATGGTCCGACGGCGCCGCTGCCGATCCAGACGATCGTGGCGCCCAGCGTGAGGACGGCAGCGGCGAGGAACAGCTTGATGGGAAGGGGGAGGCCGCGACGGCGCTCGAGCTCGCGGTACCGGTCCATGCGCCGCGGCGACGGGGCGCTGGGTCTGACCCGCTTGGTCACGGGCCGGCTGCCGGCGGGGGGACGGGGTCGGACCTGGGAGATCCTGTCGCGGCGGGGGTCCATTGCGCCGGATTGTCGCACGAACACGACGTCGGGCACGGTCGCCGCGTCCGGACCTGCGAGGCCGGACCATGCCCGACCGTGCTGCCGCGTATCCGCCGCGCGGTGGTACGCTGCGCAGAAGGCACGACCTTTCGCCCGCGGGGCGTTGCAAGAGGGTGGAGTGGAGTCCCGAGACCGGAGGCCTGTGCGCCCGACACCCGGGGACCGTGGAACCTGGAGCCATGGACCCATCTCCCGGGTGAGCGCGCGCCCTGCACCGCATGGCGAGCCCGATGCCCAGGGGATGTCGTCCGGCGGCCGGGAGCCTGTGGCCAGGCCCGGCAGCAGCCCGGACCGGCGCCCTCTCGCGGGGGCGCCTCCCGCGGCGCCCGGCAGCCGACCCCTCCCCGCCGTCCCGCCGCCGCGATCCTTCCTCTCAGCGAACCGGACCGCACCTTCGACGATGCCGCCCGGCCGCATCGGATTCGGCCTTCCGAGCCTGCGCCGCAACGTCTGCCCGCACTTCTACATGACCGGCACCCGCGGGGCGATCCCGATCCAGGCGCCGCACCTGCTCAAAGGCCTGCTGCGGCAGCCGTCGACCATCTCCCGCTGCCAGCTGCGGGGCGGCGTCCACCTCGACGAGAGCTACGTCAACGACGTCTGCCTGACGCCCCGCTTCAACCAGTGCGTCTTCTACGAGGACGACCTGACGCGCGAGTGAGCATGCAGGACACGCCCGGCGCCCCGGGTCCGGCGACCGGCTCCCCGAGCCGCGCGTCCGGCTCCCCGGGTCAGACACCCGCCGCCGACCGGACCTACGCGGAGGCGCTCGCCGCCATCGAGGCTCGCGGACGGTACGGGATCCGCCTCGGTCTCGGGCGGGTCACCGCCCTGCTGCGCGCGATGGGCGATCCCCAGCGCGACGTCCGGGGCGCGCTGGTCGCGGGCACCAACGGCAAGGGCAGCGTCATCGCGCTGGCCGGCTCCGCACTCCGAGCCGCTGGCTACCGGGTCGGCGAGACGCCGAAGCCGCACCTCGTGACGTATCGAGAGCGGATCGTGGTGGACGGCCACCCCATCGATGCCGCCACCTTCGCCCGGCTCGTCGACGAGACGATCCCCGCTGCCGACCGGATCGCCCGCCGCCTCGGCCCGCCCACCGAGTTCGAGCTGCTCACCGCGGTCATGTTCCGCCACTTCGCGGAGGCGGACCTGGACCTCGCACTCGTGGAGGTGGGTCTTGGCGGCCGCCTCGACGCCACGAACGCCTGGGACGGCGGCGTGGCCGTGCTGACCAACGTCGGTCTCGACCACATGGACCGCCTCGGGCCGACGATCGCCGCGATCGCCCGTGAGAAGGCCGCCATCGTCAAGCGGGGCGACGTGGCGGTCACCGGCACGCACGGCGAGGCTCTCGCGATCCTGCGCCGCCGGTGCGCCCGCCTCGGAGTCCCGCTCACGGTGGCCCCGCCGCCGCCCATCCTCGGCTGGACCAGGGATGCGCTCACGGTGGACCTGGCGGGCCTCGGGCCGACGGGGATCGGGCTGCGCGGACGCCACCAGGCGGCCAACGCGGCCGTCGCCGACGCCCTGCTGGACGGGCTGGCGGCCGCGGGGATCGCGACGGTGCCGGTCGAGGCCCGCCGCCGCGGCTACGCGACCGCGACGTGGGCGGGACGCCTGGAGCTCGTGACCGGACCTGGAGGACGAGAGGTGCTGCTCGACGGCGCCCACAATCCCGATGGCGCGGCCGCGCTCGCGACCGCGTTGGACGATCTGCGGCCGCACCTGGCGGGGGGTCGCGAGACACCACCGGCGCCGCTGACGCTCGTCTGGGCGGCGATGGCGGACAAGGACGTCGATGGGGTACTGCGGGCCGCGGCGGCCTCGCCGGTGATCGCCGGTGCCCGGATCGTCTGCACGGCCCCCGATCTCCCCCGGGCACTGGCTCCTGCGGCCCTCGCCGAGCGGTGGCGCACGGTCCTGCCGTCGGCCCGGGTCGAGACCGCGCCGACGCCCGAGGCAGCCGTCGAGCAGGCGCTCCGCAGCACGGGAGCACACGCGCGCGGCCCGGTGGTCGTGGCGGGCTCGTTGTACCTGGTGGGCGCCGCCCGCGCGATGCTGGTCGATGACCCTGACCTGCGTGATCCCGTGGCAGGATGAACGGCATGCACGAGCGCGACATCCCCGGGGATCGCAACGTCGTCCCAGGGCGTCCCGAGCATGGAGGGGGTGCCTCCACGCCGTCGTTCGGCCTGCCTGCCGAGGCCGGGTCGGGCGTGATGGCTGCACCTGGGCCCGTCCAGGCCGGCCCGCTCCATCTCGCCTGGGGCACGCGGACCTATGTCATGGGCGTGCTCAACGTCACGCCCGACTCCTTCTCGGGCGACGGCCTTATGGCGGCCGCCGACCCGGTGGCGGCCGCCGACCCTGTGGCGGCGGCCGACCCTGTGGCGGCTGCCCTCGCGCAGGCCCGCCGGATGGTCGAGGACGGCGCGGACATCCTCGACATCGGCGGCGCATCGACGCGCCCCGGTCATGCGCCCGTCGGCGCGCGCGACGAGACAGCCCGCGTCGTGCCGGTCATCCGGGCAATCCGCGAGGCGCTCCCGGGCACCGCGATCTCCTGTGACACCACCAGCACCGTTGTCGCCGCGGCCGCGCTCGACGCCGGCGCCCATCTGCTCAACGACATCTGGGGCGTGTCCGAGGATCCGGCGATGGTCCGCCTCGCCGCCGAGCGTGGCGTGCCCATCGTGCTCATGCACAACCGCGCGGAAGCCCGGTATCGCAGCGTCGTCGCCGAGGTGATCGGGGACCTTGCCCGCGCGCTCGACCGGGCGCTGGACGCGGGCGTCCCGTGGGACAACCTCGTCATCGACCCCGGCTTCGGCTTCGGCAAGACGCCCGACCACAACCTCGCGGTCCTCGAGCACCTGGACACCCTGCGCGTGCTGGGTCGCCCGATCCTGCTGGGCACGTCGCGCAAGTCGACCCTTGGCAAGCTCCTCGACCTGCCGGCCGACCAGCGGGTCGAGGCCACCACGGCCACCACGGCCCTGGGGATCGCCGCGGGCGTGGACATCGTCCGCGTCCACGACGTGCGCGAGAACGTCCGCACGGCGCGCGTCGCGGATGCGATCCTGCGCGGGTGGCGCCCGGACGGGTGGCCGACAGGCAGGTAGACGTGAGCGACCGCATCTTCCTCGAGGGCATGGTCTTCTCGGGCACGCATGGCGTGTACGAGGAGGAGCAGCAGAACCCGCAGCCGTTCGAGGTCGACGTGGAGCTGAGGCTGAACCTCCAGCCCGCCGGCCTCACCGACGACCTCGAGCGAACCATCGACTATTCGCGCGTCTTCGAGACCTGCCGCGAGATCGTCGAGACCACGCGTTTCAACCTCATCGAGGCGCTCGCCGAGGCGATCGCGCACGAGCTCCTGGCCAACTACCCGGCCGACGAGGTCGCGATCCGGATCACGAAGCCAGAGGTCAGGTTGGGCGGCACGTTCCGCTCGGCCGGGATCTCGGTGCGCCGCCGCCGCACCTCCTGACCGCGCACGGAGACCGGTCACGCCGGCGCACGAGACGGAAACGCGCCGCCCCGGGGCCCATCCGGAGCGGCGCGCTGGGAGTGATGGCGGCACGGACAACCCGCACCGTCATCGTTGCTCACGTGTTCGCGGGGCGCGTGCCAAGCGTGAGGGTCAGCTGGACGGGCTCGCCGTTGCGAAGCACGTCAAGGGTCACGGAGTCACCGGGCGCGAACTGGACGAGGACCGCGTCCAGGGGGTGGAGCTGGTCGAGCTTCTGACCGTTGATGGCCGTCACGATGTCGTTGTCCAGCACGCCGGCCGTCTCCGCCGGGCTGCCCGCCTGGATCGCCGTGCCGGTCCCCTCCTGGTTGGTGACCAGGGCGCCCTCGGCCACTGGCAGGCCGAGGTCCTTCTGGAGCTGCAGGTCGAGCGTCAGGAAGCGGATGCCGATCCACGGCCGGCTGAGGGCCACGCCGGCGAGGGCCTGGTCCATGATCGGCCGCGCGATGTCGATCGGGATGGCGAAGCCGATGCCGCTGGAGTCGTTGGCGACCGCCGTGTTGATGCCGACGACGGCGCCGGTGGCGTCGGTCAGCGGGCCCCCGGAGTTGCCGAGGTTGATGGCGGCGTCGGTCTGGATGAGGTTGGTGATCCGCGACCGCCCGCTGTTCACGAGGATGTCCCGGCCCCTGCCGGACACGATGCCGCTCGTGACGGAGAAGCTGTAGGTGCCCAGCGGGCTGCCGATGGCGATGACGAGCTGGCCGGTCTTGAGGCCGTCGGAACGGCCGAGGCTCGCGACCGGGAGGCCTGTCGCCTCGACCTTGACGATGGCGAGGTCCGTCAGGGTGTCCGTGCCGTACACCTTGCCGTCGAAGCTCCGGCCGTCCGGGAGCTCGACCCTGAGGGATTGGGCACCTTCGACGACGTGGCGGTTGGTGACGATCCAGCCGCTGGCGTCGTAGATGACGCCGGAGCCGACGCCCTCGGAGGAATTGGTGCCGAACGGGTCGGTGCTCTGGGCCTCGGTGGTGATCTTCACGACCGCGGGACTCGTCCTGGCGGCGGCGTCGATCACGGCGGATGACTCGTTGATGGTCACCGGGATGAGCGCGCCGGCTGCCTGGCCGGAGCCTGCGGAAACGACCGTGGCGGGCTGCTCGAAGGCACCCGCGCGCTCGAGGGCGACCACGGTGCCGGCCGAGGCGACGAACGCGGACAGCAGCGACACCGCCACGATGGTGCCGATCCCCGGCCCGCGTCGGGCCGTCACAGGCGCCGGGGCCACGGCAGCCGCCGCCGGCTCTGGGGCGGCGTACGACGCCCGGTCCCCGGGATCGTGGCCCGCGGATGAAGGGTCGGTCGTGGGCCCGCCGGCGGGCGAGGGCGCGAACCAGCGGTCAGCGGATCCGCCCGCCGGACCATCCGTCGCGTCGGAGCCGGGCTGGGCCCAGGCCCAACGGGTGTCCGGACGAGGATCCGGCGTGGGTGCGTAGCGAGGAACCTCGACCGCCTGGGTCTCGTCGAGCGGATCGGAGAGCGGGAGGTCGGCGTGTGCTGGCTCGGGCTCCGGGCGCGGTGCGGGCGTGGACCCGGGCAGGGTGTCGTCGGTCATCGGGTGACTTGGCTCTCCGGTGCGATGGGGGTGCCCGGCGGATCCGGCACGACTGCTTGGATCAAGCGTGCAGCATCGGTGTTCAAGGGCGGCGTGGCAGTCGGTGAAGAAACCTCCACAATCGTCTCGGATGGCGTGGTGGCAGGCCACGCGGGCTGCTCGTCGGGCTCAGGCGTGGTGACCTCCACGACGTCGCGCGGGTCCCTCGGCAGGGTCACGACGAAGCGGGTGCCCCGGCCGACGGCGCTCTCCACGGCGATGGTGCCGTGGTGCATGTCGACGATGGATTTCACGATCGAGAGGCCCAGCCCGGAGCCCGACCCGCGGGCCTCGTTCGACTGGCTGCCGCGGTAGAAGCGGTCGAACACGAGCGGCAGCTCGGCTGGCTTGATGCCGATGCCCGAGTCCACGACCTCGATCCGGGCGCCCCCGTTGACGTCCGCGCGCGCGGACACGCGTACCTCGCCGCCGCGCGGGGTGAACTTGATCGCGTTGCCCACGAGGTTGGTGACGACCTGGCCGACGCGGGGCGGGTCGTGGTGGAAGCGCAAGGGGCGGTCGGGCAGGATCGTGATGAGCCGGACCCCGCGCTTCGCGGCGGCTGCCTGCGCCTGTTCCACCGCGGACTCGATGGTGCCGCGCAGGTCCTCGGGGCGTAGCTCGAGGAGCACGAGCCCCGAATCGAGTTTCGAGAGCTCCAGCAGGTTCTGGGCCAGCCAGTCGAGGCGGTCCAGCTGCCCCGCGGACGACTCGAGGAACTCGGCGCGGGCGGCCGGATCCTCGCCGGCCGGGCCTTGGAGCAGCTCGACGAACGTGCGCATCGCGGCGATCGGCGTGCGAAGCTCATGGCTCACGTCGGCGAGGAAGTCGCGGCTCCGATCGCGGTCGCGCCGGATGACCTCGACGCTCTCCTCGAGCCGGGACGCCATCACGTTGAACTGGCGCGACACCGACCGGATCTCGAGCGTGCCCGTGGTGATCTCATCGAGCGCGACGCGCGAGGAGAAGTCGCCGCCTGCGAGGCGCCGGGTCGCGGCCGTGAGGCGGGTGAGCGGCGTCGCGAAGCGGTGGGCGAGGAACGAGGCCACGAGCACCGCAAGGATCAGGGCGAGCGCGGCCATGATCAGGAGCAGGCCGTTGATCGCCCCGATCGTGGTCGCCCGCGTGGTGTACGGGTCGGACAGGGTGACCACCAGGCCCCAGTCCTGGCGATCGTGCAGGCGCGCCTGCTGCGCGGACGCGGGAGGGATCGCCTGGTCCACCGCCTGGCCGGCGTCGGGCTCCATCTGCGTCGCGGCGAGGAAGGTGAGGCGCTTGACCGGATCTGGGACGAGCATGCCATCGGTGTCCATCGTTGCAGGCCCGAACGCGAGCCTGACCTTCGCCTGGGCGACCTGGTCGGCAACCAGCTGGAGGCTGCCCTCATCGACGAGCATCCGCTCGACATCCGGGTTGAGGGTCCAGCGCCCGTCCTGCTTGAGGACGACCGCCTTCGGGCCAGCGGCGTCCTCCACCAGCTTGGTCAGGACCGCGATGCTCGCGGACGTGCGGTCGGCCAGCTGGCGTTCCTCCTCGGCGCGGAAGTAGCCGTCCATGCGGAGGACGATGATCGGCGCCACGAGCAGCAGCGTCAGGGCCACGACGCCCATGAACGCGATCGTGAGGCGTGTCTGGAACGACTGCGGGACGGGCCCCCGGCGGCCGCCGTCGTCCGGGGCGGGGCGGACGGGCTCCCGGCCCGCCGGCTCCGCCGGGCCCATCTCGTCCGGCGGGCGGACGGCGCTCATCTCAGCGCTCGGCGAACTGGTAGCCGGCACCCCGGACGGTGAGGACGAACTGGGGCGCGGACGGATCGTCCTCGATCTTCTCGCGCAGGTGGCTGACGTGGACGTTGATCGTCTTCTCGTCCTGGTCGAGCGCCTCGTAGTCGCGCAGCAGCTCCAGGAGCTCCCGGCGGGTGAACACGCGGCCGGGCCGGCTCGCGAGGTGGCGCAGGATCTCGAACTCCGTCGCGGTCAGCGCGATCCGTCGCTGGCCACGCTGGACCCTCCGTCGCTCGAGGTCGATCAGGAGGTCCCCGTGGCGGATGACGCGCCCGCCGGCCGCGTTGGCGAGATCGCCGTAGGCTCGTCGCAGGAGGGCCCGGATGCGGCTGAGGAGCTCGCGCAGGGCGAAGGGCTTGGTGACGTAGTCGTCGGCGCCCAGCTCCAGGCCGACGACCTTGTCGAATTCGTCGCCGCGGGCGGTGAGGAACAGGACCGGTGACTTCGTGCCCGCAGCCCGCAGGCGCCGGAGGACCTCGAAGCCGTCCATCTCCGGCAGGCGCACGTCGAGCACGATCAGATCCGGGGCCTGGGAGATCGCGAACTCCAGGCCCTCCTCGCCCGAGCGCGCGACGGTGACCTCGTACCCCTCCTGCTGGAGGGCGTACTGGATACCTCGCGCGACGGCGAACTCGTCTTCGACGATCAGGATGGTGGCTGCCACGGCCCGCCGATCCTACAGCACACCACCTCGACAGGCTGCGCGGACGTTGATCCCGCCCGCGCGCGCGGGCTCCGGCTGGTCCCTGTGGTAGCCTCGGGCCAACGGACTGGCGGGCGGGAGGCCTGCCGTCAAGGCAGTCGCCGCGCCCGCACCTGCGGGGCTCAGGCCGCCACCACCTCGAGGATTGAACCCATGCCTGACCGCCCCACTCTTACAGCGACAAGCCGCGAGGTCGTCGGCAAGAAGGTCGCCCAGCTGCGTCGCGCCGGCCTGGTGCCAGGTGTCGTCTTCGGTCACGGGCGCGAGAGCACCCCGGTGAGCATCGACGCCCACGAGCTGTCGCAGCTGCGCCGCCACACGGGCGCCTCGTCCCTCGTGGACCTCACGGTCGACGACAAGCGTGCGGTCCCCGTCATCATCCACGGCGTGCAGCTGGATCCCATCTCCCATCGCACCCTCCACGTCGACCTGTTCGCCGTCCGCATGTCGGAGGAGCTCGTCGTCGACGTCGCCCTCGTCGCCTCCGGCGAGGCGCCGGCCGTTGCCGCGGGCGGCACGCTCGTGCACCAGCTGTCGTCGCTCAAGGTCAAGGTGCTGCCGGCCAACATGCCCGAGTCGCTCACCTACGACCTGGGGTCCCTCGTGGACTTCGACGCCACGATCACGGTGGCCGACCTGGTCCTGCCCGACGGGGTTGCGCTCGCCAGCGCCGATCCGAGTGAGGTCGTCGCCCGCGTCCTTCCGCCGCGCGTTGTCGAGGCTGTTGCAGGCGCGACCGACGAGGCCCTGGGCGCCGAGGAGGCCCCCGCAGCCGACTCCGCCGCGGGCTGAGCACGGGAGAGGCTGCCGATCAGGCTCTCCCCGGTCGCCTGCCTTCGATATACGCGACCGGCAGGCGCATCCTGAGGCCATCGGCATCCAGACGGTGCGAGGCGCGCCAGCAGGTCGGCCTCCAGTGCCCGCCTTCGCTCGTCGTCCAGCCCTGCGAACCGGTCCTCGTCGTCAAAGCATGCGACGAACGCGAGGTAGCCGTCGGGGGTGAACGCGTGGTCGAGTTCGGCCTCGCGTGTCGCCACGTTTGCGAAGCCGGCCCGGCGGAGCTGGGCGGCGAGCTCCGCGGCGTGCTCGGGCTCGTCGTGGCCGGCAGCAGGATCCTCGGGCTCCAGCCCCGCCGCCTCGAGCGCCTCGTCGTACACCTCGTCCGCCCCGAACCGCCCGCCCGCAAGCCAGGTCACGTAGGCGAGCGTCCCACCCGGGCGGAGCACGCGACGGGCGTCGCGGAGCGCCCGGTACCGGGACGGGACGAGCTGGTAGACGAAGGCTGAGACGAGCGATGTCCACCGACCCGTCCGCCAGCGGCAGACGGTCGGCGGTGCCCTGCAGGAGGTCGATGCGGCCACGCGCCCTGGCGGGCAGCGAGCGCAGGTTCCGCTCCGCGACGGCAAGCATCCCGGCCGACGCGTCCACGCCGGTCACGCGCACATGCGGCCAGCGCGTCACGACCTCCGCCAGGAGGGCCCCGGTGCCGCAGCCGATGTCGAGCAGCGTGGTGCCGTCGCCGTCGCCGTCGAGGACCGGGGCGATCTCATCGAGGAGCGCGAGGGTGGCGGGGCGGTGGACAGGCGCCCACCAGCGGGCGTAGCCCTCCGCGATACGGTCGTACCGGGGCTCCTGGTCCACCATGGGGGCCATCGTGCCATGACATGGCACCCGGCGGGCACCGGCGGCGCGGCAGGATTCATGCCTTTCGGCCCCTCTCGGCTGGTCCCGGTGCGCTGGAACCCACCACGTGACCGGTCGATGCTCACTTGTTGGACGAGCAGATTCGGCGGTCGACCTTGACCGCCGGCGCACGGTTCCGGCGCCCGAAAGGAACAGCGTCATGAAGCGCATCCTCCTCGCCTACGACGGCGACGAGCCCGCGAAGCGGGCGCTCCAGCAGACGATCGAGCTGGCGATGAAGTTCGATGCCCAGGTCGGGGTGATCAGCGTCGTGCCACGCAAGGGGGGCAACCTCAGGCCCGACCCATGGGACGACCGGATGGTGCACGCCCAGGAGCTGGTCGAGGCCCGCAGCATGCTCCGGGAGCACGGCATCGAGGTGGAGCTGTACGAGCCCGATGGCGATGTCGCCCGAGCATCGAACGGGTCGCCGACGAGAAGGGCTACGACGTCATCGTGGTCGGCACCCGCAACCTCGGGACCATGTCCAAGGTGCTCCACGGCAGCGTGTCGGAGCACGTGGCCACGCATGCCCACACGACGGTGATCGTCGCCCGCTGACGCGCGGCGGCTTCTCGGCAATCCTCGCGAGCTCGTGGTCCGTCCCGGCGCTGCCGTCTCGCCAACCTGGAGGTCTCTCTCGTGATCCCTGCCGCCCCGGCCACGCCGCGCGGCCATGCGCACCGCCTGTCGCGTCCCGTCCTCGACGCCCTGCGGAGCGGCACCGGCCCGGCACCCATCGTGCTGCGGGGGCTGGCCCTCATGGCGGACCCCGTCCTCAACAAGGACGCCGCGTTCACCGAGGACGAGCGGGACGCCCTGGGACTTCGCGGGCTGCTGCCGCCGCGCGTCGTCGACATCGACCTCCAGGTGGCCCTCGAGCTCGAGCACGTCCGGCGCAAGCAGGACGACCTCGAGAAGTACATCGGCCTCGCCGCCCTCCAGGACCGCAACGAGACGCTGTTCCACAAGGTGCTCCTCGACCACCTCGAGGAGTTGCTGCCGATCGTCTACACGCCGACGGTCGGCCGGGCCTGCCAGCAGTTCAGCCACCAGTACCGACGGCCGCGAGGGGTCTGGATCACGCCCGACGACGTGGACCGGGTGCCGGCGCTCCTCCGCAACGCGGCGCGCGAGGAGATCCGCCTGATCGTGGTCACCGACAACGAGCGGATCCTGGGGCTCGGCGACCAGGGCGCGGGCGGCATGGGCATCCCGGTGGGCAAGCTGGCGATCTACGCCGCCGCAGCGGGCGTCCATCCCGGCATGACCCTGCCGGTGTCGCTGGACGTGGGGACGGATCGGGTCGAGTTGCTGGCCGATCCGCTGTACGTGGGCTGGCGGCATCCCCGCCTGCGCGGCGATGCCTACGACGAGGTGGTCGAGGCGTTCGTGGCCGGCGTCCGCGAGGTCCTGCCCCGCGCGGTCCTCCAGTGGGAGGACTTCAAGCAGCACAACGCGATCCGGCTCCTCGAGCGCTACCGGCAGTGGGTCTGCTCGTTCAACGATGACATCCAGGGCACGGCGGCGATCTCGGTGGCCGCGGTCCTCGCCGCGCTGCGCTCGACGGGCCGGACGCTCGTGGGCACCCGCTTCGTGCTGGCCGGCTCGGGCGCCGCCGGCACGGGGATCGCACGGCTGCTGCGCATCGCGATGGTGGAGGCCGGCATGTCCCCGGACGACGCCCGGAACGCGATCGCCATGCTCGACTCGCATGGGCTCCTGGTGCAGGGCCGTCCGGGCCTCGAGGACGACAAGCTCGAGGGCGCTCTGCCCCGCGATGTCGTGGCGGGCCTGGGTCTTGATCCGGACGCCCTGCTGGAGCTGCGAGGCGGTGGTGGCCGCGTTCCGCCCGGATGTGCTGCTGGGGACGACCGGCAAGGGTGGCGCGTTCACGGAGGCCACGATCCGGTCCATGGCCGGGGCGTGCGCCCGCCCCGATCATCCTCCCGATGTCGAACCCGACGTCGAGCACGGAGGCACGGCCCGCGGACATCCTCGCCTGGACCGAGGGCCGCGCGATCGTGGCCACGGGCAGCCCGTTCCCGCCGGTCGAGGCGGACGGCCGTGTCCACCGGATCCCGCAGGCGAACAACGCCTACGTGTTCCCGGGCATGGGCCTGGCCGCCATCGTGTCCGAGGCGAGGATCCTGCCCGAGTCCGCGTTCCTGGTGGCAGCGCGGCGCCTCGCGGACATGGCGACCCCGGCCGAGCTTGCCGAGGGAGCCCTCTTCCCGCCGATTGCGGAACTGCGCAGGGTCGCCCGCGAGATCGCGATCTCGGTGGTCGGGCACCTGGGCGACATGGGGGTGGGCCGGCGGTACCGGCCGGCGGCGATCCCCGCAGCGGTGGACGCGGCGATGTGGGAGCCGGCCTACGTGCGGTACGAGGCGGTGTAGCGGCGCAGGCTGGCGGGTAGCATCCATCCATGACAGCACTGCGCCAGGACCTGCGGCTCGCGCTGATCGGCGCGGGCTGGATCAGCGGCTATCACCTCGACGCGTTCGACCGGCTGGGGCGGACCCGCCTGGTCGGCGTGGTGTCGGGTCGCCCGGAGTCAGCCGCTGCCGTCGCGGCTCGCCGTCCCGGCGTCTCGGCCTACGGACCCGAGGATCTCGAGCGCATGCTCGACGAGCAGCGGCCGGACCTGGCGCTCGTCGCCGTTCCGCCCGGCTCGGCGATCGCGGCCCTCGAGCCGCTTGTCGGACGGGGCATCCCGTTCCTGGCCGAGAAGCCGCTCGCCGCGACCGATGCGGACGGGCCCGCCCGGATCGCCGCCCACGTGGCGGCACGAGGTCTCGTCGCGGCCGTCGGCTACCACCTGCGGGGCCTCGAGGCGCTCGCGGAGGTTCGCCGGCTGCTCGCAGACCGGCCGGCCCACCTCGTGTCGGCGCGCTGGCTGTGCGACACGCCGCCGCCCGCGTGGTGGCGTGCCGAGCCGACCGGCGGCGGTCAGGTGGTCGAGCAGGCGACGCACCTGTACGACCTTTCGCGGCAGCTCGTCGGCGAGGCCGAAGTGGTCGCGGCGGCCGCAACGGGCGGGGCGCCGGCGGTTGCCGATGGGGTCCCGCTGGTCGACGCGACTGCGTCGCTGCTGCGGTTCGCCTCGGGCGCGATCGGCACGTTCTCCAACTCCCGGCGACTCGCCTCGAACGACATCGCCCTTGAGCTCGCTGCCGACGGCCTGTGGATCGCGATCCGAAAGACGATGGGGCCTCAGACGGACTGGGAGGTCACCATCGACGACGGCGTTGCCCGCCGGGTCATCCCGCCCGGCCGCGACCCGTACGAGGTCCAGGCCGAGGCGTTCCTCGACGCGGTGCTGGCCTCAGACCCGGGGCGGGTCCTGGCGACGTATGCGGATGCGCTGAGGACGGACCGGCTGACCCGCGCCGTGGTGGCCGCAGCCGGTCACGGGGGCTGATCGCCCGCACCCCTAGGTCGGCTGATCGCCCGCGCCTCACGCCTGCCGCCGCGCATCGGACACCGCAACACCTCGTGGCCTCCGCCCGTCCACAGACCCGGCCGGCCTCCGATCGGACCGGCAACCCGGAGGCTCGCATGCGCATCGCTCCCGTCACCCGGATCCTGCTCCTCGCACTCGCCGTCGGCGTCCTCGTCGACATCGCCCTGCCCGACAACGCGATCGGCCTCAACGCACCGCTGCTCGTGGCCGCCGTGCTGGCCGCAGCGGTGGTTGCTGCAGGCCCGCAGGGGATCCGGCGGATGGACCCGGCCGATGCCTGGCTCGCGCCGGTCGCGCTGGTCTTCGCCGGGTTCGCCGTCCTGCGCGCCGACGACTGGCTGGTCGCCTGGGATCTCGTGTTCGCCGCGGTGCTGGCGGCTGGAGCGGTCGCTGCCCTGGGCGGGGGAAGGATCACGCGCGGCGTCGTGCCGCACGTGCTGGAGCTGGCGGTGGGCGTCATGGGGGCCGTGGTGGTCGGCGTGCTCGGGCTGGTCGGTCCGACGCGGCTCGTGCCGCGCGACACTCCGGCAGCCGGCTCGGGCGACGGCCGCCGGGCGCGAGCCGGCCGGCGTGCGCGGGCGGGGCTCACCCGCAGTGCGCCCGTCCTGCGCGGGCTGGTGATCGCCTTGCCGCTGGTGCTCGTGTTCGCCGTCCTCTTCGCCCTGGCAGATGCGGTGTTCGCGAGGGTCGCGGGGGACGTGCTCGCCTGGCGGCCCGACATCGACGTCGCCGACCTGGCAGGACGCGCCATCGTCGTCGGCGTGGCCGCCTGGCTCGTCGCCGGCCTGCTCGCGCTGGGTGGGGGGCTCTTGCCCTCGTTCCTGCCCAGCCGGCCGCCCCGGCCGGTGAGCGGTGGCGCGGGCGATCCGCCCGGGCGCTCCCTCGGGGCGGCGAGCGTCGCCGAGCTCCCGTTGCCCGTGGGCCATCGCCTCGGCGCCACCGAAGCCTCGACCGTCCTCGTCGCGGTGGACCTCCTCTTCATGGCGTTCGTCGGACTCCAGGCCGCGTACCTCTTCGGTGGACTGGACACCCTCGCAGCGGTCGGGCTCACCTACGCGGACTACGCGCGCCGAGGCTTCTTCGAGCTCGTCGCGGTGGCCATGCTCGCCGGGATGCTGGTGGTGTCCCTGGATGTCCTCGTGGTCCGCCGTTCGCGCGTCCAGCTGGCCGCAGGCCTTGTCCTGCTGGGCCTGACCGCGCTCGTGCTCGTGTCGGCCTTCGCCCGGCTGCGCCTCTACCAGGATGCGTACGGGTGGACCGAGCTGCGGTTCGTGGTGCTCGCGGCGATCGGCTGGCTGGGCGTGGCGATCGCGCTGGTGGCGGTGTTGCTGTCGACGCGCCGGACGCGCTGGACGCTGCACGTGCTGGGGATCGCGGTGCTGGTGGTGCTCGCGGGCATGAACGTGGTTGGCCCGCAGGCATTCGTGGCTGAGCGGAACCTGGAGCGGGTGCTGGATCCCTCGCTGGTGCCGGCGGACGGGCGGACCGGCCTCGACGCGGCCTACATCTGGGAGCTGGGGGACGAGGCGGTGCCGGCGGTGGTGGACGCGTGGCCACGTCTCGGCATGGCCGACCGGGCGGTCCTCGCACCGGTGCTCGAGGAACGGGCCCGCGTGCTGGCCGAGGATCCCGCCGTTGCCGGGTGGCCGTCATGGAACGTCGCCCGGCAACGGGCACGGGATGCGCTTGCCGGGTGGGCGGCGGCGCGCTGAGCGACGCCGCCCGCGAGGTGGCTCGGCGTCAGCTGTTCTCGCCCCAGCCCGGAACCGGATCGGGGGATGCCGGCGGAGTCGCGCGGCGGCTGATCCGCTTCGCCACCTTATAGCCGAGGAACGAGATCAGCCCGATCACCAGCAGCACCGGCAGCCACACGATCCCGAACCAGATCAGGCCCGACACCAGGGTCTGCCCGGCGCCGATGAGCGTCGCGAGGGCCCCGTCCACGTCACCCTTCGGGTCCCAGCCCGCGGCCGTCTCCTGGACCTGGATGATCTCGGTCCCGAACGTCGCCACCAGCGTCCCGTAGGCGACCTGGTCGGCGAGGCGGGCTCGCTGGCCCTCCAGCGACTCGATCTGGCCGCGGACATCGGCGATGCGCGCCTCCACCTCGAGCAGGTCGGTGACCTTGCCGGTGCCCTTCGCGATCTCGACGAGAACCCCCTCGGACGCCCGCAGATTCCGGATCCGGGCCTCGAGGTCCACCATCTGGCCTCCCACCTCGGTGGCCTGCGTCTGCTCGCCGACGACCTTCGTCGCGAGGCCGCGCAGCGATCCGAGGCCGTCCTCCCAGCGGTCGGCGGGGATTCGGTAGGTGATGACGGCCACGGAGCGGTCGTCCGTGTTGGACTCCTCCGACGCGCCGATGTAGCCACCCGTCGCGAGGACGGCGGTCTTCGCCTTGGCCAGCGCCGTCGGCAGGTCATCCACCACCAGCTCCAGCGAGCCCGTGTAGACCACCATCAGGTCATCCCGCGGAGCGGACGGGTTGCCGCCCTCCTCGTCCGGGACCGCGCCGGAGCCCGAGCCGGTGCCGAAGCCGTTGTCCTCGCCCGAGGCGGGCTGCTCGACGGCGGGCGCGGGCGCCATGGTCGCGGCCGCGTACTCCTCGCTGCTCTCGCCGTCATACGGGGCAGGTGCGCTGGCACCCCCGCCGCACGCGCTGAGCACGAGCATGAGAATGGCCAGGGGAACGAGGAGCGCGGGAAGCCTGCCCGATCGGGCGCGTCCCTGTCGCTGCATGGTACGCATGGTGACCGGTCCCTCCGGGACGCTGCCCCAGACGGTCTCGTGACCGGCGGCTGCGGCATGGCGGAGACGCGCGCACCGGGTGTCCGGTTCCCAGCAGTCGCCGCCCGCATGGAGGTGGCAAGGCGACGCTTCCCCCGCGCGGTATCGTGCAGCGATGCGACTCCCCTTCGAGCCCCCCGTCGAGCCCATGCTGGCCAAGGCCGCCGATGCCCTCCCCGACGGCGACGGCTGGCTGTTCGAGCCCAAGTGGGACGGCTTCCGCGCCCTGGTCTTCCGCGACGGCGACGACGTCTACACCCAGAGCCGCGACCTCAAGCCCCTCGACCGCTACTTCCCCGAGCTCGCCGCGCCGCTGCGGGCGAATCTCCCGGAGCGCTGCGTCCTCGACGGCGAGGTGGTGATCGCACGCGACGGTGCGCTGCAGTTCGAGTCGCTGCTGCTGCGCATCCACCCGGCCGCGTCACGCGTCGCCATGCTGGCGGCCGAGACGCCGGCCTCGTTCGTGGCGTGGGACCTGCTCGCCCTCGGCGACGAGGACCTGCGAGCCACGCCCCAGGGCGAACGGCGCGAGCGCCTGGTCGAGCGGCACTGGGCGGCGCGCAGGCCCCCGTCCACGTCACACCGGCCACGCTGGACCGGGCGCTCGCCGCAGACTGGTTCGACCGGTTCGAGGGCGCGGGGCTCGACGGCGTGGTCGCCAAGCGGCTCGACGGCGTCTACCAGCCGGGCAAGCGGGCCATGCTCAAGATCAAGCACGCGCGCACCGCCGACTGCGTCGTCGCGGGCTTCCGCTGGCACAAGAACGGGCCTGGGACGCACGTCGGGTCACTGCTGCTGGGCCTCTTCGACGACGAGGGCACGCTGCACCATCTCGGCATCACGTCGTCCTTCACCTGGGAGAAGCGGGAGGCGCTGGTGGCGGAGCTGGCGCCACTCCGGGACGGCGCGCTCGAGGGACATCCGTGGGCCGAGTGGGCGGCATGGGCCGACATGGGCACCGACGGCTCCGGCCAGCGCCTGCCGGGCGCGGGCTCGCGGTGGAACCGCGGCAAGGACCTGTCGTGGGAGCCGCTTCGCTGCGAGCGCGTCGTCGAGGTCGCGTATGACCACCTCCAGGGCGACCGGTTCCGCCACGCGACCACGTTCCGGCGCTGGCGGCCCGACAAGCAGCCGGCCGACTGCCGGTACGACCAGCTGGAGACCACCACGCCCTTCGAGATCGCCCGCATCTTCGGGGACTGATCGTGGGTGACCTGGCCTTGCCGATCCTCGAGGTCCCGGCCGGCCTGGCCGCCTGGCTCTCGGTCGCCGCCTTCGGCATCGCGATCCTGGCGGCACTCCTGACGCCGCTCCTCGCCCGCCTGGACCGGCTGGCGCCGTGGAAGGGACCGCTGCGGCTCGTGCCGTACGCGCTGCTGCTCGCGGGGGCCGGCCTGGCCATCGCGTCGGCCGCGCTTGGGGTCGCCGGGGGCCACCGGGCCGGTGTCCGCGAGGTCGTGGCCGTTGCCCTGGCGCTGCTGTGCATCACGCCGGTGATCGGGCGTTGGCCTCGTCCGCCTGCGCTACGGGTCGCCGGGCAAGCGCACGTTCTACCAGCAGATCGCGGCCAACCAGGGCTCGTCGATCCTGCTCGTGCTCGTCCTGTTCGAGATCGTCGCGGTGACGGCCTTCCTGATCGGGGCGGCGGTCGGCGTGGCCTTCGAGTCCGCGCTCGCCGGCGGCCTGGTCGTTGCGGGCATCTCGCTCGCCGTGACCGCCGGAGCCACCTGGTTTGCGATCTTCCACGGCGACGGCTTCGTGCTGGACACGCAGAAGGCCAGGGAGGCGGCCGAGCGGACCGAAGGAGGTCCAGCTGCGCAACATCGTGCAGGAGATGGCCACCGCGGCAGGCCTTCCTGCGCCGAAGGTCTACGTCATCGACGTGCCCGGGGCGAATGCCTTCTCCGTGGGGCGTGATCCGCAGCACGCGTCCGTAGCCGTGACCCGCGGCCTGCTGGACAGGCTCGACCGTGAGGAGCTCCAGGGCGTCATGGCCCACGAGCTGGCCCACGTCGCCAACTTCGACTCGCGCCACGCGGTCCTCGTCGCGTTCATGGTGGGCGCGGTGGTCATCCTGACCGACCTGTTCTTCGCCCTCATCCTGGAGCTCGCCAAGCACCCGCCGACCGACTTCGACGACATCAGGGCGCTGGCGGCCGGCCTCTCGCTGTGGGTCGTGATCGTCGTGGTCGGGCTGGTCGTGGGGGGTCTGCTGAAGCTGTGTGCGCCCTTCGCCGCGCTCGCAGTCCAAGCGGCGATCAGCCGGGACCGGGAGTACCTCGCCGATGCCACCGCGGTGGGGATCACGCGCAACCCGCAGGGGCTGATGGAGGCGCTCCGCAAGCTGGAGGAGTCCCGGCCGGCCATGGCCGATGCGAACCGCGGTATCCAGCACCTGTGGATCGTGAATCCCGTCCGGGATGGGCACGAGGGTGGCCGGGGCTGGTTCGACACGCACCCGGCCACGAGCGACCGGATCGCGCGCCTGCGGGAGCTGGCGGGCCTGGGCAATACGTCGGCGTCGCCGGAGGCCGGCGAAGGGCGCTGAGCCCGCACCGCAGCCCGTGCGAATCGCAGGTGAATCACTTGACGGCTCCCGCACCATCAGCGAGGCATGGAGGCGCGTCCCATCATCTCCCTCGGCGATACCACGGCAGCTGCCGACCTGGTGGTCAGCGCCTCCGCGGGCGACGAGGCGGCCTTCACGAAGATCGTCGGCCTCCACCACGACGCGATGTGCCGGGTCGCCTACCTCGTGACCGGCGACCTCGACACGGCCGACGAGGCGGTGGCGGCGGCCTGGGCGATCGCCTGGCGGCGTCTCGGGCAGCTGCGCGAGCCCGACCGGCTGCGCTCGTGGCTCGTGTCCATCGCGGCGAACGAGGCACGCGCCATCGCTCGGCACCGTCATCGCCACCCCGTCGTGGAGATCGACCTGGCCGCCACGGTCGAGGATGCGGCCTGGTCCGACCCGCAAGGACGATCCGCTGACCTCGACCTGGTCAACGCGCTCAGCCGCCTGTCGGCTGACGACCGGACCCTCCTCGCCCTGCGCTACGTCGCCGGGTTCGACTCGTTCGAGCTTGCCCGTGCGACCGGCCGCTCCGCCTCCGGGACGCGGGCGCGGCTCGCCCGTCTCCTCGCTCGCCTCCGACGGGAGTTGTCCGATGACTGACCAGCAGGCCTTCGAACCGGACGCTCGAGGCGCGCCTCCGCGCTGTGGCGGCCCGGGCCTCGCGCCCGTTCGACGCGGTCGACATCGCGCGGACCGCGGTCGCGGCCAGCAGGGCTCGTCGCGCTGCGCCGGTCTCGCGGGCGCTGGGCTCTCATGCTGCTGGGGGCCGCCCTGCTGCTCGCGCTCACCGTGGGCGGGGCCCTTGTCGCCGGATCGTTCCTCGCGCGCGAGTCGGCTGGTCCCGCGACCGCTGCCCGGGATGCTGGCCATCGCGACGTCGGAGGGCCTGGCGCTTCGCTGACGCCGAGGGCTACCGGCGCCGCGCTTCGTCGATGGACGCGGGCCATTCTTCACGCCGCGCTGGTCGCCGGACGGCACCATGCTCGCGGCCACGGCCGTCCTCCCGCAGGATATGAACTCGTTCCTCGTGTACGACGCGTCCGGTGATCTCATGGGCAGTGCAAACAATGTGGCGGGCTTCGCGTGGTCGCCCGACAGCCGTCGCATGGTCGTCATCGACGCGGCGGACCCCGGGCTGTCGATCGTTCCGGTGATCGCGGACAGCCCTGACGCCCCGGAGGTGCCGCTGCCCCCGGGGACACGGGCGGTCACCGGCGTGGACTGGCTGCCGGATGGCCGGCTCGTCGGGGCGCTGGCGCTGGAGGGTGAGGCGGTCGACCGGCATGGCTCTGTGGCTCCTCGACTCCGCGAGCGTGGCGCCACGACACGCATGGGCGGCGATGCGGGCCGCAACGCGGTCCAGCCGGTGGTCTCTCCGGACGGGCGTCGGGTCGCGGCGGGGGTCGTGTCGGCTCGACACCGGGATGCGAGCCGATGATCAGGATCGTGGACACCACGACCGGAGGCCGCCGTTCGGAGGTGGAGAACGCGGCGCTGTACGACCGCGTGCATTGGGCCCCAGACGGTGGCGGGATCGCGTACTCGTTCCGGCTCCCCGACGGGCGGATCACCGCCGGGTGGTGGGACTTCAAGGCGGACACCCTGGTGCTGGACCCGTGGACTGCCGGCAACACGATCGTCGACCAGGTGCTCCCGGAGCGGGCGGGCCTCCTGGTCCGGCACGAGGAGCCCGGGTCTGGCCACACGGCGCTGTGGCGCATCCCGCTCGACGGCGGGGCACCCGTCCGGCTGGCCGATGCACGTCTACGGCGGCGCAGTCCAGCCCGTGGTCCCCGGCGGCCCCGATCCTGGCCCGCACGCCGATCCCGTCGGGCGCGGCGTGGGTGCCACAGCGCTACCCTGGTCGGATCCCGGGCAGTGTGGCCGGACGTGACCTGGTGGCGTTCTGCGGCGTGGACGGTGGCGGCCCCGGGGACCCGGCCCGCGCCTGCCTCGGGAAGGCGCTCGCGAACGGGAGCGTGGCGGAGCTCGCGACGGACACCGAGACGGCCGAGGGCTGGCGAATGGCGACCATCGTCCGCACGACCGCGCTTGGGGGCGGCGAGGTCACGTTCCTCACGGACCCGGCGGCCGGGCCGCCGCTCTGGGAGCGCCAGATGTGCGACCGCATCGTCATCCGCTCGGATGGCGTCGAGATGGGCGGCTGCGGATCCCTCGAGCGGATCCCCTGAGCCCGTCTCAGTCCGGCCCGTCGGCGGCGCTGGGGCGTCCGGGCCCGGTCCCGCCCGGCGGCGTGGCGTCCGGCCTGCCAGCCAGGCCGCCTTCTCGTCGTCGGAGACGTTCGCCCAGTCGTCGGGGGCGTCGTCGGGGTCGAGGGGCTCCTGCGGCGGGCGCAGGTCAACGGGGACGTGCTGGAGGTTGATCCGCAGGCGGTACCAGGCGTACGTGCGGCCGCGCATCGCCGTCTCGATGAGGTCGGCCGGTTCGAGGTGCGCGGCCGCCTCCGGGTGGCGGGCCTTCCAGCGCTCGAGGCCCTCGTACAGGGCCGCCTTGGTCTGGGCCCGGCCCAGCTCGATGACCGGGACGCTGGAGCGGCGGCGGCCGGTGGGCGAGGGCCGGGAGCCGGTCCCAGCCCACTCCTCGGAGGTCGGCAGCCCGGCGTTGGGATCGCCTGCCGCAACGGCCGCGGCTCGGGCTTCGGCCACCTCGGGCGGCGGCCCGCCGTCGACGCCGCGTCCCGCGTAGTCCGCGTCGGCGCGTCGCTTGCGCGACGGCTGGACGCGGGGCGGCTCACCGTCCTGCTTGGCGTAGTTGGGCGGCCAGGGCGCGTCGCCCTCGCCCTCGGCCTCATGGCGCGCGGAGAGCTCCAGCAGCCCGTCTAGCGAGCCCACGGCGGCATCGATCCCCGCCCCGGCATCGCCCCGCGCGGCGAACAGCGCCGGGACCGTCGCCAGCGTGAAGTCCTCGGCCATGACGTCCGCAACCTCGTCCCAGCGCAGCGGGAATGAGACCCGCGCGTCCGGAAGGGGTCGCACGGAGTAGGCGGAGGCGACGGTCCTGTCCTTGGCGTTCTGGTTGTAGTCGATGAAGACGCCGTGCCGCTCCTCCTTCCACCACTTGGAGGTGGCGATGGAGGGTGCGCGCCGCTCGATGTCCCGCGCGAGCGCGAGGGCGGCGCGCCGGACCTGGGGGAACGTCCAGCGGGGCTCGATGCGAACGTTGACGTGGATGCCCCGTGAGCCCGATGTCTTCGGCCAGCCCGTCAGGCCCACCGCCTCGAGCGCCTCGCGGCAGACCAGGGCGACGTCTCGCACCTGCGACCAGGGCACGCCGGGCACGGGATCGAGGTCCACGCGCAGCTCGTCGGGGTGGTCCAGGTCCTCGGCCCGGACGGGGTGCGGGTTGAGGTCCAGGCAGCCGAGGTTGGCCACCCACGCGAGACCGGCCGCCTCGTCGATCACGAGCTCGTCTGCGGTGCGGCCGGAGGGGAACTGGAGCGTGGCGGTTCGCAGCCAGTCCGGACGGTTCTCGGGCGCCCGCTTCTGGAAGAAGGGCTCCTTCTCGGCGCCGTCGACGAAGCGCTTGAGCGCCATCGGCCGCCCCCGGACACCGGTGAGCGCCCCGTCCGCGACGGCGACGAAGTAGTTGACCAGGTCCAGCTTCGTGTGCCCGGCCTGCGGGAAGTAGACCTTGTCGGGGTTGCTGACGGAGACCTCCCGGCCGCCGATGACCAGGATCTCCTTCCGGGTCGCCATGCGTTGATCCTAGGCGACCTGTCGATTCCCGTGCCTTGCGTTCGTCGTTAGGATGCGAGGGCCGGATGCGCCGGCCCGGTCACGGGACGAGGAGGCACGCAGTGCGCTATCTGCTGATGATCTACGAGGAGCCACCGGCCACGCCGCCCACCGACGAGGAGTGGGCCGCGATGATGCCGGAGTACAACGCCTTCGGTGCCTGGGCTGCCGAGAAGGGCTGGATGCTGGGCGGCGAGGCGCTCCAGGACGTCTCGACGGCGACGACGGTGTCGGTCCGCGACGGGCGGAGGATCGTGACGGACGGGCCGTTCGCCGAGACCAAGGAGCACCTCGGCGGCTACTACCTGATCGACGCACCGTCGCTCGATGATGCGATCGAGGCCGCGTCGAGGATCCCCGGGGCCAGGACCGGCAAGGTGGAGATCCGCCCGATCATGGAGATGGGCTGATCGAGGTCCGTCCGCCCGACGCGCCCGCTGCCGTCGCCCGCGTCTTCCGCGAGGAGCACGGGCGGGTCGTCGCCACGCTGATCCGCGTCCTCGGCGACTTCGATGCTCGCCGAGGAGGCGGTCGCGGACGCCTACGTCCTGGCGCTCGAGCGCTGGCCGGTCGATGGGCGTGCCTGCGAACGCCGGGGCATGGATCACCACGACTGCGCGCAATCGGGCGATCGACCGGCTTCGGCGCGCGCGGCGCTTCGCCGAGAAGGCGCCGGCACTCGTGCGCGACGAGACCTTCGACGCCGCGGCGCGCCATGGGCGCTGGTCGTGGCCATGGAGGACGAGATGCACCCGATCGCGGACGACCAGCTCCGGCTGATCTTCACGTGCTGCCACCCGGCACTCGCACCCGAGGCATCGGTGGCGCTGACGCTGCGGACGCTGGGCGGCCTCACGACGCCGGAGATCGCGCGCGCCTTCCTCGTCCCCGAGCCGACGCTCGCCCAGCGGCTCGTCCGGGCCAAGCGCAAGATCCGCGACGCCGGGATCCCGTACAGCGTGCCACCGGGGCATCGCCTGCCCGAGCGGCTGGACGCGGTGCTCCGGGTCCTCTACCTCGTGTTCAACGAGGGCTACGACGCGACCGCGGGCGAGACGCTGATCCGCCGCGAGCTGTGCGCCGAGGCGATCCGCCTGGCCCGGGTCGTGGCCGCGCTGCTGCCCGACGAGCCCGAGGCGGCCGGGCTGCTGGCGCTGATGCTGCTGCACGATGCGCGCCGGCCGGCGCGCGAGGGACAGGGCGGCGAACTGGTCCTGCTCGAGGACCAGGACCGGTCGCGCTGGGACGCGGTGCGGATCGAGGAGGGTCGGGCGCTCGTCGAACGGGCGTTGCGCATGGGCAGGGTCGGGCCCGTACCAGCTGCAGGCGGCGATCGCCGCGGTGCACGACGAGGCGCCCTCCGCAGCCGCGACCGACTGGCCGCAGATCGCTGGGGCTGTACGAGGTGCTCCTGCGGGTCGCGCCGTCGCCGGTCGTCGCGCTCAACCGGGCGGTGGCCGTCGCGCAGGTTCGCGGTCCCGAGGCCGGCCTCGCCGCGGTCGATGCGCTGGCGGGCGAGCCCGCGATGGACGACTACCGCTTCTTCCACGCCGCGAGGGCGGACCTGCTCCGCCGGCTCGGGAGGACGCCGGAGGCGGTGGCAGCGTACGACCGGGCGCTCGCGCTGGACCCGAACGGACCCGAGCGCGCCTTCCTCGAGGCCCGCAGGGCCGCCGCGATCGGCCGCGCTGCGGCGGGGTGAGCCGGGAGCGTCCGGCGTCGGAGCCGTGCCCGGGACCAGCTCTCAGGCGCCGCCGAAGAGCTTCGCGTAGGCGACTGTGACGCAGACCTTGGTCTGGTACCCGGAGCCATCGCGCCCGAAGTCGACGGCCGAGTGGCGCAGCGCCGTCGAGGTCATCGAGAGCAGCCGCAGGCCCCGCTCCGCGGACAGGCGTGCCGCGTCCTCGGCGATGAACGTGTACAGGGCCAGCGGCGCGACCTCGTCGCCGGTGTCCTCGGGCTGGTACAGGACGATGACCTGGCCATCGCCGGCCGGGAGCTCTGAGCGGTACATGGTGGCGGACCCCAACTGCGGTGATGCCCCGATGATGCGCCGCCCCGCGGTCGGGCGCCCGGCGGGAGCGGCGTATGCTCGTCTCCATGTCCACCCTGCGCGTCGCCGTCGTCCAGTTCGAGGCTCGCGACGACGTCGCGTCCAACCTCGACCGTGCCGCCACGCTGGCTCGCGAGGCGGCGGCCGGGGCCGATCTCGTCGATCCTGCCCGAGTACGTCCAGTTCCGGGCCACGGCCGACGGCTACCGGGCGTTCGGCGGCAGCCCATCCCCGGCCCCACGACCGCGCCGTTCGCAGGAGGTCGCCCGCGAGACGGGCGCGTGGATCCTCGCCGGCACCCACGCGGAGGCCAGCGGTGATCCCGCGAGGCCGTACAACACCGCCGTCCTGCTGGCGCCAGACGGATCAGTGGCCGCCACCTACCGCAAGCTCCACCTGTTCGACGTCGCCGTGGCTGGACGGGCCCGCCGAGACGGAGAGTCGTCGCGCGTGACGGCCGGGCGAGGATGCCGTCGTCGCGGACGTCGCCGGCGCGCTCGTCGGCCTGTCGATCTGCTACGACCTGCGCTTCCCGGAGCTGTACCGCGCGCTCGCCCTCGCCGGAGCGGAGGTACTGGCCGTGCCCGCGGTCTTCACGGCCCGCACCGGGCGCGACCACTGGGAGCCGCTGCTGCGCGCCCGGGCGATCGAGAACGGCGCCTGGGTCGTGGCGGCAGGGGGCTGCGGCGCCGGCGGGCCCGGGGCGATCGCCGCCTGGGGCCACTCGATGATCGTGGACCCGTGGGGCCGCGTGGTCGCGGCTGCGGGCGATGACGAGGCGATCATCCGCGCCGAGCTGGACCTCGACATGGTCGCCCGTACGCGGAGCCAGATCCCGGTGCTGGCGAACCGTCGCCCGGATGCGCTGCCACCGGAGCGCCAGGTTCGGCGCGTCCCGTACGCCCGACCTCCTGAACGCCGCCCGACCTCGCATCGCAGCGTCGCGGCGGCGCCGCCGTGTCAGCCCTCGGCAGGCTCGGCCTGCGCCGCATCCTGCGCGAACGCGAGGACCATGCGCAGCACGTCATCGCGCACGGGAGATCCCTCGGACGCGAGGTCGTGTCCCGCATCGAGCTCGACGTACCGGGCGGGCGAAGGGAGCTTCTCCAGCAGGCGGTGCGTCTGCGCGGGCTTGCTGACCGTGTCGCGGGTGCCCTGGATGGCGAGCACCGGGACGCGGACCGAGGGCGCGGCACGTTCCGCGGCATGGGCCACCCGGAAGAGCTGCTCGAGGGCGACGGTCGGGATCCGGAGCTCGCGCAGGCCTGCGACGACTGCCGGATCGTCGAGGTCGAGGCCGGGCAGGAGCGCCTCCATCGAGCCGCGGACCTCGGGATCCGCGAGATCCACCCGCGAGAACACCGCGAAGCCAGGCGGCAGGAGGGTCCGGGCGAGCGGTCCGAGCGCCCGCTGCCAGGCGCTCGTGGACCAGTTGAACGGAGCCAGCAGCACGAGTGCGTCGGGCCGCACGTCTGCCGCGTGGCCAGCGCCAGCGCTCCACCGACGGAGTGCCCGACGACCACCAGCCGGCGCACCCCGAGCTCGCGGAGGTGGGCGGCGCCGGCCGTCACGGTGGCGACCCAGTCCTCGAGCCGGTAGTCGGCGATGTCGCGGATCTCCGGCCCGTGGCCCGGGAGCCGCGGGACCTCGACCAGGTATCCGTTCGCGGCGAGCACCGCGGCGAGGGGCCGCATCTCCTTGGGCGACCCGGCGAACCCATGGACCAGGAGGATGCCATCGACCGGAGTGCCATCGACCGGGGACAGCCGGAACGGGTCGTGCCCCGGACCCGTGAACAGGTCCACGTCCTCGGGGAGCAGGGGGCCGGGCGCCGGGACCCAGTGCGCGTGGACGAGGTCGAAGACGAGCAGGAAGGCGCCCTGCACGATGATCCCGAGCCCTGCGCCCATGCGCCAGGCATCGCCGTCGGCCGTCGCGGCAAGCCACAGGCCACCGGACACGTAGAGGACGTCGAGCGCCGCGTTGACGAGCAGGATCCGCCGGATGCGGACGGTCTCCCGGGCGCGGGCCGGCTCATCCCCGATGCTGCGCTTGCGGCCGCGCTCCGCACCGAGGCGGGCAGCGATGCCGATGGCCGCATCGACCACGCCGAACAGCAGGAAGCTCGCCCCGACGCCGCGGCCGAAGGCATCGCCGGTGGCCACGAGCCACGTCCCGGCGGCCATCGAGACAAGGCCCCAGGCGACGAGGCGGCGCCCGATCAGGTCGGCGAAGGCATAGATCACGGGCGGCAGTAGACCACGACTCGTGGCGATGCTGCCGGGCGGGCCGGATGACCAGCAGCAGCCGGCTGGCCGCGGGGTCGCCACGACCGGCCCCGGTTCAGCCGGCCGGGGAGCCTGGCAGCCCTGCCTCGCACCCAGAGCACCCTGTGGGTGAACGGGATCCTGAACTCGCGGAAGACCTCCTCGGACACCAGGAACCCGGCGAACAGGAAGACCACGCCGAGGAGCTCGCCCAGGTAGAACGTCTCGGTGATCCCGAACCGGGACAGGCCGCTCGTCAGCGACGGGATGAAGCCTCCGATGGCGAGCAGGATCGTGGCCGGCACGCGGGAGTTCAGGGTCCCGGCGAACAGCGCGCGCAGCGTGCCCGGCACGGATGCGACCAGGTTCACCGGGAACGCGACGACGGCGATCGCCGCGTTGACGAGGAGCCGTCCCGATCCCGTGGCGGCGGGTCAGGTCGTAGCGGATGACGCGCTTCTTGGGCATGAAGACGTACGTGCTGTAGAGCGCGCCCAGCGCAAGCGCGAAACCGCCGGTGATGTTGAAGAGCGGCGTCAGCAGGCGGACCGAGCCGGGCATCAGCGTGCCCGTCGGGATCCCGTTGGCATCCAGCGCGTAGCCCGGAGGCGGCAGCTGCGCCCCGTAGACGAGGGGCACCGCCACGACTGACCCGCCGATGATGAGCACGCCCGCGATCCAGGCCCAGCGCCCGGTGCCGCGGTACGTCTCGATGACGATCAGGATGGCGCCCACGACCGCCACACCGAAGGCGATGTAGGGGAGCATGCCGGCATCGGTGTACTGGGCCTTGACCTGCGCGAGGTAGGTGAACAGGCCGGCCAGCAGCACGCTGAACGCAGCGGCATAGCCGAAGCGCGTCTTGCCCAGCAGGTACATCGTGCCCAGGCCCAGCCAGGCGGCCACGTAGATGGCGCCGAACAGGTACCAGGTCTTGTAGAGGGGTTCGCTCCAGCCGAAGGCACCGCCCCAGAACTCCGTGCCGGCGGAGATGCCATACCACAGCATCCCGAAGGTCCAGATCAGCTGGTAGGAGCGCCGCCGTTCCAGCCACTGGTCCAGCAGGAACAGGGCGAACACGAACGACAGCGTGGACGAGAGGAAGGGCAGGACGACGTTCCAGTCCACCGGGGGCACCTCGTAGGGCCGGGACTCAGCCGGTGCACGGAGCGTAGGCGGGGATCGGCGCCGCGTGGCCGGGTCCACCGGACCGAAGGTGGTGGCCATCCGGCCCGACCAGCGCCCGATTCGCCCAGATTCGTGCTGGGACGGACGTGAAGTTCGCAGGACGACCAATCCGACCGCCTCGCCCTCGCGAACAAGGGGTCAAGCCGGACATCACCCCCAAGGCCACACGGCCGCCGGCCACCAGAGCAGGAGCAAGCACCGTGAACATCCGCAGGACCGTCTCGCTCGCCCTCGTCGGCGCTGCCATTGTCACCGCCACTGCCGTCCCGGCCGTGTCGGCTGCCACGCCCGTCGACGGCCCGGCCGGGTCGGTGCTCGATGTCCTCGAGGCCGACGGCACCGCGTTCGACTCCAACTGGTACGACTTCGACATCGTCGAAGCAGCTGCCCGTGCGGTGGTCGACACGAAGGGTGTCGGGGGCACGACCGTTGCTGCCCTGGCAAACCCCGACTTCGCAGGGACGGTGTTCGCCCCGAACGACCGTGCGTTCCAGGTCTTGGCCAAGGAGCTCACGGGCAAGTGGTACGGCACCGAGGCCGGCGTGGTGAACGGCATCGTCGACCGCTCTTGGTGCGGACGCGATCAACACGCTTGAGACCGTGCTCCTCTATCACGTGGTCGGCGGCAAGGTCGACTTCGCCACGGCCAAGTCGCTCAGCGGCCAGTCCGTGCCCACGGTCCTCGGCCCGACCATCAAGCTCAAGTACTACGGCTGGATCAACACGCTGGTCCTCGGTGACAAGGACACCGACGACGCCAACCCGTGGGTCGTGAACAGCAAGCGCAACATCGAGACCTCGAACGGCAAGAGCATCATCCACGGCATCGCCCTGGTGCTCCGCCCGGTCAACCTTCCCTGACCTGCCGCGGGCGCGTCACCGCCCGCCTCCAGCGTCCCACAGCAGGGCCGGCCTTCGGGTCGGCCCTGCTGTTGTCGTTCTCCGTGAACGGCGACTTGTCCACACACCCATCGCCATGCTGTTGAGTGGCACGTGAGTCCGGCGTGAGCCGGCGGTGAGCGGCGCCCGTCAACCTCGGGCCATGAACGAGAAAGACAGGCGACGAGCCAAGCGCCGGCGCAAGGCCGGCAAGGACTACCAGACCGTGGACCTCGGCAATGGCGTGGTGCAGGCCAGGCCGGACGAGGTGATGCGGGCGATGAGCGGCCTCCCGCCCAGCCTGGACTGGGCGACGCTCGCCCCGAGCGTCGTGCCCATCCTGCCCCGCCGCAGGGCGATGCCGCCGTCGGCCGGGACTCCGATCCGCGTGACGCTGCCACCGGGGATCCCGACCGGGTTCGGAATCGACATCGGCCCCGCGTTCCTGATCATCGGGGAGTCGCTGCTGGACGACTGGGGCATCTCGATCGTTGACCTTGCGGCCACGGCCCTCGAGAACCTGCGCGCCCTGGTCCGGCCGCTGCGGCCAAAGGATCTCCATGTCGACGCCGTCGACGGGGTGCCCACCCGGATCCTCCAGACTGGCGTTGGCTGCGCCTCTGCTCTGGTCCTGCTGCCCGACGAGCTCGCCCGCCTCTTCGGGGATGAGCCGCAGCTGCTCCTCGCCCCGATGCGCGACGTGCTGATCTCGCTCCCTGCCGACGTGGATCGCGCGTTCGCCGGCTGGCTCAACGAGGAGTTCGCCGCCATGGATCCGAACGGCCTCTCGCTCGACGGATTCCTCCTCGACCATGGCGAATTGCGGTACGAGCCGTTCCGCCCGTCCGGGCCGCGCTCCGTGCTGGAGAGGTACGCCGTCTACGACCAGCCCGCGTGACCACGCGCCTGTCTCGACCGACGCCCGGCACGGTACCCTCGCGGCATGCACGGCCGCCCCCGGCGACGGCCGGCGCGGAGGTGGGCGGATGGCGGACGCGGGCATCGGACGCGGGCGAACACTGCGCTACGAGGGCTACCGCTCGTGGGCATGGCTCGAGCCGGGCCCCGACTACCGCGGTTTCGAGCTCGCGTCCGAGACCAATCGGGTGCCTCCATTCGTCGTGGACGTCAGCGAGGCCGAGGAGGCACGTGCCTGGCGCCTGCTTGCGACGCACCCGGCGATCTCGCTCCACGACCACCTCGAGGTCGCGCCCGACGACATCCGTCTCCAGGACGAGTGGGTCCGCGACGCGCACCTGGCCACCGGCTACGAGGGCCTCGCCCGCTCCGGCCTGGCCGCCGTGTTCGAGAACTTCGGCGACGGCACCGCCACGATCACGAGCAAGGCCGGCTGGAAGTGGACCGACGTCATCCACGACATCGGGATGCGCTACGCGGACTGGGCGCACCAGGGCTTCGCCGTCCGGGGTGAGACGGTCGTCGACATCGAGCGGGCCTTCGCGAACGGCCAGGTCGCGCTCATCGGCGCGCTCGAAGCGGCGACGCCCATCGAGAACGAGATCGACCGTCTCGACGTCCTCTACGGCCTCGGCATCCGCATGCTCGGCGTGGTCTACAGCGAGGCGAACGCCCTGGGCTCCGGCTGTCGCGAGGCGAGCGATGGCGGGCTCTCGGGGTTCGGGCGGCGATGCGTGGAGCGGATGAACCGGTTGGGCATGCTCATCGACGTGAGCCACGCCGGCGACCGGACCTCGCTTGACACGATCGAGGCGTCGAAGGTGCCCGTGTGCATCTCCCACTCCGGGTCCCGCGAGCTGTGGCCGATCAGCAAGTGCAAGCCGGACGAGGTCATCCGCGCCTGCGCGGAGCGTGGCGGCATCATCGGGATCGAAGCGGCACCGGGCACCACGATGCTCAAGGACGATCTCGTGACGGCGTCGATCGAGACGTTCATGCGCCACTTCGAGTACTGCGTGGATCTTGTCGGGATCGACGCCGTCACGTTCGGCCCGGACACCTTCTTCGGCGACCACGCAGGCTCGTACGGGATCCCGTCGGGCGCGCTGCTCGCGTCGGGCGATTCCGAGTACGACGCGATCGTCCCCGAGTACGTCGTGGGCCTTGAGAACATCGGCGACTACCCGAACATCGTCCGCTGGCTGGTGAAGCACGGGTACACCGACACCGACATCGCCAAGGTCACCGGGGGGAACACGCTCCGGGTCCTGCGGCATGTCTGGGATCGCCAGGAGGCCGGGCGCCCGTGATGCCGGCTCCTGACCCGCTTGTTCCCGGGTGGCTCGTCCGGTCGGCCGCGGTCGGCTGGCGGGCCGGCGCCGTGGCGGGGGTCGCCATCGTGGCCGCGGCGATCGCATCGGCCGTGCCCCTGTCGCTCACCGCCGCCCTCGTGTCCTTCGTCCTGGCGGCGGCGCTCGCCCCCACGACGGTCCGCCTCCGGCGCGCGGGCATGTCGCGCGCCGTGGCGGCGGCCGTCTCGTTCGGCGCCGGCGCCGTGCTGGTCCTTGGCGCGCTCGCGGTGCTGGCCTTCGTGCTGGTGACCGACATCGTGGCCGTCGTGGCCGCCGTGCAGGAGGGACTCAAGGTCGTAGGGGACCGCCTGGCCGAAGGCAGCACGCCCGAGGTGCTCATCGAGCTGGTGTCCACGATCGCCGGTTCCGTACAGGCGGCGTTCGATCCAACGCTCGGCGCGCTCGCGGGCAGTGCCGCGAGCCTCATCACCGTGCTGGTGCTCGGGACCTTCCTGACGTACTTCCTGCTTGCTGACGGTGATCGCGGCTGGCGATGGGCCGTGTCCTTCGCCCCTGCCGACCGCGTCGCGGACCTCACCACTGCAGCGGGCGACGGCGTCCTGCGCGTCGCGCGCTACGTGCGCCGGACCGCCGCCCTGGCGACGCTCGACGGGATCGTGGTCTGGGTGATCCTGACGATCGCGGGCGTCCCGCTGTCGGGTGCGCTCGCGGCGGTCGCGTTCCTGGCCGGGTTCGTGCCGTACATCGGGGCGGTGGTCGGGGGTGCGACCGTGATCCTTGCCACGCTCGCCCTGGGCGGCACGGGTGCCGCCGTCGCTGTCACGACGGGGCTCGTGCTCTCGTGGGTCTTGGGCACGCGGGCGCTGGAGCGGACGTCCCTCAACAGGTCGGTCGACGTGAACCCGGCCCTCGTGCTCGTCACGCTTCCCGCCGGCGTCGCGTTGTTCGGGGTGCTGGGACTGCTCGCTCTGCTTCCGCTCACGGTCTTCATGCTGGCGGTCTACCGTTCGGTGGTCGCCGCGCTCGACCTTGCACCCGCCGACGTGGTTGACCAGCCGGCCGTCGGACTCCTGGGCCCACCCGATGCTGTGCCCCGCTGGCTGGACCGTCTCGGCCAGTGGTCGTGGCGCCTGCTTGTCCTCGCCGCCCTGGGCTGGCTCGCGGTCAACGCGGTCGAGGCCACGGCGTTCGTGGTCGTGCCCGCCATCATCGCCCTCGTCGCGGTGGCGACGCTCCTCGGACCGGTGGACCGTCTCGCAGCCGGCGGCCGGGTACCGCGTGGCGGTGCGGTCGTGCTGGCGAGCGGGGTCGTGCTCCTGTTCGTGGCCCTCATCATCGGGGCGGCGATCATCATGGCAACGGGGCCGCTGCGCGAGGTTGCGGCAGCCGTGACGGCGGGCGCCTCGGCTATCGGTCTTGACGGCCTGCGCGACGCCGTCACGGAGGCACTGGCCGGGCTGGAGGCGAGCGCCCTGGGCCTGGTTGCCAACGCGGCCGGCCTCGTTCTCGCGACCGTCCTGTCCGCGCTGCTCACGTTCTTCCTGCTGCGTGACGGGCGGACCTGGTGGCGGAGCGCCCTCTCCCGCGTGGCGAGGCCCAGGCGCGCGCCCCTCGCGGCCGCCGGCCGCATCTCGGTCACCCGGATGGGCGGCTACATGAAGGGAACGGCGACCATCTCCGCGTTCGGCGCCATCACGAGCGGTCTGCTCATGGTGATCCTCGGCCTGCCCCTGGCGCTGCCGATCGCCGTGTTCGGCTTCTTCGCAGGCTTCATCCCGTACGTCGGGAACCTGCTGACAACGGCGATCGCGCTGCTCGTGGCGATCGCCCTCGGCACCACCAGCGACATCATCGTGATGCTGATCTTCACCGTCGTCTTCAACATCGCCCAGGGCAACTTCGTGACGCCGCTGGTCTACGGCAAGAGCCTCTCCCTGCACCCCGCCGTCGTCCTGATGGCGATCCCGGTGGGCAACGAGATCGCCGGCGTCCTCGGCATGTTCCTCGTGGTCCCGGCGGCCGCCATCGTCGCCGCCACCTGGCGGCTGGTGCTGGAGGCGATCGATCCTCCGGTCGCGATGCAGCCCCTCAGCCTTGCGGGAGCTGATCCTCGAGCATCCCGTCCGCGTCGAACCTGATCTCCTCGAGGGGACCCGCCACCTCGCACCGGCCGGTGGCCAGCACCTCGGGCAGGGCGGCCTCCGACACCAGCAGCAGGCCCAGGTCCTTTGTGTTCCGCACGCGCAGGATCCGCGCCGACGCCACGTCAACGCCGATGCACGCAGCGATCGCCACGGCCAGCGCCTCGCGGTCCGAGTCGAGCGTGATCGGGATGCGGCCACCCTCGGGCGTCTTGGCCGTGACCTCGTTCATGTAGGTCTTGCGCGCATCCATCGCGTCCACGGCCCGGCGCAGCACGACGTCGGCGACCCCGATCCCACAGGCGTTGCCCTCGGTGGCATCGGTCAGGCCGCGCACGACGATCCGTCCGATCGTGGGACCACCGGGGCGCGCACCGTCGTGGCCCCGCCCGACGACGTTGGGATCCATGCCGACCCCGCTGATGTCCTTGCCGATCTCGTCCACCACGAGGAGGTCGCACGACGTGAGGGGCAGCCGGGCCATGGCGGCCCTGGCCCGCGCCAGCAGCCAGGCCTCGCGTTCGAACAGCTGTTCCGCGGGCACGGCCTCGATGTGCTCGAGGTGCGCCTCGCCGTTCTCGATCAGGGCCAGCCCGAACCGGATGGGTGCCCGGGCGACGGTGTGGCGGGCGACCGCGGGGATGAGCTCGCCGAAGCGGGCGTATCCCTGGCGGTGGAAGACGTCGGCGCCCCGCTGCTTGCCGAGGCCGATGGCGATCATCTTCTGGAGCCCGCTCTCCGTGACCGCCGTGAAGCCGGTGTGCGGCTTCACCCTGTTCACCGGGATGATCAGGTCCGCGGCCGCGGCGTTCCGGTCCAGGAACACCGGCACGCCCGGCTCCACCTCGCCCAGCTCCACCGTGTCCATCGAGGCGACGATGTCGCAGCCCATCGTCTCGGGGCTGATGCCGTACCCGGCGAGGACGGCGAGCTGCCCCTCGGCGGTGGCACCACCGTGGCTGCCCATGGCCGGCACGATGAACGGGGTGGCGCCGGCATCGGCGATCCGCTCCACGACGGCCCTTGTGACGTCTGCGATGCGATCGATGCCGCGGCTCCCGCCGGTGATGCACACGCGCATCCCGGGTTCGACGCGGTCCATGACGGGTTCCAGCGCCGCCCGCACGGCGGCCTCGACATCCTCGATCGTCGTGCCAGTCGTCCGCTGACGGACGAGGGCCCAGCGGGGGAAGGCCGTGGGGATGAACTCCGGGAGGAGCGGCTCGCGCATGGGGAGAATCATGCCGGATTGGCGCAAGTGGCCGATGTGCGGTCCAGCGGGACGACTAGACTCCACCGCCTACCCGGGGGAGTCGCAAGCGCAGGAGAGGTGGATGACCGACCAGCCCGCAGTGCCGCCCGGCGGCGCCGACGTCCCCACCGGGCAGGCAGCAGACGGGTCGCCGCCGTTCGCCACTCCGCCGCCGTCGATCCCCGCGCCGCCGATCCCCGCGCCGCCGCCCGCGGCGACCTGGGCCCCGGCCCCGCCACCGATCGCGGAGCCTCCGGCGCAGCCAGCGGGGTGGGTGGTACCGGCGTCGGCGTCGCCAACGGGATGGGGCGCACGCCCGCCGGCGTCCGCGCCGGCACCGGCTTCCACGACGCCGACCTGGGGTTCGCCGACGCCCGTGCATGTCATGGCCCGGCCCAAGGTCCTGGCCCGCTCCGGGATGAAGACGACCCTGTCCGTCGCAGCAATCATGGTCGGCGTCGTGCTCGGCGTGAACATCGTCAACGCCGCCGTGCCGCTGCCGACCGAGTACGTCGATCCGGGCACCAACCCGGCCATCCCCGTCATGCCGACCATGGAGCCCGGGCTGCCGACCGAGGCCCCCATCGAGCCGGCGTTGCCGACCGAGGCCCCCATCGAGCCGGGCCTGCCCACGGAGGCCCCTGCCCTGCCGACCGAGGCCCCTGCCCTGCCCACCGCGGCCCCCATAGAGCCCGGCCCGGTCAGCGGCGGCACGACCGTCACGGTGAACGACCGCTACACGCTCGTCATGCCCGACGGCTGGGTCCTCGTCGAGAACAGCGAAGGCGCACTCATGTTCCAGAAGGGCAGCGTCAGCTTCTTCGTCGGCGGCACCGAGTTCGACGGCACCGTGACCGAGCTGGCCAGTGCCTACCGCGACATCTTCTTCCAGAACGGCAACCTCACCGGCGAGGAGCCCAGCGTCGGCGTCACGAGCACCGGCATCCCGGTGGCCGGCCTCAACTACACGGGCACCCTCAGCTCGTCCCAGGTCGACGGGTTCATCCTGGTCGCCCTGGAGGAGCGCTCCGGGATGCTCAGCAATGCCTTCGGCCCGACGGGCGCGGTCCAGGCCCTGTCGGACGACCTGTCGATGATCATCAACTCGATCAAGCGCGTGGGGGAGTGAGATGACAGCCCAGCCCACCCCCGCTCCCGTGCCGACGGCGACGGCGCCCACGTGGGGCACCCAGACCGGCTTCCTCCAGAAGAGCAAGCCTGCGTTCTGGCTGTTCGTCATCACGCTTGTCGCGACCGGCCTCGCCGCCCTCGCCGAGCAGCTGAGCTTCCTCGCCGGCGCCCCCGGTGCCTGGTTCGTCACGGTCCTGCTGCTGGTGCCCTACGCGATCCCGGTGATCGCGGTCATCTACTACCTCGACCTCTACGAGCGTGAACCGGTCTCGATCCTGGTCGCTGCCGTCCTGTGGGGCGGCATCGTCGCGACGACGCTCTCCATGTACACGAACACGCCGCTCGACGAGCTGATCTTCAAGCTCACGGCAGACCCGGAGTTCACCCTCGAGTGGAGTGCCGCGCTCACGGCGCCGTTCGTGGAGGAAGGCTTCAAGCTGCTCGGGATCATCCTGCTCGTCTCGATCGCGCGGGACGAGATGGACGACGTGCTCGACGGCTTCATCTGGGGCGCGATGGTCGGCATCGGCTTCCTGCTGGTCGAGGACATCTTCTACTTCATGCGCGCCTTCTTCGAGCAGGGCAGCTTCGTCGACCTGTTCGTGATCTGGCTGATCCGCATCGTGGGCGCGGGTCCCTACAGCCACTTCCTGTACACGGGCCTGGTCGGCATGGGCGTGGCGTACTACTACACGCAGCCCGACAAGCCGAACAGCCGCCGCCTGGCGATTGCGGCCGGCTACATCGCGCTGGGCGTCGGCGCCCACTTCATCTGGAACTCGCCGCTGCTCGCGGGCCTGGCCGAGGGTGGCCTTGTCGGCTTCTGGCTGATGCTCACGATCAAGGGCCTGCCGATGCTGATCGGCCTCGTCATCCTCGTCCGGCTGGCGCGCCGCCGTGAGCGGACGTGGTTCGCCCGTTTCAGTGCGACCTTCCACGACGACGGGGCGGTCACCGAGGCCGAGCTCCTCGAGCTCTCCGGCCTCCGCGCCCGGCGGCGCGCCCGCAAGGCGGCGCTGCGCGCGAAGGGACCGATGGGCGAGCAGCTCAAGGGCCAGATCCAGCGCGAGCAGATGACCCTCGTGCAGGTCATGAGCAAGCACGGCGCCGAGGACAACCCCGAGGTGGCCGTGCAACAGGCGAAGGTCCACGCGCTCAAGGGCCAGTACGAAGCCCTGGCAGGTCCGACGCCGTACTCGGCGCAGCCGTCGTGGGTGCAGCCCGCGGCGGTCGCACAGCCAGGATGGGCTCCAGGCGCGGGGACGGCGCAGCCCGCGGTGGTCGCACAGCCCGGATGGGCTGCCGGCCACATCGGCCGCGCCGGCCAGCCCGGCATGGGCAGCGACGCACCGAGTTCCGGACGGCGGGCTGCCTGCCTGGCCGGCACCCGACCCGTCGCAGACGGTTGCCGCGACGCTCAACCCCGGTCTGGAGGTCGAGGTGGCGGAACGGGCCGGTGACTGGGCACGCGTCGTGGCCGTCAATGGCTGGACCGGCTGGGTGGATGCACGGCGGCTCGTCTCCCTCGGCTGAAACGTCTGTCCATGCCTGCGCGCTGCCCACTGGGCGGGCCAACGGTCGCATGGCACGTCACTTCTGCCCACCGGACGGGCCGTCCGTCGCCTCCAGCGGTCTGGACCATCGATTCCTGCCCAGCACGTGAGCAGGAATTGCACGGGACCCGCCCGTTTGCCCACTAGGCGGGCACCACCGCTGCGGCGAGTGCGCGCCGGCACCACGCGGCCGCGACGGGCTCGCGCTCACGGCGGGCCGGCTCCGGCGTAGCATCGGGCGCATCCTGCGTCCGTCGGCCCCGATTCGAGGAAGATCAGATGTTCAAGGCGATGATCATGCTCACGAAGCGCGAGGACCTGACCACCGAGGAGTTCCGCCGCTGGTGGCTCGAGGAGCACCGCCCGATGGCCCTCGGCCTGCCGGGCCTTCGCCGGATGGTGGTGAACATGGTGGACGAGGGGCCCGAGGACGGGATCGACGGTGTCGCCGAACTCTGGTTCGACTCGAAGGATGACTTCGCAGCCGCCTATGCCACGGACCACGGCAAGGCGGTCGCCGCGGACTCGATGGCCCACAACAGGGCCCGCGTCCGCCACTTCGTCACCGAGGTCGAGTAGCCTCCGTCGTTCGGCCGCCAGGTTGCTCGCCTGACGCCGGGCCCTCGTCCGGGCACGTCCCCCAACAGTGTGGCGTTTAGCCCGGCTGTCTGCAGGGCTCGACCCCCAAATCGACAAACGCGGCCTGCAGCTCTTCGTGGAACCACTCGAATCCCCACATATCTGGGCCGCCCAGAGCACGGGTGGCCCCCAGAGCACGGGTCGGCCCCGAGAGCAAGGGTCGGCCCCCAGAGCACGGGTGGCCCCCAGAGCACGGGTGGCCCCCAGAGCACGGTTGGCCCCGGGAGCAAGGGTCGGCCCCGGGGGCACGGTCGCCCGCAACGGACCTGCGCGGCCAGCCGCCATGCAGTGGCGGCACGGAACCCTAGTGGGCGCCCTGTCCCCCGCCGCCGGGCCCGATCGCCGGCGCTGCGTCGATATCCGGGTCCGCCCGGCCCCACGAGCCTGCGATCGCGCGCCCCACGGCCGTGATGGCCAGCAGCAGGCCCACGACCAGCACCGGCAGCATCGCCACGGGCTGCTCGCCGGTGGCCGGATCTGCCGGGGGCAGCGCGATCAGGCCGATCGCCGTGATCAGCACGCCCAGGCCGAACTGGATGACGATCGATACCGATCGGCGATGCTTCGCGTACCACCCGATGGCCGGATCTGGCCCGTCCGTCTTGCGCCCCGCGTCCTCCCAGAGGAGGAACCCGCTGAGCGCCGTCACGATGGCGATCCCCAGGCCCAGGAGCAGCATCGGCAGGTTCACGGTCAATCCGAGCGTGCCGTCCTCGGCCGACCCGCCGGTGATGAAGGCCATGGCGACAATGACCGCCCCAAGCAGGAGGCCCCCGCTGTGCATGACCAGGAGTGTCAGGCCGTTCGGCCGCCACCGCAGGCGGCGCGGCAGGCCCCGGCGGTAGCCCGTCCACGACCGGTACACCCAGAACAGGTAGGCGAGGACGAGCAGGAGCAGCAGGAATGGGATCAGGAGCACCAGCTCCCCCCAGTCGGGCATCACGAGCGGCGTGATCAGCTCGAGCAAGCTGTCGAACAGGGAGTTCAGGGCATCCATCAAGCGGCCTTATCGAAGTCGAGGTCGTCGTTGTCGAGTATGCGGTAGACCGTCCAGCCGGCGAACAGCACCAGGGCGATCGGGATGCTCACCATGATGATCACAAGGATCGCGTCGATCAAGCCGGGCCGCGGGGTGACGATCAGACCCAGCGAACCCGACGGGTGGATCGTACAGGCGAACACGTTGGCCGCGGCCGCCTCGGCGACGATCGTGAGGATCTGGCCCGGACTCACCTGCCAGCCGCCAAGGGTGTGGACGACGGCATCCCGGTTCTCCAGCACGAGCCGGTCACCGGAGACCAGGCGGATCTCGCCCGGCAGCTTCGCCGGCCGTCCTGCCGCGATGTCGTCGGCCGTGCCCCGCGGGATGACCAGCGACACGTCCTTGGGCGGTGCGACCTGGTCCACGCCGAACGAGGTCCAGGCCACCGCGACAAGCAGCGTCCCCAGCACGAACGCCAGGACCAGGGAGCCGGCGATGACCTTGAGCGAGACGTTCTCCGAGACGTTCCGCCGCCAGTCCGACGGCTGGTCGGCAGAGCTCGCGGCGAGCGGCAGGCCGGCCGGAGTCATCGGGCGAGCGTCACAGTCATCGGGCGAGCGTCACAGGATGTAGAGCACCGGGAAGACGATCACCAGCCACATGAGGTCGACGAACGTCCAGAAGCGGACCACGCCCGTAGCGCCCCAGTGGTCGCCCGGGCCGAAGTGGCCGCGGATCCCCAGCCAGAGCAGCAGCGTCATGGCCAGCAGGCCCTGGAGCAGGTGGAACACGTGGAGGCCGGTCATCGCATAGAACGCGGTGGAGTAGGCGCGGACCTGCGGGTCCTCCGAGGTCAGCGGGAACTCATGGGCTGCCGCCGGCCACTCCACGCCGACCACCATGCCGGTGAACACGATCCCGAGGACCGTGGCGACCGCGATCCAGAGGATGAACTTCCGGCGGTCGCCACGGCTGATCGCCGCCACCCCGCGGTAGCCGGCGAAGCTGGAGACCAGCAGGATCGCCGTCAGGGCGATGCCGAGGCCGAGGCTCAGCTCCTCGGGCTTGAACGTGCCCGCGAGGTAGAAGCGGGCCGCCGCCATGGCCAGGAAGAGCATCGTCTCCGAGGCCATGAAGAGGAGCAGCCCGAGCCGGTTCATGCCGGGCACGTCGTGCTCGTGCTCGTGCTCGCCGCCGTGCGCCACGGCGTGGGTGTCGTGGTGGAGGGCGGCCTCGGCCGCCGGCTCCAGCGTCAGGGCGGTCATGCCTTCACCTCCTCGTCCTCGGCCGCGCCGGCGACGCCGACGATCGCATGGGGCCGGGCGCCCGGGATGCCGTAGCCGTAGGGGGATCCGACCACGATGGGCGTGACCGGGAAGTTCTCCACTGGCGGCGGCGAGGGGATGAGCCACTCGAGGGTGCGCGCGCGCCACGGGTTGGCGGGCGCCCGCTCGGTCTTCTTGGAGAGCAGCGAGCGCAGGACGTTGAACGTGAACACGAGGAACGACGCGCCCAGGGCGAACGCCATCAGGGAGATGAACATGTTGTACGGGGCGAGATCAGGCGGATAGACGTAGATGCGGCGGTTCATGCCGTTCAGGCCGACCCAGAACATCGGCAGGAACGTCAGGTTGAAGAAGATCATCGCCATCCAGAAGTGGACCTTGCCGAGCCGCTCGCTGAGCATCCGCCCGGTCATCTTCGGCCACCAGAAGTAGAAGGCCGCGAACAGGGCGAAGATCTCGCCGCCGATGATCGTGTAGTGGAAGTGCGCGACGACGAAGTAGGTGTCGTGCAGGGAGATGTCGGTGGGGACGTCGGCGAGGAAGATGCCGGTCACGCCGCCGATCACGAAGTTGAACACGAAGCCCAGCGCGAACAGCATCGGCGTGCGCAGCCACAGCTTCCCGCCCCAGATCGTGCCCAGGGCGGACAGGAAGATGATGCCGGTGGGGATCGAGATGAGCTCGGTGGTCACGAGGAACGGGCCGAGCAGGGCGTTGGGCATGCCCGACACGAACATGTGGTGCGCCCACACGATGCCCGACAGGCCCACGATGGCGATGAACGCGGCCACCACCCAGCGGTAGGCGAACAGCGGCTTGCGGCTGAAGTGCGCGAGCACCTCGAGCGCCATGCCGAAGCCCGGCAGCACGAAGATGTAGACGGCAGGGTGGCTGTAGAACCAGAACATGTGCTGGTAGAGGACCGGGGCGCCGCCGTTGCCCTGGAAGAACGAGGTCCCGAACAGCCGGTCCAGCAGGACCATGACCAGGCTCGCGGCGAAGAACTGGGTGAAGAACAGGGCGAGCCAGCTGGCCGCGAAGACCGACCACACGAAGATCGGCAGGCGGCCCCAGGTCATGCCCGGCGCCCGCATCTTGATGATCGTGACCAGGAAGTTGAGGCCGCCCACGATCGAGGTCAGGCCGAACACGATGATCGCGAGGTTGAAGATGACCTGGCCGGACGCGTTGATGACCGAGAGCGGTGGGTAGGCCGTCCAGCCCGAGTCCCAGCCGCCCAGGAGCTGGGCGCCGAGGAGGCTGACGATGACCACCGGGATCAGCCAGAACGTGAACGCGTTCAGGCGCGGGAAGGCCATGTCCCGGGCGCCGATCATGATCGGCACGAAGTAGTTGCCGAAGGAGCCCATGACCGAGGCCACGGCGACCGCGACCATGCCGATGCCGTGGAAGCTCATCGTCCGGTTGTAGGTGTCGGCGTCCATGAGCGGGTTCGCCGAGTCCATGCAGCTGGACGCGCATGAGCATGGCGCCCGCGCCCGCGACCAGCAGCAGGGTGATGAAGGCGGCGAGGTACTGGAGGCCGATGACCTTGTGGTCCACGCAGAAGGTCAGGTAGCGGCGCCAGTCGGTGGGGACCTCCTTGACGGGCAGGCCCACCCACTCGCGACCCCAGGTCTTCCACATGCCCACGCCGAACAGCCAGCCGGGGACCGCGAGGATGTAGCCCGCGGTGACACAGTGGTCGGTCGACCACGGCTCGACGCCCATCGAGGCGCGGAGGGCCATCACGAGGCCGGCGCCGACGATGAAGCCGATCGTGGCCATGAGGATGCCCTTGAAGATCGGCACGAAGCCGGAGATCACCGAGGGCTTGCTGGGGGCCGTGGAGACGGTGGCCACGGCAGCGGCTGCGGTCATCGTCACTTCACCTCGAGGATGCCGACCATGGTGGTCGGGTGCGCCTGGCACAGGAAGTCGTAGGTGCCGGCGCGGGAGCGGCTCGATGTTGAGGACCTGCTCGATCTCGCCCGGCTGGAAGTCCGTCGCACCCAGGGGCTTGCCGTCGGCGCCGAGGATCGCGATGTTGTGGATCACGCCCTTGTCGTTGTTGCTGAACGTGATCGAGATCGGCTGGTCGGGCACGGCGGACAGCGTGTCCGGGTCGAACACGAAGTTGACGGTGCCCGCCGGGTTGTTGGCCGCGATCGCAAGCAGCTGGGCGCCCTCCACGGGCTCACCGCCGCCGCCGCCGGTCTTGTTCTCCTCCACCCAGGCGGTGAACTCTGCCTCCTCGACGACGCGGACGGGGACCATCATCCGGGCGTGCTCGCCACCGCACAGCTGCGAGCACTGGAGACGGAAGTTCGCGTCACCCTCGTAGGAGCCGGTCTCGGTGGGCGTCATCGACATGTAGGTGGTGAGGCCGGGGACCGCGTCCCAGCGCATGCGGAAGGCGGGGACCCACACGGAATGGATCACGTCCGACGAGGTGATCTCGAAGCCCACGGACTTGCCCACCGGCAGCACGAGCTCGGTGCTGCTCTTGGCGCTCTGGCCGGGGTAGGTGATGGTCCAGCCCCAGCGGAACCCGTTGACCTGCACGACGACGTCGGGCTGCTCCACGAGGGCCACGACCTTCGGCAGCTCCGTGAGGCCGGGATAGACCATGACGCCGATGGCCATGAGGGAGGTCACGATGAACCAGGCGAGCGGGATCGGCCCACGACCGGTGATCGGCGCGCCATCCTCGACGGGCTGGCCACGGTGGCGGAAGACGACGATGGAGTAGCCCAGGCCTGCGATCACGAACGTGAACACGGGCACCGACATGATCAGGAGGATCTTGAACGTCTCATCGATCATCTCGCCCTTGTCGGTCGCGACGACGGGCTGGAACGGGACGTTGGCCAGGACCAGACCGATGGCGGTGAGGACCAGCCAGAGCAGGCCCACGATCACGATGTGGCGCCTCACAGACGCGCAACCTCCTGCTGAATGCCTGGTTCATGGGGTTGGACGCGGACTCCGCACACCGCGCCACCGGGACGGGCGGCGCTGTGCAGGGGAGGGAGTCTAGGAAGGGATATGCCGTTCGGCACTGCTGAATGGCCTCCGCATTTTGGGACCTTCGGACCCCGGACGCGAGCACAAATAGCATACGTCACCGATTTGCAACCATTTCGCGCCGTGTAGCGCAACGTTGCAGGTGACGTTTGGGGTCCGAATCGCCTGCAGCAGTTCAGCGTGCAAAGGCGCGCTGACCGGCGAGCGCCGCCGGCCTCGCCACCGTCCCGCGTGCCACCGTCCCGCGTGCCACTCTGCCACCGTGCCACCGTGCCCCTCAGCCGATGAGCGCCGGGTGCTCGCACCGTGCGGTCCCGCCGCTGGTTGAGCGGCCGGCGCTCCGAACGTGCAGTGGGCATGGTATGAGAGCGTCTGGATGGCGCACCCGGTGCTCAAACCACCACGCCACTGCGAGGTGTGCGCAACGGGCGCTCACAGCAGCTGGCGGAGCGGAGCAGCGTGCGCGTCGGCGTGCGCGCTCGTGGGATGATCCACCCATGCCCGACATGTCATCGCAGACCAACTCGCTGATCACCTGGTTGCAGCAGTACGGGATCGTGCTGCTGGTCGTCGGCATCGTCGCGCTGCTGGTGTTCCGCGGCCTGCGACCCTGGGTCCATCGCGCGCTCGTGAAGGCGCTCCACGCCCAGGCCCAGGCGCAGGACGGGGATGCCGCGAGCCTCACCGAGGTGGATCGCCGCGTCACGACCCTGGAGACGCTGCTCGTGCGCATCCTGCGCGGCCTCGTCGTCCTGGGAGTCATCGCGATCCTGCTGGGCGTCTTCAACCTGTGGTCGATGCTCACGGGACTCGGCCTGGTGCTCGCCGCGCTCACGCTGGCGGGCCAGAGCATCATCCTCGACTACCTCATGGGAATCCTGATCCTCGTCGAGGGCCAGTACTTCAACGGGGACGTGGTCCAGATTGGCACGGTCGAGGGCACGGTCGAGGAGGTTGGCCTGCGGCGGACGGTGGTCCGCGACGTCCGGGGCACGCTCCACTCGATCTCCAACGGCACGATCCGCCAGTCGGCCAACCTCACCCGGACGTTCGCCCTGGCGACCGTCGAGATCGATGGCGTCGCGGATCGAGACGTGGAGACGGTGATCGAGGTCCTCAACGAGGTCGGTTCCGGCATGGCGGCCGACCCGGACTACGCGGAGCTGTTCCTGGACATCCCGAGCTACTCGGGCACGACCCGCCTGACCTCCGCGGGTGCGACCGTGCGCCTGTCGGGCCGCGTACGCCCCGACCTGCGAACGCGCCTCGAGCAGGAGATGCGGCGTCGCGTCGCCGCCGCGCTTGCCGCGCGGGGCGTCGAGCTCATCCGGCCGGGCGCCTACCCGCCTCGGGTGTGACCCGGCTCCCTGTGGGAGTCGGGCGGCCGCGACCGGTCCTGGTGCCGCGGCCGGTCCTCCGCGCCGAGGCCGCCTCTCAGCGCCGCGACACGTACCGCAGCTCGCGCAGGTTGTCGCGGAGGATCAGCAGGCCCACCACCAGCAGCACCAGCGCGATCGACCACGAGACGTACTCGCGGACCAGGATGACCACGCCGATCATCGCGAGCAGGATCGTCACCTGCAGGAGCAGCTGGAGGAACCGCCGGCGGACCACGGCCTCGATGACGGTGTAGGCCGCCACCACGACCAGCAGGCCAACCCACCACTGGCCGATGTCCATGATCAGCATCGTGCCCATGACTCCGAGCGCGAGGGCCACGCTCACCGCCGACCAGATGTCCAGCACGCGGCTGCGCCGGATCGTCGCAGGGTCCTGTGGGTTGACCACATGGCGCAGGTGGGCACGTGGATCGCCCACGTCGCCGGCCGCCAGCGACGCCAGCTGCCGCTCGCAGTCGCCGATCGCGGAGCGGAGGCCGTCCGCGGCGATCCGCATGGAGCGCAGGTCCTGCGTCGCGCTCTCGCGCTGGGCGACGAGCGCTGAGATGTACGCGCTGGAGCGCCCGGCCCGCTCGGCGGCGGCCACCCTCGTGCCGAGCCGCTGGGCGGCTGCGTCGCGCTCCCCGATGGTCAGCTCGACCTCACGCAGGCCCTCGGCCAGGTCGGCCAGCTCGGCCTCGAGCGTGGCGGGCGCACGTCCGGGCGGAGGGGTCGTGTCCAGCGCCGCGAAGGCGATCGGGTCCACCCACGACTGGCGCGGCCGGCCGTCACGCGCGAACTTGGGTCCTGCCGGGGCCCGCTCGCCCGCCATCCGGTCGTTGGTGTCGAGACCGAACAGCCCGTCGTAGCCCGAGACCCATGGCGTCGAGTCGTCGATGAGGACCGGCGTCCAGGCGTTGGGCTGGCCCGGTCCCACCGCGGTGCCGTCCCCGCGGGCGTAGTCCACGAAGGGGATGGCGCCCAGTGGTGTCGACCCCTCGCTGGCGCCCTGCCCGAGGGTGTTCGACCAGAACGCCTGGAGCGCCTTCGTCAGGCCACGGACGCGTTTCGGCAGCGAGAGCGGCACCGGAAGCATGTACTCGCCAGGTTCGATGTACGCCGCATGGGAGCCTGCACCGGCGAAGATCACCGGGTGGATCCCGTCCATTAGCTGCAGGATCGGGTCGTCCCAGCGCCGCCGCAGGTCCGCGCCCACCTCGTCGTGCGCGGCGCGGGCCAGCCACACCGGGGTGGCGCTGCCGTCCTCGTGCTCCTCCACGAACACGAAGCACTGCTCCCAGTCCGCCTCGTGGTCGTTGGCGCCGGCGAAGGAGGAGCGCCAGTCGTTCATCGCATAGAAGAAGAGGTAGTGGCAGATCGTCCAGCCGGCGCTCCGGACCACGCGGCCGTGGTAGACGAAGCGCGGATCCTCCTCCCGCGACGCCGCGTACTTGAGCTCCGAGGCCGCTACCGTGCCACCCGGCACCGTGCCCCGCACCAGGAGCGAGAGGTCGAAGCCCGCGTCGATGAGGCGGGCCACGATGCCCACCCGTGAGAGCCGGCTGGGAGCGCTGAACCGCGGCCGCTTCGCGCGGTCCTTGCCCTGTGCGAGGGCGACCCCGGACAGCGGCGCCTGCACGTACCGCAGGAACATCGCCCGGTCCGGGTAGCGCCGCCGCCACTCAGGCAGGTTGTCGAGGGAGACCTCGCCCGCACCTGCCGCCATGGACCGCGCCCCGTTCGTGTCCTGCGTCCACAGGTCGCATCCGGCGACGTAGGGCGCCGCGTCCATGGGGAAGAAGAACTCGCCGTGGGTGTACTTGATCACTGGCTCGAAGCGGCGGAGCAGCTCGACGTCGTCCATCGTCAGCCTCGCTCGTCCAGCTCGACCACCGAAGCGTCCTGTCGCACGCCGATTCCGAAGGCCGCCCGCACCTCGCGCTGGTTGAGGTACAGGACGATGACCACCTGGATGAGCATCAGGTACACCGTCAGGGTGCCGGCCGTCAGGTACAGGTAGACCTGGGATGCGAGGCTCACGCCCGCCAGCAGCATGGTCAGGGTCCAGCCCAGCCGCCGCATGCGGAACAGGAGGATCGCGGCCGTGAAGCCGAGGACCGCCAGCACGGCAAGCCCGGACGCGAGCGACACCGTCGCCAGGGTTCCGTCCGCGAGCGCACCGCCGCGGTCGGCAAGCTCGTCCAGCAGCGTGAGCTGGGCACCTGCAATGACGGCCAAGGACAGCAGGTAGCCCGTCGAACTGAGCAGCTGGACCAGGGCCAGGATGGTGACCGGTGTCGGCCGGCGGCGGATGACGCCGGCGGGCGGTGCGTCGGTCATGCGGCCAGGGCCGGAGTGCGGGCGTCAGCCCTTCTTCCCACGGCCCTGCCCTTTCCGCCCCTTGCCCTTGGGCGTGGCGTCGCGTACACCGCTCGCGGCGTCGGCGGCCTCCGGCTCGCCACCCTCGGCGACGAGCGCGACCCGGGCCTCTTTGAGGGCCGCCGTCGCCTCCTCGCCGACGTCGGGATACTGCGGGTCGAGCCGGATCAGGGCATCCGCGATGACGGCACTCGCGGCGACCCGCGCGAACCACTTCTTGTCGGCCGGAATCACGTACCACGGGGCGGCCTTGGTGCTCGTCTTGCTGAGCACCTCGCTGAACGCCGCCTGGTAGTCGTCCCAGTAGCCGCGCTCCTTGACGTCGCCCGCGGCGAACTTCCAGTTCTTCTCGGGCTCGTCGATCCGCGCGAGGAATCGCTGGCGCTGCTCCTCCTTCGAGACGTTGAGGAACAGCTTCACGATCGAGAACCCCTGGTCGACGAGGTACGCCTCCCAGTTGTTGATGTGCTTGAAGCGGCGGTCCCAGATGGTCTTGCCCTTGAGGCGGTCCGGGATCTTCTGGCCGTCGAGGATCGCCGGGTGGACCCGGACCACCAGCGTCTCCTCGTAGTAGGAGCGGTTGAAGATCCCGATGTTGCCCCGCTCCGGCAGGCGCTTGGCGTAGCGCCACAGGAAGTCGTGGTCCATCTCCTCGGTGGAGGGGACCTTGAACGAGCTGACCTGCACCCCCTGGGGGTTCACGCCGCTCATGACGTGGCCGATGGTGCCGTCCTTGCCTGCTGCGTCCATCGCCTGGATGATCACCAGCAGGCCCGCCGTGTTCTGGGCGTACAGGCGCTCCTGGTACTCCGCCAGGAGCTCGATGCCGCGCTCGAGCACGTCGTCGGCGTCGTCCTTCTGGAGGTGGTGGCTGAAGGCGGGATCGAAGTCGCCGGGGAGCCTGACCTTGCGGCCGGGCTCCACGCGGAGCGGCTCGATGAACTCGGCGATGCGCTTCGGGTCGGGCTTCGGCATGGCGATCCCCTGAGCGTGACGGCACGGTGCCCGGCCATCATTGCACCGCTGCTGGCGGTGCGCTGAAAGGAATCCGGAGGTGGCGGACACTAGCCTTCCGATGACCCGACCCGATCCCTGCGCCGCGGACCGCTTCGAGCACGTGTACGAGGTCGCGCGCGACCCGCTCGTGCGCTACCTCGCACGCCGTGCCGCGCCCGATGCGGTGGAGGACCTGTTCGCCGAGGTGATGACGGTCGCCTGGCGGCGGGTCGCGGAGATTCCCGCCGGCGCCGAGCTGCCCTGGCTGTACGGGACGGCGCGCCGCGTCCTGGCCAACCACCGCCGGGCGACCAGCCGGTTTGGCCGCCTGGTGGACAAGCTCGCGCTGTTCGCCCGCGACGCCGGCCCCGGGCTGCCTGCGCTCACCGACCCGGATCTCGCGGATGCACTCGCCGGCCTGTCGCCGACCGACGCCGAGATCCTCCGCCTGTGGGCGTGGGAGGAGCTTGCCCCGGCCGAGATGGCCGTGGTCCTCGGCATCAGCGCGAACGCCGCGTCGATCCGATTGCACCGGGCCAAGGGCCACCTTCGCAGCCGGCTCGATGACACGCGACGAAAGACCGCCCCCGTCGCCGGACATGTACCGGGCGTAGAGCGGAAGGAGGCCCGGTGATGGACGATCGACTGCAGCGACGGCTCCAGGACGCCGACCCGCTCGCCGCCGCGGAAGGGCAGCTACCCGATCCGGCGCGACTCGATGCGATCAAGGAGCAGCTCATGCTGAGTGCAACGGAGAACCCGGGCGGGTCGCCCGGTGGCTCGTCTTCGCGCCGGAAGGCGCTGCGGCCGAGGGCGATCGGCGTGACGGCGATGGTGGCGGTGGGGCTCGCCGCAGTGCTGGTGGTCGGATCGCTGGCCCGGCCGGCTACCTCGGCGCTTGCATGGGATCCCAGCCCCACGGCGGCGACGCCGGCCCAGGAGGCCGCGGCGAAGGCCGCATGCGCGATTCCGGAGATGGTGCCGCTGGCCGGTGAGGCGGGGACCGTCGAGGGCGGACAGGTCACCGTGGGTGGCCCGTCCGTCACCCAGCCCGACGGTGCGCAGGGTGGTGCCGTCGGCGTCACCGGCGGCGCCCAGGTCCCGGGGGGCGTGATCACGGAGTCCACCGGTGGTGTCGCGCCCCCGCCGTTTCCGACGGAGCTGCCGCCGCTCGTCTACCTCGAGCTCCACGGCACCGGCGCCGTCGCAATCCTCGCGGACGATGACTCCACGGCGTACTGCCTGCTGGTGAAGCGCGGCGACGGGTTCGATCTAGCCGGCCTTCACATGCCGCTCGGGGAGGGCGCCGCCGCCGGCGTTGGCGTCATCGGAGCGATCGGTGTCGCCGGCGGCGTCGACGGCGCGAGCACGGGCCCCACCATGTCGGGCATGACGCTGGCCGGCGAGGGCGATTTCCAGGTCATGGCGATGGCCACCGACTACGGGGACACGAAGGTCGGGATCATGGCCGGGAGCACGCCTGCGGGCGCCACCAAGGTCATCGTCAAGGGCGGTGCGGCCGACGGCGCAACGGCGAACGTCACCGATGGCCGGTTCGCGCTCTGGGCACCCAAGGCGCTCGACACCGAGACCACGATCGTGGCGCTCGACGCATCTGGTGCGGAGATCGGCAGCGTGAAGATCAGCTCGGCGCCGCCCGAGGGCGCGCCGGTGATGATCGAGCTCGAGCCGGAGCCGTAGCGGATCGTCGGCGAACCAGCCCGGGAATCGAAGAGCCGGCGCGGCCATGGGGCCGCGCCGGCTCTTGCGTGTTCGGGTGATCGCGGTTACGCCTCGGGGGCGGCGCCCGCCTCCTCGGCAGCCTTCTTGACCGTGGCCGCGGTCTCGTCGGTCACCGCGGCGGCCTTGACCTCCTCGGCCTCCGGCAGCGCCTTCTGGACCTGGTCGACCTGGGCGAGCTTGGCCAGGGCGATGATGCCGCTGGAGCCCGGGGTCAGGACGGACGCGAGGTCCTTGGCGGTCTTGTTGCGGGCGCCGAGGTTGCGGAGCTTGCCGATCGCCGCGCCGCCGACGCCCAGCCACAGGGCGCTGGCGAGGATGGCGGGCGGGAAGAGGATGCCGATGACGCCACCAGCGACCGCGCCGGCCAGGAAGCCGTTGCGGGTCTTGTGGTCGGTCATCTTGACGATGTGGATCTTGCCCTCGGCGTCGGCCCGGGCGACGAGGACGCCCTCGATGTCGAGCGCGCCTGCGGCCTCGGCCTCGAGCAGGCCGGTGTAGGCGCCCTTCGCGGCGTCCTCGTTGGCGAAGCGGGCGACGACGATCGCGTAGCCCTCGGCGTTCACGCCGACGGCGCCCTCGGCGAGGATCCCGTCCTCGTCGGCGACGATGCCCGTCATGAGCGCGCCGCTGGCGTCCGCGTCGAGGGTGGCCACGGACACGATCCCGTGCTCCTCGTCCACGGCGACCCTCGTCGCGGAGATGCCGGTGATCTCGGTCGTCGTCTCGGTCGTCATCTCGGTGGCCTCGACCACGACGATCTCGCTGGCCTCGGCGGCCTCGGGCGCGGCGTCGGTGACGTCGGCCTCGGCGGGTGTGGTCTGCTCGTCGGTCATGGGTCCCTCCGGTGGTGGGTGATGGGTGTGGCGCCTGGCGACTGGGAGCGGGCCGGGCGCGTGGCCCAAGTGTATGCCGGGTAAGGCATTGCCCCAATTCCCGCAGCTACGGCGGCGGCTCCATCGAGGCGTCGTCGGTGGGCGGGATCGAGGTCGCTCCGTCGTCGGGCGGATCCACGACGCTGAACGCGGCCCGATAGGCCTTCACGGCGCTCTTGGTGGTGGGGTAGAAGCTCGCTCGATCAGTGAACCAGCCATCGTCGTACTTCTGGATCTTGAGGCGGACCACATCCTTGAGCTCCGCGAACACCAGGTGCACGCCCTTGGCATGGAGCTCCTCGTCGAGCGCTTCGAGCATGTCGGACGCGGTGGTGTCGATGTCGGTGATCGGCTCGGCGGCGATCACGATCCAGCGCGGTTTCGGCTCCTGCCTGGCGAGGTGGCGGACCTCATTGCGGAAGGTGCTGGCGTTGGCGAAGAAGAGGGGTCCGTCGAAGCGGAACATCACCAGGCCGGGCAGCTGCTCGGCGTCCGGGTACATGCGGATGTCGTGGTAGCCGGGAACCCCGGGCACGTCACCCAGCACCGTGCGGTACGGGTTCCAGACCCGCCGGAAGACGGTCAGGATCGAGAGGATGACGGCGATCGCGATGCCCTGCAGGACGCCGAGCAGGGCCACACCCAGGAAGGCGGCCATCGCCAGCCAGAACTCCGCGCGGCGCTGCTTGTAGAGCTTGACGGTGCCCGGGATGTCGGCCAGGGACATGGAAGCGACGATGACCACGGCGGCCAGCGTGGGATTGGGCAGGTAGGCAAGCAGGCCGGGCAGGAAGACGAGCATGATCGCGATCAGGCCCGCGCCCACGAGTCCCGTCAGCTGGGACTTCGCGCCGGCCCGTTCCGCGACGGCGGTGCGCGACCCGCTGGTGCTGATGGCGAACCCGCCGAACAGGCCCGCCGCCACGTTCGCCGCGCCGATGCCGACCATCTCCTGGTCCGCATTGACTTCCTGGCCGGTCCGCGCGGCGAAGGCCGACGAGGTGGAGATGGTGTCGGCCAGCGACACGACCGCGATCCCGACGGCGCCTGCAAGCAGGAGGGCGAGGTCCTCGATCGGGACAAGCGGCAGCTTGAAGCTCGGGAGGCCCTCGGGAAGGACACCCACGAGGCTCACGCCCTTCGACGCGAGGTCCAGGCCCCAGGCGAGGAGCATGGCCACGACCACGGCGACAAGCACGGCGGGCACCTTGGGCACGACCTTGCCGAGGATCACCATGAGGGCGACGCTGAACAGGCCGATCGCCGCCGCCGCCACCACCACCTCGCCCGCCTGGACGCCCTGGACGAAGGCCTGCGTCTCACCGATCAGGCCGTCGGCATCGGTCGAGAAGCCGAACAGCTTGGGCAGCTGGCCCACCAGGATGGTGATGGCGAGGCCGTTCATGTAGCCCATCTGGATGGGTTTCGACAGCAGCTCGGCGATGAATCCGAGGCCGGTCTTCGCGCCGATGAGCATGAGCACGCCGACCATGACGGCGAGCATCGACGCGTAGAGGACCGCTGTGCTCGGGTCGCCGTTGGCGGCGGCGAGTGGAAGGACGGTGGCAGCGATCATCGAGCCGAGCGCGGAGTCGGGGCCCAGAACGAGGATCCTCGACGGCCCGAAGATCGCGTACGCGATCAGGCACATGATCGAGGTGTAGAGGCCGGTGATCGGGGGCAGGCCGGCGAGCTCCGCGTACGCCATGCCCTGGGGCACCAGGAGGCTGCCGAGGACGAGCCCCGCGACGAGATCCTTCGGCAGCCAGGCCCGCTCGTAGGTGCGGACTGCAGTGATGCCCGGGATCAGCGACCCCGTCCGTTTGCCCAGCGCCTGAGCCACAGGCTCCTCCGATTGGATTCGTCAGCCAGAGCATGCCACTGTGCGGGCCCGCCGCGTCACCCGACTCGGACGACAGCGGTGGCCATCGCGCCACCGGCGCCCATCGCGTTGGGCGCTCCCGGACCAGCTACCACTGGGGCTGGCGTTATCCGAGGGATCGGGCCTGTACGGGGAGCGCGGCTCCATCGATGTCCTGGCCTGGCATCCCGCGACCCGCACGCTGCTCGTGATCGAGGTCAAGTCGGTCATCGTGTCGACGGAGGAGACTCTCCGGCGGGTGGACGTCAAGGTTCGGCTCGCGCCGAGGATCGGGGCTGCGCGGTTCGGCAGCAGGCCGGCGACCGTCGCGAAGCTGCTCGTCGTTGGCGACTCGAGCACGAACCGGCGGCGGGCGGCTCGCCTGGAGGACGCTGGAGCATTCGTGTCGATGCCGAAGCACGAGGTTCGTGCGTGGCTGCAGCGGCCTGTGGGCACCCTCGCCTCGATCATGTTCCTTGCGCCCCGCGTCTCATCCCCGGGAGGTTCGCGCCGGATCCGCAGGTCGAAGGATCAAACGGCGGCCCACTAGGCTGCAGGCAGACCGCGGATTCCTGCGCGTGGCCGGGCTCCGCCCAGAATCACGGAACCCGGCACGTGGCCGGGCTCCGAGAGGGACGGTGTTGGGAGCGGGTCGCGCCGGATGTCCGGCGCGACCGGGTGGGGGGAGCTAGAGGTTGGCCCCTGCCTGGTTGATGACGATGAAGCGGTAGTTGGCCATGTTCGTGCCGACGGCCAGGATCTGGTACGCGCGACCGGCCTTCAGCTCCGCGACGCGCGGCCCGATCACCGGGGCGTAGCCGCCGTCCGCGGACACCCACCAGGAGTAGACGCCGGCGTCGACGGCAACGGGACCGGCCGAGGCGTAGCGGGCGAGGTTCTCGACGGCCGGAGCGGTCCCGCCGTTGAGCCAGACATCGACCGTGGGGGCCTTGGCCGTGTGGCGGACGGTGATCGTCGCCTTGCTGTCGCTGGTGCCGGTGAGGTCATTGACGAAGATCGAGAGGGCGGGCTTGCCGGCGACGTAGTTCGCGACCGCGGTCGCATTGAGGCCATCGGTCAGCGTGACCGACTGCTTGATGAGCAGGGTGCCCTTGCACGGTGCGGCGTGGGCGGCCGCCTTCACCCTGATCGTGTACGTGCCGGCGGGAAGCTGGGCCCTGAACTGCTGGCCATACTTGAAGTCAGTCTTGACGGCCGACCCGGCAACGCACACGTCGACCTTCACACCGGGGATCCCGTGGGCCACGTTGACCGTGGCAGGTGACGCGGCCGAAGCTGTGCCGGCGAATGCGGTCAAGGCAAGCGCGGTGCCGGCGAGGGTCAGGCTCAGTCTGCGGAGCTTCATCAGGCAATCCTCATCCAGTGCTGCCGGGCATCGTGCCCGTCTGAGCCCTTCTTCGAGGCAGGCCTCCGGATGGATTGGATGACTCGCGGCGGCCGTTCGACCCGTGAGATGCGCTCCCCCGGGGCGGCCGTCGGACCGCTACGCCGAGAGCCGCTTGTATCGGATCCGGTGCGGCTGGTCCGCTGCCGAGCCAAGTTCGCGGTGGCGCCAATCCTCGTACTCGGTGAAGTTGCCCTCGAACCAGCGCACCACCGAATCGCCCTCGAAGGCCAGCACGTGGGTGGCGATCCGGTCCAGGAACCACCGGTCATGCGAGATCACGACCGCGCAGCCGGGGAACGACTCCAGCCCTGACTCCAGCGCCCGCAGGGTGTCCACGTCCAGGTCGTTCGTGGGCTCGTCGAGGAGCAGCACGTTGCCGCCGGACTTGAGCAGCTTCGCGAGGTGGACGCGGTTGCGCTCGCCGCCCGAGAGCTTGCCGCACGGCTTCTGCTGGTCGGTGCCGCGGAAGTTGAACGAGGACACGTAGGCGCGCGCGGGGATCTCGCGGTTGCCGACCTTGATGAACTCGACCTTGTCGGTGATCTCGTCGAACACGGACACGTCGGGCCGGAGCTCGTCGCGCCCCTGGTCCACGTACGAGAGCTGGACCGTGTCCCCGATCGTGATCGTGCCGCCATCGGGCTGCTCCTGCCCGACCAGCATCCGGAACAGCGTCGTCTTGCCCGCGCCATTGGCACCGATGACGCCCACGATGCCGGCCTTCGGCAGCTTGAACGACAGGTCGTCGATGAGCAGCTTGTCGCCGTAGCCCTTGCGCAGGTTGTCCACCTCGATGACGGTGTCGCCCAGGCGCGGGCCGGGCGGGATGGCGATCTCCAGCTCGCGCTCGACCTTCTTCGCGTCCTGGGCCTCCGCCATGAGCTGGTCGTACGCGTTGAGACGGGCCTTGCCCTTGGCCTGGCGGGCACGCGGGGACATGCGGACCCAGTCGAGCTCGCGGGCGAGCGTGCGCACCCGGGCATCGTTCGACTTCTGCTCCATCGCGAGCCTGGCCGACTTCTGCTCCAGCCAGCCGGAGTAGTTGCCCTCGTACGGGATACCCCGGCCGTGGTCGAGCTCCAGGATCCACTTCGCGACGTTGTCGAGGAAGTAGCGATCGTGGGTGACCGCGACCACCGTGCCCGTGTAGTCGCCCAGGAACCGCTCCAGCCAGTAGACGGACTCGGCGTCGAGGTGGTTGGTGGGCTCGTCGAGCAGCAGCAGGTCCGGGTGCTGGAGGAGCAGCCGGCAGAGCGCGACGCGGCGCTTCTCGCCGCCCGACAGGGTGGTCACGTCCGCGTCATCGGGCGGGCAGCGGAGCGCGTCCATCGCGATGTCCACGTTCCGCTCAAGGTTCCAGGCGTCGGCAGCGGCGATCCGGTCCTCGAGCATCGCCTGTTCGGCGCCGATGGCGTCGTAGTCGGCGTCGGGGTCGGCCCATTTGGCCATCACGGCGTTGTAGGCATCGATCAGGCCCTGGACCTCGGCGACTCCATCCATGACGTTCTGCTTGACGTTCTTGGCCGGGTCCAGTTGCGGCTCCTGCGACAGGAAGCCGACGCTGAAGCCCGGGGTGAGACGGGCTTCGCCGACGAACCCGTCGTCGAGGCCGGCCATGATCCGCAGCAGGCTGGACTTGCCGGCGCCGTTGGAGCCGATGACGCCGATCTTGGCGCCCGGGTAGAACGAGATGGAGATGTTCTCGAGGACGGTCTTGTCCGGCGGGTAGTGCCGGGCAAGCTTGTAGGTCGTGTAGATGAACTCGGCAGGCATGGTGCGCCAAGGGTACGTCGGCATCCGCCCGCGCCGCCCGCCCGCGCCGCCTGCCCCCGCCGCCCGCCCCCCGCTGTTTCTCATTCGCCCGTCACATGGGAGCTATGTCGGGCACGACCGCCATGCGCCCGCCGTGTGGGCGCTAAGGGTCCTCGGCCTGCCACAACACCCCGTAGCGCCCGCCTGGCGGGAGCAAGCGCAGGTTCGTGGCCGATTTCATCGGATAGTGCCCGCCTGGCGGGAGCAAGAGCGCATCGTTGCGCTCGCCACGAACAGCCGGATCCTCGCGGCACGACTCGGGCAGACAATCCTCGCCGTTGCTCCCACCTGGTGGGCATATGACAACGGCGGGGCGGTTGACAACGGCGGGGCCGTCGGGCGCAGCGGACGGCAGGGCACCCGGGTGGCGAGCCACCCGGGTGCGGGGAGCGACAAGGGCCGCGCGGCGCGACCGGAAGGTCAGCTCGCGCTGGGTGCCGGCTGGTACGGGCCACCGTCCATGGCCGGCCCCGTCGGCGGGACGGGCCCCAGGGACTCCACGGCCTGCACCGGACGCTCCGGCTTCACGGCGTCCCATCCGGCCAGGAGCATCGCGCCGAGGCCGAAGGCCGTCGCCACCGCGGACACCAGCGGCAGGATGGAGGCGATGGCCAGGACGACGACACCGAGCACCGCAGCCTTGTAGGGGTGTCCGCTCTCGCGGGTGCGCCCACTGCGGGCGAGGATCCAGTTGCCGATCCAGATGGCCGCCACGATCCAGCCGACGAGGGCGAGGATCGGGTACACGACGAGGAGCAGCGCGAGGCCGACCGGTGCGCCGATCACCGTCGCGACCAGAAGACCGCCCAGCAGCGGCAGCGCGATCGACCCGATGATGCCGGCGACGAGCACGTGGCCCGGCTGGCGGGAGATCCGGCCCTCGAGGTCACGGACCTGGCGGGCCCCGAACGCGGCCACGAACAGGGCGGCGACGATGCCGGCCAGGGCGAGCCCCACGGTGAACAGCAGGGCGAGCGGGATCAGCAGGAGGGCAAGCGCCGCGAGGCCGGACTCGATCGATGCCGTGCGGCCGTTGACGGTGGACGAGGCGTCATGGGTGACGGCGCCACGAAGGGTCGCGATGCTGCCTGCCGCCGCTCCGTCCACGAGGTCCACGGTGCCGTTGATGACGAGCACCTGGTCCACGGTCGTGCCACGCACGGTCGCGGTTCCGTCGATCACGACGAGGGACTCGACGGGCCCCGCGATGGTGGCACTGCCGTCGATGACGAGCGCACCGCGCACGGAGCTGCCGGCGGGGATGTCGAGCGTTCCGTCGACGCTGACTGCGACGACCCCGGTCGTCGTGGCGGCCGGAGCGGCTGTGCCGCCCGACGGGTCGGCCGCGAGCGCGGCGGGCACCAGGGCGAGGAGGAGGATCGCGACCGATGTCGCGGCGAGGACGAGGCGGCGCACGGGAACACCCCTTTCACGGGTCTGGGACTTGGGCTGGGCTTGCGTTTGCATGGCCCAAGCCTGCTCCTCGGTCGCGTCGTCGCCCAGCCGGGTGGCTGGCATCTTCGGGGTGGGGCTAGCACCAGCGCCGTACGGGGGCCTGCCCAAGCCCATAGACTGCGCGAAATCGGGGGCAGCGACGACGGAGGGAAGACAGCGACCGATCCCTTGCCAGATGGCCACAGCCCAAGCCACGTGGAACTCGCTCCGTCCGGCAGGGAGGCCGGACCGAGCCGACCGGAGGGATTTGATCCATGCAGCGCCCGACTGGCGTCACCATCCTCGCAATCCTCGCCCTCATCGGCGGGGTCTTCGGCATCATCGCGGGCCTCGCCCTGATCGCCGGGGGTGCCTTCCTCGGCGCGGTCACCGAGACCGCCGGCATTGCCGGGCTCGGCTTCATCTTCGGCATCCTCACCCTGCTCGGCGCCGTGCTCGAGCTGGCATTCTTCTTCGGGGCCTGGGCGGCCAAGGCCTGGGGCTGGATCCTGGGCGTGATCGCCGCCATCTGGTCGATCGCCGTGGGCGTTATCACGGCCGTGCTGAGTGGGGACATCGTCGGCGGCCTGATGGGCAACATCATCAGCTTCGTCATCGCCGGCGTGATCCTGTACTACCTCAACACCCCCGCGGTGAAGCAGTACTTCGGCCGGGCGTAACCTCCAGCGCGGGCGTGTCCGCGCCCGCACCGGCAGCCTGATCGAGCGCGGCCCGGAGCCCCCGGGCCGCGTTCTCGTCTCCGTGGGGTGATGCGGCTGGCACGCGGAGGGGGGACCCTGCTGCGATACTGCACGTCGGTGATCGGGGTGTCATACCCGGCTGGGTGAGGAGTGAGGATGTCGCGGCTGCTGAACCTGTACCGGACGCAGTTCCGGATCATGCGCGAGTGGCGCGGCGGCACGTGGTCGCTGGTCAAGCGCCTGATCATCGTCACGCTCGTCGCGGCGATCTCGTTTTTCCTGACGTCCTGGATCATGCCCGGGATCACCCCGGCGACGCTCTGGATCTCCGTCCAGGTCATCTTCGTGATGGCGCTGCTCAACGCGCTCATCCGGCCCGCGGTCTTGGGGTTCATCGCGCCACGTTCGCTTGTCTGGACCGGCGTGTCGGTCCTCCTGCTCCAGGTCCTGACCTTCTCGGTCGCCATCCGGATCGTGCCGGGCATCGACACGCAGGGCATCCTCACCCCGCTGATCGGCTCGTTCGTCTACGCGATCCTCAACACGATCCTGACCTCGATCTTCGCGATCGACTCCGGCGACTCCTTCTACGGGCTCCTGATCCAGCAGTTGATGATCAAGCGGTCCGCGCCCAAGTCGGACAAGCCGGGTCTCGTGATCATCCAGATCGACGGCCTCGCGTACCCCATCCTGGCGAGCCGCGTGCGCGCGGGCTCCGTGAACACGCTTGCCCGCTGGGTCCGCAGCGGCACCCACAAGCTCGAGCAGTGGGAGGCCATCCTCCCGTCGATGACCTCAGCAAGCCAGGCCGGCATTCTCCACGGCAACAACGACGGCATCCCTGCCTTCCGCTGGTACGAGCGGGACCGCCAGAAGTTGATGGTGTCGAGCAACCCCGACGATGCCGCGCTGATCGTCAAGCGCGTGTCCAACGGCGAGGGCCTGCTCTCGAACAACGGCGCCAGCATCTGCAACCTGATGACCGGTGACGCCACGCGGGCCTACCTCACCACCGCGGCGATCAAGGACCAGTCGCAGGGCATCGGCGACAGCAAGGCCTTCATCGGCTTCTTCTTCAGCCCCACCGGCTACCTGCGCTCGTTCACCCTGTTCCTGGGCGAGTTCATCAAGGAGCTCATCCAGGCGCGGCGGACGCGCCGCTCGGGCATCCAGCCCCAGCAGCACCGCGGCATGAAGTACGCCGGCATGCGCGCCGCCTCGAACGTCCTCCTGCGGGACGTGAACACGTCGCTGATCATCGAGGAGATGTACCGCGGCGCCAACGTCATCTACGCGGACTTCACCGACTACGACGAGCTGGCCCACCACTGCGGCCCCGAGCGCGTGGAGTCCTTCGAGGCGCTCGACGGCATCGACCGCGCGATCGGTGTCCTCGAGCACGCGGTCCAGGATGCGCCACGTCCCTACAAGTTCGTGATCCTCTCCGACCACGGCCAGAGCCTGGGCGCGACGTTCAAGCAGCGCTACGGCCAGAGCCTGGGCGAGGTTGTCCGCGACCTCATGTCCGGCCGGGCGTCCATCTTCCAGACGAAGACGCAGGCCGAGGGCTCAGTCTTCGTCAACTCCTTCCTGTCCGAGGTCACCCAGAGCAAGGGCGTCGGTCCGTCGGTCGCGCGCGCGGCCCTCGGCAGCCGTACCCACGACGGCGTGGTCGACCTGGACAAGGAGGACGTGCCCCCGCCGGCGGACGAGTCGTCGATCGCGGTCGTCGGCTCGGGCAACCTCGGCCTCGTCTGGTTCACCGGCAACGACCACCGGCTCACGCTCGAGGAGCTCGAGGCGAAGCACCCCGGCATGGTCTCCACGCTGGCCCAGCATCCGGGCGTGGCCATGCTGATGGTCCGCACCGCAACGCGCGGCGCGGTGGTCTTCGGCCACAACGGCCTGCGCTACCTCGACGAGGACGTCGTGGAGGGCGAGGATCCCACCGAGCTGTTCGGCCCGCACACCGTCATGAGCCTCAAGCGCGAGGACGCGATGGAGCACGCGCCGGACATGCTGTTCATCAGCCAGTACGAGCCCGGCCTGGGCGACGTCGCCGCGTTCGAGGAGCTCATCGGCTCGCATGGCGGCCTTGGCGGCTTCCAGACCCAGCCCTTCATCCTCCATCCGGCCGAGTGGGAGCTCGACGAGGAGGTGCCCCTGGGTGCGCCCGCGGTGTACCGCAACCTGCGTCGCTGGCTGTCGGGCATGGGGATCGAGCTGGGCAAGCAGCCCGCTGCCGCAGCGGCCGCGCAGCCCGTCGCACCGTCGGCCGCGCAGCCGGCTGCGGCAGAGCAGGGCTAGCCCCGGCCCCGACGGGCGGCATGCGCAAGCCCGCAGGCCGCCCCCGGCCCACCACCGCCGCCCGCGGCCGGCCGGCCGTTCCGGCCGTCGGACCACCGGCTGACCCGCAAGCGTCCCGCAAGGGCGGCGGGCGTCCGCTCGATGCCGTCGTCCTGCCGGAGCGCCGCATTCCCCGCGGTCGTCGCGCACCTCGGGCCCGCCAACAGCGGCAAGACCCACGCCGGGCTCGAGGCCCTGGTCGCCGCCGGCTCGGGCGCGTATGCCGCGCCGCTGCGGATGCTCGCCAACGAGGCCTATGTCCGACTCGCCGAACGCCTCGGGCCGGAGCGCGTCGGCCTCGTGACCGGGCGAGGAGCGGATCAACGAGCGTGCGCCCGTCGTCGCGTGCACCGTGGAGATGCTCTCGCCGGCGCGGCGGGGCGTCGTCGTCCTGGACGAGGTCCACTGGGCCGCCGATCCCGGAGCGCGGTTCGGCCTGGACGCGCGTCCTGTGGCAGCTCGGGCGCGGACGAGCTGTACCTGGCCGGCGCCCCGGACGCGGAGCCCATGCTGCGCGGCCGCCTACGGCGAGCGGCTCGAGGTCGTCTGGACGGAGCGGCTCACCGGGCCGCTCGACGCTGGTCGGCGGCGTGGACATCGAGCGGCTGGAGCCCGCCACGGTGGTGGTGGCGTTCTCGCGCGCCGCGGTGATCGCGCTCGCGTCGCGGATCCACGCCGTGCGCGGCGGCAGCGTCGGCGTGCTCTACGGCGCGATGCCGGTTGCGGCACGCCGCGACCAGGTGGAGCGAGTTCTCGAGCGGCGCGGACGGAGGTGCTGGTCTCGACGGACGTGCTGGGCCACGGCGTGAACCTGCCCTGTCGGACGGTGCTGTTCGCCGAGACGACCAAGTTCGACGGTGTCGAGCGGCGCGATCTGCTCGGCTGGGAGGTGGCCCAGATCGCGGGGCGCGCCGGACGGTTCGGGCTGCACGAGGACGGGCTCGGTCGGCTGGCTGACGGGGCTCGTCGTGGCTGCGGCCGGACGGGCGGGTGGTCGCGCGGGGCCTGGAGCCGATGGCGGGCGTCGGTCCGGGCGGGGAGATCCCCGGCGTACCGGCGCCTGTCCCGTGCCCAGCTGGGCCCGGCCCGCGCGGACCTCGCGGACCGTGCCGCCGCACCGCTGGCCGGACGCGCTGGAGGCCTGGTCGCGGGCCGCGCATGCTGCGGTGCGCGACGCGGGCTGGCTGCGCACGGCACCGGTCGCGCCGATCCGGGACCGGCTCCTCGCTGGTCGGGCCTGCAGCGCCTGCGCCGCCTCCCGCCCGACGACGCCTGGTCGATCGCGCTCGCGCCGGTCGATGCCGGCGACCAGGGTCGAGCTGCTCGTCGCGCCTCGCAGAGGCGCTGCTCACCGGCCACTCGCTCGCGGACCTCGTGGACCGTGCGGGGAGGTGGCGGGCTCCGCGATCGGGGACGCCGAGGCGCTGTCGGCGCGCGGGCCGCGGTCCTGCGCTGGTTCACCCGGCGGCATCCGGGGGTCGGCGGCATCTCCGCCGGCCAGGCGGACGCGCTCGAGGCTGCCGCGTCGGCCCGGGTGATCGAGCTGGTGCCGGTGACGATCGAGGGGGCGGGTGCCGGACGCTGCGAGGTCTGCGGGCGCGAGGCAGCCCCGTGGTTCTCGCGCTGCGACGCCTGCCAGGCAGGGGGCGGCGCCAGGTCCGCCGCCGCACCGACGACCTCATCCTCGACCCGAGCACCATCGACCCGAGCATCCTCGACCCGAGCACCGAAGCCGCCGCCCAACCGCGCGGAGCGGCGCCGGCGCGCCCGTCGCAGCTGACGGCTCGCTGCTGCCCGCCGTCAGCCGGGCAGGAGTCCCAGCGCCAGGAGGATCTGCGGCGGCAGCGCGGTGAAGTCTCGGGCCGTGGTCTCGGCGCCAGCGGCCAGGAGCGCCTCGGCCGTCTGTGACGAGGTGATGCCCAGCACCGTCGCCCCGGCCGCGACGCCCGCGCGCACCCCGTTGTCCGCATCCTCTACGACCAGGCAGCGCGCGGGCTCCACGCCCAACGCCGCCGCGGCCACGAGGAACGTCTCCGGGTCCGGCTTCTTGCGGCACACCTGCTCGGCGGAGATCACGGCGTCGAAGGCCGACTCGGGGATGCCGATCGCGGCCAGGTTGCCGTCGAGCTTCGGGCGCGACGAGCCGGTCGCGAGTGCCGTGCGCAGGCCGGCCTCCCGCAGCGTGGCGAGGAACGCCGCACCACCGTCGATGGGCTGGAGCGCCCCGGCGATCAACTCGAGGTAGACCTCGTAGGTGAGCGGCTTGTCGATGCTGATGTCCGCTGTGATGCCGTACCGCTCTGCGGCGCCCGCGATGAAGCGGTCGTCACCGGAACCGACGAACGGGGCGAAGTCGGCCGCTGTCACCGGGATGCCGTAGCGGCGGCGCAGGGCCTCGGCGGCGGCCGCCGCGATGAACGGCTCCGAGTCGCACAGGGTGCCGTCGAGATCGAACAGGACGGCGTCGAAGCGGCGATCGGTCATGGCGGGACCGTAGCACGGTCTCCGGCGGCGTCGGCCCCGATACCGGGACCACCAGTCCCGGTCACGCGGAGCCCGGTCACGCGGAGCCCGGTCGCGCCGAGCCCGGTCGCGCCGAGCCCGGTCGCGCCGAGCCCGGTCGCGCCGAGCCCGGTCGCGCGGTGCCGGAGTCGGGGTCCGGTACGGGGACTACCAGTCCCGATATCGCCCGCCGAGGACCCGCGGCGGCCCTCGGCGGCACGGTCGCCGGCGGCGTCGGCCCCGATACCGGGACCACCAGTCCCGATATCGCCCGCCGAGGACCCTCGGCGGCCCTCGGCGGCACGGTCGCCGGCGGCGTCGGCCCCTGGAACGGGACCACCAGTCCCGGTCGCGCGGAGCCCGGTCGCGCCGAGCCCGGAACGCGGAACCTGGAACACGGAGCCCGGAACGCGGAACCTGGAACACGGAGCCCGCAACGCGGAACCTGGAACACGGAGCCCGGAACGCGGAACCGGAACACGGAGCCCGGAACGCGGAACCTGGAACCCGGAGCCCGGAACGCGGAACCTGGAACACGGATCCCGGACCGCCACTACGCCTGGGCCGTCTCGGCCTCGACGATCCGGACGCCCGTCGCGTGGAGCGCCGCCCGCATCGACGACGGCGCCGGCGCATCGGTGACCACCACACCGAGCGACGCGGTCGGACAGAACGTGGCCAGCGCCGAGCGCCCCCACTTCGTGCCGTCCACGAGGCCCACGGTCTCGGTCGCCGCCGCCACGAGCAGTCGCTTGATCTGTGCCTCCTCGTCGGTCCCGTCGCACAGCCCGGCCTCGATCGAGAACCCCATCGCTCCGAGGAACGCCCGCTGCACGTTGACGCGCTCGAGCAGGCCCTCACCGAGCGGTCCGACCAGGCTCAGGGCCTCGGGACGGACGACGCCGCCGGCCATGAGCACGCGCACACCCGGAACGTCGGCCAGCTCCAGGGCGATCCGCAGGCCGTTCGTGATCACCGTGAGATCCAGCCAGCCGCCACGAGCCCGCAGGCTGCGTGCCATCGCGAAGGCCGTGGTGCTCGCGTCGATGGCGATGCTCTCGCCATCGGCCACCATCGACGCCGCGATGCGGCCGATCGCGTCCTTCTCGGCCCGCTGCAGGCGCTCGCGGACCTCGAAGGCGCGTTCCATGCCGGCACCCGCGGGCGACACGGCACCCCCGTGCGTGCGCACGACCCGGCCCTGCCGCTCCAGTTCCGCGAGGTCCTTGCGGATGGTCACCCCGGACACGCCGTACAGGGCGGCGAGGTCGCCCACGCGGGCCCGGCCACGTTCCGTGACGAGCCGCGCGATCCGGTGCTGGCGTTCGGCGGCGAAGACCTCGCCGGCGACGGGGTCGAAGGACATGCCCGGACGGTACGCGGGCGCATAACGGAATGTCAAGAAACACGTTGAAAGCAAATGAAACCTCTGTCATGCTGGCGACCAGAACCCATTCCGATCGGGACCACGCCGATCGGGACCTCGCACTTCCGCGAGCCATCACGAACCTACGGAGCACAGCGACGTGCGCTACGCAGCGATCGATCTAGGCGCCGAGAGCGGCCGTGTCGTCGTCGGCGCGTTCGACGGCAGCCGCCTCACTCTCGAAGAGGCCCACCGCTTCCCGAACGTCCCAGCCAGCGTGGGCGGCACGCTCCACTGGGATGTCCTTCGCCTCTGGGGCGACATATCTGCAGGCCTCCGCAAGGCCGGTGCTGCCGGGACGCTCGCCTCGTGCGCCGTGGACACGTGGGGTGTCGACTTCGCCCTGCTCGACGCTCGGGGCCGGCTGCTGGCGAACCCGGTCCACTACCGCGACACCCGCACGGCCGGCATGGTCGACGCCGCCTTCGGCATCGTCCCGAAGGCCGAGATCTACGCCACCACCGGCATCCAGGTCATGGCGATCAACACCCTCTACCAGCTGCTCGCCATGGCCCGGGCCGACGATCCGCAGCTGCGCGGGGCGGACCGGCTGCTGATGATGGCCGACCTGTTCGCCCACTTCCTGTCCGGCTCCACGGTGAGCGAGTTCACGCTTGCCTCCACCAGCCAGGCGCTCGACGCCGGGACGCGCGACTGGGCGCGCCCGATGCTGGACCGGCTCGGCATCCCCACCGCCTTGCTGCCCGAGATCGTCGACCCCGGCACCGACGTTGGCGGCCTCGTGCCGGACCTCGCCGCCGCGCCCGGCCTCGGTGCGACGCGCGTGGTGCTGCCGGCCTCGCACGACACGGCGTCTGCCGTGGTGGGCACGCCGCTCGCCTCGGCCTCGACGGCCTTCCTCTCGTCGGGCACGTGGTCGCTCATCGGCCTCGAGGTCCCCCAGCCCGTCATCAGCGACGCCTCGCTGGCCGCGAACCTCACCAACGAGGGCGGCGTCGGCGGGACCACCCGCCTGCTGCGCAACGTCGTCGGGCTGTGGCTGGTCCAGGAGAGCCGGCGAGCGCTGTGGCCGGATCGCGAGCCCCCGTCCTATGAGAAGCTCGCGGGCCTGGCCGAGGCGGCCCCCGCGTTCACCGCCTTCATCGACCCCGACGACGAGCGCTTCCTCCGCCCCGGCGACCTGCCCGCCCGCGTGCGCGAGTTCTGCGTCGAGACCGGCCAGCCCGTGCCCGAGGACACCGGCACGCTCATCCGTGTCCTGCTGGAGAGCCTCGCGCTGCGGTACGCCCGCGCCATCGACCAGCTCGCAGGCGCGTCCGGGCACCCGATCGACGCGCTGCACGTCGTCGGCGGCGGCTCGAACCACCGGCTGCTGTGCCGCCTGACTGCCGACGCGACGGGACTCCCGGTGAAGGCCGGCCCCGTGGAGGCAACCGCGATCGGCAACATCGCCGTGCAGGCCATCGCCACGGGTGATGTGGCGTCGGTCGCCGAGGCCCGCGAGCTCACGGCCCGCTCGTTCCGGCTGACCTCCTACGACCCGTCCGGCGACTGGTCGGAGGCGCGGGCACGGTTCGACGCGATCTGCTCCCGGGCGACGTCGTGATGGCGGCACGCCCCATCGTCAACACCCACGTCCACGTCCCGCCCAACTTCTCCGCGTTCGACGATGCCGAGGACGTGATCGCGACCGCGGCGCGTGAGGGTGTGCGCGTGGTTGGCGCGTCCAACTTCCACGACCAGCGCGTCTACCGCCGTGTCGCCGACGCCGCCGGCGCCGCAGGGATCGTCCCGCTCTTCGGCATCGAGCTGATCACGGTGCTCGATGCGGAGCGGCTGGGCCAGGCCGGCGTCCCGGGCGACGCCCGCATCAACGACCCGGCGAACCCCGGGCGCATGTACCTGTGCGGCAAGGGCATCGATCCCTTCCGCGTGCCGACGCCGGAGGCCTCGCGGATCGATGCGGCGGCAAGGGCCGCCAACATCGCGCGCGCGGCCCGGATGACGATGCTGCTGCGGGCACGGTTCGAGGCGGCCGGGGTGGCCGCGCCGCTCGACGACGCCACGATCACCGCCGATGTGGCCGCCCGTGCCGGGGTGCCCGCGGATTGGGTCGTGCTCCAGGAGCGCCACCTGGCGATGGCGTTCCAGCGGACGCTCTTCGACGCGGTCCCGGTCGGCGACCGCGTCGCCCGGCTCACGGACGTGTACGGGGCGCCCCCGGTCGCCGCGCCCGACGATGCCGTGGCCGTGCAGGGCGAGATCCGCTCGAAGCTCATGAAGGCCGGCGGCCCCGCGTTCGTCGACGAGTCGGCGGTCACCTTCGAGGACGGCGTGCGCCTGGTCCTCGCGTGGGACGGCATCCCGGCCTACCCGACGCTGGCCGACGGCGCGTCCCCGGTCTGCCCGTTCGAGGACGGGCCGGCGGATCTCGCCGCGACGACTGCGTGCGCTGGGCATCCACGCGGCGGAGCTGATCCCCGGCCGCAACGCGCCGGACGTGGTCGATGCCTACGTCCGCGCGTTCCGGGCCGCCGGGATCGTGGTCACCGCCGGCACCGAGCACAACACCCTCGACCGCATCCCGCTCGAGCCGTTCGGCCGCGGTGGCGCCGCGCTGTCCGAGGAGGCCCGCGCGGCCTTCCTCGAGGGGACGTGCGTGATCGCCGGGCACCAGGCGGAGCGCGCGGCCGGGCGGCCCGGCTTCGTGGATGCCGACGGACACATCGACGCTGCCGATCGCGCAGCCTGGATCGCCCGGTTCGCGGCCATTGGCGCCGCCGTCATCGAGCAGGGGAGCACGCCGTCATGACCGACGCGATGGACGCCACCGTCGACGCCGCCATCCTGGCCATCGCGCCCGTCCTGCGGGCACGCTGCTCAGGCTCCGGGCGGGGGACCGTCACCTGGTGGCCGGAGGTGGACGCCGAGTCGGGTCTGTGGGTCGAGATGGACGTCGCCCGCGAGAAGGACATCACCGGCCGCCTGCTCGAGGCGATCACCGCCGAGGAGGCGGCCACGGGCACGACACCCACCAGGGTCGTCGTGTCGAGCGTCGGGCACCTTCGTGGTGGCCGAGGGCCCGGCGTCGTCCGGCCGCCTCGCGGGTCGTGTCGCCCTCGTCACCGGCGCCGCCCAGGGCTTCGGCCTCGGGATCGCCGAGGGCCTGCTTGCGCATGGCGCCACCGTCGTCCTCGCCGACCTCAACGTCCCGCTCGCGGAGCGCGAGGCCGCCCGCCTCGCAGCCGAGCACGGTGAGGGGCGCGCCGTCCCGGTCCGCATGGACGTCACCGACGAGGCCAGCGTGGCTGTGGGGGTGGCCGAGGTCGTCCGCCGGTTCGGCGGTCTCGACCTCGTCGTCTCCAACGCCGGTGTCCTGCGCGCCGGCGGCGTCACCAGCCAGCCGGTGGACGAGTTCGACCTCGTCACCCGGGTCAACTACCGCGGCTACTGGCTCGTGGTGAAGCACACGGCCCCCGTCCTCGCGCGGCAGCACGCGGCCAACCCGGCCTGGTGGGGCGACATCGTCGAGATCAGCTCCAAGTCCGGCCTCGTGGGCTCGTCGCGCAACAGCGCCTACGCGGGCTCCAAGTTCGGCGGCATCGGCCTCACCCAGTCCTTCGCCCTCGAGCTCGTGGGCGACGGCATCAAGGTGAACGCCGTCTGCCCGGGCAACTTCTTCGACGGCCCGCTGTGGAGCGACCCGGTCAACGGGCTCTTCGTCCAGTACCTGCGCGAGGGCAAGGTGCCCGGCGCGCGAGACCGTGGAGGACGTCCGCCACGCCTACGAGGCCAAGGTGCCGATGGGCCGCGGCTGCGTCCCCGCCGACATCACCGAGGCCATCCTCTACCTCGTCGCCCAGCAGTACGAGACCGGCCAGGCCCTGCCCGTCACGGGCGGCCAGGTGATGCTCTCGTGACGCCAGAACCGAAGGACCCGACCGTGACCGAGCTTCCCGCCACCCAGCACGCGATCCAGTTCACCGGACCGGGCGCCATCGTCCACAACGAGGCCAAGCCCGTGCCCGTGCCCGGGCCGACGCAGCTGGTGCTCAAGGTGGAGGCGACCGGGATCTGCTTCTCGGACACGAAGCTGCTGCACGCCTGGACGAAGCACCCGCGCAAGGGCCCGGTCCTGGGCGGGCTCGCGCCGTCGGTCCTCGCGGAGATCTCCTCCTACGTGCCCGACGAGGCGCCCATCGTGCCCGGCCACGAGTGCTGCGCGCGGATCGTGGCGGTCGGGTCGGCGGTCGAGCACCACGCGGTCGGCGAGCGGGTCCTCGTCCAGACCGACTACCGCCACCTGCCCACGGCCGGCGCGAACGCGGCGTTCGGCTACAACTTCGAGGGCGGCCTCCAGGAGTACGTGCTCCAGGACGAGCGGATGATCCTGGACCCCGACACGGGCGAGCGGTTCCTGATCCCGGTGGGGGAGGGACCGTCGGGCTCCGCGGTGGCGCTGCTGGAGCCGTGGGCGTGCGTCGAGAAGTCCTACTCCACCGTCGAGCGGCGGACGCTGCGGGCGGGTGGCGCGCTGCTGGTGGTGGTGGATCCGGGCGCGAACCTCGAGGGGCTCGCGGCGCTCGAGGAGTCCGGCGGCGTGCCGGCGACCCAGGAGATCGTGGGCCCGGCGTCGGACGAGGCCGTCGCGGCGCTCGCGGGCCGCCGGTTCGACGACATCGTCTACGCGGGGGCATCGGCCGACCGGATCGAGGCGCTCCAGGAGCTCCTGGCGCCCGGCGGCGTGATGGCGATCGTCACCGGTGGCGTGGCCATCGATCGCCACGTCGCCATCGACGTCGGCCGCATCCACTACGACCCGATCCGGTTCTGCGGGACGACGGGCACGTCGGTGGCCGAGGCCTACGCGCGCATCCCCGCCGATGGCGAGCTGCGCGACGGCGACACGGTGGCCGTCGTGGGCGCCGCGGGCCCGATGGGCTTCATGCACGTGGTCCGGGCGGCGACGATGGGCCTGTCCGACATCTCGCTGGCGGCCATCGACATCGACGACGCGCGCCTGGCGCACCTGGCGTCCGTGGCCGAGCCGCTCGCCGCCGAGAACCGGGTGGCGATGATCTTCGTGAACTCGCGCGTGGAGCCGGTCGAACCCGGTGCCTGGTCCTACGTCGGCATCATGGTCCCCGCGCCCGCGCTCGTGGTCCAGGCGGTGTCGATGGCGGCGCCCGGGGCGCGGCTCAACCTGTTCGCCGGGTTCGCGGTCGGCACGAAGGCGGCGATCGACCTCGACCGGGTCGTCGGCGACGGGCTGTACCTCTTCGGGACGTCCGGGTCCGAGATCGCGGACATGCAGGCGGTCCTCGCGCGGCTGGAGGCCGGGCGCCTGGACACGAACGTCTCGCTCGACGCGGTGTGCGGGATGGAGGGGATCGGCGACGCACTGGCGGCCGTCGAGGCCCGCACGTCCGGCGGCAAGATCGTCGTCTACCCGCAGCTGCACGACATGGGCATGGTGCGGCTGGCCGATCTGCCGACGCGATTCCCTGCCGTTGCCGCCCGCATGGACGGTGGCCGCTGGACGCGCGAGGCCGAGGAGGCGCTGCTCGCCGAGGCGGGCGCGGGCTGATCCTGCGGGGAGGACTCGCGGGGTGCGCAGGGCGCAGATGGTGGAAGATCGGTCCTGATGCCCCCGTTGTCATCGCCCCTCGTCCTTCTGCGGGGAACCACGCCCGGCGGCGCGGCGCCGCAGCTCGCGCTCTCGCAGGCCGTGCTGGACCGCGTGGCGTCAGGCTGGGCGCCGGTCGTGTCCGGGTGGGCGCCGGTCGTCGCCCGCCTGTACGTCCCTGGTCCAACCGTCGCCTTCGGGCGCCTGGACACCTTCAGCCCGGGGTTCGACGCGGCCGTTGCAGCGGCCCGGGAGCACGGGTTCGAGCCGGTCGTGCGCGGGCCGGGCGGGCGCGCCGCCGCCTACCACGAGGGCTCGCTGGTCGTGGAGCTGGCGGCTGCCGACGACGATCCCCGGGCCGCGATCGGCGCCCGCTACGCGGCGATGGCCGATCTCGTTGTCGAGGCGCTCCGGGGCCTGGGCGTTCCGGCGGAGACCGGTGAGCTGCCCGGCGAGTACTGCCCGGGCCGGTACAGCGTGCTCGCGGGCGGCGTGAAGCTGGGCGGCATCGCGCAGCGAGTGGTCGCCGGGGCGTCCCTGACCGGGATCGCGATCGTCGTCGAAGAGGGCGCGCGCGTCCGTGCCGTGCTGGAGGACGTGTCGCGCGCGCTCGAGTACGCGTTCGACCCGGCCACGGCGGGCGCCGTCGCGGACGTGGTGCCCGGGATCACGGTTGCGGACGTGGAGTCGGCCGTCGAGCGGACCCTCCGCGCGCGTCACGCCGTCAGCGTGGTCGAGCTCGACGCCGCCCTCCTGGCCGCCGCCTCTGCCCGGGAAGCCGAGCATGCACCGGTCGCCAGGTCACGGACTGCCGGCGCCCGGACCTGAGCCGACTGCCGGGCGCTCGCCCTGCCGGCAAGCACCGGACCGGGCGAGCGCCCTGCCGGCAAGCACCGGACCGGGCGAGCGCCCTGCCGGCTCGCCCTGCCCGCGAGCACAGGATCGTGCGAGCGCCGGGTGCTCGCACCGTGCGGTCCCGTCGCTGGTTGTGCAGCCGGCGCTCCGAACCTGCGGTGGGCATGCCATGGGAGCGTCGGGATGGCGCACCTGGTGCTCAAACGACGACGCCGCTGCACGGTGTGCGCACCGGGCGCTCGCGCCAGCCGCGCCCGCTCGCGCCGGCCGAGCCGGATGAGGCCTAGCCGTTGACCCGCTCGAACTCCCGCATGAACTCCACCAGGTCCTCCACCCCGCGCTCCGGGAACGCGTTGTAGATCGACGCGCGCATGCCGCCCACCGCGCGATGCCCCTTCAGCCCGTCGAATCCCGCGGCCGTCGCCTGCTTGATGAACGCCTTCTCCAGGTCCTCGGTCTCGAGGCGGAACGTCACGTTCATCAGCGAGCGGCTGTCCTGCTGGGCCGTCGGCCTCCAGAAGCCCGTCCGGTCGAGTTCCGCGTAGAGCTTGCCGGCCTTGCGCTCGTTGACCTCGGCGATCGCGGGCAGGCCGCCGTGCTCGAGGAGCCAGTCGATGACCAGGCCCAGCACGTACACCCCGAACGCCGGCGGCGTGTTGTAGAGCGACCCGTTCTCCGCCTGGACCGCGTAGTTGAGCATCGTGTGGAGCGACTTCGACGACCGCTCCAGCAGGTCCTCGCGGATGATCACCAGCGTCACGCCCGACGGCCCCAGGTTCTTCTGCGCGCCCGCGTAGATCAGCCCGTACCGCGAGATGTCGATCGGCCCGCTGAAGATGTCCGACGAGGCGTCCGACACGAGCGGCACCCCGTCAGGAACGACGGGCAGACGGTGCCACTCCGTCCCCTCGATCGTGTTGTTCGAGGTCATGTGGACGTACGCGCCGCCCTCGGTGAACGACAGCTCTGCATCGGAGGGGATGCGGTTGTAGTTGGTGTCGGCCGTCGAGCCCGTCTCGCGGACGCTGCCGACCCGCTTCGCCTCCTTGATGGCCTTGTCCGCCCAGGAGCCGGTCATGATGTAGTCCGCGGTGCGTCCCTCGGTGAGCAGGTTCAGCGGGACCATCGAGAACTGCAGCGAGGCGCCGCCCTGCAGGAACAGCACCTTGTAGCCGTCCGGGATGCCGGCCAGGGTGCGGATGTCGGCCTCGGCCTTGCCGATGATCGCCTCGAACGTGGACGACCGGTGGCTGATCTCCATGACGGACATGCCCACGCCGGGCAGGGCGATGAGATCGCGCTGCGCCTTCTCCAGCACGGAGACGGGCAGCACGGCGGGGCCGGCGGAGAAGTTGTTGATGCGGTCGGTCACGGATCGGGTCTCCTGATGGTGTCGGCAGAAGGCTACAGCGCGGGGGCGACCAGCTGCGTGGAGAGGACGTGCTCGTTGCCGTCGGCGATGGCGGCCACCAGCTCCGCTGACGGGGCGTGGTCGACGTTGATTCGGGCGACCGCGGCCTCGGCGCCCTCGAACACGATGTTCTCGGTCTCCTGCACGTTGATGCCGGCCTCGTGGAGCTGCTCGAAGACGTGGGCCAGGACGCCCGGCCGGTCGCGGTGGCGAACCACCAGCATGTGGGTCGCGGGCGAGGTGCGGGCGAGGTTGACCACGTTGGGCACGCGCCCGGTCTCCGCGAAGCTGCGCACGATGCGCACCGTCTCGGCGGCGATCGCCTCCTGCGCCTGCTCGGTGGACGCGCCGATGTGGTGGGTGCCGTACACGCCGGGCAGGTCCAGCAGCTCGTGGTGGTACTCGGCCTGGCCCGCCGACGGCTCGTCGGGGTAGACGTCGAGACCGACACGGATGCCCCGCTCGCGGACTGCAGCAGCCAGCGCCGCGTGGTCCACGACCTCGGCCCGCGAGGTGTTGATGACCATCGCGCCGTCCCGCAGACGGCCGATGAGATCCGCGTCCACCAGGCCACGGGTGCCCGGGCCCAGCGCGACGTGGATGCTCAGGATGTCGGCGGCCGCGGCCACCGCCCCCGGGGTGCGCGCCGCCGTCACGCGCGACGCACGACCGGTCGCGTCCAGGCCGTACTCGCCGAAGTCAACCGGCGCGCCGTCCTCGAACCTGCGCGTCCACACCACGATGTCCATGCCGAACGCCTGCGCCCGCCGCGCGACGGCCTGCGCGATGGACCCGAAGCCGAGCAGCCCGAGGGTCCGGCCCTTGAGGCCTGCGGCCTTCGCGAACGTCTTCTTGTCCCAGCGTCCCTCGCGCAGGGCCGCCACGTTGTCCGGGATCCGGCGGTCGAGGGCCAGGATGAGGCCGAGGGTCAGCTCCGCCACCGCCACGGCGTTCTTGCCCGGGCAGTTGGACACGTAGATGCCGCGCGCCGAGGCCGCCGCGACGTCGATCGTGTTGTAGCCCGCGCCCGCGCGCACGATCAGCGCCAGGTCGCCGCCGTCGAGCATGTCCGCGGTGACCTTGGTGGAACGGACGATGAGCACCTCGGCTCGCGTCTCGCGAAGGGCCGCCGCCAGGGCGTCGCCGGCGAGCCCTGGGTCGAAGACGACGTCGCACCCCGCGTCGGCGAGGCCCGTGCGGCCGGACTGCTCGAACTGGTCGGCGATGAGGACCTTCATGGGGTGACTCCGAACGGGGGCCCGACGCGATGCCGGGCCCCGGGGTGGGCAGGGACTCAGATCAGGTGGACGAGGAGGCCGTCGCGGAGCTTGGGCTCGAACCAGGTGGACTTGGGGGGCATGATCCCGCCGGCGTCGGCGATGCCCATGAGGTCCTCGATCGACGTCGGGTGCATCGCGAACGCGACGGCTGCTCGGCCGCCGTCCACGGCCTCCACCAGGGCCTGGGGACCGCGGATGCCACCGACGAAGTCGATCCGCTTGTCGGTCCGCGGGTCGCCGACGCCCGAGCAGTGGAGCGAGCACCTGGTCGTGGAGGAGCGAGACGTCGAGGCGGTCCGCGGGTGGCGCGTCGGCCGCGGCGGGCGCGAGGACCGAGGCGGTACCAGGCACCGTCGAGGTACATGGCGACCTCGCCCGGGCCGGCCGGCGTGTCCGTGCCCGGCTCGACCGGGACACCTGCGGCCCGGATGCCGTCAAGCAGCATGGCCGCGGTCTGGCCGCTGAGGTTCTTCACGACCCGGTGGTAGGGCAGGATCTGCACCTGGTCATGCGGGAAGGCGACGGCGAGGAACCACTCGCACTCGATCTCGCCGTCCCCGGCCGGTGCCCTCGGCCTGCGTGGCGGTGCCGTCCTCGTCGATCGCGTGGCGGGCGCGCATCGCGCTGGCGGCGCGGTGGTGGCCGTCGGCGATGTAGAGGGCAGGGATGTCGTAGAAGGCGTCGACGATCTGGGTGGTCTCTGCCTCGGTGGCGGTCCAGACGGTGTGGCCGACGCCGTCGGGAGCGGTGAAGTCGAACAGCGGCTCGCGGGCGGTCGGCCACTCGGTGGCGGCGGCGACCAGCGCATCGACCGTGGCGTTCGCCGGGTAGGTCAGGAAGACCGGACCGGTCTGGGCACGCAGTTCCACGATGTGGCGGGTGCGGTCGTCCTCCTTGTCCTTGCGCGTCCTCTCGTGCTTGAGGATCACGTTCTGCTCGTACTCGTCCACGAGGAACGTGGCGGCGATGCCGGTCTGCACGTGGTCGCCCATGTGGAGCCGGTACAGGTACAGCCTGGGCTCGTCCTCGATCACGAGTGGGGCTGCGGCGCCGCAGGCGGTCGAAGTTGGCGGCGGCCCGCTGGTACACCGCGTCCGTGTACGGGCTCGTATCGTCCGGCAGCTCGATCTCTGCGCGGGACACGCGCAGGTAGCTCAACGGGTTGCCGTCGGCCAGGGCCGCGGCCTCCGCCGCGTCGACCACGTCGTACGGGACGGCGGAGACGTCAGCCGCCTGGGCGGGCATGGGCCGGAGGGCGCGGAACGGTCGGATGCTGCCCATTGGCGGGCATGTTGTTGCGCTGCGGGTCAACTGTCAACAGGCTTCACGACCTTGGTGAGCATCCCAACGCCGTGCCGGCCCGACCGGCTCCGGCCCGGATCGACCGGCTCCGGCTCCGGCCCGGATGCGCGGCCAGCGTGCCTAGGGCGGGCCCGCATCCCGCCGCAGTGCAGGACCGTGGTGACCCCAGTCATGGGCGCCCAGCGCGCAGGCGGCATGGCACCCGAGGTGCACGAGCGCGCATCAGGCGGCAGGACCCGCAGTCGGGCGACCGCGAACAGGACGGCGAACTCCTTGCACCAGATGACGACGCTCTTCACGTCCCCGAGGTCCGTCCCGGCCGGGATCGGCGTGTTGAAGCTGCCGTCGGTGGCCCGCAGCCGCCCGAGCTCGATCGCTCCGTCGGCATACCCCTTCGCCTTGGGCGAGAGGTAGACGAAGAGGTCGGGACCGTTGCGCACGGAGAAGTCGTCGAATCGAAGCGTGTGGCTGCCGTCGGGCGCCTCGACCAGCGTGGCCTTCCCGCGCCCGAAGTGGAAGTCGTCGGCCCCGGCGAACTCGCCGGTGCGCACGAGTGGCGTCGGCGCAGGCGATGGCGTGGTCGATGGCGTGGCCAGGCGGTGTGGCGCTCGGGCTCCAGCCCGGACGACGGCGACGCGAGCGGGTGCGGCGGACCGTGCCTCCGGTGCGTCGGTCGCCGCGGGCGATGCGATGACGGCTGCCGGCGGCTCGACCAGGGCTGCCGGCGCCGGCTCCACGAGCTCGGTGCGGATGATCAGCGGTGAGCCGAAGTACCACGCCGCGGGCGCGAGGACGACGATCACGGCCACGGCGGCAGCGACCGACCGCCCGGGGTGGCGGCGTGCGGCCGCCAGCCAGCCTCGACGGATGGCAACGACCAGCAGGCCGATGACGGCCACGGCGGCGACGGCGGCGATGACGTACCGCCACGGGTAGAGGGAGGTCGCGGCGAACCGCTCGAGGTCTCCGAGGAACTGCATCTGGGGCTCCGGGTGCGAGGTCGACTCGGGGGACCTTCGCACGCGCGGATGACGCTCCGATGACGGAGATCAGGCCGGCAGCTGGAACCAGAAGGTCGTCAGCCCGCCACCCGAGGTGGCGCCGACCCGCCCGCCCGCGTCCTCGACCAGCTGCTTCACGATCGCGAGGCCGATTCCCGCGCCGCCCCGTGAGCGGTCGCGCGACTTCTCCACCCGGTAGAAGCGCTCCCACACGAGCGGCAGCTCGTCGGGCGGGATCCCGGGCCCCGAGTTGGCGACCGTGACGGTGATCCCCTCGGGCCCCTGCGTCGCGGTCACCTGGACGTGACCGCCGGCCGGCGTGTAGCGCACTGCGTTCTGGAGCAGGTTGCCGAGCACCTGGGTCAGCTCGTCGGGGCGTCCGCGCACCACGAGCGAGTCCCCGACCTCCACGGCCAGCCCGATCGACCGGCGCGCCAGCGCGGGAGCGACGAGCTCGGCCGACACGCGGATGATCGGAGCCAGCTCCACTGGGCCGGGCGGTGGCCGCACGCCCTCGGCTCCGGCAAGGATGTCAAGGGAGGCGGCGAGCCGGGTGAGCCGGTCGACTTCCTCGCGGAGGGAGTCGAAGGTTGCAGGGTCGGGCGGGATGACACCGTCGCGGAGGGCCTCGAGGTAGCCCTGCAGGTTGGTGAGCGGCGTCCGCAGCTCGTGGGATGCATTGACGACGAACTCGCGCCGGATCGCCTCCTGCTCGGCCAGACGCTCGGCCATCGTGTTGTAGGCGGCCGCCAGTGCCCGCAGCTCGGCTGGTCCGTCCTCCGGGACCCTGACCGACAGGTCGCCCTCGGCAACCTGTCCAGCCGCGCTCGCGAGCCGTTCGATCGGGCGCGCGAGCCGTCGGGCGAACACGATCGCGAGCAGCAGGGCAATGACCGAGGCCACGGCCGCCGCGACGAGGAACACGACGGTGACGCTCTCGTCGAACATCGCCCGGGCGTGGTCGGCCGAGTCGCCCGCCGCCATCATCAGGGACTCGAAGGTGTCGCCCGCGATCCGCACCACGCCGATCGTGACGATGCCGAGGGCCACGGCCGCGACGACCAGGGACGCGGCGAGCATCCGGCCGCCGATACCGCGGAGCCTCACGACGCCGCAGCCCTCCGCTCGACGGGCCCCGCCGCCCGGTAGCCGGCGCCGCGCACGGTGGCAACGTAGCGCGGCGCGTCGGGGTCGTCGCCGAGCTTCTCGCGCAACCGCTTCACGTAGACATCGATCGCCCGGTCCGTGACGTCGCCCTCGGCGTGCCCGTAGAGCGCGTCGAGCAGGCGGTCCCGGCTCAGCACCCGGCCATCCGCCTCGAGCAGGACGCCCAGGAGTCGAAGCTCGAGGCTGCTCAGGAGGACCTCCTGGCCACCGACGGTCGCCCGGTACCGGCCCGTGTCGAGCTCGAGGTCGCCCAGCACGAAGACGCCCGTGGGTGTGGTCTCGGGCGACCGCTCCGTCCGCCGCAGGATCGACCGGACGCGCGCGACCAGCTCGGCGGGCGAGAACGGCTTCGGCAGGTAGTCGTCGGCGCCCTCGGACAGGCCCAGGATCCGGTCCCCCGTCGCGCCTCGGGCCGAGAGCACCAGGATCGGGACGTCGCCGTCGGCTCGTGCGCGGCGGATGACCGTCATCCCGTCGACCTCCGGGAGCATCAGGTCGAGCACGACGAGGCGAGGCGCGTGCTCCTCGATCGCCCGCAATGCGGCCCTCCCGTCACTGGCCGTCACCACCGGGTACTGCTCGCGCTCGAGGTACATGCGGACGAGCGCGACGATCTTCGGGTCGTCGTCGACGACGAGGATGGGGGCGGACGGGCGGGGCTGCACGAGGGTGATCATCGCCCGTGCAGGGTCGCGCATCAATGGTGACGGCTTCGTGACGCCGGGTCATCGGGGTGTCGCGGTCCCAGACCGACAGTTCGGGCAACCCGGCACGACCGGGATCGCCGTCGGCGGGATGCCGGCTCACCAGGAGGTTCGGACATGTTCCGACGACTCACCGGCGCGATGCTCGCGTCCGCCCTGCTCCTCTCGCTCGCCGCCACGGCGGTGGCAGCTGGAGGCCCGCCGAAGATCGGCTTCTACGTGGACGGGGCCCTGTACCGCACGGTCGGCACGCCGACCGACTTCAGCCGGACCGGTGCACCGGCGCACTCGTTCGACCGGATCTACGTCCTGGGCAGCGGCCTCATGAACGTCGCCGAGGCCAAGCCGGGCGACCGCGACTACAACGGCGGCCGCTGGATGGTGCTTCCGGTCGCGTGGGCGGCAGGCGCCACCCCGACCCAGCTGGTGAGCGCGGAGCAGGTGGAGGCGTACGCCGCCGCCGGGATGCTGGCGATCGCGTCCACGCCGGTGAAGCTGTTCGAGTGCCCGGTGATCCCCGTCCAAGGGAGCTGACGTGCTGGGTGGGCGACGCGGACGACAGCCCCGTCGCCCACCCAGCCCCGGTGCCCACTCTGCCCGCCCAGGCCCCCTCGCGCTTGCCCGCGAGCGCCGGGCGCTCCCACCAGGCAGTCGCGTCGCTGGTTGTGCGCCTCGTGCTCAGATCGTGCCTTGGCGACCCTCCCAGGGCGCACGCCCCGCGCACCACGCGCTCAAACCGCGACGCCACCGCATCGTGTGCGCATCAGGCGCTCAGGGCGCTGATGCCGCCGCAGGACGTGCCGGCCTGCGTCCCGTGCGACCACGGGGGTGCACCGGACGCACTGAGGCTGATGCACGGGCATCACGCCCGCCCGCGCTACTTCCCTAGTCGAGCGCCTCCACCGCGGCGCGCTCGATGGCGAGGCCCCGGCGGTGCCGCTCGAAGAACGCTGCGAAGCCCGCCACGTCCGCCGGGTCCGGCGCCACCGCCGCACCGATCTGCGACGCGATCCGGCTGTCCAGGTAGTCGGGCAGGGACTGGCCGACGTCGTCGCGCAGCATGTACGCGGCCAGCACGGCCATGCCCCAGGCGCCGCCCTCGCCGGCCGTGGCCGGGAGCGACACCGGCACGTCGAGCGCCGCAGCCATCATCCGCTGGCCGGTATCGCCGCCCTTGAAGAAGCCGCCGTGCCCGCGGATCTCCTCGATGACGACGCCCTCCTCGCGGGTGAGGATGTCCAGCCCCGTGCGCAGGGAGCAGAGCGTCGCGAAGTACTGGGCGCGCATGAAGTTCGCGAGGGTGAGCTTCGCGTTCTCGTTTCGCGCGAACAGCGGCCGGCCCTCGGTGAAGCCCGTCATGTGCTCGCCGGACACGTAGTTGATCGCCAGCAGGCCGCCGGCATCGGCATCGGCGCCGGCGTCCACGGCCAGCGGCAGCAGCCGCCCGTACAGCTCGTCGGTGGTGACGTCAGCGCCGAGCGCCCGGCCCACCTGGCCGAACATCGAGACCCACGCGTCGAGGTCGGACGTGCCGTTGTTGGAGTGGGCCATCGCGACCGGTGAGCCGTCGGGCGTGACGACGATGTCGATCTCCTCGTGGACCCGCGAGAGGCTCTGCTCCAGCACGATCATCGCGAAGAACGAGGTCCCTGCCGAGACGTTGCCGGAGCGCTGCCGGACCGCGTTGGTCGCCACCATGCCCGTGCCGGCGTCGCCCTCGGGCGGGCACAGCGGGATGCCGGCGGCCAGCGTGCCGGACGGGTCGAGCAGGCGTGCGCCATCCTCGGTCAGGCTGCCGGCCGGGGCGCCCGCGGGCAGGACGCGGGGCAGGACGTCACGGAGCTTCCAGCCGAAGCCCCGCGTGGCCACGAGCTCGTCGAACGTGGCCATGCGCGCCGCGTCCCAGTCCTTGGCGACCGGGTCGATCGGGAACATGCCCGACGCCTCGTCGAGGCCGACCACGTGCTCGCCGGTCAGGCGCCAGTGGACGTAGCCCGCGAGGGTCTTGAGGTGGACCAGGTGCGTGAGGTGGGGGAGCCCGTCGAGGACGGACTGGTACAGGTGCGCGATCGTCCAGCGCTGCGGGACCGCGAAGTCCAGGAGGGGGGTGAGCTCGGCGCAGGCGGCACCCGTGATGTTGTTGCGCCAGGTCCGGAACGGGACCAGCAGCTCGCCGTCCGCGTCGAGTGCGACGTAGCCGTGCATCATCCCGCTGATGCCGAGCGACGCGACGGTCCGCAGCTCCAGGTCGTACCGGGCGCGCACGTCCGCCACCAGCGAGGCGTAGCAGGCCGCGAGGCCATTCCAGACCTCGGCCATGTCATACGTCCAGACGCCGTCGCGGAGCTGGTTCTCCCAGGTGAACGAGCCCGACGCGAGCGGGGTCGTGTCCGGCGCGATCAGGGCGGCCTTGATGCGCGTGGACCCGAACTCGATACCGAGGATGGCGGCACCACTGGCGATCAGGTCCTGGGCGCTGCCATTGGGCGATGTCACTGCGTAGCTCCTTCGTCATCGGGCTCGCGTTGCGCGGATTCGGGCTCGCGTCGCGCGGATGGGACGCAGGTTGATCTTACGGCGTCACCTCTCGGCTATGCTTCGACCGCCCCGATCCGCTGGCGCACCTCGGCGAGTCGGCAGTTGCCCCCGCCGACACCAGTGGAGTCTGATGCTCGCTGCTACCCGACGATCAGCCCATCAGCCCCACCATCGCCGCACTGAAACGCCATGCCCAGGATGGCTTCCGGCCCGAGCGGGCCGCGCAGCGTGCTGCCATTTACACGCGCGTCTACCGGGAGACCGAAGGCCAGCCCGCCGTGCTGCGAGCGGCCCAGGCTCTGGCGGCCTTTCTGGCCGAAAAAGAGCTGGTGATCCACCCGGAGGACCTGCTTGCCGGGCATATCCAGCTCTTCGACTACGCTTATCCCCTCACGCTCGGCGCCTGGGAGCCCGTTCGTGCGCGAGCCGAAAGACACCGAAGACCGACGCCAACCTGGGCAAGCCTGCGTCCAAATATCCGCCCGTCGGCGTTGACACCACACCCTTCGTCTACACGCGGCCCGACGGTACGCCGCGCGGCCCGGACGAAACGGCCGCGCTCGACGCCTTCTGCCGCGGCATCCGCAGCGGACTCTATGTGAGCTGGCCGGGCGGCCACCTGATCCCCGGCTTCGACCGCCTCCTGGCCCTCGGCTTTGGCGGACTGGCTGCCGCCGCCCGTGCGCGCCTGGCGGCAGGCGGCGAGGGCCTGGACTTCGTCCGGGCCTCCCTGATCGTCTGCGAGGCCGCCACGACCTACATCCGGCGCTACGCATGCCGTGCCGCGGAGATGGCGGACGCGGCCACCTGTCCCGACGAGCGCCGCCGCCTGGCTCGGATCGCGGATGCCTGCCGCCATGTCGCCGCCGAGCCGCCCCGCAGCTTCTTCGAGGCGGTGCAGCTCCTCTGGCTGGGCCAGGAGATCGCCATTTGTGAGCACGAGTCCGGCTCGCTCTCCATGGGCCGGCTGGACCAGTATCTCTATCCCTTCTATCGGCGCGACGTCGACGCAGGCGCGCTCGACCAGGCCGAGGCTGCCGAGCTCATCGAGGCGCTCTGGTGCAAGTTCGGACACCTGCGCCGCGGCTTCCAGAACGTCACACTGGGCGGCCGGGGGGCGGATGGCGCCTATGCTGCCAACGAACTCTCGCACCTCTGCCTGCGCGCGACCCGCCGGCTGCGCATGGATCAGCCCCTGCTCTCCGTGCGCTGGAGCCCCGAGATGCCTGCGGAGTTCTGGGACGGCGTGCTGGCCACCATCGAGACGGGCACCGGCTTCCCCGCGCTCTTCAACGATGAGATCGCGATTGCCGCCATGCGGCGGGTTGGCGTGGCGGCGGCCGATGCCGAGAACTATGGTCTCGTGGGGTGCGTTGAGCTTTCCGTGCCGGGCCGGGAATACGGCCAGACCGAAGCGCTGCGGGTCAACTGGGCCAAGGTGCTGGAGTTGATGCTCAACGACGGCCGTTGCACGCTCACGGGCGAGCGGCTGCCCCTGGCACAGCCCAGGCGCCTGGACGAAATCGAGACCTTCGCCGATTTCCTCACCTGGTACCGTGCCGAGCTGGCGCACTTCCTCGACCTGGGTATGCGCGGCTTGAACCTGCTCGATGCCGCCTGGCCCAGCCTGCTCCCGGCGCCGTTCGAGTCGTCGCTGATGGCCGGCTGCCTGGAATCCGGGCGCGACGTGACGGCGGGCGGCACGCGAATACAACCTCTCCTCCGTCAACGCCCTGGGCATGGCCGACGTGGCCGACTCCCTGGTCGCCATCGATCGCCTGGTCTTCCGCGAGCGCTGCGTCACGCTGCCCGATCTGGCGCAGGCCGTGCGCAGCGATTTCGCCGGCGCAGAGTCGCTGGCCGCCCGGGCGTCGGCCGGGCCGCATTATGGCAATGACGTCGATGAGCCGGACCAGATCGTCACCCTGCTGGTCGAGGACTTCTGCCACCAGGTGGACGGCGGCCCGGACAAGCCTGGCTACCGCAACCCGCGCGGCGGCCGCTTCCAGTCGGGCATGTACTCGGTCGACCACCATGCGGGCCGCGGCAAGCTGACCGGCGCGCTGCCCAGCGGGCGCCGCGCCGGGCGTGGCCCTGGCCAATGCCCTGTCTGCGTGCCAGGGTCGCGACACCACCGGTCCCACCGCCCTGATCCTCTCCGACCACGAAGCTCGACCATACGATGATGGGCAACGGGATGGTGCTGGACTTGAAGTTCCATCCCTCGTTCTTCGAGGACGAGAGCCGGCGCCTGGCCTTCCAGCGCGCTGGTCGAGTCCTATTTCGACATGGGCGGGATGGAGATCCAGTTCAACGTGATCAGCCGGGAGACGCTGCTGGCCGCGCAGCGCTCGCCGCAGGACTATCGCGATCTGCTGGTGCGCGTCTCGGGGTTCAGCGCCTACTTCATCGACCTGGAACCGGTGCTGCAGGACGAAATCATCGCGCGCACCGAACACGCGGCGCTCTAGGTGGCAGCCCGCACCGAAGGGACCGGCCTGATCTTCGACGTCAAGCGTTTTTCGCTGCACGACGGCCCCGGCATCCGCACCACCATCTTTTTCCAGGGCTGCCCGCTGCGCTGCGCTTGGTGCCAGAACCCCGAGTCGCAGTCCGGTGGTCCACGGCTGTTCCACGCCGGCGCCAAGTGCCTCGGCTGCCGCGCCTGCGCCGCCGCCTGCACCCAGAACGCGGTGCAGTTCTCCGACGATGGGACGACAGTGGCTGGCCGATCGCTGCCGTTCGCTGCGGCGCGTGCTCCCGCGTCTGTCCTTCCGGCGCGCTCAGCCTGGTCGGCACGTTCGAGACGGCGGCCAACCTTGAGCGCACGGTCCTGCGCGATCGCGCCTTCTATGCCAGGTCGGGCGGCGGGCTCACCCTCTCGGGCGGCGAGCCGCTGGCCCAGCCGGCCTTCGCGCGCGAGATCCTGTACCGCTGCCACGAGCAGGGCATCCACACCGCGCTCGATACCACGGCCTACGCGGCCTGGCCGACGCTGGCCGGGCTGCTGCCGTACACCGATCTCGTCCTGCTCGACATCAAGGCCTTCGACCCCGACCGGCACCGCCGGCTGACCGGCGTGAGCAATGAGGTCATCCTGGCCAACGCCGTGGCGCTGGCCGAGAGCAACGTCGATCTCGTGGTGCGGGTGCCGATCATCCCCGGCCAGAACGACGACGAGGAGGACTTGCGGGCCGTTGCCCACTTCCTGTCCGGACTGCCGAGGCTGACGAGGGTCGAGTTGCTGCCCTACAACGCCATGGCGCAGGCCAAATACAGCCGGCTGGGTCTGGACTATCCCCTCAAAGGCACGGCCACGCAGCGGCAGGAAGAGATGCAAGCGGTACAGACGTGGTTCGCCGATCTGCGCTGCCCGGTGTCCGTCGTCTGGGGCCTGGGCGTGCCGAAGCCCGGCTAGGATCGCAGCCGCTGCTTCTTGCCTGACGCGAACGGGATCATGCCCGCGGGGCGCCCTCAAGCATGTGCCGTTGGGCGAGGTTCGCCATGAGCGCGCGTACGCCCTGGTCCAGGGCGGCACGTGCTCGCAGTGCTCGACCCAGTTCTCGAGCGTCCCGATCGGCGCGCACGAGATCTCGACGTGGTCGCCCCGCTCGTGGGTGAATCCGCGGCCGGGCTCCTGCCGGTCGACCGACGGCACGTACATCGTGCCGAGGAACAGCACGAAGCCGTCCGGGTACTGGTGGTGGCCGCCGGTGGCCGCCTCCACCAGGTCAAGCGGGTGGCGCGAGATCTCGCCGAGCACGTTCGCGCCCGACGTCTCGAAGCCGTCGGCGCTGCTGACGCGACACGTGATGCGCTCCTGCATGAGCGAGTCGAGCGAGAAGGTCTCGTCGAACAGTCGGATCCAGGGCCCGATGGCACAGCTGGCGGTGTTGTCCTTGGCCTCGCCGAGGAGGAGCGCGCTGCGCCCCTCGAAGTCGCGCAGGTTGACGTCGTTGCCGACGGCGGCGCCCACCACGCGCCGGTCGCCGGTGACGGCGAGCACGATCTCCGGCTCAGGGTTGTTCCACGCCGAGTCGCTTCGGATGCCAATCAGCTCACCGGTGCCCACGGCTGCGAGCACGGGCGCCTTGGTGAAGATCTCGGGGTGCGGGCCGAGCCCCACCTCCAGGTACTGGGACCAGAGCCCCTCGGCGCGAAGGCCATAGGCAAGGGCCTCGGCCGCCGGGCTGCCAGGGCGCACGTCACGGAGCGATCCGCCCAGGCGTGCGACGAGTCGTTCACGCAGGTCCGCGGCCATCGCCGGGTTCCCCCTCGCGCCCTCCTCGATCACTCGCTCGAGCAGGCTTGCGGCGAAGGTCACGCCCGCGGCCTTGATCACCTGGAGATCGACGGGCGCCAGCAGGTGGGGACGATCCGGCTCACGGCGCTCGTGGTGCGAGGCATCGATCAGATCCTGCACGGCCCCCAGCTGTCGAAGGCTGCGGTCACGGACGACGGCCAGCAGATCCGGCCGGTCGAGCAGGTCGGCTGACGTGGGAGCAAGCGACGATGCGTCGAGGACGAGGCCATCGCGGATCACCACGGGTGTCGGCCCACCGACGCCGTGCGGGCACATGGAGGCGGGCATGTGCGCCCTGCCGACGGCGAGACCTTCCTGCGGCATGCTCACGATCGCCCGCCGGCGTCCGTGCCACGCACAATTGCCGAACCCATCCTCACGCCTCCGGATCCTGCGCCCCCGTGGATTTGATGCAGTCTACTCAATACATTGCACCCGGAGGCCCTGGAGCGGGCCGCTGCGCCGCTGGAGGACGCGTGTGACGGGAGCCGTGAGGGCTCCGCGCCAACCGCCCGAAGTCGGCCTCGCCGAGGCGGGCAGAATGGGCTTGCATTCCCGCAACCGATTGTCGTAGGATGCAACAAACGAGGTCCGCGGGACTGTGGACGGAAGCCGGGGAGCGACCAGCTTGCCTGTCGGTGACAGGCCGGAGACGCCCCCGAAGACGTTCAGCCGCACCAGCACCAGATGGGTTCCACAGACCACCGCAGGGCAGGAGGAGACCATGGACGACGGCGTCCGGGGAGCGAATGCCGGGGGCGCTTCGTCCTCAGCGATTCGCAACGTGTTCAAGGCCCGGGAGACCAGCGTCTTCGTCGCGCTGCTCGTCCTGTGTGGCGTGATGGCGATCGCCAGCCCGTACTTCCTCGACTCGAAGAACATCTTCAATGTCCTGCGCAACATGTCGACGATCAGCATCATGGCCATCGGCATGACCATGGTCATCGTGTCGGGCGGCATCGATCTGTCGGTCGGCTCCGTCCTCGCCGTGTCCGCGATGCTGACCGCCCGGGTGATGGTCGAGCAGGGCCTGAACCCGTGGCTGGCGGCCATCCTGGGTCTCGCCTTCGGCGCAGCGCTGGGCGCCATCAACGGCCTGCTGATCACGCGGGTGAAGGTCAACCCGTTCATCGCGACGCTCGGCATGATGAGCATCGCCCGTGGCCTCACCTACCTGTTCGCAAGCGGGCTGGGCACCTCCGTCGCGAGCAACATCCCGATGAAGGACGCGGGCGTCGCCTTCCTCGGGTCCGGCTACATCGGCCCGGTTCCGTTCCCCATCATCGAGATGTTCGCGTTCGTGCTCCTGGCAACGCTGTTCCTCAAGAACACCGTGCTGGGGCGCCAGATCTACGGCGTGGGCAGCAACGAGCGGGCGGCCATGCTGTCGGGCGTCAACGTCAACCGGGTCCGCATGTTCTGCTACACCCTCACGGGCTTCCTCGCGGCCTACGCCGGGATCATGACCTCGGGGCTGCTGTCCAACTCCGCCACGAATGCGGGCATCGGTACGGAGCTCGATGTCATCGCCGCGGCCGTCATCGGCGGGGCGAGCCTGGCCGGTGGCGAGGGAACCGTCTACGGAGCCGTCATTGGCGCAGCGATCATGGCCGTGCTGCGCAATGCATTCGTGCTCCTGGGGCTCCCCACCTACATGCAGACCATCAGCATCGGCGTTGTGATCGTGCTGGCGGTGGCTCTCGATGGACTACGAAGGAGGCAGACGAACTAGACGAACGACTGAAGCCTGCCGGGAGGGGATCGCACGAGCCCACAACCCCCGACCTCGGTCGGCCACGCGGTCCGAAGACTCTGTGCTCAAGGCAATCCAGGAGGAGACTAGATGAAGAAGCATCGCTTGCTCGCGGTACTGATGGGATTGACGGTCGTGCTCGGTGCATGCTCGTCCACCCCGTCGTCCACGACGGCTCCGGAGGCCACCCAGGCCGCATCCGAGCCCGCTGCGTCCGCGCCGACCGGCGCGGTCAAGGACGCCTGCACCCCCGCCGACGAGGGCACGGTCGTGCCGGTCGCCGACAAGCCGGCCGAGCCGGTCAAGATCGCCGTCCTCGGGCTCGAGAACAACCCGTTCTGGATCCCGGTCAAGGGTGGCGCCGAGAAGGCCGGCGAGGAGCTCGCGGCCCTCGGTTCCTCGGTCGAGTGGATCGTCCCGGGTGACCAGCACACCAGCGAGGTCTTCGGGCAGGCCATCGAGGCCGCGATCGTCAAGGGCTACGACGGAATCGCCACCGTGGCCGGCGATGCGGGCCTGGTCCCGTTCATCAACAAGGCCGTTGCCGCCGGCATCCCGGTCGCCACGTTCAACTCCGAGACGGCCGAGCCGAACGACCGCATGTTCTTCGTCGGCGCCGACCTGTACAAGCAGGGCGAGGCCGCGGGCAAGGCCATGGGCGAGGCCACTCGGCGGCAAGGGCAAGGTCGCGATCATCACCGGCCTGTTCGCCGTCGAGGCGCACGAGCTCCGGCGCAAGGGCTTCGAGGACATCCCTCAAGGCGAACTTCCCGGATGTCCAGATCCTCGAGGCCGTCGAGAACCAGGACAAGGCCGACATCGCCTACGCGCAGGCGAACGACTTCATGACCGCCAACCCGGATCTGGCCGGGATCTACGTCACCGCCGGTGGCCCCTTCGGCGCTGCCAAGGCAGTCGAGGAGGCCGGCAAGGGCGGCGCGATCAAGATGGTCTCCTTCGACTTCGTCGACGAGACCATGGAGTACGTCAAGAAGGGCGTCATCACCGGCACGATCGGGCAGGACCCGTTCGCGCAGGGCCATGACCCCGCCATCCGCCTCTACAACTAGATCGTGGGCGGCGTCCAGCCCGAGTGCGTGAAGCTCCTGACCCGGTCCGACTTCGTGACCAAGGAGAACATCGACCAGTTCTGGACTGCTCCGGGATCCGCGCCGACCGGCGCGGTCAAGGACGTCTGCACCCCCGCCGACGAGGGCACGGTCGATGCCGGTCGACCGACAAGCCGGCCGAGCCGGTCAAGATCGCCGTCCTCGGGCTCGAGAACAACCCGTTCTGGATCCCGGTCAAGGAAGGCGCCGAGAAGGCCGGCGAGGAGCTCGCGGCCCTCGGTTCCTCGGTCGAGTGGATCGTGCCGGGTGACCAGCACACCAGCGAGGTCTTCGGGCAGGCCATCGAGGCCGCGATCGTCAAGGGCTACGACGCAATCGCCACCGTGGCCGGCGATGCGGGCCTGGTCCCGTTCATCAACAAGGCCGTTGCCGCCGGCATCCCGGTCGCCACGTTCAACTCCGAGACGGCCGAGCCGAACGAGCGCATGTTCTTCGTCGGCGCCGACCTGTACAAGCAGGGCGAGGCCGCGGGCAAGGCCATGGGCGAGGCCCTCGGCGGCAAGGGCAAGGTCGCGATCATCACCGGCTTGTTCGCCGTCGAGGCGCACGAGCTGCGGCGCAAGGGCTTCGAGGACTACCCTCAAGGCGAACTACCCGGATGTCCGATCCTCGAGGCCGTCGAGAACCAGGACAAGGCCGACATCGCCTACGCGCAGGCGAACGACTTCATGACCGCCAACCCGGATCTGGCCGGCATCTACGTCACCGCCGGTGGCCCCTTCGGCGCGGCCAAGGCAGTCGAGGAGGCCGGCAAGGGCGGCGCAAGATCAAGGTGGTCTCCTTCGACTTCGTCGACGAGACCATGCAGTACGTCCAGAAGGGCGTCATCACCGGCACGATCGGGCAGGACCCGTTCGCGCAGGGCCATGACCCCGCCATCCGCCTCTACAACTAGATCGTGGGCGGCGTCCAGCCCGAGTGCATGAAGCTCCTGACCCAGTCCGACTTCGTGACCAAGGACAACATCGACCAGTTCTGGACTGCATCCGTAGCTCTCCTCCTCGTCCTGCGCCTCCGGCACCGCCGGGGGCGCAGGACGGAACCCCTCCACAGGCGGTCCCAGCATGACGACAGACCCCGAACTCCTGCTCCAGGTCGAGGACGTCTCGAAGCACTTCGGCGGCGTTCACGCCTTGCGCGATGCGAGGCTCGAAGTCCGCGCGGGCGAGGTCCACGCTGTGGTCGGTGAGAACGGCGCCGGCAAGACGACACTCATCAACATCCTGGGCGGCATCGTCGCCCGCGACAGCGGGCGGATCGTCTTCGACGGCAAGGAAGTCGAGTTCCTGAACCCCGGCGAGTCGCAGCGCGCGGGCATCGCCATCATCCACCAGGAGCTTGCAACCATCCCGGCCCTGAGCGTGATGGAGAACGTGTACATGGGCCGGATGGAGTCCCGGTTCGGGATCGTAGACTGGCGCGCCCTGCACCGCATCGACCCGTGGCGCCCTGGATGAGATCGGTCTCGACGTCTCCCCCCGCGCCGCCGTCAGCTCGCTCAGCATTTCCCAGCGCCAGCTCGTGGAGATCGCCAAGGCCTTGGCCTCCGATGCGCGCCTGATCATCATGGACGAGCCGAATGCGTCCCTGACCGACCATGAGACGGAGCGGCTGTTCGAGGTGATCGAACGGCTGAAGCGGAAGAACGTCGGCGATCATCTACGTCTCCCACCGCATCGAGGAGGTCCTCCGGATCTCCGATCGGATCACGGTGTTCCGTGACGGCGGCTACGTCGGCACCATCAACCGCGAAGAGGCGACCGTGACCAAGGTCGTCGGGATGATGGTCGGCCGCGAGCTGGCCCGTGTGCAGCGGCGTCCGCCCCGTGAGGCAGGCGAGCCGCTGCTCGAGGTGCGGAACCTGACGCGCGCAGCGGCGCCAACCCTCCGGGACGTCAGCTTCACCGTCCACCGGGGCGAGATCCTGGGCTTCGCCGGGCTGGTCGGCGCTGGTCGCAGCGAGACCGCTCGGGCCATCTTCGGCGCGGACCGCTTCGACAGCGGCGAGATCCTGCTCCACGGTTCGCCGGTCCGCTTCAACTCACCGAAGGAGGCCGTTGCGAACCGGATCGGGATGGTCCCGGAGGAGCGCAAGCAGCTCGGCCTGTTCATGGAGATGCCGATCCGGTTCAACATCAGCATGGCGAGCATGCCGCAACGATCACGGCGCGGCATCGTGGATCACGCAGACCAGGCGGCCCTGGCGAAGGAGTTCACGAAGAAGCTTGCGATCAAGCTGTCCTCGATCGACGCGCCGGTGAGCAGCCTCAGCGGCGGCAACCAGCAGAAGACGGTGCTGGCGCGCTGGCTCGCGATCTCACCGGAGCTCCTCATCCTCGACGAGCCGACCCACGGCGTCGACGTCGGCGCCAAGGCCGACATCTACCAGCTGATGCAGGACCTGGCAGCGGAGGGCCTGGGGATCATCCTCATCTCCTCGGAGCTGCCGGAGATCCTGTCCATGAGCGACCGGATCGTGGTCATGCACCAGGGCCGGGTCGCTGGCGTCCTCGACGGCCGGACGGCCACGGAGAACAGCGTCATGGAACTGGCGACAGGGATCGCCGGCACCGCCGCTTGATGCCGTCACCGAGCCCGCTCGGTGCGACAGGGATCCCTGGTGGGCGCCCCTCAGGCGCCCGTTGCCAGCCGGGCCCCGCTGGCCGGCCCACGTCACCACGACAGGAGAAGCAGTGAATTCCCGGGAACGAGTGCTCACCAGTCTCAACCATCGTGAACCGGATCGCGTGCCGTTCGACCTTGGCAGCACGGTCATCACCGGGATCAGCGTCAAGGCGTATCGCGGCCTGCGGACGGCACTCGGGCTCGAGGACCGCGAGCCGATCATGGTCGACATGACACAGCAGATCGCCCTCGTCGAAGAGGACGTCATGGCCAAGCTGGGCGTCGACACTGCGGCGGTTGCGCCCCGGTCGTCGGCGACATTCGAGATCGAGGTCAAGGACGGCGGCGACCACACGTACTTCCACGACGAGTTCGGCATCGGCTGGAAGATGCCCAAGACCGGCGGCTTCTACTACGACATGTACGAGCACCCGCTGGCGGGTGACGACATCACGGTCGACGACGTGCGCGCCTATGCGTGGCCAGATCCGCTGGATCCCCGGCGCTTCGCCGGCCTCCGCGAGGCTGCCCAGGCCGTCCGCGATTCCGGGCGCGCCGTGGTGGTCGGCAGCATGTCGGCCGGGATCCTGGAGATGTTCGCCTGGACTCGCGGGTTTCTCGACTACTTCTCCGACCTCGCGGCCAACCCCGACCTGGCCGAGGCCTTCCTGGAGCAGACCCTGGAGCTCCAGCTGGCCTACTGGGGCAGGATGATCGACGAGATCGGCGACCTGATCGACGTCGCCGTCACCGCGGACGACTTCTCCGGCCAGAACGGCCTCCTGTTCTCACGGGAGACGTACCGGCGCCTGGTCAAGCCCCGCCACGCCCGACTGTTCGAGCTGATCCACCGGCGCAGCAATGCCAAGGTCTTCTTCCACTCCTGCGGCTCCGTCAGGACCGCGATCCCGGACCTGATCGAGGCCGGCGTGGACATCCTGAACCCCGTCCAGGTCAGCGCCACGGGCATGGACTCGGCCGAGCTCAAGCGGGAGTACGGCCGCGACCTCGTGTTCTGGGGCGGCGGCGTCGACACGCAGCTCGTGCTTGGGGCTGGCACCCCCCAGCAGGTGCGCGACGAGGTCCGGCGTCGCGTGACGGACCTGATGCCCGGTGGAGGCTTCGTCTTCAACGCCGTGCACAACATCCAGGCCAACGTCCCGCCGGAGAACATCATCGCCATGTGGGAGACGTTCCAGGAGGTCGGCGTCTACGGAGCAGGCTGACCGCGCCCCCGCGCTCCGTCGGCAGGGCGGATCTCCCTGCAAGTCCCCGGAGATCTGAGCGTGCACATCGAGGACATCCGCTGGTACACCTGCGGCGCAGGCTGGCGGAACTGGGTCTTCGTCGAGGTCGAGACCGACACGGGCCTGGTCGGCGTCGGTGAGGCCACGATCGAAGGCCGTGAGCTGACGATCCAGGGCCACCTGGCAGACCTGCGGCGCGTGCTCGTGGGCACCGATGCGCTGGACATCGCCGGCCTTCGCCAGCGCCTGACCCGCGACCCGTTCTGGGTGGGCGGCTACGTCGCCGGCTCCGGGCTCGCCGGGATCGAGATCGCCCTGTGGGACATTCTCGGCAAGCACCTGGGCGTGCCGGTCTGGCAGCTTCTTGGCGGGCGCCTCCGGGACTCCGTGCCCGCGTATGCGAACGGGTGGTACTTCGGTGCGTCCACGATCGAGGAGTGGGTTGAGCGCGCCGGGCAGGTCGTGGAGCATGGCTTCCGGGCGCTCAAGTTCGATCCCTTCGGTCGGGCCGGCCTTGCCCCGACGGGCGACGAGGTCGATCTGGCCATGGAGATCATCGGCGCGCTCCGGGCCGCGGTCGGCCCCAAGGTCGACCTGCTCATCGAGGGCCACGGCCGCTTCGGCGTCCACGGCGCGCTCACGATCGCGCGTCGCCTGGCCCCGTTCGAGTGCATGTTCTTCGAGGAGCCCGTGCCTCCCGGCAATCCCGATGCCCTGCTCCACGTCACCCGGCAGGCCCCCTTGCCGATCGCGGCAGGGGAGCGCGCCTTCTCGCGCCAGGACGCTCGCAGGCTGCTCGAGCTGGGAGCCGTCCACGTCCTCCAGCCCGACGTCATCCACGCTGGCGGGATCGCCGAGACCCGCGACATCGCCGCCCTCGCCGAGACGTGGGACGTCACCATCGCCCCCCACAACCCCAACGGCGCCGTGGCGACGGCAGCGACGCTCATGATCGACGCCACCGTCCCCAACTTCCTGATCCAGGAGATGCTCGAGCCGTGGGACGTCCCGTGGCGGCATCTCGTCGTCCGCGGCTGCCCGGCGGTCGTCGACGGCCGGCTCGCCATCCCCACGGGGCCGGGCCTGGGCGTCGAGCTTGACCACGAGGAGATCAAGCGGCACCCGCTACGAGCCGGTCGACCTGTCGTTCTGGTCGGCCAAGTCCGTGATGGAGACCGTTGACCTGCGGCCCTCGTCAACAGGTCCAGGAGGCATCGCATGAGCAGTCTCGCGGGCCAGACCGCCTTCGTCACCGGAGCCCTGGGCGATCTCGGTGGAGCGGTGTCGACATTCCTGCTGCGCGACGGCGCGACAGTCGTCGGGCTCGGGCGATCCCCGCACGCCCAGGTTGCCGAGCGGATCGAGGCACTCCAGGCCATCGGGTCCTTCGAGTATGTCGCGGCCGACGTGACCGACCACGCCGCGCTGGCCGCGCACGATCGACGCGCTGCCCCGCCTGGACATCGTGATCGGCAACGCCGGGACCGTGGAGCCGGCCAACTTCGTGGACGTGACCGAGGCCTCGCTCGCCCGCCAGGTCTCGATCAACTTCACGGCCAACTACGTCCTCGGCCAGATCGCCGCTCGGCGCTTCATGCGCGACGGGACGCCGGGCCGGATCGTGTACATCGGCTCATGGGTCGGGGAGCGGCCCTGGCCGGAGCTGACCGCCTACTCCGCGACCAAGGCCGCGCTCCAGATGCTCACCCGGTCCATGGCACTCGAGCTGGCGCCGTCCGGGATCCGGGTGAACCTGGTCGCGCCAGGGATCGTCCACGCCGGACTCGCGCGCAAGCAGGCCGAGGCGGATCCGGTGTACGCCGCACGCGCGGCCCGGGCGATCCCCCTGGGCTCGCTGCAGCACCCGGACGACGTCGCAGCCATGGTCCTGTTCCTCGTCGGCGAGGGCGCCGCGAACGCGACAGGTGCGAGCTTCGTGGTCGATGGCGGCGCCTCCCTTGGGTCGTTCTGAGCGATGACCACGGGAGGCCGGCATGGCTGCCGCTGACAGCACGGTGCTCGTCGTCGCCGACGTCCACGCCGACGTCGGCGAAGGACCCTGCTGGGACGATGCCACCGGGACGCTGATCTTCGTCGACGTCACGCCCGGGACCATCTACCGCCTGAACCCTGCGACGGGACGGCTGACCAGCCGTTCGATCGGCCAGGAGGTCGGGGCGGCGATGCCGCGGACAGCCGGCGGGCTGGTCGTTGCCGCCCGGGACGGGATCGGGTTCCTCGATGAGGATCCCGGAGCGCAGCTGGAGATCGTGGCGCCGGTCGAGGCGGACAATCCGGGCAATCGCATGAACGATGCGAAGTGCGACCCGGCCGGCCGCCTGTGGGCAGGGACCATGGCGTTCGACTTCGCCCGCCACGCCGGCAGCCTGTACCGGATGGAGACGGATGGACGAGTGGAGCGGGTCCTCTCGGACGTCACGATCTCGAACGGGCTGGGCTGGAGCCCCGCTGGAACCACGATGTACTTCATCGACTCGGGCGAGTCCGCCGTCGACGCGTTCACATACGACCCGGAGACGGGCGTCGCATCGGACCGGAAACGTCTGGTCGAGTTCGGCAATGGCGAAGGCGCGCCGGATGGCCTCACGGTGGATGCGGACGGGCATCTCTGGGTGGCGATGTTCGGCGGTGGCGTCGTCCGCCGCTTCTCGCCCCAGGGCGCTTCCTCCGGAAGCGTCAGCTTCCCGGTCAGCCAGGTCACCAGCGTCGCGTTTGGCGGCGATGCCCTGGACACCCTGTTCGTGACGTCCGCGGCCTACAAGCTGACGCCCGAACGGCTGGCCCAGGAGCCCCTGGCCGGTGCCACCTTCTCCTGCAGGCCCGGGCCCACCGGCCTGCCGGCAGTCCGGTTCGGCGGATGAGCATGGAGATTGTTGTATGCTCCAATAAACGTGCGGCGGTGCCGTCAGGCGGCGCGAGGGGTGGTGCATGCGCGGGCGCGTAGGACTCAACAGCGAGCGGATCGGTCGCGACAACCTCTCGGCCGTGCTTCGGCAGGTCCACGTGGGCGGCCCGCAATCGCGGTCCGACCTCGTTGCCATGATGGGTCTCAACCGCACGACGATCGGCTCCCTCGTGCGGCAGCTTGAGAGCCGCGACCTGCTTGTGGAGCGGCGGGTGTCATCCAGCGGCCAGCCAGGCCGGCCGTCGCATGTCGTCAGCGTCCGGTCGGACGCGTGCGTGGCGCTGGCGCTCGAGATCCGGGTTGACTCGCTGGCGGTGGGCATCGTCGGGCTCGGCGGGACGCTCATCAGCTCGCGGCGGATCCCCTGGGACGCCACGGAGTCCGGTCCAGACGGAACGGTGAAGTTGCTCACCGAGATGGCGAACGATCTGCTGGCGGGCGCTGTCACCCGACGGATCGTCGGAGTCGGTGTCGCCGTGGTCGGCCTCGTCCGGGCAAGCGATGGTCTCGTGCGCCTCGCCCCCAACCTCGGGTGGTCGGATGTTCCGCTCGGGAAGCTGGTCCGCACGGGGCTCGGCCTCGATGTCCACGTCAGCGTCGGGAACGAGGCTGATCTCGGCGGCCTTATCGAGCACCTCCGAGGTGCCGCGCGAGGCCACGACAACATGATCTACCTCTCCGGGGAGGTCGGCCTGGGCGGAGGCATCATCGTCGGCGGCCGGCCGCTCGTCGGCATGGGTGGGTACGCGGGCGAGATCGGGCACCTCGTCGTGAACCCCTCCGGTGTCCAGTGCGCCTGCGGGGCAACCGGCTGCTGGGAGACAGAGGTCGGCCAGAGCGCGCTCCTGCGTGCGGCCGGCATCCCAGTGAGCGCCAATTCGCGGCGCACCGTTGACCAGGTGTTCGAGGCGGCGGCGATGAACGAGCCGGTGGCGCGTCGCGCCGTTGACGAGCTGGGCCGCTGGCTCGGCCTCGGCCTCGCGAACCTGGTGAACACGCTCAACCCGAGCGTCATCGTTCTCGGTGGCTTCTACGCCCGGCTCGCGCCGCTCGTGAACACAGTCGTCCTGGAGGAGCTCGGCCGGCGGGCGCTGCCGGCAGCCCGCGAGGGTCTCGTGATCCTGCCGGGCCAGTATGGGCTCGACGCCCCGCTCTATGGCGCCGGCGAAGTCGCCCTGGAGCGACTCCTCGCGGACCCGACCATCGTGGATCCGGTGGAACCAAGCCCGCTCACCCGCCGGGGCCGGACGCCGAAGGCGAACGGGTCGAGATTGCGCGAGCCGCAGAGGTGATCCCATGAGCCGCCATCACTACGGGGCGAGGCTGCACGACTACGTTGCTGCCGGATACCGCACCCTCGCCCTCGAGAACGAGGCCATTCGCGTCGAGATCCTGATCGACAAGGGCTCGGACATCGTCTCGTTCCTGGACAAGCAGACCGACACGGACTTCATGTGGCACAGCGCCATGGGCCTTCGACCAGCGGCAGCCGTCGCGCGGACCGCTGCCGCCGATGCAACGAACCTGTGCGACGCGTACGAGGGCGGCTGGCAGGAGTGTCTCCCGAATGGGGGTCCGGGGGTCACGTACAAGGGCGCCCCGCTTCCGTTCCATGGCGAGGTCATGAACCTGCCGTGGGAGATGACGGTGCTCGAGGACTCGCCCGAGGTGGTCTCGGTCCGCCTGGCGGTGTCCACCGTCCGCACGCCGTTCCGGCTGGAGAAGACCCTGACGCTCCGCCGGCACCGGCCCGTCCTTGAGATCGAGGAGCGGCTCACCAACGAGGCGCCGGAGGAGGCGGACCTGATGTGGGGCCACCACCCGGCGTTCGGCCCGCCGTTCCTCGATGCGTCCTGCCGGATCGACCTGCCCCCTGCACGGGCGACGACGCGTCGCGCCGGCCCACTGCCGTCGAGCGACCTGGAGTTCGGGGTCGACTTCGACTGGCCTCACGCTCCCCTGAGTTCCGGCGGGACACGGGACCTGCGCCTTGTCCCACCGCCGTCCAGCGGCACCTCCGGCTGGGTGTGCCTGTCCGGCTTCGAGGAGGGCTGGTACGGGATCACGAACACGTCCCGGGACGTCGGCTTCGGGCTGCGGTGGGACGCTGAGCGGTTCCCGTACCTCTGGTTCTGGCAGGTGTGGGGCGGCATGCCGGGATATCCCTGGTATGGCCGCCACTACAACTGTGCTCTCGAACCGTGGACGAGCTGGCCGGACAACGGGTTGTCCGACGCGATCGCCAACGGCTCGGCCATGCGGCTCGGGCCGCACGAGAGCGTGACCACCAGGCTCTTGGCCGTGGCGTACCACGGGTCGAGCGAGGTCCGGCGCATCGCCGACGATGGCGAGGTCGTCTTTGCCACGACCTGAGGGTCGGCCGCGACTGGCACAAGGGCGCATGTCAGGGGGCGCCGGGCGGTTTGTCACACGGCCCCACTGCACCAGGACGCAGAAGATGGATCGTGACATGCTGAGGAGTATGTTGTAGCATACGACAAAGAGTTCGGACTGGAAGCGACCTCACTGACAGGAGCGTGGATCAACGATGGACCTCGCCGCCCTCACCGCCGCCGTGGAGGCGGGCAACCGCACCGCCGCCGCCGCCGAGACCCAGGCCGCGCTCGACGCGGGCGTCGACCCGCGCACGATCCTGGGCGCCATGACCGCGGCCATGGACGTGGTGGGCCGCAAGTTCCAGGAGGGCGAGCTGTTCGTCCCCGAGATGCTCATCGCCGCCCGGGCGATGAAGTCCGGCATGGAGCTGCTCGAGCCCGTGCTCCTCGCCGCCGGGGTGACGCCCGAGCACCGGGCCATCGTGGGCACCGTGGAAGGGGACCTCCACGACATCGGCAAGAACCTCGTGGGCATGATGTGGAAGGGCGGCGGCATCGAGGTCATCGACCTCGGCGTCAACGTCCCGGCGGCGCGCTTCGTCGAGGCGGCCATCGAGCACGACGTCCACCTCATCGGCCTGTCGGCGCTCCTCACCACGACGATGCCCAACATGCGCGGCGTGGTGGAGGCCATCCGGGCCGCCAACCTGTCCGCCAAGGTCGTCGTCGGCGGGGCCCCGGTCACCCCCGAGTTCGCCGACCAGATCGGCGCCGACGGCTTCGCCCCCGATGCCGGGTCCGCGGTGGACCTGGCCCGCGGCCTGCTGGCCGGCTGACAGATCCCCCACCGATGACCAGGAGCAGCACCGCCAGGGTGGTGGCCAGCGTCGCCATCGTCCGCGCTCCGGATCCGCAGGAGGCAACAGCGTGAGTGAGTCGTTCTTCACCGGCGTCGAGACGCCCATCCGCTTCGGCGGCCTGGACTCCACGGATCCCCTCGAGTTCAAGGTCTGGCAGCCGGACCGCGTCGTGCTTGGCAGGACCATGGCCGAGTGGCTGCGCCCCGGGGCCTGCTTCTGGCACTCGTTCGCCTGGGATGGCCGGGACATGTTCGGCATCGGGACGCTCGACCGCCCGTGGCTGACCGACGCCGACGAGATGGCCGGTGCCCGGACACGCCTCGACGCCGCCTTCGAGTTCTTCACCAAGCTCGGCATCCCGTACTACTGCTTCCACGATCGGGACGTCGCGCCCGAAGGCGAGTCCTTCGCGGAGTTCCGGGCGAACCTCGACGCCCTCGTGGACATCGCGGAGGTCCGCCAGGCCGAGACCGGCGTGCGGCTCCTGTGGGGCACGGCCAATCTGTTCAGCCACCCGCGCTACCAGGCCGGTGCCGCCACCAACCCTGATCCCGAGGTCTTCGCGTACGCCGCGGCCCAGGTCACCCACATGCTCGAGGTCACCAAGCGCCTGGGCGGCGAGAACTACGTGCTGTGGGGCGGCCGCGAGGGCTACGACACCCTGCTCAACACGGACCTGCGGCGCGAGGGCGCGCAGCTCGCCCGCTTCCTGCACATGGTGGCCGACTACAAGGCCAAGATCGGCTTCGAGGGCACACTGCTGATCGAGCCCAAGCCGATGGAACCCACCAAGCACCAGTACGACCACGACACGGCGGCCGTCCACGGGTTCCTGGTCCGCAACGGACTCGAGGGCCAGTACAAGGTCAACATCGAGGCGAACCACGCGACGCTCGCCGGCTACTCGTTCCACCACGAGGTGGCGTACGCGGCCGCGCACGGGGTGCTGGGCTCCATCGATGCCAACCGGGGCGACCCGCAGGTGGGCTGGGACACCGACCAGTTCCCCAACTCCGTGGACGACCTCGTGATGCCGCTCTACGAGATCCTGCGGGCGGGCGGTCTGGGCACCGGCGGCTTCAACTTCGACGCGAAGCTGCGCCGCCAGTCCACCGACCGCGACGACCTGTTCCACGCCCACGTCGGCGGGCTCGACACGCTCGCCATGGCGCTGCTGGCGGCGGCGGACCTCGTGGAGAAGGGGACGCTCGCGTCGCTCAAGGACGCCCGGTACGCCGGCTGGGACGACGGCCTGGGCCGCGAGATCCTCGACGGTGCGGTCGGCCTCGATGACCTCGCCGCGCGTGTGGACTCGGGCGCCATCGCCCCGGTCCGTGCCTCGGGCGGGCAGGAGCGCCTGGAGAACGTCGTCAACGCGAGCGTCTGGGCCGCGGCCCGCGCCGCGGGCGGCTGACGCCATGGGCGTCGTCCTCGGGATCGACGTCTCCACGACCGCCACCAAGGCGATCCTCGTCGACCAGGCGGGGACCGTGCGCGGCATCGCGTCGTCGGAGTACTCCTTCGAGCAGCCGCAGCCGCTGTGGTCCGAACAGGATCCGGCACTGTGGTGGACGGCCGCACGGGACGCGATCCCGCGGGCCCTTGCCGCTGCCGGGGTCACCGGTGACGACGTCATCGCGGTCGGGCTCACGGGGCAGATGCACGGGCTTGTCCTCCTCGACGCCGCCGACCGGGTCATCCGGCCCGCCATCCTCTGGAATGACCAGCGGACTGGCGCGGAGTGCGATCAGATCCGGGCCGCCCTGGGCTTCGAGCACCTCGTAGCGCTCACCGGCAACGACGCGCTCACCGGGTTCACGGCGCCCAAGCTCGCCTGGGTGCGCGACCACGAGCCGGACGCCTGGGCGAGGGCCGCCCACGTGCTGCTGCCCAAGGACTATGTCCGCCTGCATCTCACCGGCGAGCACGCGATGGACAAGGCCGACGGGGCGGGCACGCTCCTGTTCGACCTCGCGGCCCGCGGCTGGGCGCCCGAGATGCTCAGCGCCCTCGGCATCGATCCAGCGTGGATGCCGCCCACCTTCGAGGGTCCGGAGGTCACCGGTGCCGTCACGGCCGCTGCAGCCGCGGCGACCGGCCTGCGGGCCGGCACGCCGGTGATGGCCGGCGGCGGCGACCAGGCGGCGAACGCGGTTGGCGTGGGGGCCGTCTTGCCCGGTCGCCCCGCGCTGTCGCTCGGGACGTCCGGGGTCGTGTTTGCCGCGACCGACGCGCCCATCTATGAGCCCGCCGGGCGCGTCCACGCGTTCTGCCATGCCGTGCCGGGCCGCTGGCACCTGATGTCGGTGATGCTCTCAGCGGCCGGCTCGCTCCGCTGGTTCCGCGACGCGCTGGCCCCCGGCGAGCCCTACGGGGACCTGGCCGCGTCGGCGGGCGCGGTTGGCCCGGGCGCGGACGGCGTGCTGTTCCTGCCGTACCTCACCGGGGAGCGGTCGCCGTATCCCGACCCGCTCGCGCGCGGGGCCTTCGTGGGCCTCACGCTCGCCCACGACCGGCGGCACCTGACCCGGGCGGTGCTCGAGGGCGTTGCCTTCGGACTGCGCGACGGTCTGGACCTCATGACCGGCGCCGGGATGCCGGCGCCCACCGAGATCCTCGCCTCGGGCGGCGGCCTCGCCAGCCCGGTGTGGCGCCAGATCCTCGCCGACGTCCTTGGCGCGACGATCTCCACGCCGGCGACGACGGAGGGAGCGGCGTTCGGCGCGGCCCTGCTGGCGGCCGTCGGGGCCGGCTGGTTCGGCTCCGTCGACGAGGCCGTGGCGGCGATCGTGCGGGCGGAGCCCGCGGCCGAGCCCGGGCCGGACGTCGAGCGGTATGCCGAGCTGCACGCCCGCTATCGCGAGCTGTATCCGGCGCTGGCCCCGGTGTTCCACCGGGCCTGACGCTGGCGGTCGGACCTGGCGCAGTCAGTCGGCGGCGTCCTCGGACGACGCGTGGATCGCCTGCGCCGCCCGGATCCCGGACTCGAGCGCGCCCTGGATCCACGCGTGGTACAGCGAGCAGTGCTCGCCCGCGAAGTGGATCCGGCCCTCCGGGCGCGACGATGTCCGCCTGGAGCTCGGTCTGCTGCCCGGGCGCGAACATCGCGAACGCGCCGCGCGCCCAGCGGTCGCTGTACCAGGCGTGCGAGGCGCCCACCTCGTACACCTCGCGGATCCGCGGGTGGATGCGCTCCACGTCGTCGAGCGCCTCCTCGAGGCGCGTCTCCTCGTCCATCGCGCCCCACTGGAGCGCGTCCTGGCCCCAGGTGTAGCGAGGCGAGCAGCACGCCCCGCGTCGTCGTCGGGTCCGGCGTCGGGTAGTTCATGCGCCGGATCGGCAGGTCGGTGACGGTGCGCGCCGCCGAGGATCCCGTCCTCGGTCTCCCAGACGCGCTCGCGGACCTGGAACAGGATCTTGGTCGAGGCGTGGTAGTTGAGCTGGCGGATCGCCCGCTGCTTGGCGCGCGAGAACGGCGTCAGCACCTCGATCGTGCGCAGCACCGAGAACGGCACCGTCAGATCGCGTAGTCGCCGCGTGACGCGAACCGGTCCGCCTCGGTCTTGAAGTGGACCGTGACGCCGTCGCGCGTCCTGCTCGATGCGCGAACACTTCGGCGCCGAAGCGGACGTCGTCCGCGAGCGCCGGCGTAGAACGCGTTGGGCAGCGCGTCCATGCCGCCCGCGATCTCCTGCATGTCCACGTACGCGCCGCCGAGGTCCTCGCGCAGGATCTCGACGAGCGAGTTGTGCATGTCGGCCTCGAGGAAGTTCAGGACCGTGAAGTACTCGATGGCGCCCTCGGACCAGCCGCGCGCCGCGCAGGAACTCGTAGAGCGAGTACTCGTCGTACTCGCGCGACGATCTGGTCCCAGGCCGCCGGCGCCCTCGGCTCGACCAGCGCCCGCAGGTCGCCGATGGCCTCCTCCCACAGCTCGTCGGCGGTGCGGCCGCGCTCGTGCTCGGCGAGCGACGAACGGCAGCCGGCCGGGATCGCGCGTCCGCCTCGGCCCTCGTCATCCGCTGGCCGCCGACGTGGACGAGGCCCTTGCGGGTTGCCCATCACGAACGGCCGCAGCGGCAGCCCGAACGAGCTCGCAGTAGCGCAGGGTCAGGTCGTGGGCGCGCGGGATGCGCATGCCGCCGGCCTCCGCGTACAGGCCGGGCGCGAACGGCGCGCGCAGCGTGTAGATCCGGCCGCCGACGCCGGTTCTGCGCCTCGAGCACGGTGACCCGGTGGCCCTGGCGCTTGAGCTCGATAGGCGGCGACCAGCCCGGCCAGCCCCGCGCCCACGACCACGACGTGCTTGCGCCCGCGGGCGAGCCCGCCGTCGAGGCCCTCGCTCGGCCGTGTCGAGGATCTCCGGGTCGACGGGCGTGGTGTCGGGCGGCGGTCCGCCGGCGTCGGGGCGTCGGCGCCTCGAGCGGCGTGCGAGGCGTCCGGCGTCGACGCGCGCGGTCCGGTCCGCTCACTGGCGGCCCTCCGCGGCCGGGATCTCGTTGCGCATCCCGGTGTGGATCGCGTACGCGTTCTTGACCGCGGCCTCGATCGCGCCCTCGATCCAGCGACGCGCCCGCCGGTCGCAGGCGTCGTTGGCGAACCAGACCCGGCCCACCGGCCGGATGATGTCGTCGTAGAAGCGGCCGGTCATCTCGAACGGGCGGAACAGCGGCCCGATGCCGCCGCCGTGCCGGTCCAGCGCCCAGTCGTAGCTGACGCCGAACTCGAAGCGTCTCGCGCGCCTCGGGATGGATCTTGGCCAGGTCCTCGAGCGCCTGGGTGATGCGCGAGGACTCGTCCAGCATCGAGTACGCCATGGAGTCCTGCTCCCACGCGTAGGAGGCGATGATCACGCCCTTGCGCGATGGCCGGGTCCTGGCCGGCCGGCGTGTAGACCACGTTCCGGATCGCGAGGTCCGTGACGGTCACGCCGTGGGTGATCGCGTAGTCGTCCGCCCACCAGCGCCGGCTGAACTGCATGAAGATCTTGTGGGCGCGGCCGTAGTAGACGTTCCGGATCGTGAACCACTTGTCCATGTCGAGCCCGCTGATCTCCATGTGCCGCAGCAGCACGAACGGCACGGTCAGGATGCACTCGTCGGCGTCCACGCGCGAGCTGGTCGCCCACGGCGTTGCGCCAGCGGACCGTGACGCCGTCCGGGCGCTGCTCGACGGCGTGGACCTCGGCGCCCAGGCGCGTGTCGTCGAGCAGCGACGGGCGCGAACGCGTCCGGCGAGCGTGTCCGAGCCCGCGTCGATGTACTCGAGGTCGCCGAAGACGTCCTCGTGCCAGTGGCTGAACCACTCGACGAGGCTGAAGTGGTACCGGCCCTCGAGGTTGAACAGCGGGCCCATCAGCGCGAGCGCCGGCTCGCTGACACGCCGCGCTCGATGAGCCAGCCCAGCAGCGAGTAGCGGTCGTAGCGCTCGATGAGGCGCTCCCAGCCGCCGGGCTCCTCGATGAGCTCGATGAGCGGGCGCCATGGCCTCGCTTGAGGATGTCCGCGGGGCGCCTGCCGCGCTCGCGCTCGCGGCAGGCCGAAGTCGAACGAGTCGAGCGGTGACCTCGCTGCGCCGCACGCTGCTGCCCGTTGAGGTGGACGAACGTGTCCTGGTCGTCCATGCCGAACGGCGTCGTCGGCGAGGCCGAACCGCTCGTGGATGAGGTGCTGGCCCAGGCGGTGCTGGCGCGGGAAGCGCATCGCGCCGAACTCGCCGTACATGCCGCCCGGCGAACCCGCGGTACGTGTAGATCCGGCCGCCGAGGCGGTTGCGCGCCTCGAGGATCGTGACCCGGTGCCCGGCCTCCTTGAGCAGCAGCCCGGCGGTGAGGCCGGCGATGCCGGCACCCACGATGACGACGTGACGGGGCTGCCGCGGGGCGGCCGGGCAGGCCGTCGCGGAGGACGGCGAGGGGATCGATGAGGGACGTCATCGCCATACGGTACGAGGGCGGCGCAAGAGGGGTGCGGCGGATCGTGCGTTTCAGCTCGAGACGGGATCGATGATTCGAAGCTCGCCGAATGCCGCCCGCCCGAAGCCGCGGTCGCGGGTCAGCAGTCGCTCGGCCTGCATCTGGGCATGCGCGCCGACGAGGAAGTCCGCGATCACGCGGTCCCGCGGACCTCCAGCCCGCCGGTACGCCCGCCATGTCGCCGCCGCGAGCTCGGACGCGCGTTCCGTCATCGGGTCGAAGGTCACGGGCACAGCGGCAAGCGCGCGTCGACCAGCGTCTGGATCGGGAAATGCGGCGAGCACCTCAGCCCACACCACCTCACAGGCGATGATCGGGCCGTCGAGGAGGCAGGCACGCAACGCTGCAAGCGAGCGCTTCGCGTGGACCGGGTCGTTCGCGAACACGTCGAGGAGGACGCTCGTGTCGACGGCGGTGATCACCGGGTGGCCGGAGCAGACCTGGTGCCGCGCGTCGCGTCGAGGAACACGTCCACGCCCCCTGGGGACTCGATCACGCCGACGAGATCGTCGAGGTGATCCGCCCGCATCAGCTTGCGCCCGATGAGCCGGCCGTCGGACTCCTCGAAGTCGAGGACGGTTCCGGGGCGCAGCCCGAGTCTGTCGCGGAGCCGCTTGGGGATGGTGATCTGGCCCTTCTCGCTGACCGTCGTCTTCATACCGAAGAAGTATGAATGTAGGATCGGGCCTGTCAAGAAGTTGCGGTCACCCGTGCGCTTCAGTCCGTTCGGTGATCAGCCAGCTCAGCCGTCCAGGAGGATCCGCCGCAGGACCCGCCCGGTGACGGTTCGCCGGTAGTCGGCGGTGGACCGGATGTCGTCGATCGGCGTGATCTCCGCCTCCACGGTGGCCGCGGCCTCGCGGCCAGCGCCGGCGACGGGGCGCGGCCCTCGAGGACCGCCTCGGTGCGCGGGACCCGGATCGGCCGCTCGGCCACGGAGCCGAGGGCGACGCGGACGTCGCGCCAGGTGACGGTCGGCCGGACGCGAGTCGCCGGCTTCGTCCGCGCGCCAGGCCACCGCCACCAGGACCTTCGCGATGGACAGCGCGCGCCGCGTGCCCACCTTGCGGAACCGCACCTGGCGGCCCGGCACCAGCGGGATCCGGATGGCGACCAGCAGCTCCCCGGGCCCGACGGCGGTCTGCCGGTAGCCGGTCCAGAACGCGTCGGCCGGCACGAGGCGGGTGCCCGCCGGCGCCGGCGATCTCGAGCCGGGCGTCGGTCGCGAGCAGGACCGGGAGCAGGTCGCCCGCGGGCGACGCGGTCATGCAGTTGCCGCCGAGGGTCGCCCGGTTGCGGATGGCCACGGCACCCATGGCCGCGGCGACCTCGGCCAGGACCGGGAGGACACCCGCGACGATGGACGAGTGGCGCAGCTCCTCCCACGAGGTGAGCGCGCCGAGCACCAGCTCGCCGCGCTCCACGGTGATGACCCGCAGCTCGTCGATGGCGGTCAGGTCGAGGAGCGGTCGCCGGCGCGCGGGGTCCGCGGCGGTCTGCACCATGAGGTCGGTGCCGCCGGCGATCGGCCGCAGCGCGGGGTCGGCCGCGAGCCGCGCGAGCGCATCGGCAATGGAGGCGGGCCGGACGAGCCGGACCTCCGGCCCGAGCGTCGAGCGCCGAGGACACCTGCAGAGCGGGCAGGGCGATCGCCGCCGGCCGATGACCGCCGCAGCGACCGTAGCTCCCGGCGCCCCCTCCTCCGCGACCGCCTCGATCGACTCGATGATCCGCGTGTACCCGGTGCAGCGGCAGAGGTTGCCGGCGATCGCCTCGCGGATGTCCGGGTCGCCTGACGGCTCGCCGCGACGCCGAGCAGCGCATGGGCGGCCATCAGCATGCCGGGCGTGCACATCCCGCACTGCGTCCCGCCGAGCTCCAGGAACGAGGCCTGGATCGGCGCGAGGCGGCCGTCGGTGGCGAGGCCCTCGATCGTGATCACGTCGCGCCCGGCCACCTGGCCCACCGGCACGAGGCAGCTGTTGACGAGCTCGCCGTCGAGCAGGACGGCGCACGCGCCGCACTCGCCCTCGCCGCAGCCCTCCTTGGACCCGGTCAGCCCGAGGTCCAGCCGCAGCACGTCGAGCAGGCGCCGCCCGCCGTCGACGGTGGCGGACACGGCGCGGCCATTGACCGTGAACCGGACGGCCGACGCGGCGCCCGGCAGGATTGCCGTCATGCTCCAGCCTCCGTCTCGCGGCCGCCATCGGATCCCGCGGCCCGCATCGCCGCCAGCACCTTCTCCGGCGTCGCGGGGAGCTCGTCGATCCAGGCCCCGGTCGCGTCGTGGATGGCCGCGATCACCGCCGGCGCCGGGATGTCCATCGGCAGCTCGCCCAGGCCCTTGGCGCCGTGCGGCATGCCGGAGAACGGCTTCTCGATGATCACCGTCTCGATCCGCGGCGCGTCGAGCGACGTGGGGATGAGGTACGTGGACATCCGGTCGTTGCGGTAGGCACCGTTCTCGCGGACCAGCACCTCCTCGGTGGTCGCCCAGCCCACGGCCTGGAGCGTGCCTCCCTCCACCTGGCCCTCGGCGAGCACACGGTTCATGATCCGGCCCGCGTCCACCGCGTGCACCACGCAGCGAACCCGGACCTCGCCCGTGTCGAGGTCCACGTCCACGCCCGCCACCGCGGCCGCCCAGCTGTACGCCGGGTAGGCGTCGCCGCGATACGTCGCGTCGTCCCAGGTGATGTCCGGGAAGCCGTGGAACTGCTCGGACGCGGTCAGGGCCCCGTGCTCGCGCGCGTAGTCACGGTACGACTCGGCGAACGGCCGTCCCGTGACCGCCTCCACGTCGGCGCGCAGGTGGGCGGCCGCCATGGCCAGCAGCCCGCCGCCGATCATGGTCGTCCGCGAGGCGACCGTCGGACCCGTGTTGGGGACCCGCGACGTGTCGGGCTTGACCACCTCGACGGCATCGAAGGGGACGTCCAGCGCCTCGGCCACGACCTGGCCCAGCACCGTGCGGGCGCCCTGGCCCATCTCGGTCATCGCGGTCAGGGCCAGGATCTCGCCGTCTGCTGTCAGCTCCACGGTCGCGATGCTGGCGAGGTAGGCCTCGCCGGAGCCGGTGAACCCGGCGCCGTGCCAGCCCAGGGCGATCCCGGTGCCCGATGCGGAGCGCGCGTCGGGCCTGGCAGCGGCTGCCTCGACTGCGTGGCGGGCGCGCACCCGTTCGAACTCCGCCGTGGATGCAGCAGCCTCGAGCACGTCCAGGGCCGCGACACTCTCGCGCAGGACCTGCCCTGTGGCCGTGACATCGCCCTCGACGAAGGCGTTGCGCCGGCGGATCTCCAGGGGCGACATGCCCAGCACGTCGGCGATCCTGTTGAGGTGGGCCTCCGCGGCGAACTCCGACTGGGGCGCGCCGAAGCCACGGAACGCGCCCGTTGGGCGGCGTGTTGGTCATCGCCGCGCGTGCCCGCACCCGGACGTTCGGGCAGCGGTACGGTCCTGTGGCATGGATCCCGCCGCGTGACACCACGACCGGCGAGACGGTCGTGTAGGCGCCCGCGTCCAGCACGAACTCGATGTCCTGGGCGACGAGCGTCCCGTCGCGCATGACGCCGGTCCGGTGGCGGGTCACCGACGGGTGCCGCTTCGTCGTGGCGGCGAGGTCCTCGTGGCGGTCGTACACGATCCGCACCGGCCGGCCCGCCTTGCGGGCGAGGAGCGCCGCGTGGGTCGCGATCATCGACGGGTAGTCCTCCTTGCCGCCGAACGCGCCGCCCGTCTCCTCCTGGATCACGATGACCTTGTCGGCCGGCAGGTCCATGGACCTGACCAGCGCCGTGTGCACGTAGTAGGGGCACTGGAGCGAGCCGTGGATCTCGATGGCGCCGTCCTCGCGCGGGATCGCGATCATCGCCTGCGGCTCGATGTACGCCTGCTCCTGGTAGCCGGTCCGGTAGGTGCCCTCGATGACGAGGTCGGCGGCCGCGAAGCCCGCGTCGAGGTCGCCCCGTGCGATCTCGAACCGCTTGCAGGCCTCCTCCGAGGCGAGGGGGTCGAGGACCGCGGGCAGGGGCTCCGTGCGGAGGGAGATCGCATCGCGTGCGGCCCGGGCAAGGGCGGGCGTGGGCGCCGCGACCAGGGCGACCGGCTCGGTGGTGTGCCGGATCTCGTCCGCGACGAGTGCCGGCTGGTCCAGCGCCAGCGACGCGACGACGTTCTCGCCCGGGATGTCGGCGGCGGTGACGACCACCACCTGCGACCAGTCGAAGGCGGGGTCGAGGTCGATCCCGAGCAGCCGCGCGTGCGCATCGGTGGCGCGCACGGTGGCGCCGTACCACGCCCCCGGCACGACGATGTCGTCCGTGTAGAGGGCAGCGCCCGTCAGCTTGTCCACGCCCTCGCGCCGGAGGGGATCGACCCGGACCGCCCCAACCCGGCCTGCGGCGTCAGCCACGATGCTCATGCGGCGAGGATCGCGCATGACAGGTGATGCGCGCAACTCGCGTCTGCCCCGGGCTCCCGAGGAGCCCTACAGCGTGATCGTCTCGCTGAACGGCTCGACGATGGGGATGTCCGCAAGGTCGATGTCGCGTACCGCGGTCTCGAGCACCGTCCTGGCGCCGTCCGGCACGTCGGGTGCTGTCCCGTCCCTGAACCACACCAGGCTCTGCAGGAAGACGGGCGCCGGGAAGGCGAACTGGCGGTCGAACACCGTGGCGGCGTAGCCGATGATGTCCGCCAGGGCGTGGCCGTGCTCGATCAGCGTCGCGATGTCGACGTAGTCCTTCCACTCGGACCGGTCGAGGATCGCCTTGGCCTTGGTCGCCGCAAGGTCGAAGACCGACGCGACCACGAGGCCGTTGCCCGGAGCGACGGACGGCTCCGCGACGGCCTGGAGTCTGAGGCCGCCGAAGAACGCCAGCTGTACCCCGCCGGGCTCGATCACCACCAGGCTGTTCTCGTCCATGGCGACTACGTCGAGACGCCCCAGCCACCCGAGGTCGTCAAGCATTCGGGCTGGCGTGAACCCATCTGCCGCAAAGAAGTCGAAGTCCAGTGACTGGCGGTGCCCAAGGCGGAGGGCGAGGGCCGTGCCGCCGTAGAGGACGAACGGCTCGGGAATGTCGCCGAGCCTCGACCACAGGTCCGCCTGCGACTCCGGCAGGATCGAGAGCACCGGCTCCATCGCCGGCAGGCGGGCGAACCGTGCCAGCCTGGAGTCCCTGCTCACCGCGTGACGTCCCGTGCGGGAGGCGCCGGCTCGTGCGGCATGCCGAGGACCAGCTCCCAGTGGTGACGCGCCTTGTCACCGAGCAGGCTGGCGGGCGCGTGCCGCACCGCCCGGCGCATCATGACGGGCCCGTACGCCGCCTCGACGTCCACGATGTCATCCGCCAGCCCGTGATCCAGGACGCGGGCGACGAAGACCTCCGGGCGGGAGAGCGTCCTCTCTGGCTCGTCCCACCACGCCACCCTGCGTGCGATCTCCAAGAGACGCGCACGGTCGGGACGGTACCGTCGCCGGGCGATCGCGTAGGCGCGCACGTCGGACTCGCGCCACACCCGCCCTGACGACAGGGTCGCGACCGGCGCCGGGAAGTCCGGTCTCGAGGCCCAGTCCCGCACGAAGTTCTGCGGCCGGACACCCACGACCGAGGCCGCCTCCGCCGTTCCAACCAGCGGGCCCTGGTGGAGGACTACCCCATCGTCGCGCACGAGCGTGAGCCCTGGAACGCCCAGGGTCTCCACCTGCCACCCGAGTCCGGCAACCCGCCGCATCACACGCTTCGCTGCCACGACATGAATGATAACGCTGTAATCATGAGCGTCAACCGTGGCGCCAGGCGCCCGCCACGGGCCATGCGCGCCCAGCGGGCGAACCGTCGGGTGGGGCTCGATTCCTGCGCGGCCACCGTGCAGGGATCGCGCCCCCCGGCCCTTCCAGGCGACACGGTGCGCGCCCCGCGCGCGAGATCGACAGGGCGCGCGACCGTTCGCACGCTCAGCGCGCATCGCCACGCGAGCGGATCCGTCATCGTCTGGCGCGCACCATCGCGCGGGCGGGCCGGTCCGTCACCGCCCCGCCCACTGGTGGTGCGCTACGCGCCGGTCTTGATCTCCCGCAGGCGGCTCGGGAAGCGGGCCAGCGTGGCGACCACCGCGTCGAACTCGCGGGAGTCGATGCACTCGCCGATCTTGTGCACGTTCTGCTCGATGCCCACCCCGATGCCGATCATCGGCGGGTAGGTGTGGGTGCCGTCGAACACCCAGTCCTTGCCGTCGCGGTTCGGGCAGCGTGGGATCCGACGGGCGGGACCGGGAAGCCCACGCCGTCCGTGGAGAAGATCCAGCGGCCGACGCGCGGGTCCTTGTGGAGCGACCCGTTGCCGGTGGTGAGCTCCACGATCGGGCGTGGCGCAGGCGGCGTACGCGTCCACGGCGGCGCGGACCGCCGCGTGCTCGGCGGGCGTCACCCAGCCGGGGTAGATCTGCGCGTTGTCGGCCTTGGTGCCCTTCCAGGACGGGCGGTCGTAGTACGGCGCGCGCACATCGACCGTGCAGCCGGCCTCGCGGGCGGCGGCCACGCTGACGGCATCCCCTCCACGGCCGCGAGCGCCGCCTGCGGGTCCTCGCCCGCGGTCAGGCGCCGGTCGAAGCGGAACGTGAAGCGCTCCGGGACCGCGCAGTCGCGACGGCGTGTCCAGCTTCGCCCAGGAGGCGGTGCGGGTGCCGCCGCCGAGGAACGGGTCGACGCCCATGTCGACGCCGTCGCGGTAGCGGGCCGCGGCCTCGACGAGGATCGGCGCGCCCAGCTCGAGCGGGTTGCGGCCCTCCCAGGGCATCGAGCCGTGGCAGCTCTTGCCGGTGACCTCCACCTCGATCTGCATCCGGCCGCGCTGGCCGCGGTAGATGCCCGCCGCGCCGTCGTTCGCGCAGCCGGTGCCCTCGGTCAGGACGTAGGCGTCGGGGATGAGCTCGGGGCCGGCGTTCGGCCACTCGTGGCGGCGGACGTGCATCATGCTGCCGCCGTCGTTGTCCTCCTCGGCCACGGTGGCGTAGCTGCGGACGATGACGCCACGCAGGGACCCGAGGGGCTTCGTCTCGGTGAGCACCTTGGACGCGACCACCTGGCTGACGACGCCCGACAGCTGGTCCGCCGTGCCGCGGCCCCAGACGAGGTGGTGCCACTCGTCGTCGGGCGGCAGGAAGCCCAGCTCCGCGCGCAGGAACTCGCGGTTGAGCTTGCTCTCGTCCACGAGGCCGTCGAACGGGTCGAGGCCGCCGGTGGCCTCGTGCCAGCGCTCGCGCAGCGGCCACACGGTGTCGCGTGTGGCCGTCGAAGTAGACGACCGTCTTCTCGGCGTCGGGGATGCCGTCCTCGCGGTCCATGAGCACCCAGGTGAGGTTGCCGAAGTCGTCGAACCAGGCGTCCTCGGGCCGCTCGACCGCGCCGATCTCGACGAGCGTCGGCGCAGGTACTCCAGCCGCGGGCCCTCGTGGTTGGAGGTGCCGCACAGCGGGATCGCCGCCCTCGTCGACCGGCTTGTCCACGTAGTCGGCGGGGACGCGGATCGTCTCCTTGAGGATCTCGATCGCGAGCGGGCGGTAGGCGCGGGAGAGCTCGGAGATCTTCGCTTCCAGGGTCATCGATGGGGCCTCGCTGGGTGGTTGGCTGGGCGTTGGGTTCGTGTGGCTGTCAGGATGCGGCAGCGCGGGCGAGCGCCGCCGCCAGATCGTGCGACTTGGCCGCCGCCAGGAGGGCCATGATCGCGTAGACCTTCTTGTTCGCCTCGCGGGCGAGGTCGACGCGGAACCGCTCCATGACGGGCGCGCTGACCTCGGCGCCGATGTCGGCGGGCAGGCAGTGCATGTAGAGCCCGGCCCCGTCGCGGGTGAGGTCCATCCGCCGCTCGTCGCAGATCCAGTCCGTGTGCGCCGCGTTGCGCTCGAGCGCGCGCCGCTCGATGTCGCGCATCGCGTCGGTGTCCTTCGCCCGGTTGGCCGCGACCCGCTCGGTCATGAGGTCGAACGGGCCCCAGCTCTTGGGGTAGACGACGTCCGCGCCGGCGAAGGCCGCGTCCATGTCGTGCATGACCTCGAAGGAGCCGCCGGACGCCGCCGCGTTGGCCCGCGCCGCCGCGAGCGGCTCGTCCATGAGCTGGTAGCCGTCGGGGTGGGCGAGCCGGACGTTCGCCCCGAAGCGGGTCATGCAGCGTGACGATGCCCTGCGCCACCGACAGCGGCTTCGCGTAGCTCGGGCGAGTAGGCCCAGGACATCGTGATCGTGCGGCCCGCGAGGCCGTCGGGGAACCGCTCGCGCAGCCACAGCAGGTCCGCGAGCGCCTGGGTCGGATGGTCGATGTCGCACTGGAGGTTGACCACCGGCACGACGCGCTCGTCGCCGGTGGCGGCGAGGTAGTCGTCGATGCCCTGCTTGGCATCGCGCATGAAGCGGTTGCCCTCGCCCAGGATCAGGTCGTGGCGGATGCCCAGGGCGTGGGCGTTCATGCCCAGCATCGCCCCGGTCTCGACGGACGTCTCGCCGTGGCTGACCTGGGTGGACGAGCCGTCCACGATGACCGGCGCCCCGCCGAAGCGCGCCGCGGCGCCGGCCCAGGACGACTTGGTGCGCGTGGAGTTGTCGAAGAAGAGCGCCCAGAACAGCTGCTGCGCGAACAGCGGCGGGACCTTGCCGACCGCGTCGAGCTGCTGGAGCGTCTCGGCGAGGGTGCAGAGCGTCTCGATCTCGGGCGTGCTCCAGTCCTGGGTGAGCAGCATGCTGCGCCCGTGGAGGGCGTCGAGCGCCGCGGCGTCGAGGCGGGCAAGGGCGGGGACCGGCATCGTCACTCCTCTGCTGGCTGGGTGCGGCGGACGCCCGAGAGGACGACCGCGACGGATTCGGATGGATCGAGGTGCCCGGCGGCGCCGAGCGCGAGCAGGCCCGCGACGCCCGCGGTGCCGGTCTCGTCGGCGTCGATGCCGGTCGCCTCGCAGGCGATGGTGTTGGCGTCGACGAGGGCGTGCTCGTCCACGACGAGGGCGCGGCCGCCGCTGACGAGCATCGCGCGCTCGACGGCGACCCAGTCGTAGGTCTCGTCGTCGAGGATGCCGTGGGCCACGCTCACCGGCGGCGGTCTCCCACGGGCGCATGTAGCGCGAGCGGTGGTTCGCGGCGGCGCGCAGGGCGTCGTGGACCCGCTCGGGGTCCAGCGCGCTCGCCCGCTGCGGCGCCCAGGTCCTCGAGCAGGCAGCGCGTGGGCGCGCGCGAGCGGCCAGGCGCCCCGGGTCTGCACGGTGTCCAGGCGCGGGGCACGGGCGATGGCCCCCAGCGTGACGGCATCGTCGAACCCGAGCGCGATCCCGGATGCGAACGCGCCGCCACCCACCTGGACCACGATCCGGTCGAGGGTTGCGCCTGCGGCCCGCAGCGCGTCCACCATCTCCCAGGCGAGCGTCGCGCCGCCCTCGATGGCGAGGCCGTTGTCCGGCCCCTGGCAGGTGAACGGGATGGCGCCGTCCGCGATGGCCTCCTGGAGGCGCAGGTACGAGGGGTCGCCCGCCTCACCGGCGCGGCGCGGGCACGTGACCACCGCCGCGCCCAGGTCGTCCAGGCGGGCCAGCACCACCGGATCCGCGTCCTCGGGCACGAAGACGCGCAGCTCCCGGTCCGCGGCCCGCGCCACCACCGCGGCCGCCAGCGCGGCGTTCCCGCACGACGCGATCGCCAGGGGCGCCTCCGGATCGGCCTCGCCCAGCGCCTCCGCGACCCGCAGCTCCAGCAGGATCCCGAACAGGTGGCGGGCCTTGTGCGAGCCGCCCACGTTGCCGGTCTCGTCCTTGACCCAGACGGTGCCGTCGGGGCCGAGCCCGGCGGCGCGCGCGAGGGCGGCCGACGGCGCGAGCGGCGTCACCCGGAAGCCGTGCCCGTCCACCGCGGCCACCGCCTCGTCCAGCCCGCCGACGAGGTCCACGTATCGGGCGTCCGCCCAGCCAGCCGCCCGCGCCACGTGGTAGGCGTGGAACAGCGCGCGGTAGCGGATGAACGGGTTGGGGCTCGGGGTCCGCCGGCACATCCAGGCGGGCGAGGTCGATGCCGCGCACCATGACGTGGTCGATGTCGTCGCCCGGGCGGCGGTTGGGGCAGCGCGGCGTGAACGGCCGGTGGCCGGGAGCGAGCGCCCCGCAGCCGGCGCAGACCAGCCCGGTCTCCACGGCCAGCGGGTGACTCACCGCGCGGCGACCTCCGCGTTGAACTCCTCGATCAGCTCGTCCCAGCGGTGGACGATCTCGCGGGTCTCGACCCAGAACCGCTGGTCGCGCCGCGCCTCGAACTCGTCGAGCGGCACGCCCTGCTGCTCCACCCAGGTGAAGTAGCCCAGGTTGAACACGCGGTCCCGCTCCGGGCGGGTCATCTCCAGCACGTGGTCCACGCCGGCGGCCGCCAGCCAGCGGCCCCAGGTCTCGCCCGCGGCCACCATGTCGAAGCCGCCGGGGAAGTCGCGCGCGGCGATCGGCTCGAGCTCCGTGCCGTACATCGCCGCGCCGTCCGTGGCCACGGTGAGGAGGACGTCGTCCGGGCCCAGGTGCTGCTGGCGGGCGACCTTGATGGCCGCGAGCATGTTGCAGATCGACGAGTAGCCCATCGACGAGAGCGCCGCCACGAGGTCCGCGGGCACTCCGCGTCGCTCGACCAGGTACCGCCGCCCGACCTCGGTGTTGAACAGCACGAACAGGTCGTCCGTGGCCCGGTCGGAGACGCCCACGACGAAGTCCGTCGCCATGACGTTGTGGATCAGCGGGATGTGCTTGTCGCCGATGCCCTGGATGTTGTGCTCGCCGAAGCCGCCGGCCAGCATCGTGGGGCACTCGACCGCCTCGACCGCCACCGTGAGCGAGCCCAGGTGCTCCTTGAGGTAGTCGCCCGCGCCGATCGTCCCGGCGGAGCCCGTCGCCGACACGAAGGCCGCCGCGCGCGCGCCCGGACGCTCCGATGCCACGTGCTCGAAGACCTTCGCCAGGGCCCGCCCCGTGATCGCGTAGTGGGCGACGTGGTTCGCGAACTCGCTGAACTGGTTGAAGATCACGGTGTCGGGGTCGCGGTCCAGCACCGCGCACTCGTCGTAGATCTCCTTGACGTTGGACTCCGTGCCGGGCGTGCGGATGATGTCCGCCGGGTCCGCCACCCAGCGCTCCAGCCATTCGAACCGCTCGCGGCTCATGCCCGCGGGCAGGACCGCCACGCCGCGGCAGCCCATGATCCGGCTGATCGCGACGCCGCCCCGGCAGTAGTTGCCGGTGGACGGCCAGACCGCTCGCTGGCCGATCGGGTCGAACTGGCCGGTGACGAGCCGCGGTGCGAGGCACCCGTACGCCGCGATCACCTTGTGCGAGTCGATCATCGGGAGGCGGTCGCCCAGGGCGATGACGATGGGCGAGGGGACGCCCGGTCAGTGACTCCGGCAGGACCAGGTGGACTGGCACGGAGGTGCGGCCGGCGCGCGAGGCGTCGTTGAACCAGTGGACACGGAACAGGTTCAGGGGATCCGGGGCGTCGGGGTCGAGGTCGGCAAGGCGTTCGGTGATGTCGGCCGGGATCGTGTCCGGGTCCGCCAGCTGCGCGAAGGTGGGCAGGCGCACGCCGAGCGACCGGCAGCGCTCGACGGCGAGGTCCCGCACGACCGCGTCGACGATGTCCCGTTCGAGGCCCAACCGGCGCATGTACACCCTCCGCCATACGGCATTCACCCCGGGCGGGGGATGCCCGGGCGCTCACTGTTCGGGCCACACGGCACGCGCGTGCCCGGACCAGTCATTCTTACCATCCAGTGCCGGGGCGCCGTGGCATAGGGCCACACGGTCCGGTGCTGGCGTCTGCAAGGGGGTCCGATGGACTTCACGTTGAACGGCCGGACGGTAGACCTCGACGTCGATCCCGGCGAATCGCTGCTCCATGTCCTGCGCGAGCGGTGCGGCCTGCGCTCGATGAAGGACGGCTGCGCGCCCGAGGGGTCGTGCGGCGCGTGCACGGTCATCGTGGACGGGCATGCGGTCGTGTCCTGCGCCCGCCCGGCCGAGCGCGCCGCGGGCCGCGTGATCGAGACGATCGAAGGGCTTCCGGCCGCCACCCGTGACCTGTGGGCCGACGCGTTCGTGGCCACCGGCGCGTCGCAGTGCGGCTACTGCTCGCCCGGCATCGTGATGAAGGCCGAGGCGCTGCTGCGCCGCGAGCCCGCCCCGTCCCGCGAGGTGATCGCCCGCGCGCTTGCGGGCAACCTCTGCCGCTGCACCGGGTACTTCCCGATCATCGACGCGATCGCGCTGGTGGCTGCTGCCCGGCGTGATGACGCTATGGGCATCAACTCCGGCACACCGCGTGATGCCCATACGGGCATCGCCCTGGGCCCGCGTCCTGATGACGCTATGGGCATCAACTCCGGCACACCGCGTGATGCCCATACGGTCATCGCCAGAGTGAGTGGCGGCAGGAGCGGCGATCGCTACGAGGGCCGCGAGCTCGCCCTGGGCGACAAGCCGTTCGTCGGCGATCTCGTCGCGCCGGGCATGCTCCACGGGGCCCTGCGCTTCGCCGGCGTCCCGCGCGCGCTCGTCCGCTCCATCGACACCACGAAGGCGCGCGCGGTCCCGGGCGTGGTCGCGGTGCTGACCGCCGCGGATGTCCCCGGCCGCCGCGAGCAGGGCCTCATCCGCCCGGACTGGCCGCTGCTCGTCGCCGAGGGCGAGATCGTCCGCTACGTGGGCGACGTGCTGGCCGCGGTCGCCGCGGAGACACGGGAGGCCGCCGCCGAAGCCGCCGCGCTCATCGAGGTGGACCTGGAGCCACTGCCCGCGGTCACCGACCCGTTTGCCGCCCTCGCCGACGATGCGCCCCCGATCCACGAGGGCGGCAACATCGTCTCCCGCTCCGTCGTCCGGCGTGGCGACGTCGACACGGCCCTCAAGGGCGCCGCGCACACGGCAACCGCCAGCTTCCGGACCGCCGCCATCGAGCATGCGTTCCTGGAGCCGGAGGCGGCCCTCGCGGTGCCGCGCGGCGCCGGGGGCCCGGACGGCGCGCCCGTCACGGACCACGCGATCCACCTCTACTCCCCCGGGCAGGGCGCCTGGGAGGACCGCCGCCAGGTCGCGTCGTTCCTGGGGCTCCCGGCACAGGACGTCCTCGTGACCCAGGTCTCCACCGGCGGCGCGTTCGGCGGCAAGGAGGATCTCAGCGTCCAGGGCCAGGCGGCACTGCTCGCCCACGCCACCGGCCGCCCGGTCCTGCTCAAGCTCACCCGGCGCGAGAGCCTGTGGTTCCACGTCAAGCGCCACCCGATGTGGCTCGACTACACCGCCGCCTGCGACGCGGAGGGCAACCTCGTCGCGGTCCGGGCGCGGATCACCGGCGACAACGGCGCCTACGCCAGCGTCGGCGGCAAGGTCCTCGAGCGTGCCGCGGGCCATGCCTGCGGCCCGTTCCGGGTGCCCAACGTGGACGTCGAGGCCACCGCGGTCTACACCAACAACCCGCCGTCGGGCGCCATGCGCGGCTTCGGCGCGAACCAGGCCGACTTCGCGATGGAGGGCGTGCTGGACATGCTCGCCGAGCAGGTGGGCATCGACGGCTGGGACATCCGCTGGCGCAACGCGCTCGACGTGGGCGACCGCACCACCACCGGCCAGAAGCTGGGCGAGGGCGTGGGCGTGCAAGCGCGACGCTGCTCGCGGTCAAGGACGCCTACAAGGGCGCCCGGTACGCGGGCATCGCGTGCGCCATCAAGAACGTGGGCGTCGGCAACGGCCTCAAGGAGCGCGGCCACGCGGTCCTCCGGCCCGAGGCCGACGGCACCGTCACGCTGTTCCACTCCTGGACCGAGATGGGCCAGGGCTGCCACACGGTCTTCCGCGATCTCGCGGCCGCCGAGCTGGGCATCGACCCGGCGCGGATCCGGGTGGTCGTGGACACGCACCGCGAGCTGGACACGGGCGAGACCACCTCGTCGCGAGCCACGATGCTCGGCGGGCGTGCGGTCCTCGACGCGTGCGCGACGCTGCGCTCGGCCCTCGAGGCGCTTGGCCCCGACGGCCGACTGGAGGACCTGGCCGATCGCGACTTCGCGGGCACTGTGCTCGTTGACTGGACCACCAAGCTCGAGGCCGACGTGCGCCGAGCCGGTCACCCACTTCGCCTACGGCTGGGCCACCCAGGTCGTCATCCTCGACGACGAGGGCCGGGTGGAGCGGATCGTCGCCGCGCACGACGTGGGCAAGGCGCTCAACCCGGTGCTGCTGCGCGGCCAGGTCGAGGGCGGTGTCCACATGGGCCTGGGCATGGCCCTGACCGAGGCGTTCGAGACCGAGGACGGGATCCCCGTCACCGGGACGCTCAAGTCGCTGGGCATCATCCCGGCGGCCGCGATGCCCCCGGTGGAGACGATCCTCGTGGAGGTTCCGCAGCCCGAGGGCCCGTTCGGCGCGAAGGGCATGGGCGAGGCCGTGCTGGTCCCGACGTCCGCCGCCGTGGCCGGCGCGCTGTACGCGTTCGACGGCATCCGGCGGACCAGCCTGCCGATGCGCGACTCGCCGGCCGCACGGGCGCTGCTGCCACGCCTGGCCCGCGAGGCGTCGAAGGCGGCCAAGGCGACGGCGCCGGGATCGACGGCGCCGGGATCGACGGCGCCCGGATCGACCGAAGGAGGGGAGTCCTGATGTCCGCGGTCACCCCGGGCCTCGTCTGCGCCCACCACCACCTGTACTCGGCGCTGGCGCGGGGGATGCCGGCGCCGCCCAAGGTGGCGACGAGCTTCCAGGAGGTCCTGGAGCAGGTCTGGTGGCGCCTGGACACGGCGCTCGACCTCGAGATGATCCGCTGGTCGGCCATGCTCGGCGCGCTCGAGGCGCTCGAGAACGGGACCACCGCGATCATCGACCACCACGAGTCCCCCAACGCCATCGAGGGCAGCCTCGACGTGATCGCGGAGGCATGCGCCGAGGTCGGCGTCCGCTCCGTGCTGGCCTACGGGATCACCGACCGCCACGGGCCGGACGGCGCCCGACGAGGCCTCGCCGAGAACGAGCGCTTCATCCGGGCCGGCGGCCGGGGCCTGGTGGGGATCCACGCCGCCTTCACCTGCTCCGACGCGTCCCTGCGCGCCGCGGCCGAGCTCGCGGCGGACCTCGGCGTCGGCGTCCACGTGCACGTGTGCGAGGGCGTCGGCGACATCGACGCGCCGGCGCGGCTCGCGGGCCTCACCCGGGACGACTGGCTGCTGGCCCACTGCGTCCACCTGCCGACCGACCACGCGCTCCGCGGGACCATCCTCCACAACCCGATGTCGAACCTGAACAACGCCGTCGGCTACGCGAACCCGGCCCGCTTCGACAACCCCGTGGCGCTGGGCACCGACGGGATCGGCGGCAACGTCCTCGAGTCGTTCCGGCTGGCCTACGTCATGCAGCGCTCGGTTGACATCACCTGCGGGCCCGTCGACGGCGTGGTCCTGGCTGGAGCACGGCTGGGACCTCGTGCCCGAGGCGCGCACCGACGAGGTGACCTGGTCCTACGATCCGATGGATCCCTGGCACATCGCCTTCACGCCCGGCATCCGGCCGCTGCGCGTCGTCGTCGACGGCGAGCTGGTCTTCGCCGACGGCCGGCCCACCCGCGTCGATGCCGACGAGATCCGCGCCAAGGCCCGCGAGCAGGCGGCCCGCCTGCACGCCCGCCTCTGACCCCACCCCCCCGCCGCGAGGGAGCACCCCTGATGTCCGACCGCTTCGCGCCCCTCTCGATGGAGCAGCTCACGAGTTGGGCGTTCGGCGAGCTCGAGCGGAAGGGCTCGGTCTTCGGCGTGCCCGTCGCGTCGGCCTTCGTCCCGCGCGCAGACCACCGCTTCCGGCGCCGGCAGCTGGGCGTCGACCTCGACACCCCGTGGGGCGTCGCTGCCGGCCCGCACACCCAGATGGCCCAGAACATCGTCGCGGCGTGGCTCGCGGGCGCCCGGCTCATCGAGCTCAAGACCGTCCAGACGCTCGACGAACTGGACGTCAACAAGCCCTGCATCGACGTCACGGACGAGGGCTACAACGTCGAGTGGAGCCAGGAGCTGCGCGTCCACCAGTCGTTCGACGAGTACCTGCGCGCCTGGGTGCTCGTCCACGCCCTGCACCGCGCGCTCGGGTTCCCGGGCGAGCGCCCCGGCGTCGTGTTCAACATGAGCGTCGGCTACAACCTCGAGGGGATCCGGCGGCCCAACGTGCAGTGGTACCTCGACGCCATGGCCGACGCGTCGGCCTGGCTGCCGGCGTACGTGGACGTCGTCGCCGCGTCACGTTCCCCGGCTGTCCGCGAGATCGACATCCCGGCCCGCATCTCGGACTCCGTGACGCTCTCCACGATGCACGGCTGCCCGCCCGACGAGATCGAGCGGATCTCGCAGTACCTCATCGACGACCGCGGCCTGCACACGACGGTGAAGTGCAACCCGACCCTGCTGGGCGCGGAGCGGGTGCGCGGGATCGTGAACGGGGAGCTGGGCTACCTCGACGTCCCGATCCCCGACGAGGCCTTCGGCCACGACCTCCGCTGGGAGGACGCCGTGCCGATGTTCGAGCGGCTGCGGGCGGCCGCTGCCGGGCGCGGGGTCGCCTTCGGGCTGAAGCTGTCGAACACGCTCGAGGTGCGCAACTGGCGCGGCGTGTTCGACCGCGACCCCACGATGTACCTGTCGGGCCGGCCGCTGCACGCGGTGACGGTCAACCTGGCGGCCCGGATCAGCGAGACGTTCGAGGGGTCGATGCCGCTCTCGTTCGCCGGCGGCGCGGATGCGTTCAACGTGCCGGACCTGCTCGCGGGCGGCCTGCGCACGATCACGGTCTGCTCCGACCTGCTCAAGACGGGCGGCTACCTGCGCCTGCTCCAGTACCCGCAGGAGGTCGACGCCGCGTTCGACGCGGTCGGCGCGACGGCATCGACGACTTCGTCCGCCGGCGCGCGCTCGCGGGCGGGTTCGCCGGGCACGAGACCGCGCGCCCCGACGCCGTCGCCTGCGCCCGCTTCAACCTGCGCGCCTATGCCGACGCGCGTCACCGCCGACCCCGCTACGCGAAGGCGACGTTCGCCACCGGCCACTGCGAAGACCACGCGCGCGCTGGGCGTCTTCGACTGCATCGCCGCCCCGTGCCTGGACGAGTGCCCGGTCGACCAGCAGGTGCCGCGCTACATGCGGGCCGTGCGCGAGGGCGACCTCGCCGAGGCCGCCCGGATCACCCGGCTCGACAACCCGCTGCCGGCCATCCTGGGGCGGGTCTGCGACCACCACTGCGAGCACACCTGCGTCCGGACGCACCTCGACGAGCCGCTCGCGATCCGGCAGGTGAAGCGGTTCATCATGGACGCCGAGGCCGATGGCGCGGCCGATGCGACCATCGCGCGCCGCCGCCGCGTCTGCCCCGGGCGCGCCCACCGTCGCGATCGTCGGCGCCGGCCCGGCCGGGCTCGCCGCCGCGGAGTGGCTCGCGCGCGCGGGCGCCGCGGTCACGATCCTCGAGGAGCACCCGTATCCGGGCGGCATGGTCGGTGGGGCGATCCCGGCCTACCGCCTGCCGCAGGCGCAGATCGCGCAGGACATCGCGGTCCTCGAGCGCCTCGGCGTGGAGGTCCGGTACGGCGTCCGCGTCGGCCGGGACGTGACGGTGGCCGGCTTGCGCGACGACGGGTTCGATGCCGTCTTCGTCGCGGTCGGGGCGCAGCAGGGCAAGCGCCTGGGGCTGCCCGGGCGAGGATGCCGATGGCGTGCTCGACGGGGTCGAGTTCCTGCGCCTCGTGCGCGAGGGCCGCCCGCCCGCCGTCGGGCCGCGGGTCGGCGTGGTGGGGGCCGGCGACACGGCCATGGACTGTGCCCGCTCGGCACGTCGGGCCGGGGCGGCGCAGGTCCAGCTCGTCTACCGGCGCACGATCGACCAGATGCCGGCCGACCGGGAGGAGGTCGCGGCGCTCCGCGAGGAGGGCATCGAGGTCGTTGAGCTCGCCCGGCCGGTCGGCCTGCACGTGGAGGACGGGCGCCTCGCCGGGCTCGTCGTCCGCCGGACGGCCTACGACGGGACGCGCGACGCGGCGGGACGCAAGGTCCCGCGCGACGTGCCGGACTCGGACGCCGAGCTCCCGCTGGACACCCTCATCCTCGCGATCAGCCAGTCACCGGTGCTCGACCTGTTCGGGGACCTGGCGCCGGAGCTGACCGAGGCCGGGTTCGTCGCAACCGACCCCGAGACGCTGGCGACGTCGATCCCGGGCGTCTGGGCGGGCGGCGACGTCGCGGCCCACGGGCCGGCGTCCATCGTCAAGGCGGCGGCGGACGGCAAGCGGGCGGCAGCAGCGATCGCCCGGCACCTCGGGCTGGCGTCCGGGACGGCGCTGCCGGTGGCGGCCGGCTACCGCGAGACCGAAGGTCTCGACGTCGGCGCGCTCACGGTCCGCCGGGCCCAGCGCGCGTACCGCGTCCCGGTCCGTGCCACCGACCTCGCGCAGCCGCGGCGGCTTCGACGAGACGGCCCTGCCCTACACCGCCGACGAGGCGCGACGCGAGGCCGCCCGCTGCCTCGACTGCGACACGCTGTGCAGCCTGTGCGTCGGCGTGTGCCCGAACCTGGCCCTCCTGACCTACGAGGCGGCGCCGATGCGGGCGGACGTGCCGGTCCTCGCGGCGCTCGGCGAGGGGCTGCGTGCCGGCCGGGACACGGCCGTTCGCCGTGGCCCAGCGGTTCCAGGTGGCCGTCCTCGCCGACCTGTGCAACGAGTGCGGCACCTGCGTCACGGCCTGCCCGACGGCCGGCCGCCCCTACGTGGACAAGCCGCGCCTGTACGTGGACGCCGCGGAGTTCGCCGCCGAGGCCGACAACGCCTTCCGGCTCCTGGGCGACGCGGCGATCGAAGGACGCTTCGGCGGGGCGACCCATCGCCTCGACCGGCGTCCCGGTGACCCGACCTGCGTCTACTGGGCGCCGGGCGTGCGCGCCGTCCTCGACGCGACGACCTTCGCCGTGCTCGAGGCGGAGATGACCTGGCCCCCGGAGACGGTCGAGCCCGGAGAGCGGTCGCTCGCGCCGGCCGCCGTCCTGGCCGCGCTCCTCGCGGGGATCTCGGGGTCCGCGGCCCACCTGCCGACGGCGACGAGGGGCCCGGCGCGACGACGGGATCGACCGCGGCGGCCGCGGGTCGCCGAGCCGGCGCTGCCCGTCGGCTGACCCCGGTACGCAGGTTGACCGCGTGAGATTGTCAGGATAACCTGACACGATGACATCGACCGTCGAGCTCGACCTGGCACAGCTCGCCGACGTGGATCGGCGCATCGCGGAGCTGGATCGCCGTCGGATCCACCTGGTCGCGGAGGCCAAGACGCACGGTGCGTCATGGGAGGCGATCGCCGCCGCGCTCGGCACCACGCGCCAGTCCGCGTGGGAGACCTACGCGTCGCGCGTGAGGGAGCTGCTTGCCATGACGGCGAGGGAGCCAGGCGCATCGGAAGACGAGCTGCTGGGCAGCGCGGCTGCGGCCCTGGCGAGAGTTCGCGCCCGCCGTCGCGAGTGAGTCGATCGTGCGGGTCCTGCTCGATGCCATGGTGCTCGCAGCGGGGTTGACGAGCCGCCGGGAGCCGGCATCCTTCTCGCGGAGGCTCATCGAGGCTGCCGTCGAAGGCAACGTCGAGATCGTCCTTACCGAGGTGCTGCTCGACGAGACTCGAGCCGTGCTTCGGGATCCTGCGTTTGCGGGCCACCTTCCCGCAGAACGGGTACGTTCGCTGCTTGACGGGCTGCGCGTGCTCGCGGTGATCGTGGTGCAGGACCGGGGCCGACTGCACCCGCGGCGATGCGCGGATCCTGCCGACGACTACCTGGTGGATGCGGCGCTTGGGGCAAACGCGATGCTGGTGAGTCGGGACGACGCTGCGCTGTTCAGCCGCGTGCCCGGCCTCGACTCGGGCCGGCAGGGACCGCGTTGCGTCGCGCTGGCCTCCTGGAGTAGCCACGTTCCGTCGCCGAGGCAGCGTGGCGAGTTGCAGGAAGCGCCCCGCCGGCGTCGCCCGTCGGCTGACGCCCACCGGCGACGGGGAGTGAGACACGGGGCCGGAGGGGACCGGCGCGGCCGGCTCGGGCGACCTCAGTAGGGCGTCCGGCCCTCCAGCGCCAGCCACTCGCGGAACAGCTCGGCGCCCTCGTCCGCGGCCGCCTGGGTGACCGGCAGCGACCGCTCGTCCATCGGCAGGACCAGCTCCCGGTACAGGAACTCGTCGTCGAAGCCGCCGGCCGCCGCATCCACGCGCGACGCGGCGAACACGATCCCGTCCAGCCGGGCCCAGTACGCGGCGGCGAGGCACATGGGGCAGGGTTCGCAGCTCGAGTACAGGACGTGGCCCGCGAGGATGAACGTGCCCAGGGCGGTGCAGGCGGCGCGGATCGTCGTGATCTCCGCGTGTGCGGTGGGATCGTTGGTGGAGGTGACCTGGTTGCAGCCCTCAGCGACGATCGACCCGTCCGCGCTCGCGATGAGCGCGCCGAACGGCCCGCCCCGGCGGGCAAGCATCCCCTCCCGGCCAAGCTCGATCGCCCGCAGCAGGAGCGATTCGGCCGTCGGCGGGGCCCGTTGGCGAGGGTGCGCATGTCCCCTCCTCGTGCACGTGTCACTGCGCCGTGTCGGCCAGCCGGGCCACGATGCGCGGCACCGGCGCGGGGCGGACAGTGGCAGTCGGCCCCCGATCACGCGCCGGTCGTCACGGCCGGGTCGCGCCGCTGGCGCGTCGATCGCCACCATCGCCGCTCTGGAAGGCGAGCCAAGCCTCGCCCGGCAGGACCTCCGGGCGCGGGGTGGCCGTCGGATCGGGCTGGGCCGTTGGTTCCGTGGTCGGTCCGGCGGTGGGAGTCAAGGTCGGCGCTGCCGCCTGCCGGCTGAGGCCTGGGCTTCACGGGTTGGTGCCGCGGCCTCCGGTGTCGGAGACCCGGGCGATCCGCAGGCGGTGACGAGACCGAGCGACGAGGAGTGCGAGGACCAGGGACGCGCGGATCACGGGGACACCTCCGACAACCACTGCAAGCACGGTCCGCCGGTCCCGCCGACCGGGAACGACGATTCCTCGGGAACGGTGAACAGGCGCACCGGCTCGGATGCGGTCCACGGGTCGTAGACCAGGACCTCGGTCGGTCCGGCGCCCGCAGAGGGCTCGAGGACCGACAAGGCACTCCGGTCCGGCGACCACGCGACGGTCGAGCCCCCGAGCCGGCGAACCTCCATCGTCCCGGTCGGCACATCGAGAACCGTCAGCACCGAGCCGTTGACCACCCCCGCCTTGCGGCCGTCGGGTGTCATCGCGAAGGTCGTGGGGGAGTTCGGGCCTGCCAGCGGCGTGCGCTGCCACGTCCCGCCGTCGGCGTCCACGAACCACAGGCTCCCGTCCGCCCAGACCGCGATGCGCGAGGCGTCAGGGGACCACGCTTGGACCACCAGGTCCGCGGCGTCCGGCACACCCTGCGGGTGGCCGAGCCACGTGAGCTGACCGGACTCGGTCGAGACCCAACCGACCTGGGACATGCCGTCAACGGTGCTCGCGAACGCGATGGCGCTGTTGCCGGGTGCCCAGGCGACGCCGACGATCGGGTCAACGGGGGTCGGGGTGATGGCGGGAACGTCGGTGAGCGCACGGGACGCGCCGGTGCCGACGTCCAGGACGCTCAGCCGGTTGCGGGGCGTCCCACCGCCCGTGTCCGGGTAGGTCACCAGCAGGAAGGAGCGTCCGTCGGGCGAGAAGTTCCCTTCGAACATGGGGTAGCCGTCGGTGGTCACCGGAAGGTCCCGGACGTCCACGGCGACCGTCAACTGCGCCGGGTGCTCGACATCGTTTCCGGGGATCGTCACGAACGTCACGGTTCCATGGGTCCAGTCGACGAGCGCCAGCACCCTGTTGTCAGCAGACCAGCGCTCGCCGCCTGCGTACTTCGTACTGATCGGCTCGGAGACGCCGCCGTCGAAGCCCTCGTACCGGATCCCGACGAATCGCTGCATCGTCGCGGTAGCGTCCGCGTTGCCGACGGTGCGGGGGCATCCGCGGACGCGGACCTCGCGCGCGACGGCCCGGTCACCGTCGATCGTGAGCAGGTGGCTTGGCCCGGTCGGGTACGTCACCAGGATCCGGCCGCCACCACCGAGCGGTGCCCTCGGCTTGACAGGCAGTGCCCCCGCCATGAGGGCCGCCGCGAGCAGCGTGAGCAGGAGCAGCCCGACCGAGGCAGCGAGCAGGAGGCCCCGTGGCGCTGCCGGAATGCGAAGGGCGAGGCCGCGGCGCCGGCCGCCACCGGAGACGGCCTCGACCGCGAGTGTGTGGGGATCGGCGTCGAGTGGCGCCCCGGCCACGGCATACCGGTCGAACGCGTCCTCGAGGAGGTGCTCGAAGGTTGTCTTCTCACGCATGGTCGAGCTCCGTTCGGAGACGCTCGATGAGCCGGGCGAGGCGGCTGCGCACGCCCGACGGGGAGAGATGGAGCTGGGCGGCGATCTCGGTCGAAATCAAGGCCGGCGACGAACCGCATCGCGAGCAGCGAGCGGTCGTCCGGCTTGAGGCCGGCCAGGACACGGGCGAGGTCCACCAGGCCGATGCGATCGGCCGGATCCGAATCCGCGGCGGCATCCAGGGACGCGCTGATGTCCATCACAACGTGGCGCCGCCCGCGGCGGACGGCCTGGCGGGCCTCGTTGGCGGCGATCGCGATCAGCCATGCCCGGACCTGCCCGTGGTCCCGCAGGGACGGGAGCCGGCGCCACGCGATGGCCCACGCAGCCTGGACGGCATCGCGCGCCACCTCCGTGTCGCCGCAGATCGCGTACGCGACCTTGGCCATCGACGCGTGGTGGCGGACGACGAGCCGCTCGAAGGCAACGGCATCACCGCCTGCCGCAAGGGTGACGGTCGGGTCGACTGTCCGTGGATCGGCGATCGTGAGGTCGCTCATGAGAGGTAGATGTCTGCCAGGGAGCAAGTGTCCCAGAGCGGTGCAACGGGTCGGCGGTCGCGGGTGGTCCGCGTGTCACGCCCGCTCGCGGCCCACCGCCTCGGCGAGCCGGACCACGTCGTCCAGGCCCATCGCACCCAGCCACGCCGCCATCCGCTCCGGATCGTGCCCGCCCACGCGCCCGGCATCCGGGTCGAACGGCGGGCGAGAGGGGCGCGTCCCGCCGGAGCGTCGCGAGGTCCAGGCAGCGGAACGCGTCCTCGCGCCCGGCGATGAGGCGGTTGCGGGCGCCCACGTTCCCGATCTCGTCGAGGTGCCCGTAGATGCCGGCGACCGAACCGAACCGCAGGACGAGTCCGGGCGCCACCGACGGGCCGATGCCTCGCACGCCGCCGTAGCTGTCGGTCGAGTCGCCGATGAGCGCTTTCACGTCGGCCACCTGGGGCGGTGCCACCCGGTACGGACTGCGCTCCAGGACGTCCGCAGGCCTGAACCGGTCCACGCCGCCACCCGACTTGGGCATCAGCACGTTGACCTGTTCACGCACGACACCCAGCAGGTCGTGGTCGGCCGTGAGGAGGAGCACCTCGTCGAAGCCGGCGGCCACCGCCGCATCGGCGATCCCGGCCATCGCGTCATCCGCCTCCCAGCCCTCCGTGCGGTAGCGGGCCCAGCCCATCCGGCCCGACGCGATGTTGGCGTCGCGCAGCTGGGGCGCGAGATCCTCCGGTGCGGTCGTGGTCCGTGGCTTGTAGGACGGGTCGATCTCGCGTCGGCGGGAGCCCGTCGTGCTCTCGAACGCGAGCGCCACGTGCGTGGCCTGCTCCTCGCGGATCCGGGCCAGCACCAGGCGCAGGAACGTGGCCACCAGGAACACGGGTCGGCCGTCGGGGGCTGTGACCGGCCGGGAGCGCCCGGCGAAGTAGGCGCGATGGGCGAGGTTGGCGAAGTCGACGACGAGCAGGCGGCGCACGACGCCCAGTGAACCACGGACGCGTCCCGCCAGGTGCGCGCTGCCCGGTCTCAGGGTTCGGGGACCACCTCGAAGCCTTCGGCGGTGAAGTCGGCGTCGAAGGTGAAGGCCTGGCCAATGCCGAGCCTGCGCATCACGAGGAGGCTGACCCGGTCCACCAGGGAGACGTCGCGACGGTCCGCGGCAAGCAGCGCCTCCCGCGCTTGCGCGTGCAGCTCCGCGTCGATCCAGACCACCTCCGCGAGGGGCAGCAGGTCGTCGGTGAAGCGGCGGACCGCGGCCATGCCCAGGCGTCGCTGGAGGAGGGCGGTCGTCTCCACGAGCACGTACTGGTGGGTGACCAGGGTGGCGTCGACGGCGCGCAGTTGCTCGAAGGCGGCCACGGCGGCGGGGTGGGCCGGATCCGCGCGATCGAGCAGGGCATAGAAGGCGGCGGTGTCGACAAGGATCACGCGCCGAACGCCTCATCGAGGTGCGTGTCGTGCTCCGCCGCGACCGGATCGCCGTCACCCTCGGCCGAACCGAGCGCGTCCGTCGCCCGTGCCCAGAGCACCTCGCGTGGTGGCGGGGCGACTGCGGCCCCGTAGGACTGGTCCACGGCATCGCGGATCAGGTGCGCCATCGACACGCCGCGCGCGCGGGCCAAGCGCCGCAGGAGCGCCGCCTGCTCCGGGTCGAGCGAGATCTGGGTTCGCTCCATGGGCCGTATGATATCGCATGACCAAGATGATGTAATAGAAGGTGACCCGGGCCGCGGCTGGACGCAGGGAGGACAATAGGCGCACCACCCGACGTGTTCCCCGGCGGCCGCGTCACCCCAGGACCCCGGAGACGCCCCGATGACCGACACCACCAAGGCTCCCGCCCCGGCCCGGCCGGCCCTGACCAGCGAGGATCGCCTTCGAGCGATCGCCGGTGATCACAAGCGCAAGGCCAAGCGCAGCACCTCGGCCGCCCCCGTGGTCGATGGGTCCCGCCAGCCTGGTGACCTCGTGGACCCGGTTCACGACCGCGCCGGCCGCGACCTCGGGCGCGACCAGCCACTCTGATCGGGAGCCGGCGACGACGAGCGGGGGACGCCCCGCGCCCGTTGCCGGGTCGGATGTCTGCGGGGCCGGGGCGGATCGCGAACCGTTCGCGGATGCTCGTCGACCGCGAGGTCGTGATCGACCGGGTTGCGGGAGCAAACGCGCCCGACTGTTGACCACCGCTTGAGGCAACCCTTGAGCGCGGCTCCATGGTCGCGGGCAACTCCCGTCTCAAGCATCGGGACGTCGTCCACGTGTCACCCGTCGTCGCGTTCTCTGTGCGCGACCCGACCCTCCAGGAGATCTGATGCGCCGTTCCCTCCTCGGCCTCGCCATGGCCGCCCTCCTCGTTCTGGCCATCTCGGTTCCCGCCCTCGCTTCCGAGAAGGAGATGTGCATGTCCGGGGCCGCCTTCGGAGCCATGCACGCCGAGCACGCCCGAGCCGGGATGCTCAACGGCGCCATGAGCCCGGGCATGCACCAGGGCTTCTCCGTCTGCCTGCCGTAGACACACCTGATCCCGATCAGGACGACGGACGGACTGGCATCCTCGCGGACCCGTCCGTCTTCGTTTCGGTGGCGTGGCGTGGCGTGGCGTGGCGTGGCCGACAGTCCGCCTGCACCTTGACCTTCGCGCATGGCGCGGAGGACGATGACGAACGCGTCCCGGACGGCACTCCAGCGCGATCCTGCCACGTGGCGGTGGCAACCCCGGAACAGGACGTGGGCGATGCGCGACGCCAGCAGCATCGGGCCAAGGACGTGGCTGCGCCCGCCCGTGGTCGTGGGACTCATCGCGGGTGCACTGCTCGGTGGCTGGGGCGGGTCGTACATGCGCAGCAGCGGCATGTTCTACTCCGACCTCTTCGTCGGCGCCATCCTGATCGTCGTCGTCGTGATCGCCGGCATCACGGCAGCCGTGGCGGCGAAGACACGCTCCGACATGACGGCGCGCGTCCTGGCGGCGTTCGCGGGCATGACCGTCATCGCGACGGCGGTCATGTTCGTCGTCTCCTCCCCCTACCGGGGCGTCAACCCCGGCGCGTGGTCCTTCGGTCGGGCCAGCATGCGCGCCGATGAGCTGCCGCCGTTCGCGTGGCGCATGGGGTCGCGATGCCTCATCCGCGACGGCGAGGCCTCGCTGTTCTCGGCCGAGGTGAATCTCAGGGAGGCGGCGGATCAGTGGGTCGGCGGTGCGTTCCAGGTGATCCCGACCGCCAGCTGGCCGCAACCTGGGATCTCGATCTCTGTGGTCAGCCCGCCGGAGAGCCCGGTCTTCTACACCGCCGACTTCGGTGAGGGTGCAGTGATCGTCCTCGACACGTCGGACGGCCTGCGCGGCCACATGACCTTCACGGCGACCAGGGTGCCGGGCGAGTCCGCCTCGCCCGGGCGGGAACCCGACCAGCTCACCGGCAGCCTCGAGTGGGACTGCACGACGCCGCCGTCGCCCTGATTGCCCTGGGACGTCGAGGATGCGCTAGATACGACGTACACAACTAAGTTGTGTACAATATCAGGTCATGAGCACCGACCCCTCCGTCTTCGCCCTCTCCTTCACCACCAACGGCGGCACGACCGTCCCGCTCGCGACCTTCGAGGGCCGGCCCCTCCTGATCGTCAACACCGCGAGCAAGTGCGGCTTCACCCCGCAGTACGAGGGTCTCCAGGCCCTCCACGAGGAGTTCCGCGACGAGGGGCTTGTCGTGATCGGCTTCCCGTGCGACCAGTTCGCCAACCAGGAGCCCGGCGACGACGCTGCGATCGAGGAGTTCTGCCGCTTGAACTTCGGCGTGGACTTCCCCCTCTCGACCAAGGTGGACGTCAACGGCAAGGCGACCCACCCCGTCTTCGCGTTCCTCAAGGAGCAGACCGGTGGCCTCCTCGGCTCGGCGATCAAGTGGAACTTCACCAAGTTCCTGGTCGCGCCGGATGGGCGGACGGTGAAGCGCTACGGTCCCAAGACGAAGCCCGAGGCGATCCGTGCCGACATCGAGGCGATCCTCCCGGCCGCCGTCCCGTGACCCAGGGGAACGCCCACGCCGACCCCGAGGCGCACGCGCTGCTCGATGCGGCGCTCCTGCTCGACAACCAGATCTGCTTCCTCGTCGCGCGCCTGCATCGATCCCTGAACGACCGGTACCGTCCCGTCCTGGGCGCACTCGGTCTCACCTACCCGCAGTACCTCGCCATGCTCGTCCTGTGGGAGGAGGAGCCGCTGAGCGTGGGGCGCCTGGGCGATCGGCTCAGGCTCGACAGCGGGACCCTCTCGCCGCTCCTCAAGCGGCTCGAGGCGGCCGGCCTCGTAACGCGGACCCGTTCCACCGATGACGAGCGATCCGTCGTGATCGGCCTCACCGACGCGGGGCGCGCGCTCCGGGCGGAGGCACGCGACGTGCCTGCGATCATCGGGTCGTGCGTGGCAGGATCGCTCGAGGAGGCCGTCGAGGTACGCCACAAGCTGGCCGAGATCCTCGCCCGCGTCGAACAGGCGCCGCCGGCCCCGGTTGCCCTGGGACGAAGCGCCACCTGAGCGCCCGGCCAGCGAACCGCCAGTCCACCAGCGAACCACCAGTCCATCAGATTGCAGGGGAGAACCACATGTCCGCACTTCGCATCGGCAACTCGGCTGTCCGGATCGCCGGCCTCGCCGCCCTGATCCTCGGCGTCGTCCTCTGGGTGATGCCCGAGGCGGCCGGGGGCCTTCGCTCGCTCCACATGCTCGCGGGCGTCCTCGTCACGGTCGGCCTGCTCACGCTCGCTGCCCTGGGCTTCCGGGCCGGTGTAACGGTGCTGTCGATCGTCGCGGTCGCCTGGGCCCTCGTGCTGCCGGTCTTCGGCATGACGCAGGGGTCGATCACGTTCCTGCCCCAGCCCGTGATCGAGGTGGCGCACCTCGCGGCTGGCCTGGTCGCCATCGGCCTTGGCGAGATGCTCGCGATGAAGATCACCGGCCCCAAGGGCACGCTGACACCCGCGGCGTAGTCCCGGGCGCGACCTGGACACCCGGGAGTGGCACCTCACTCCCGGATAGGCGGCCAGCCGCCTATCCGATGCGCTCGATGCCGTCCAACGCGTCGAACCAGCGATCGAAGCTCATGGTCCGTGTCAGGCCACGCCGGCGCATCACGGCCACGTGGACCGCGTCCCGCGCAGAGAGCGCGGTCGACCCCACGATCCGCCGGGCACGGTCCACGTCCTCGCGCTCGATGGGGTAGACCTCGTCCACGACGGCGAGCAGCGCATCGGTCGCGGGCCCGATCGCGTCCCGCCGGAGACCGGATGCCTCCTGCAGATGAGTCAGCACGCGCGCCCAGCGTGCGTCAGCGTGGCTCCGGCCCGGATGCGCGGCCAGCGTGCGTACGGGTGGGTGCCCTGCGATTCCTGCACGCCCGGCGTGCTGGATCGCGCTCCTGGGAGCCCTGGACCCCAGTCCATGGGCGCCCAGCGCGCAGGAACGGCATGGCACCCGACGGTTCGCACGGCCAGCGCGCACCACGTGGGCGCGGGGCCACCCGCGATGCGGGTTGATGGTCGCTTGAGGTAACCCAGAGCGCGGCTCCATGGACGAACGCCGTACGTGGCACCAGACTGCGACCATCGTTGACACGCCACCCGTCGTCGCGTTCTCTGTGCGCGACGCGGACTCAAGGAGACCAGATGCGCCGTCCCCTCCTCAGCCTCGCCTTCGCCGCCCTGCTCGCCCTGGCCACCGCAGTGCCCGCCCTCGCCTCCGAGAAGGAGATGTGCATGTCCGGAGCCGCGTTCGGGGCCATGCACGCCGAGCATGCCCGCGCCGGGATGCTCAACGGCGCCATGAACCCGGGTATGCACCGGGGCTTCTCCATCTGCCTGCCGTAGCACCTCGGGCTCGCCCGCGACCCAGGAAGCCTCGAACGAGGCGCACGAATCGGGAGATCCGCCTCGCCTGAGGCGGATCTCCTGCTGTTCACCCCTTTATGGGACGCGGCCTCACGCCGCTATCCGGTGGATCAGGCGCGGTTCGCGAACCAGATGGTCGGGGCGCTCGCGACGCCAGCCGCGTGCATCGCCTCGCGCAGCTCGCTGCTGCCGGCGAAGGCCTGCGCCGCCTCGAGCGTCGCGAACTCGTGGGTGACGGTGACGTCGTTGGGGTTGTCGGCGGCCTGGTAGACGGCATCTTCCTGGACACCGAGGGTCAGGGCCGTCGGCCTGAAGCCGTCGTACACCTGTCGCCAGGCCGCGTAGTCGGATGTCGTGTGCCGAACGAACAGGGTCGCCATGGCTCTCGCCTCCTTCGGTTCTTGCCGGGCTCGGACGAGGCCCCGCTGAACCTTCGGTCGAATACTGCTGCATCAGTATCTGACAAGGCAACTACTGAATTGTGACAAGATGACTGGTGGACATTCGATGCCCAGGGGAGCTACGATCCGCTCCAGACGAGGAGGACCCCGATGACGCCGCCCGAGGACCCGAGCCGGCCCGACGCCCTGTGGATGCACGCCTGGCGCGGCGTGCTGTTCGCGAGCGCCCGCGTCCTCCGGGTGGCCGAGCTCGACCTCATCGCCAGGGAGGGCTTCCCGCTGACCTGGTTCGACGTGCTGGCCCAGCTGTACGACGCCGGTGGCGATGGGCTCCGGATGCAGGAGCTCCAGCAACGGTCGCTGTTCACACGCAGCGGCATGACGCGACTTGTCGACCGGATGGAGCAGGAAGGGCTCGTACGCCGCGAGGCCGTCCCCGGCGACCGCCGCGGCGTTCGCGTGGTGCTGACAGAGGAGGGTCGCCGCCGCCACATGACCTCCTTTGCGGACCACCTCACGCTCATCGAGCGCGAGTTCGGTGGTCGTGTCAGCGTCGAGCAGCAGCAGGCGGTCGCGGACGCACTCGCCGTGTTCTGGAGCGATGCCGGCGATTCGGGCGAGCCCACGGCCGTGGCGTGAACGGCAGGACGGTCCTCATCACCGGCGCCAGCAGCGGCATCGGCCGGGCGACGGCCCTTGGTCTGGCCACGATGGGCGCGCGTGTCGCGATCACCGGTCGTGACCGCGAGCGGACCGAGGCGGCCGCCGGCGAGATCCGGCAGGCCGGTGGCGGGCAGGTCGATGTGTTCGTGGCGGACATGTCGTCCCAGGCAGAGGTGCGGCGCCTGGCCGCAGAGGTGCTGCAGCGCCTGCCGCGGATCGACGTGCTCGTGAACAACGTCGGCGGCTACTGGGACACCCGGCATGTCACGGCCGACGGGCTCGAGCGCACCTTCGCGCTCAACCACCTCGCCCCGTACCTGCTGACCCGCCTGCTGCTCGATCGACTGCAGGAGAGCGGTCCGGCGCGCGTGGTCACGGTGTCGTCCGGGGCGCACACCATGGGCCGGATCGACTTCGACGACCTCGGGCGGCGAGCGGTCCTACTCGGGCATGACGGCCTACAGCCAGTCCAAGCTCGCCAACCTCCTGTTCACCTACGAGCTGGCCCGCCGGCTTGGGCGCGAGCGGTGTCACGGCCAACGCGGTCCACCCGGGCATGGTGAACACGGGCTTCGGCGCCGAGGACGCCGGCAGCATCCAGCGGCTGTTCACCCCGCTCATGCGGCCGTTCATGAAGAGCCCGGCCCAGGGTGCCGCCACGTCGATCTTCCTCGCATCCTCGCCCGAGGTGGAGGGCGTGACGGGCGGCTACTTCGCGGGCTGCAAGCCCAAGGCGTCCTCCAAGCGCAGCCAGGACGAGGCCGATGCGGCACGCCTCTGGCAGGTGAGCGAGGAGCTGGTGGGCCTCACGCTGGCTGGCTGAGCCGGACGCTGGACCAGGCTCAGGCCACGAGCGTTGTGCGAGCTCAGCGTCTCGTGCACACTCGCAGCGTGCCGCTCCTCGATCGCACCGATTCCCAGCTGATCGTGGTCGACGCACAGCCCGGCTTCTATCCAGCCGGTGCTGCGATCGACCCGGCCCGCCTCGCCGGCGTCCTCGCCCGCGTGGCGTGGCTCGCCGGAGTCGCCGCCGCGCTCGGCATCCCGGTGACCTTCACCGAGGAGGACGCCGGTCGCAACGGCCCCACGGACCCGGCCGTCCTCGCGCGGGCGTCCAGCGCGCAGGTGCTCGCCAAGCACGTCTTCGGGCTCGCCGACCAGCCCGACATCCTCGCCGCCGTCGATGTGGAGCGTCGGCACACGGTGGTGCTGGCCGGTCTCGAGACCGACGTCTGCGTCGCCCAGTCGGCCCTCGGCCTGCTCCACCGTGGCTACCGGGTGGCGGTCGTCGCCGACGCCACCTTCGCCCCCGGTGCGATGCACGAGCACGGCCTGGCGAGGATGCGCGATGCCGGGGTGATGGTCCTCCACGCCAAGGGCGTGTACTACGAGTGGGTCCGCACCCTCGCCGAGGCGCGGCGGTTCGAGGCCGCCCACCCCGACCTGGCGGAGCCACCCGGCTTCGCGCTCTGAGTCCGGGCATCTCCGGAGCACCCAGCGAGCGCCGTCTGCAGCGGTGGCCGGTGGCCGATCGGGCTGCGTGGCACACTCCTCGCGCGTCACGAAGGGCTGCGATCCACGCAGCGTCGGGTTGCACGTCGCGACAGGGGTGAGCGCGGGTGTCGTTCGAGACGGCGATGGAATGGGTCGTCATCGCGTTCGAGGTCGCCGGGATCACGATCCTGGCGACCGGCTCCCTGCGCGCGCTGGTGACGGCGGGGGCCGCCTACGTGCGGGGCCAGCGGTCGGGCGTGTACGAGCGGGCCCGTCGCCAGGTGGGGCAGGCGATCCTCCTCGGCTTGGAGGTCCTGATCATCGCTGACATCGTGATGACGGTGACGATCGATCCGACAGTCGAGAGTGCCATCACCCTCGGAATCATCGTGCTGGTCCGGACGTTCCTGAGCTTCTCGCTGGAGATCGAGCTCGAGGGCGTGGTGCCGTGGCGTCGCCGCCAGGCGCAGCAGGCGAAGCAGGCGGACGCTGACCCGGGGACGGCGGCCTCGCGCGACTAGCGTCTCGTCCCGCCGGATCGACGTCCTACCAGGTCCGCCTGACCAGCATCGCCACGGGTCCCGCGACTGCCACAGGTCCCGCGGGCAAGGGGGACCGCAGGCTGAATCGCGACTTCGATTGCGTCGCCAGGACGACCTCGGTGACGGGGGCGGTTCGGTGAGCCACGAACGCAGGCCACCTCCGCGCGTGGCCCAGGCACGGGTCCTTCACGATCGAGTTCCCTCCTGCCGGAGTGCCCGGGCCGCTCGCGTGGCCCGGGCACCGGTCGTCGTAGGAGCGGCCCTCGGTGGTCGATCGTCACCTCACCGCGTCTGATCCCCCCGATCGACGAGCCACACGATCGGCCTAAGGAGGGGAGGTGCGCATCGGGGGATTCCTCAGGCACTTCGGGATTCTCAACGGGCAACTCTGGAGCGGCGCAGGTGACGGCGCGGCGGGCAACCCGGGTCGCGGCTCGTTCCGCGATGCCTCGAGAAGTTTCACCGGATCGCGCGGGCTGTCAGTCGGGGAGCAGCCTTCGGCCCGCGAGCGCCAGCTCGATGCGGGTGTCGATCCCGAGCTTGACCTTCAAGTTGAAGACGTGAACGCTCACGGTCTTGGGTGATATCCCCAGCTCGGCCGCGATGTGGGCGTCCGTGAGGCCATCGGCAACCAGCTTCAAGACCTCCTGCTCACGCGGTGACAGGCGGCCATACGAACCCTGGACGCGATCGCCCAGAGCGGCCTGCTCGAAGAGGGGATCCCGGAGGAGGTCCCACGGGTCCCCATCGCCCCCGGCGGTGTAGGCGATCTCGAAGGCCCGCGCGCCGAGATCCTTCTGCGCCGCGCGAATGGCGGCCTGGATCGCCAGGGCCCCCCGGCCGTCCTCGGCCCGTACCCGCTGCGCTGCGCCGAGCAACCGCGCCGCCTCGCGCGGGCGACGGGCGGCCAGGTTGACGAAGGCTGCATTCTCCAGCAGCAGCGCAAGGTCCTCGTTTGCACCAAGGGATTCGACGAGGCCGGCAGCGCGACGCAGCGACGTCTCCGCGCCAGCAAGATCACCCTGACGGGCGCTGATCGCAGCGCGGGTGCCGGCGGCGAATGCCCCGAACGCACTGTCGCCGAACGGCGCCAGCAGGCGCTCGGCCTCCTCGATGGCCGACGCCGCGGCACTGAGCTCATCGGACAGCATCAGTTGCGGGGCCAGGTTCATGAGGCACATCGCGAGCGCGAAGCTGTCGCCCGTCCTGCGGGCGCTCTGGATGGCACTCCGGTACTGGCCGACCGCCGTCTCGACTCGGCCGGCGTCGGCGTTGGAGATCGCGAGGTTGCTGAGGATCCGGACGGTCTCCTCGTCGTCGCCGAGCGCCTCCGCGATCGCTGCGGCACGAGTGAGCTCCGTGATGGATCGCTCGCTGTCGTCGGCATCAGCCATCGCGCACCCGATGGTGAACCGGGCGCGCATCTCAGCCCACGCGTTGCCGGACTCCCCAGCCAGGCTGAGGAGCCTGGAGGCCACGGCGGTGGCCTCCGCTGTCCCCAGGAGCGACAGCGAGGTGAGCGCCTGCATGTCCAGGAGCCGGGCCCGCTGGTCGGCGTCGATGCCCCCGAGCTCGAGCAGCTCGCGCGACCGATGGAGCCCCTCCCGGGGTGCCATGCGACACCAGTAGCGGCTGAGCGCCGACAGGATCTCGGCGCCCTCCTGCCGGTTGTAGGTCGTGCACCAGTCGAGCGCGGCCCGCATCGCGTCCAGCTCGTCGCGGATCCGGTCCAGCGCCGACGTGTCATTGCCGCGCCAGAGCCGGTCAGACTCGGCGGTGGCGAAACCGAGGGCCCAGGCACTGAGGCGCGTGAACGCACGGCTGGTCTCACCCGCGCGGTCGAGTCGCTCGAGGAGCACATCCCGAACCGGGGGCAGGATCTCGAAGCGGGGCTCGCTCGAGGCTATCCGCCGGACGAGGCCGAGGTGGAGCAGCGCCTGCAGCACCTCCTCGGGATCGTCAAGAAGGACCTCGGCCGTGCCGAAGCCGAACGTCGTCGGCACGATGGCGAGACCGGCAGCCTGCAGCGCAAGCTCGTCCCGGAGCATGTCGGCGGCCTCTTCGATGATCCGGATATGGGCCGCCTGACGCGTTCGTCCGCCGTGTGCCCGCAGCTTCCTCGCGAGGGCCGCGGGAGACATGACACGGGTCGAGGTTGCAGCCAGCTCAAGCGCCAGGGGAATGCCCCCAGTCCGAGCGCAGATGTCCCAGACGGCCTGCGCGTCCGCGTCGGCGACCGACGTCCCGACCCGCTCCGCCTCCCGCAGGAAGAGCTGGGTCCCAGGCGCCGCGCGAAGGGCGACGAGCGACGCATCGGCCGGCAGCCCCAACGGCTGGATCGGATACTCCTTCTCACCGGCAATTCGCACGGCCTGCCGGCTCGTGATGAGCACCTCGGTGCGCTCGCTCCTGATCAGCAGCGAGCGCACCACTCCGATGTCGCAATCGGGCGGCAGCCCGTCGAGAACGAGCAGCGTTGGCTGTGCCACGAGCGCCTCGAGGACGGCCTCCTCGCGGGCGATCCCTGGAGAATCCGGGATGGCCATCGCGTCCGCGATCCGGGCGACGGCGTCAGTGGCACCGGCGACCTCCATCGGGGCGACGACCGCGCGAGCTCCGCGGGCGGAGCGGAGCCGCACCAGCTCGCTGGCGATGCTCGACTTGCCGATGCCACCGAGCCCTGTGAGGGTGACCAGGCGAACGTCCGACAGGAGCCGGTCGATCTCGCCCAGCTCACGCGTGCGCCCGATGAGCTGCGCCAGCGGCAGCTCCTCCTCCCGCAGCACCAATTCCCCTCGCTTCGGCGCATTAGCAGCCACGAGCGTATCCGTTCGGCACCACGCAGGTGGCTGCCGCCCGCATCATCACGCCCCGCTCGGCCGTTGCGTGTCGCTTGTGGCCAGCCGCGACCTGCGCGCGCTCGTCGAGGCCGGCTTGCTCACCCCGGTCGGCGAGAAGCGGGGACGTACCTACTGGCCGCGCATCCGGGCCGGATCCGCGCATCCGGGCCGGAGCCGGGAGTCCTGAGCCGGTCGGGCTGGCACAGACGTTGGGATGCCGACTGCTGCGCACGACAGACTTGTTTCGGCCCGGGTCGCCGCTAGACTGGACGGCAGCGTCCACTCGGAGTGACACCGATGCGCAGAGAACCCTGGCTGGTCGCGGTCCTGTGCGGCGGCGCAATCGTGCTGGCGGTCGTCGGGGTGGTCGTGGCCGCATCGCCTTCCCCGGATGCTTCGTCGAGCCCCGTCGCGTCTCCGAGCCCCGTCGCATCGTCGAGCCCCGTGGCTTCCGAGGCGCCCATTGCTACGGAAGCGCCAGTCGCGGTCCCACCCGTCGCGCCGGAGTCCGCCGCCACGCCCGAGCCTGCCAAGGCGACCGAGACACCCGATGCCGATGAGGTCACCACGACGCTCAGCGGCGTCCTCTCGACGAAGGCGGATGCCGACGGCGACGTCGACTACTACATCGGGGATGCCCGGTTGTCGGTCGGTCCACCCTGGTTCTGGGGTGACAAGCACCCCCTGGCGGGCCTCGTGGGCACGACGATCACCGTGACTGGTCAGACGGAGACTGGCAATCCGGCCAAGGCCAAGGCCAAGGCCAACGCGAAGACGAAGGACTCCGGTCCGGAGTTCGAGGTCCTGACCGTCAACGGGACAACGATCCGGGAACCGGGCAAGCCGCCGTGGGCAGGGGGTCCGAAGGTCGTCGGGCCGAGCCATCCCGGCTTCGCCGGCTGGTCGAAGAACCACGGCAACGGGAACGGCCCGAAGGCAACCTCCAAGCCGTAATCGGCGCGGGCCTGCGACCCGGCGCGAATGGTGGGGGCTCGGCTATCGGGTTCGGCTTGACCGCCGCGCGAGAACCAGGGTGTCACCCGTTGTGCCCGAGGGGTTGTCATGTGGCGCGCGCCACGAGGCGCCGGCCGACCCGCCCGCGCAGCCGGCCCCGTAGCGCGCGGCCGCGTGCACGCAACCCGCGGCCGCCGCACGGCTCGCGGACTGCTCAGGAGCCTGGTGGGGTCCCCGGGCCGCCGGCCTGCATCGCGGCGGGCGTCGGCTTGGTCACGTTGCCGACCGCCGGCTCGGCCGTCGCTGCGGCACCGACCTCCGTCACGAGCCTCGTCGCGCGCTCGAGCAGGAACGCTCCCGCCGTGAAGGCGGCCTGGTTCAGCGTGTTGAGCAGCTGCTCCACCCACTGGAGTGGCTCGGACTGGGCCTCAGCGCGCGCAAGTCCATTGAGCAGCAGGGTCACGACCATGCTGACGACGAACAGCCACCCGAGGCCGGGCCGGCCGATCCCCCTCGCCCAGCGTGCGAGCAGGAGGCTGGCGACGACGCTGGCGCAGGTGGCCGTGAACAGCCACAGCAGGGGCAGCATGCGTCCGCCGGCAGGCGCCAGCAGCAGCGTGAGCGGCAGCATCACCGCCAGCGCGACGGCTGCCGGGATCCACGTTGGGACCCGGACCCGGCGTCCACTCGCGGCCTGCCAGCCACGCCACAGGGCCATCACGAACAGCAGGTAGCCCGCGGCCAGGAACACGTACAGGGCAAGGAACAACGGCACGAGATCGGGCCCACCGGCAGCCATGACGAGCTTCCAGCTCGCCCTCGCCAGGCCTCCCGCCACGACGAGGACCGCACCCGCCACCGCCCACGCCCCGGCGCCCCGGTCCACCCGGCGGATCATCCGAACGACCAGGGCCAGGCCGATCGCCGTCAGGACGACCGGCACGAAGTCCTCGATGGCGAGCGCGAGGGACGGCATCGGCAGAGGGTAGCGGCCGAGGCGGCCGGCGTACAGGCGCGGTGCTCCGAACACGGGGCGCCCGGGCGGAGACGTCTCTTCGTTCATGCACTCCACTTCCGGTTGGCGGCGACCGCGGGTATGCTGCGAGCACGCCCCGCCCGCACCGAGCGCGACCAGTCGGGCGTGTTGCGGCGTGGTGCGGTAGCAGAGGGGCCCCTTGTCTCGAATTCGACGACGAATGCTCACGTGCACCGGCGGGGTGGCTTCGGCCATGCTCCTGCTGGCGCTCGGCGTGCAGCCGGTCATGGCGCACACCCAGGAGGTCGTCCGGTACGGGTCGTTCTTCGGGGGGTTCTTCCACCCGGTGCTCGGCCTGGACCACCTCCTCGCCATGCTCTCGGTGGGCATCGTCTCCACCCAGATGGGCGGCCGCTCCATCCTCACCGTGCCGGGCACGTTCGTCGTGTTCATGGCCGTTGGGGGTCTCATCGGGCGGGTGAGCGGGGTCATCCCGATGGAGGTCATCGAGGCCGGCATCGCCCTGTCGGTGCTCCTCCTCGGCGGGATGATTGCGGCAGGCTCGCGGATGCCCCACCCGGCGATCTACGTCGCGGTCGCCTTCTTCGGGTCGCTCCACGGCTACGCCCACGGCGTGGAGATCCCCCAGGTCGCCGATCCGGTCCTCTACGGCTTGGGCTTCCTGCTCGGCACGGCCACCATCCACCTGTTCGGCGTGCTCATCGGCGAGATGGCCAAGCGCTACCAGCGCGGTGTCACGGTCCTCCGGGCGAGCGGCGGCGTGTTCGCGCTGCTCGGAGCCGCGTTCTTCGTCGGGCTGCTGTGACGATGACCTCGCAGACCGCCACGGTTCCCGGCCCCGCCCAGCCGTCAGCCGAATCCCGGGAGACGGGCACCTCACGCGTGATCGACAAGCGCAGGATTGCCGCCTGGGAGTTCCTCGGCTTCCTCGTCATCTTCTTCGCCGGCTCGTTCCTGCACTTCATCTTCGAGCTGTCGGGCTTCAATACGGTCTTCGCGCCGTTCGGCTCGGTCAACGAGTCCACCTGGGAGCACCTCAAGCTCTTCTACTGGCCCGCCCTCGTGTTCGCCGCCGTGGAGCACGCCTTCATCCGCGGCGAGGTGAACAACTTCTGGGCGGCCAAGGCGCACTCGATCGTCCTCACCCCGATCGTGGTGGCCGTGGCCTTCTACGCGTACGTCGGCGTCGTCGTCCCGATCGATGGCAAAGGGACGCTGGCGGGGACGCTCGTCACGGCCGCCCTGGGCGTCGGCCTGGGCCAGTGGGCGAGCTACAGGCTCCTCACGGGGCCACAGCGTTCGCGGCGGTGGCACGTGGCCGGTGTGATCGCGATCGCGGCGATGGGGCTGGCCTTCATCGTGTTCACCTTCCTGCCGCCCCGCATCTTCCTGTTCGAGAACTTCTTCGGCTACGCGTACGACGGCCAGTTCGGGATCCTCGCCGACTACACGCCGTACCTCGTGTTCAAGTGAGCCACGTCCCGGCGACCAGGCTCCCTGCCGCGGCGGGCAGCCTTGCGCCGTTGGACGGGCCGGCGCTCCCCCAGGGCGCCGGACGCAAGGCCCAGAACCTGGCATGGCTGCACCGGAGCGGCTTCCTGGTGCCGCCCGGCTGGGTGGTCCCGGCCGGCGTCCCGGAGGGGGAGGTGGGCGCGCTGGTCGCGGCGGTGCTCGGGGACGACACTGCATCGGCCTGGGCCGTGCGCAGCTCCGCGGACGTCGAGGACGGCGCCGCGGCGACGTTCGCGGGGCAGTTCCGCTCCGAACTGGACGTCCGTGGAGCCGCGTCCGTCGCGCGGGCGGTGGCGGAGGTCCGGGCATCCGCCCGTGATGCAGGCGCGGCGCGCTACGCGGAGCGTGCGCACCTGGACGCGGACGCGATCCGGATGGGCGTCGTGATCCAGCGGATGGTGACGCCGGTTGTCTCGGGCGTCGCATTCTCGAAGAACCCGCTGTCCGGCCTCGACGAGGTGGTGATCGAGGCGGTCCCGGGCCGCGGCGACGCGCTCGTCCAGGACGGTGTCACCCCGGACCGCTGGATCCACCGCTGGGGGGAGCTCACCGAGCGCCCCGAGACGCCCCGCACCGACGCCGCGCTGATGGACCGGGTCGCGCGCGACACGCGCCGGATCGCGGCGGCATTCGGCCGGCCCGTGGATCTCGAGTGGGTCTGGGATGGCACCGACGTGGCCTGGGTGCAGGTCCGCCCGATCACCGGCCTCGAGGGCGTCGGGGTCTACTCCAACCGGATCGCCCGCGAGGTGCTGCCGGGGATCATCAAGCCGCTCGTCTGGTCGGTGAACATCCCGGTCGTGAACCGCGCCTGGGTGGACCTGTTCACCGAGGCCATCGGGCCCAACGACATCGACCCGAACCGGCTCGCCCGTTCGTTCGGCTGTCGCGCCTACTTCAACATGGGCGCGATCGGGGACATCTTCGTCGCGCTCGGGATGCCCCGCGAGAGCCTCGAGCTGCTGTTGGGCCTCCCGGCCGGCGCCGAGAAGCCGCGCTTCAAGCCCACGCGGGCAACCTACCGTCACACGCCGCGGATGCTGCAGATGCTGTGGCGGCTCAACCGGTACGACCGCCGCCTGGAGCGCCAGCTCCCGGTGCTCGAGGCGCGCTACGCGGAGCTGGCGGCGGTGGACGTGGCCAAGCTCGACGAGGCCGCGCTGCTCAGCCGCGTGGACGACATCATGGCCCTGACCCGCCGGACGGCGTACGCGAACATCGTCGCGCCGCTCCTGATGAACGCCTACGGCTCGCTCGTCCGGCGGCGCGCGGCGAAGTCCGGCATCGACGGGGCGATGATCGACCCGGCAAAGGGCACCGAGGGCATTCACGAGTACGACCCGCGTCCGTCGATCGCGGAGCTCGCGGCCACGGCCGCCTCGCTCACCGGCGACCAGCAGGCCGCGCTCGAGCGGGACGGCTACGCGGCGCTGGCGGCCGACCCCTTGATGGCCGGGCTCCGCGCCGGCGTGGACGCCTTCATCGCCCGGTTCGGGCACCTCGGCGAGAACGGCAACGACTTCTCGACGCCGCGCTGGCGCGAGCAGCCCGACGTCGTCGTCCGGATGGTCGTTCACGCCCATGACACGCCGGCGGCCGCGGCGCTCGGCTGGGACGACGTCTCACCGAAGGTGCGGGGCATGCAGCGCGCCGTCCTGCGCCGCCTGTTCCGGCGGGCAGCGACCTTCCGGCGCCTCCGCGAGCACGTGAGCTTCCGCTACACGGAGGGCTACGAGCTGTTCCGGGGCAGCTTCCTCGCCCTCGGGGAGCGGCTCGTGGCCCGCGACATCCTCGACACCCCAGACGACGCCTGGTACCTGACGCTCGACGAGCTCCGGGCAGCAGTCCGCGGGGACGGCGAGGAGCCGCGACGGATCGTGGCACAGCGCCGCCAGGAGGTGGAGGACGCGGCGGACCTCGACATGCCCGAGGTGATCCTGGGCGACGACTTCGTGCCCCGCCGGCGGGGCGACGGGACGGCGCGCGAGCTCCGCGGTGTGCCCAGCTCGCGGGGCACGTACCGCGGCACGGCCCGGATCGTGCGGGGGTCGGACGAGTTCGCCCGGGTCCAGCGCGGGGATGTGCTCGTCGTCTCCTACTCGGACGTGGCGTGGACGCCGCTGTTCGCGCGGGCGGGCGCCGTCGTGGCAGAGTCGGGCGGCATGCTGTCCCACAGTTCAATCGTGGCTCGCGAGCTGGGGATCCCGTGCGTGGTGTCCGTCAACGGGGCACTTGCGATCCCGGATGGCCGGATGGTGCACGTCGACGGCTTCGCAGGCGTGGTGACGATCGAAGGAGGCGAGTAGCCATGGACCCTGTCATCGCCGTCGCGGCCCTCGTCATCGGGTACCTGTCCGGGTCGATCTCGTTCGCGCGCGTGGTGGCGCGGCTGGTCGACCGGAACGTCGACATCACCTTCCTCGAGACGGAGGTGGGCGACGGAGCCGTGGTCACGAGCAATGCCGTCAGCGGGACGGTGGTACGCATGAAGCTCGGCAAGCGATGGGGGCTGCTCGTCGCCCTCCTCGACATGCTGAAGGTGTTCGTGCCGGTGCTCGCACTGCGGCTGCTGTTCCCCGGTGAGCCCTACCTCTATCTCGCGGCGACCGCCGGCGTGGTCGGCCACAACTGGCCCGTGTACCACCGGTTCCAGGGAGGCCGGGGCGAGTCGGCGATCATGGGAGGTCTGCTGGCAATCGATCCGCTCGGCTTCGCCCTGATGCTCACCGTGGGGATGGGCATCGGGTTCCTGGCCGGGAACATCCTCGTGCTGGAGTGGACCGGGTTCGTCCTGATGATCCCCTGGCTGTGGCTGACGACAGGCGACCCATACGCGGTCGCCTACATGGCCCTTGTCATCGTCCTGTGGGCGATTGCCATGATCCCTGAGTTCCGGCAGTTCGCGCCGCTGATGTCGGCGCCGGACGGCCCCACCAACGAGGAGATGGCGAGGGAGTACGGGATGGGCTCGAAACTTGGGCGGGCGATGGACCTGTACTCGATTCCCGCGCTCATCAAGCGGCGCCGGTCGGCCGCGGAGTGACCTTCCGGGGCGTCCGCTGGCGCAAGGTCCGTGGAGACCTCGGCCAGTACCGGGCGCGGACGGCGCTCGTCGTCGTGTCGATCGCGACGGGGGCGTTCGCCGTGGGGGCGGTCGCCGGTGCGGACGCGCTCCTGCGCCGCAACCTCGACGAGGGCTTCGCCAACACGCGCCCTGCGGCCGCGACGATCTTCACCGGCCTCGGCTTCGACCGCGAGCTCGTGGACGTTGTGCGAGGAATGCCGGACGTGGACGACGCCGAGGGCCGGCGGTCGGTGATCGTCCGGCTCCTCGGGGGCGACGGGTCGCAGCGCGAGATGCTGCTCACGGCGCTGCCGGACTTCGGGGACCAGCGCATCGACCTGGTATCGCCGCAGGAGGGGCGCTTCCCGCCCCGCCGCGGCGAGGTCGCCTTCGAGCGGTCCGCGCTCCGGCTGATCGACGTGGCGCCGGGCGACACCATCACCGTCCGCGCGCCCGGCGGCAAGGAGCACGACCTGGGCGTCTCGGGCCTCGCGCACGAGCCCGGCGCATCGCCTGCCTACTACTTCGGGCGGCTCAACGCGTACGTCACGTTCGAGACGCTCGAGGACCTGGGCTGGGACGAGTCCTTCAACGAGCTCCGGATCCGCGTGGACGACGCCTCCGCGTCGCGGGAGGAGGTCCAGGCTGTCGCCGACGAGGTCCGTCTCCGCGTGGAGCGGGCCGGGCTCCCGGTGACGTTCGCGCTCGTCCCGACCCCGGGTGAGCACCCTGCGAGCGAGCTGCTCTCCGCGGTCCTCGTGACGCTCGGAGCCCTCGGGTTCCTGAGCCTGTTGATGAGCGGGTTCCTGGTGGCGAACACCGTCTCGGTCATCGTCGCGCAGCAGGTCCGCCAGATCGGGATCATGAAGGCGGTCGGGGCGCGTGACCGCCAGGTGGCGGGTATCTATCTCGCGCTCGTCCTTGCCTACGGCCTGATCGCGCTCCTGGTCGCGGTGCCGACGGCGGCGCTGGCAGCGTACGGCCTGGCAAGTCTTGCGTCGGGACTCCTCAACTTCAACGTGATCCACGCGCTGGTCCCGCCCACCACCGTCGCGCTGCAGGCCGCCGTCGCGCTCCTGATCCCCCTGGCCGCAGCCGCCATACCCGTCTGGCGCGCCTCGCGGATGACCGTCCGCGAGGCGATCCGCGAAGGCGCCGGGGCCGAGCACTTCGGCCGCGGGCGGCTGGACCGGGCACTCACCCGCCTCCGGGGCTTCTCGCGACCGACCCTGCTCTCGATCCGCAACACCTTCCGGCGAAAGGTCCGCCTCGCCCTGACGCTCGTCGCGCTGGCCCTCGGCGGCATGGTGTTCATGACGGTCTTCACCGTGCGTGACTCGTTGTACGGCACCCTCGCGGACACCGTCCGCTACTTCAACTACGAGGCAGAGATCGCCCTGACGGAGCCCGCGCGGGCGGAGACCGTCGTCGAGGAGGCCCTCGCGGTCCCCGGTGTCACGGTCGCCGAGCCGTGGCGGTTCGCCTCTTCCCAGCGCGTCCGGCCGGATGGGACGACCAGCCCCGCACGCACGACATTCGGGCTGCCGGACGACGCGACCACCGTCCGCCCAACGGTGATGGAGGGCCGCTGGCTACTGCCGGGCGAGGGCAACGCCCTGGTCGCGACGGCGAACCTCCTGGGCGACGAGCCGGACCTCCAGGTGGGCGACGACGTGACCCTCAAGATCGCCGGCCGCGAGACCACCTGGACGCTCGTCGGGCTGGTGCAGTCGCCCACGATGGTGCCGTTCCTCTACGTCGGCTCCGAGTCGCTGGACAGGAGCCTCGGTGACGCGGGCCGGGTGGGGATCGTGATGATCGGGTCCGAGGACAAGAGCCCGGAAGGGCAGGCCGTGGTGGCGGCTGCCGTCCGCGAGCGCCTGGAGGCGGCGGGCATCGGCGTCTCGGCCACGACGCTCACCGCGGACGTCACGGTCACGCTGTTCACGCTGTTCGACACGCTCGTCGCGTTCATCTCGGTGATGGCGGTGGTGCTCGGCCTGGTCGGCGGTCTCGGGCTCGCCGGCACGATGACCATGAACGTCGTCGAGCGCTCACGGGAAATCGGCGTGATGCGGGCGATCGGCGCATCCGATGCCAGCGTGCTCCTCCTGTTCCTTGCCGAAGGCCTGCTCATCGGCCTTCTCGCGTGGGGCCTGGGGGTCGCGCTCTCGCTCCCGGCAAGCCGCCTCCTCTCCGACGCGCTGGGCCAGGTCTTCGTCCAGCGCCCGCTCGCATTCACGGTCTCCCTGCAGGGTTTCCTGCTCTGGTTCATCGTGGTGTTCTGGCTCGCGACCCTGGGGAGCATCCTCCCCGCGTGGCGGGCCGCACGCACCAGCGTTCGTGAGGTCCTCGCATACGAATGAGCGGATCGACAGTCTCCAGCCCGGGCCCCGGCCCGGATGCCGGCTCGAGCGCCGTCTCGAGCGCGAGTCCGAGCTCCGGGCCGAGCTCGGGACAGGCTCCGTCCGGCGGATCGAACCTCGGCAGGCGGCTCGCGGTCGGGCTCGTGCTGGTTGCGGTGGTGTCGCTCGTCGTGGTGTTCGCCCTGGGGGGCGGGTTTGGCGGATCGGGCGCGGGCCAGGGAGCCGCCGGCGGATCCGGCAACGGCACCGCGCCGGAGGCCACCGTGCCACCCGTGGCGATCGTGGACGAGGTCGTCGCGGACGGCGTCGCCGTGCCCACGCGGCGCGTCGAGCTCGCCAGCGAGACGGGCGGGACGGTCGCAACGGTGCCCGTCGAGGTGGGCGAGCGAGTCGCTGTGGGGGACGAGCTCGTGGTCCTCGACGGCACCGCGATCGCCGCACAGGTCCGGCAGGCCGAGCAGGCCGTCGAGGCTGCGCAGGCACGCCTGGCGCAGTCCGAGGCGATCGTCGCGCAGGCAACGGCGCAGGTGGACGTGGCGGAGGCCAACCTCGATGGTGCGGCGGCGGCCCTTGCGACGGCCCGTGACGCGAACAGGGGGGAGGACGAGGCGGTTGCGGCGCGTGATGCGGCACGCGCCCAGGTCCGGGTCGTCAGCGCCGCGCTGCAGGCTGCGAAGGACGCCTCCACGGCTGCCGCCGCCGACGTCGGAACCGCCGAGGCCGCGCTGCAGGCGGCATCCGACCAACTCGCGACACGGACGATCACCGCCCCGTTCGCCGGGGTCGTCGCATCGCTCCCGGCCGGTGTGGGCCAGGTCGTCCAACCGGGCCAGGTTCTCGTGCGCGTGGCGGACCCGTCATCGTGGGAGTTCATCGCGACGGAGCTTGACGAGGGCGGGATCGCCCGGGTCCGCACGGGCGCCCCCGCGACCGTCGTCCTCGACGGGCTGCCCGGTGTGACCATCCCGGGCACCGTGGCGCGGATCGGCTCGTTCGGCGAGGTGCGCCAGGGCGGGATTGTCTACGAGGTGGTCGTGGTGCCGACGGGCGAGGTTCCCGATGGCGTTGCGTGGAACATGACCGCGACGATCTCGATCGCGGCGGCCGAGTGAAGCGGCTCGCCCTCCTGGCGGCGGCCGCCGTCACGCTGTCACTGGTTGCAGCGGCCTGCCTGGCGGCGCCGTCCCCATCGCCGTCCCCTTCGCCAACACGTTCGCCGTCTGCCCCGGCCGTGACGCCGACCCCCGCCACCGCCTCGCCGGACCCGTCCCGGGCCCCCAGCGCCGCCCCGGTCGCATCCGGCAGCGAGCTCGTCGACATCCCCGAGGCGGGCATCCGCCTGCCGGTCCCGTCCAGCTGGGAGCAGGTCGACGGCGATGCCCTATCCGACCCGGCCGCGAGGGCGGACGTCGTCACGCGCTACCCGGGAATGGGCGGGCTCCTCGAGGCCGCCGAGCTGATGGGCGACCGCGCGACGCCCGTGCTCCTCGCCATGGATCCGGCTTCCGAGGGCATCGCCGGCTCGCCGGGCTCCTCGGTCTCGGTGCTCGTTGCCCAGCCGGCCGTGTCGGGTCCACTGCTCGACTTCATCGCGGGCTTCATCGCGGACGGGTTCGCGGACACGTTCGACAGCCCCGATCCAGTCCGGTCCCGGCTGGACACGCCGGTGGGCGAGGCTGTCCGGCTCCAGTTCGACCTGCCTGCGGCCGGCGGTCCGCCCTTGGTCGCGACGGCCTACGTCGTCGGTGCGGCCGAGGGCACCCTGCTGGTCACGGTGATCGGCTCGCCCGATGCGGCGCCTGCCTCCGACCCGGACGCGGTCATCCTCGGGGTGACGCCGCTCCCGTAGGGGCGCCGACCGCGCTCGGCCGTCCCGTGGTGGTCGCTGACTGCGGAGCACGGCCGCTGGTCCGTTCGGCACTTGTCGTCGACGATCGCCCGCACTGTCGTTGCCCGACAACGGCAGGGAGAGGTGCGATGCAGTGGGATATGGGCCTTGAAGGTCTCGCAGTCCTGGCCCTGATGGCGCTGGCGCTTGGCGCGCTGGCATGGCTCGTGTTCCGGGGCCGGCACGGATGGTGGCCGCCGGCAATCGCCACGGTCGGGTTCCTCGTGGTCGGGGTGCTCATCAGCGAGGGCGTGTTCGGCTGGGCGACGGCGGCGGACCTGCAGCCCAACATCGGCGGCCTCTCGTTCGACGAGGTGCTGCTCGCGCTGGTGGCGAGCGCGGTGATCGTGGTGGTCGCAGGGCTCCTTGACGCCCGCCGGACCCACACCCCGCAGCACCGCTAGCCCGCCTGGCTGGCCCTCCGGGCTGGCCACCGCGTACGAGGGGGCACGTCAAAGTGCCTCGCGAAGTCGGAGCACCTCGGTCACGTCGGCTCGCCTGAACATCGCGGGCGCCGCCCTGGGCAGGAAGGCGAGGGCCTCGTCCTGGACGACGCGCGGATTGGCCAGCTGCACGGTCCGCCCGCGGTGCCGCATCTCCGCGCCGCCCTGGGCGAGCACGTTCTTCACCCACTCGGCCTCCGAGCCGTAGGTGAGGATCACCACCCAGTCCCCGCCATCGCGGAAGACGTTGAGCGGGATGCTGTAGGTCCTGCCCGAGACGCGGCCGCGGTACGTCACGAGCGCGAACCAGGGAAGGTGCGGCGCGAGATGCCGCAGCAGCGGGTTGGCGATCCGCCTGGAGAACGCCCGGTAGCGGTAGAGGCGGGAGCGGTGGGCCTGCATCGGCCCAGCATAGGCGTGGTGGGGCTAGCCCCACCACGAATCCGCCTGCTGCCCGGCTGGGCACGCGGCGTCCTCCTTGGCACAGTCATGGCATCAAGCCCGATGCCCTGCGTGGACCCATGGGAGGTCCCGCCGAGGACCAGATCGAAGGGAAGGACGCCATGACCGTGAGACGCGGTCCGCTCTACCTGGGGGTGTTCCTGCTCGCCGCCGGCGCGGTGACGCTCCTCGTCGTGACGGGAGTCGTCGACCCCGCCGCCGTCGCCAACGCCATGATCGTGCTCTGGCCCCTGGCGATCATCGCCATCGGCGTGGGGCTCGTCCTGCGCCGGTCTCCAGCTGCCCTGCCCGCGGGCATCGTCGCGGCCATGCTGCCCGGCCTCGCGCTCGGGGCCTCGATGGCGGCCATCCCGGCCATCCCGGCCGGGATGCCGATGCCCTGCACCGATGGCAGCGCACCAGTCCGCCAGGCCGACACCCGGTCGGGCCCACTGGGACCGGCCGCGGTCGTCGACCTGACGCTCTCATGTGGAGAGATCCGGGTCACGACGCAGCCCGGGACCAACTGGAGGTTCGACGCCCGCGAGGGCAACAACCGGACGACGAACCTCACGTCCTACGCCGATCGCCTGGTCGCCTCGACCGATGACCGGCTTCGCGCCTGGCAGCCGAGCACCGGCCGCGTGGACTGGGACGTCGTCCTGCCGACAGGCCCCGCGATCGACTTCACGACGACCGTCAACGCGGGTCGCGCGCAGCTGGACCTGGCCGGCGCCCGCCTCGGCAGCGCCAGCCTGGAAGCCAACGCTGGCGCCCTCGAGGTCGATCTCACCGGCGCAACGCTCGACCAGCTCGACGTGGAGGTCAACGCCGGGTCCGCCGCGGTGACGCTCCCGGCGCCACCTTCGAGGGTGATCTCCGGGCCAATGCCGGTGAGATCGAGGTCTGCGTCCCGGGCGACCTGGGGCTTCGCGTCCGGGCGACTGCCGAACTGGGGTCGACCACGCTCAATGGGCTCGTCCGCACCGGTGACGCATGGGAGACGCCCGACTACGCCACCGCCCCGTCCAAGGCCGACCTCGTGCTCGACGCCAGCGTCGGCAGCATCACGATCAACCCCGTGGGAGGATGCAAGTGAACCCCCGTCGCCTCTACCGCAGCCGTGACCGCCAGCTCGCCGGCGTCGCCGGCGGCATGGCCGAGTACCTCACCATCGATCCGACCGTCGCCCGGGTCCTGTGGATCCTGGCCGCCATCCTCACCGGCGGCCTCGTCATCCTCGCCTACATCGTGCTCGCCATCATCACGCCCGAGAGCCCGTATCCTGCGACCGGCGCCGCACCTGCCGGCTGGTCCGCGCCGCCTGCCAGCCCGACATGGAACGCCGGCTGGGCCGCCACGGCAGCTGCGCAGCCCCAGGCGGGACAGCAGCCCCTGGCCGCGCAGCAGGCCCCGGCCGCGCATCAGACCCGCGGGCGCGGGTTCGGAGCGGCAGCCATCGTGGGCGTCGTGCTGATCGTGATCGGCGGCATCGCCCTCGCCGACGCGGCCCTCCCGGGCTGGTCGAGCGCGGTGATCCTCGGTCCGGCCGTCATCCTCGCCCTCGGCGCGGCGATCGTCGTGGCGTCGCTCCGGCGCGGCGATGCACCGGTGGCACCCGAGACACCCTCGACACCCGCCGCAGTCGGGGAACCCACGACGACCGGGTCGCAGCCGGCATACCCGGTCGCGACGCCTGAGAGCACCGACACGCAGCCCGTCGTCCCGACAGCCTTCGGCTGACGTCCTTCGGGCGTCAATTCGGTCGACACGTCGCACGCACCATGAAGCCCGGTCCTGAGGGGCCGGGCTTCTGCGCTGGCTCGTGCCGCCTGACCGCGCGGCACGCGTCATCTTCCTTGCTCCGAACCGAGGCCCTTCGTGCAGTCCGGCACCTCGGTCCGGCCACCCTCGTCGTGGCTGAGCTGCTTCTAGATCCCGGGCCCCGGCGTGCCTGGCGCGGCGAGCGCGAGATCGATCTCACGAAGACCGTCTTCAACCTGCGCGAATCGCCCATGGTGACTCCGACTGCCTGGTCCTGAGCCAGCAGTCACAGATCCTCCAGGATGGCTTGACGATCGCCGACCGGCCGCGCCTGGTGGAGCGCGCCGTTGGTACGAACGTCACTACGCTTCGGGCCGGTGAGGACCCCGCTGATGTTCTGCTTGGCCGGACCCCGCGAGGCCGTCGTCGGGCATCGTGTCCACGGCGTCCGCCGGAGTCGAGGAGAGGGTTTGTGGTCCACATGCAGCTTGGTGCGCCGGGAATGCGCCTTGAGCGGCCGCGCTACGTCTGGCTCGCCGTCGCGCTTGAGGTCTTCACGGCAGTCGGAGCGATCCCGGTCGGCATCATGTTCCTGACGGACCCCACGGGGCGGACCATTGGCCTGCCCGGCGGGTGGATCGAGGCAACGCCGTTCGGGACCTACTTCGTCCCAGGCCTGTACCTCCTCCTGGTGAACGGCGTGATGATGCTCGTCGCAGCGGCGCTGTCCGTCATGCGGCACCGCTTTGCCCCCTGGCTGACCGGGGTGCTCGGTGTCGGGCTCATCGTCTGGATCCTCGTCGAGATCGTCCTGCTACCGGCGACGATGTTCCTGACGTGGCTCTTCCTCGCCATCGGCATCATCCTCGCGGTCGTCTCGCTCCTCTGGCTGCGCGCGACAGGGCAGCTGCGGGCATGACGAACATGGTGCAGGCCCTGCCCGTCCGCCGACCGCCCCGCGACACGTGGCGGCTCACGTGGGTGCTCGCAGCGCTCGCCGCGGCGACCTCCGTCGTCGGGCTGGTCCACGGCGGCGACGGGTACTACGCCCCCTACCCGTCGGTGCTCGCCGGCCTCGTGGGCCAGGACATCGCGACCCTTGTCGTCGGGGTCCCGGTCCTTGCGGTCTCCGCGCTCGCCGCGCGCCGTGGCTCGGTCCGCGGGCTCCTGGCGTGGGCTGGCGCCCTCTTCTATCTGGCGTACTCCTACTTCTTCTTCGTCGTCGGGGCGTTCAATGCGGGCTTTCCCGTGTACGCGGTCATCGTCGCGCTCTCACTGTACGGCCTCGTCTCGCTGCTCCTGGCCATCGACCCCGATGCCGTTGCGGAGCGCTTCGCCGCGGGGACGCCGCGTCGTCTCGTCGGCGGGTACCTCATGGGCATCGGTGCGTTGTTCGTGGTCATGTGGGGAGGGCTCGCCGTGAGCGCCGCAGTGTCCGGCAGCTCGCCCGATCCCGTCGTCCGGCTCGTCCTTGTCGTCGATGCGTGCGTGCTCCTGCCGGCGCTCCTGGCGGGTGGCTGGAAGCTCTGGCACGGCGCCGGGTGGGGGTACGTGCTCGGGGGCATCCTGCTCGTGAAGGTCGCCCTCACCTCGGGCACGCTCGTGTTCACCACATTGCTGAACGCGGTCTGGTCTGGGGCGCTCGCCGCGGGCGACCTCTTC
>CAVONT010000010.1:0-128205 GCA_963697365.1 uncultured Chloroflexia bacterium
ACAAGATGTGCGTGGAAAAGAGTACGGTGCTGTGGCGCGCTAACCGCTGAATCAGCCGGCGGATGTCCAAAATCTGGGTCGGGTCTAGCCCAATGGTCGGCTCGTCGAGAATAAGCAGTTTTGGCCGGTGGAGGATGGCCTGGGCAAGCCCGACGCGCTGGCGAAAGCCCTTGCTTAGCTCGCCAATTGGCCGTGTCAAGTGGTCGGCGAGATCGGCGGCGTAAACGGCTTCGGAAATGCGTGCCGTCTTTTCGTCGGCGGGAATCTCGCGGAGGTCGGCCATCATGCGTAGGTAGCGCTGGACTGATAATTCGCCATAGAGCGGCGCGCTTTCAGGTAGATAGCCGATGCGCTGCTGCACCTGGCGCGTGTAGGTGACGACGTCAAAACCGTCGATGGTGACTTGGCCGCTGTCCGGCTGTAAATAGCCGGTCAAGATCTTGATGGTAGTGGTCTTGCCCGCGCCGTTCGGGGCGAAGCAGGCCGACGATTTCTCCCTCTTGTAGATTAAAGGAGACCCCGCGTAGGGCTTGAACGGTTCCATAGCTTTTGGTAAGGTTGCTGGCCTCGATCATACATGATCCCTTTGATCGGTAGCCTTGGGCCGTGCCCGTAGCTGTGGGCGGGCGTATCCCCACCCCACATCGACACTGAAGTGTAGCGAAACAAAACAAACTCGCCAAAAAACAAGATCAAAGACGGATACACAATCTGTGCATACCGTTCCCTTCCAAAGCTCAGAGCATAGGACGGCAAGATAAGTTAGGGATTAAGCCACGGGCGGAAAGCTAAAGCGGAGTTTAAAGTTTGTGGTGGACAAGATAAACGCCAGAGCAAGACAAACCCGGCATGGGTCATGCCTTGCCCCGGCGAGGAGGTACGTGTGGGCTGTACTAGCTTTGCAGGTATTCTGCGAACCAGGCCAACGTCCTTTCCCATGCCTCGGCGGACGCTTCCGGACTATAGCTGCCGGCGCGGGTGTCATTGAAAAACGCGTGCTGTGCGTTTTCATAGACATAGATTTCGTTGGTGATGCCGGCTTCGTCAAGCGCAGCTTCCATTCGCGCGGACCGCATCGACAGGAATCCCGCCATCTTGATCGCCAAAGTGACCGAGCAGCGGCGAGTTGACCCCGCCGGCTTCTTCCGGTGTAAGGGGGGAACCATAGAAGACAACCGTGGCGCCCAACCGCTCGTCGGCAAGGCTAGTTCGCAGGGCAAGCCCACCGCCCATACAGAAACCGACGATGCCTACATTGTCGCCCGTTACATACTCTTGTTCGAGCAAGTATGAGACGGCTTGCTGAATTTCGCTCACTGCTTCGGGCATATCGAGTTCCATGACCAGTTTGCGCGCTTCATCCGGTTCGGTCGCCACTTGACCCTTGTAGAGGTCCGGCGCAAGCGCAATGTAGCCTTGCTGGGCGAAACGGTTGGTCACATCTTTGATATGGTCATTGATGCCCCACCACTCCTGCAGGACGATGATCGCAGGCAGAGATTCGCCCGATCCGGGCGCGCGAGATAGCCGGTTAAGGTCTCGCCATCCTGATCCAGGTATTCGACGGTTTCGGTGATGAGACCTTCAGGTGCTTCGGCCATGGGCATTTCCGGGTAGCGGTGGCATCTGCTTCTTCTAGTACAGGGGCGGGGGCGACCGGGTGCACAGGCTGGCAAGCGGCGAACAGGAGGTTGGCGGCAGCAACGCTGCCCAGCGCGGCGGTGGCGTGTGTGAGGAAGGCGTGGTGAGTAGCCCGCCTACCTGAAACGAGCGGACAAGCTGCATGACGTAAATCGGTTGATCGTGCTCTCCATTTCTGTCTAGTGCATCGGACTAACTGTACGACGGGCCGGTAGCGCCTTCAGACTATGCGCGCAGGTATCAAAGCCTACTGCAGGTCTATGGCGGGGAAGTTTCAATGCCCATTATAGGGATTCTGAGGCTTTGGTAGGTGAGGCTGCACCCACTTAGGTTGAGTTTCTTGGGCAATGGAGTTGCGTGCTTGGGGAAGTAAAAAGGTCACCCTGCGAAGATTGCAGGGTGACCTTTGGCGGAGAGGGAGGGATTTGAACCCTCGAGGGTGTTAAGCCCTACTCGTTTTCGAGACGAGCGCACTCGGCCGGACTATGCGACCTCTCCAATGTGACGCTACTCCCAGGCCGCACTTCAGCGATGCGACCATGGCGTATAGATTAGCACAAAGGCGTGCCGATGTACAGTTTCTGCGCACCTTGGCCTCAGTATGGCGAGTGGTTACGCCGGGCCGATGACACCGACTTGCAGCTTGAGCCAAGCTTCGATAAAGGGATCCAGGTCGCCATCGAGTACGGCCGAGGTGTTACCGGTTTCTACGTCCGTACGCAGATCCTTGACCATCTGGTACGGGTGGAGGACGTAGCTGCGAATCTGTGCGCCAAAGTTGGCCTGCACGTTTTCGCCCTTGATGTGCGCCTTCTCTTCATCCATGCGTTCCTGCTCAAGCTCATAGAGCTTGCCGCGCAGGACACGCATGGCCGATTCGCGGTTCTGAGTCTGGCTGCGCTCATTCTGGCAGGTGACCACGATGCCGGTCGGCAAATGGCGGATGCGTACGGCAGTCGCGTTCTTCTGCACGTTTTGTCCACCTGCGCCGCCGCTCAGGTAGACTTCGATCTCGATCTCCTTGGGGTTGATGACGATGTCGATGTCCTCGTTGAGGGCAGGCATGACTTCCACCTTGGCGAAGCTGGTGTGACGCCGATTGTTGGAGTCGAAGGGGCTGAGCCGGACCAGGCGGTGCGTGCCCTTTTCAGCCTTCAGGTTGCCATAGGCATAGGGGCCATCGACCTCGACGGTGACGCTCTTGATCCCGGCTTCTTCGCCTTCGGTCATGTCGGTGATGGTGGTCTTGAAGCCGCGCTTTTCCGCCCACCTTAAGTACATGCGCAGCAACATCTGCGCCCAGTCCTGGGCTTCGGTGCCGCCTGCCCCTGCATGGATGCTGATGATTGCTGCGCCGGCGTCATGTGGGCCACTCAGGGCCAAGGCAAATTCGCCGCGTGCATATTCGGTCTGGATCGCCTCGGCCTCAGCTTCCAGGTCGGTGAGCATGCCGGGGTCGTCGTCGGTGAGTTCGAGTAACTCCAGCGCGTCGGTTGCGCGCCGGAAGAGTGTCTCCCATAGTTCGACTTCGGTGCGCAAGAGGCTCAACTGCTGCATTTTCTGTTGGGCGGCCTGCTGGTCGCTCCAAAAATCAGGTGAGCCGGTTTCTGCTTCCAGGATATCTACCTGGGCTGCTTTGCCAGGGATGTCAAAGACGCCTCCGGATCGCACCAATTTGTTCGATTATCGTGGTCAAGCGTGTCTCGAGATTTGTCATTTCAATCGACGCCATCGTGGCCGAACTGGCCGAACAGCACCGCCGGGGGCGCTCGCTGCACATCGGCACGACGAACCTCGACGCAGCCCGGCCGGTCACCTGGAACGTGACGCGCATCGCGGCCAGTGGGTCACCGCGTGCCCGCACGCTGATCCTCGACGTCCTGCTCGCGTCGGCATCGATTCCGGGGGTATTTCCACCCGTGATGATCGAGGTAGAAGCCGACGGTCGCCGCTTCGAAGAGATGCACGTGGATGGCGGCGTGACTTCGCAGGTCTTCGTCTACCCAATGGGGCTTGACTGGAACCTGGTCAAAGAGCGGCTTGCGGTAGACGGGCCGCCGGCGCTGTACGTCATCAACAACAACCGCGGCCTGTTAGCGTGGGAGACCGCGCCGCGCAGGTTGCTGCCTATCCTGCTGCGTTCGGTGGACTCGCTCATCCGCACCCAGGGCATCGGCGACCTCGCCCAGATCTACCTGCTGTCGCAGCGCGACGGCCTGCGTTTCAATCTCGCCTACATTCCCTCCAGCTTTGTCGAACAGCCGCAGGAGAAGTTCGATCCGGTCTACATGCGCAAGCTGTTCGAGTTCGGATTCGAACGCGCCGCCGCCGGGTACCCGTGGACGTCGGGGCCGAGCCAGTGACCCTGCAGGACTTTCGAAGCCGACGGTCGGGAGCCCCCGCTTGGTGCCGATGCCGCCAGCGAGCGTCGGCTGGCTCGTCATCGAGTCGGGGCCGCCAACTGGATACCGCCATCGATCATCCGTACGCGTACCAGAAAACCGCGTCGTCGCGACTGATGGCGGAGGGCGCCCGCGGGTGCGTCCTTCGCGACACTCGGCTTGCTCGGCCTCACTCTGCTGTACGTTCTGTCTTCCTCAGCAGCAGGGCATCGCCTTGGCTCTGCTCATGGGAGTCGTGACGACAGGCGTCGTCCTTTGTATGGTGGTGCTACCATGCGGGACTCTCGGCGGCATCGTTGCCTCGCATGGCTCCGTGCCTGGGGCTTGGCCTACGTCGTAGTGGTCCCCGTCATCTCCTGGTCGGCCCGCCGCTCCAGGCGCAGGTTGATGGCAGGGGTCTCGACGAGGAGCGAGTGGTGCAGTTACGGACGAACTTTCAGCGTGAGCGTGACCTCCCGGAATTTCTGGGCTTGAGCGAGCCCGGGAGATGGGTATGCTCTCGACCAGTGCATGCACACATACGACTTCGGTCGCGCCTTCACGCGGACAACAATTCTCTCAATCATCTGTTGTTGATGTAGTGCGCTGTTGAATACGAGTGTGTTGGGGCCACCATTAATAACTCCTATCGATGCCGCCTGCCCACCCCCTTCCATAGCACGCTCGTCGCCGCGTTGCGCTCGAATCGACCAGTGAGCCGGCGTTCGGCGCCTGGATTCATGTCGCTGTCGGCTCCGTCGCTGACGCCCGAATCGAGCTCGTACGTCAGAGCGAAATTCACGCTGGACGTTTTCGGTCTACCTCATCAAGGACGACAGCGGCGAGCTGTTCATGCGCAGCCTGAGGGACGCCCGCTGCGCGGCGTCCGGGTACGTTGCTCGTGGACGACCTCACCACTGCGGGCGCGGATGCAATGTCGGGGCTGGCGGCGTTCGAGAACATCGAGATTGGCCTGTTCAATCCGTTCTGCTGCGCTCGTCACAGCGTGCTGACCCGGTTCGCCGCTTCGCTCGTCGATGCCCGGCGCCTCAACCATGTCGGTATGCACAACAAGCTGTTCATCGCGGACAGCGCGATGGCGGTGATCGGGGGGTGCGAACGTCGCTGACGAGTACTTTTCTCGCGCACCGTTGACAACGACTTCGTGGACATGGACATCTTTGCTCATCGGCGACGTCGTGCCTCGGCTTTCAAGAATCTTCAACGTTACTGGAACAGCCCGCAAGCGTATTCGATCGGAGAGGTCGTCGGCGTGCCCATGCGAGCATTCTTCGCGATCGATTAACAAGTTCGTGGACGAGGGCGACCAGATGCACGCCGTTGCCGTGCCACCTGGACATCCTGCCCAACCTGCTGCAGGATCAGCTCGATCCAGCCGCTGCGCACTGTAGCGCCGGGAAGCGTGATCCCGTCGCTGACGATCCAGAACGCCGGCGACATCGATGGAAAGGGCGCAGCCTGAGCAACCCGGTGGATGTTCGAGGGCGGATCAACGGCTTGAGCGTGATCTGGTGCTTTCGTCCAGTACCTGTACCGCCTGGGGGTGGGACTTCCACAGCCTGGCGCGGTGGGCGTGGCCAGTGTTTTCTACGCAACTTCACTGGTCAGAACGATGTGCCGATCACGCACATCGGCTACGCTCGATATCGCGCCGACCTGGTCCGCACGGCGTAGAGTTGTACGAACTTGGCCGGTTTCGGCATGCCGGGAAGCGGCCACGTCCTTCGCGCAGCAGCCCTGAAGATCGCGGTCGTGGACGATCGCGGTACATCGAATGATCGATCTGGACCCGGTCCAAACCGATACCGGTGGTAACTGGTGCCGTTCTTCACCCTGCTCGACATCGATGCCGCAGCGCTCGACACGACGAGGAGATCGAGTTGTCCGCCAGGTCCGCGTTCCGGCAGAGGCGGAGAGCTGGAGACGAGGTGGTCATCGGTAATCCAGACCGGACCGTGCTGACCGGATCAGCCGAACACAAGCCCTCGTCTACTTCCGCGACATCCTGCTCGCGCCGTACGTACCTCGACGCCTGCTATGACTACACCGTCCGGGAGCCGGCACCGCCAATGCCTTCCCGCGGATCACTTGGCTCGTGCCTGTGCAGCGACGGGCAGCTTGCGGAATCCGCTTGCCGCACGCGACGTCTGACTCGGCCGACGCGCTCGCGGGTGGCGTGGCGGTCGGCGGGACGTATCCGTTCCCCCTGCGAGCCACCATTGGCCACGTTCCACGCATCAGGGAGAGCGCTGTAGTCGAGCGCATCGAGCGACATCGCCAGGACCTTGTACGCTGGGCGGTGACCTCGGCTTCGCACCGGTCGGTGAAACCCGCATGCCGTCATCCACATCGGCATGACGGCAGCCCGATCCCCGCCACCACCAGTCGCCGGACTCGGGTTTCGAGGGCAACCGCTGGTGGGCTTCACCCTGTTCGACGCGCTCACCATGTGGGACGTGTCCTCGGCCGAGAAGCCGCCGGCGATCATCCCGGGCCTGGCCACCGAGTGGAAGGTGGACGACAAGGACAAGACCAAGTGGACCTTCGGATACCGTCAGCGGCGTACAAGTTCCACGATGGCACGGACTTCAACGCCGACGCGGTAATCTTCAACTTCGAGAAGGTCCCTCAAGGACGCGCCGCACTACGACCCCGCGCCTGGTCGCGCAGACCACGCCGCGCATGCCCACCATCAACGGCGCGCGCAAGGTCGACGACTACACCGTCGAAGTGCAGACCTCCGGAGCCCGACGCCTTCGTGCCGATCAACCTTCGCAAACCTGTTCATGGCGAGCCCCACGGCCTGGGCGAAGGCGAAGAACTGGGCGGAGTTCGCCAAGTCGCCGGTGGGCACCGGACCGTGGAAGTTCGTGCGGCTGGTGCCGCGCGAGCGCCTGGAACTGGCGAAGAACGCCGACTACTGGAACAAGCAGCGCGTACCCAAGACCGACCGCCTGGTGCTGATCCCGATGCCGGAAGGCAACACGCGGGTCGCCGCGCTGCTGTCGGGGCAGGTTGACTGGATCGAGACGCCGCCGGCGGATGCGATTCCGCACCTGCGCGTGAAGGGCTTTCAGATCACCAACAACCCCTATCCGCACACCTGGCCGTGGCAGCTCAACGTGCTGCCCGGCTCGCCGCTGGCCGACAAGCGCGTGCGCCAGGCGCTGCAGGTCTGCGTCGACCGCGACGGCATCCGTCGCCTGCTGGGTTTCAACGCGCTGCCCGCTAAGGGCGTCGTGTTCGAGGACCATCCCTGGTATGGCAAGCCCAAGTTCGACGTCAAGTTCGATCCGAACGGGGGCAAGAAGCTGTCTCCGACGCCGGCTACGACACCGGCAAGCCGCTCACCATCAAGGTGCAGATCTCCGCGTCCGGCTCCGGCCAGATGCAGCCGCTGGCGATGAACGAGTACATCCAGCAGAGCCTCAAGGAGAATTGCGGCGTGAACGTCGAGTTCGACGTCGTCGTGTGGGAGACGCTGTTCAACAACTGGCGCCTCGGCGCCAGGACCCCGCCGCGCGCGGCGCGCACGCGATCAACGTGGGCTTCGCCTGGCAGGACCCCTTCTTCGGCTTCGCGCGCTTCTACGACAGCCGCATGGTGGCGCCGCGCAGCGTCAACTGGGGCTGGGTGCAGAACGAGGAGTTCGACAAGCTGGTGAAGGACGCGCGCAGCGCGTTCGACGCCAAGCAGCGCGACGCCGCACTCGCCAGGCTGCACGAGCGCGCCGTCGAGGAGAGCTACTTCCTCTTCTGGGTTCACGACACCCAGCCGCGCGCGATGTCGCCGAAGGTGAAGGGGTTCGTCCAGGCGAAGAACTGGTTCCAAGACCTGAGCCCGGTCTCGATGCAGTAAGGGCGGCCGCCCTTCCTGCAGACCGGACGCGGTCTTTGACCGTCATGCTAGCAGTGGTCGCAGCGACTAGCTTCGCCGCCGCGTCCGTTGCATCGGCGCAGGGCACGCTGCGCATCGCCATGCACGGGAGTTACCTACCGCGGATCACGTGGCTCGTGCTTGTGCAGCGACGGGCAGCTTGCGAATCCGCTTGCCGCACGCTGCGAAGACCGCATTCGTCAGGGCCGGCATCACCATGAAGTTCCTGGCTCGCCTATTCCGCCGGGCGCCGCCCGGCTCTTGACGAGATGGACGTCGATGATCGGCGCCTCGTTCATGCGGAGCACGCGGTAGTCTGCAAAGTTGGTCTGCTCGACGCGACCGTCCTTGATCGTCACCTCGCCGTGCAGCGCGGCAGAGAGACCGAACACGATTCCGCCTTCCATCTGCGCGCGAATCGTATCCGGGTTGACCGCAATGCCACAGTCAACGGCGCACCACACCTGAGTGGGGTGGACCGTGCCATCCGTGTCGATGCGAACCTGGACAACCTGCGCAATGAAGCTGCCGAACCCCACGCAGAGCGCGATCCCCTGGCCCTCCCCCGCCGCTAGTGGTTTACCCCACCCAGCTCTCTGCGCGGCCAGCTGCAGCACGTACCGCGCACGGGGATTCATTGCGAGCAGGCCGAGACGGTAGGTCAGCGAATCCTGCTTCGCGTTCACGGCGAGTTCATCCACAAAGCTTTCGACCGCGAATGTCCCGTGCGTCACGCCGACCCCACGCCACCAGGATGTGGGAATCCCGGGGGGCTCCTGCGCGACCCAGTCGACATGGATGTCGCTGAAGCCGTAGGGCTGGTGAGCGGATCCGTCGACGGCATCGGGATCCACGCCGTTCTTGATCCATGTGGGACTGTAGCGCGCGACGATCGACGAGCCGGTAATACGGTGCGACCATGCTATAGCGGTTCCCTGTTCGTCCGTACCCGCGCTCAGACGGTCGTAGTAGTACGGACGGTACATGTCGTGCTGGATGTCTTCCTCTCGCGTCCATATCACTTGGACGGGCCCGTCCACGTGGCGAGCAACCTGCACAGCCCGCACCGTGCCGTCGTATCGAGACGGCGTCCGAATCCTCCACCCAGCAGATGGTTGTGGATGATGACCTGTTCGCGCTTCAGGCCCAGGAGCTCCATCACCGCCGCCTGGGTCATGCCCGGTATCTGCGTCCCGACCCAGATTTCGCCCTTTCCGGCGTGATGTGGGCCGTGCAGTTCATTGGCTCCATTGCCGCATGCGCCAGGAACGGCTGTTCGTAGATGGCATCGAGCCGCTGCGCGGCGCGAGCAATCGCGGTGACCGCGTTGCCTTCATTGCGCGCGACCGCGCCGGACCTCTGCGACGCCGCGGCGAGTTGCGCCACCACGTCCGCCGTCGAGAGGGTCGCGTTCGGTCCGGCGTCCCATTTGGGCGCGGCGGCCGCCAATCCTTGCTTGGCGGCCCAGGTGTGAACGGCCACGACGGCGACCGCATCGTCGAGCCGGACGACCTGACTCACGCCGGGCACGGCCCTCGCGTTTCGCTCGTCAACAGACGCAAGCTTTCCGCCAAATGTCGGGCAGATGGCGAGAACAGCGAACCTGATGCCTGGAACGCGCGTGTCGATTCCGAACTTCGCACTCCCGTCGACTTTCCCGGCGGCATCCAGGCGCCGATGTGGTTTTCCGATCAATTCGAACTGGACCGGATCCTTGAGTGCGACGGCCTCGGGAACCGCGAGCGTCGCGGCGACCTCTGCAAGCTGGCCGTACGCCACCGCCGTGCCGTCATGGCGGCCCTAACTTGACGGACGCTCGGCGGCGCACCCCGGCCGGGGTCGTTCGCGAGTTCGGCCCACTCACGATCGGCACTGGAGTCTATCAGGGGGGCCGGTTGGCGCTCTCGTTGCTGACTGCAGCAGTCCTTGGCCCTGAGGCGTTCGGTGCATGGGTGATGGTCAACCTCGTTCTCCAATACTCGGCCTTCGGGTCCCTTGGCTTCCCAAACGGCGCTGGGCGGGAGATTCCTCGCCGCCTCGGTCAAGGACAGCCTGAATCCGCCGTAAAGGCGGAAGACGTGGCGTTCACGGGCACCGTCGCGCTCGGGACCATGACAGCCGTCGCGGGTTTCGCCGTTGCATCCCTGCTCCTCGACAGCCCGACTGCGGCCGGAACCGCGGTCATGCTGGCAGTCGCCATCCTGGCGCAGCAGGTGATGCTTCTTGAGCAGGTACTCCTGAGGTCGCGGCTGCGGTTCACCACGGCAGCGCTGCAGCTTGGCGCCGCCGGCGCGGCAATCCTGCTCGCAGGAATAATCGCGTTGCCATGGGGCCTCACAGGACTCATGGCCGCTCTCGTACTCAGCCTAGTCGCAGCCTTGCTAATCGGACAAAGGGTGATTGAACGCCGCCCGAAGCTGACCTGGGACCTAATTGAGGCTCGAGCAATCGTCCGGATCGGCCTGCCAATCATGCTTGCCGGACTCGCCTTCAGCATGCTCACGACTTTCGACCGTTGGATCGTCCTCGCCTTCCTCGGAGACGCTGCCTTTGGGATATACGGGCTGGTTGGAATCGCTGTGTCAGGGCTCCTGGTGCTGTCGACTGTGGTGGCCCAGCAGTACTACCCTCGGATTGCCCACGCCTACGGAGCTAACCGCGACCCCGCTGAGCTCCTTGCGATGGCGCAGCGTCAGAGTCGGACAGCGATGGTCGTTGTCGGAGTTGCGACAGTGCCGCTCATCGCTGGTGCGTGGCTCGTCCTCCCCATCGTCCTCCCCGCTTACTCTGCTGCTGCCGCTCCGGCGACCTTCGCCATGCTGGGCATCCTTGCCTACTCAGGGGCCACTGGGAGTGCGAATCTCCTCAATAGCGTGGGGGCCCAGCGCGAGTACTTGGCAATCCAGCTCGTCGCGATCCTATTCGACGTGGTTGCCGTCGTCGCCCTGATCTCCTTTGGCGCTGGCATCGCTGGCGCAGGGTTCGGACTGCTGGTTAGCATGTTGGTCTACGCCGTGCTGCTGCGGCGCCGAGGTCGGGCGGTCACTCGGCGCCTCACAGCGTCATGGGCGACGTCGGTGTGACGATCAAGCCTTCCCAACCCACGTCTCGCTCGGCATTCCTTGCTGTAGAAGCATGGGCGGAGGGCTGGCACTTGGATGCGCACGGACGCGACCGGATGTCGATCGATGGCATCCCTTGTGGCAACGCGATCCGTGTCGACGTGTTCGAGTTCGTGCTTGATGCGGTCAACCGTACACTGGGGCTGCCGCCGCGACGGTTGGGCCGCCCGCTCCTCCGTCCACTGCGGGCGCGTGGCTTGGATCGGTCGGCGCGCGCTTGGACCCTGCATGCGGTGGGCCACATTGGTCGACGTTCCATAGGCCAATCGGCGGTGGCGTTCATCTCCGAGGGTGCCACCCCGTCCGCTCTTGAGTCATCGATCGCCGTGGCACACGAGATGACGGCTGCGCCGCCGGCTATCGGTGCCAGCGACCCGCGCAGTCTTCGCGCCTGGTCCGCGACGGGTTTGCGGGCACACCCGCTTGGACTGACGGTTCGCGAGGATCTCCGCGTTGGCCGTGTGTTTGGCCCTCGCGCGACAGACGCATGGCGCGCGGTGCGCAAAGCGCTGCCGCCTCTCCTCGTTGATGGGCGGGACCTCACATCGATTGCCGTGCAGGCGATGGAGGCCTTCCTTCCGAGATCCGTGTCACGACTCGGAGCCGACTGGATGGCAATAGGCCAGTTCTTGGACGCCTGCGATGCCAAGGAGGTCGTCCTCGCAAGCGACCAACATCGAACTGGCCGGCTGGCGGCGGAGTACGCACGACAGTCCGGGCGTAGGTCAACCGTGCTGCAGCACGGCCTTCCTCAGGATCGGACGGGTTACCTCCCCCTGCATGCAGACACGTTCCTAGCTTGGAGCGAATTGGCATCGCGATGGATGCAGGCGCGCGGGACGGCCTCCGACAGGATCAGCGTTGTCGGAAATCCGCGGCTTGATCGGCTGGTCACCGGGCGAGCGAGGGGCGCGGGAAGCGGAGGTTCGGCCTCGACCGCCAATCGAGGCCCAGCGCGGATCCTTCTTGCGCTGAGCGTTGCCCCCGTTGAGGTGAACGCCCGGCTGGTCGCGATGGTCGTCGACGCCTCGGCTCTGATCCCTGACGTGCTACTTGACATCAAGCTGCATCCGGGTGGCAGCGACTGGCAATTCGTACGGCGTACCGTGCGCGAGCGAGGCCCCGTTCCAGGCAGGGTGTCGATCTTGGAGCGCGAGAGCCTCTACCCGCTCCTCGAGCGGTCCGACGTGGTGATCGTGCACAGGTCGTCGGTGGCGGCAGAGGCCCTCGCTGCTCACCGGCCGGTGATAGCGGTTGCCGCGGATGGAACCTCGGTGGCCAGCGTGGAGCTCCCAGACCTTGGCTTGCCCGAGGTCGACAATTCCACTCACCTGGCCAAGTTGATCCTCGAACTTCTCAATGAGGAGGCACGCTCCGTCTTCATAGCCCGGCGCTACGGCGCCATCGTTGATGCGGTCGGCCCGATTGATGGCCACAATGCGCTACGCGCCGCAGAGGCGATCTCGGCCATCGCGTCAAACGTGCCGTGACACTCGCGGGCCCCGCCACTCCTCTTTCGACTCGGTCGCGACCCAAGGGACCGGATCTCGCATGAGCCCACTGGGGCAGGCTATTGGCGATCCCGTTTGTGGTGTCGCTCCACGTCCTGTCCCCAGCCGCATTCGCACATCAGCAGCTCTCGCCAGCCGCGTGGTGGGCTGTCAACCTCATCGACTCTGCTTCACGCTCCTGTGTCCCGATCTTCATCGCGATATCGGGCGCTCTGCTGGTCAAGCCGACGGGCGAGCTAGTGACGGGGTTCTGTCGACGCCGTGTCGTTCGTGTGGGCATTCCGCTCGTGGTGTGGGCGCTCTTCTATTGGTTGTACCAGGCCGCCATCCTCGGGCGGGCTGTGCCTCCTGTTGAGTTTCTCGAATTGATGGCCCGCGGCTACCCCGACTATCACCGCTACTTCCTCTTCGTGATTTTGGGCCTCTACGCAATCACGCCGGTCCTGCGCGTTCTGCTGGCGGACCGTGGTCGCCCTTGGCTCGCCTTTGGGGCGGCAGCCGCCCTCGGGTGGGCGATTCTCTGGCGGACATTCCTCGCCCTAGGATGGGCAAGCCCACCAGGGTCTTCGATCTGTGGCTCTACTTCTTGGGCTATTTCCTACTCGGCGCCTGGGTTCGAGAGTGGCAGCCCTCACGGGCAACGGCAAGCGTGGCGATTGCAGTCGCAGTGCTGAGCATCATCGCGACCGCGCTCTTCGTTGGGTGGGCACTAGCGTGGGATCCGGCCTGGGCCACCTGGGCATACAGTTCTCAAGGCCCATTCACCGTTCTGGCGACACTCGCCGTGCTGACAGTCCTGCTGCGGTACGCGACTCCCAGCCCGGGATGGCTTCCAGCGGTGGCTGCCCTCACGTTTGGCGTCTACCTCATCCACCCGATGGTGCTCGGACTAATCAGTCAGGTCGTGCCGCTTTTGCAGGGTCCACTTCCGATGCCTGCCGCTTACCTAACCCAGATGGGCTTGGTCCTCCTTGCATCGATCGGGATCACGCTGGTTGCGCAGCGGCTACCGGGCCTCAAGCGCTTGGCGTGACTGCCGGTGTCCCCCGCGTTTTATTACCGGCAGAGTCATCGTGATCGCCACATCCCAGTATCGAAGAGATCCGCAACGGGACCTGCTGTCGCCGCCTCGAAGGTTCGCACGCCTCCTCGGCACAAGCTAGCGGTGCCTCGATCTCCGATCTCTGAAGTCGGAAGGTGCGCCGCAGGCGTGCCCGTTCGGTATCATCCCGACGCGAGGCGCGAGCTTGGGCTGCGCGTTGTCCAGGCGGGCTGCGTGCCGGCCCAACCGCAAGCTCATCCTTGGACAAGCGCGGGAGGGCAGCCTCTCGTTTGAGGGAGAAGTCGTTGCCGACCATGACCGCCTGTCGCTTGGACCGAGGTCTGATCCCGGCAATGGTCGACCTTCCGGCAATGGGAACCTGACAGTGGCCCGGGTGCTGGTTCTGGGCGCAAGCGGGCTTCTCGGCGGGGAGATGGTCCTCAGTGCTGCTAAGAGCCACGACGTAACCGCGGTCACCGCTCGGTCGGTCTTGCTCCCGTCCTCGGGCACCAGTGCAGTGCTCGCCGACTGCACAAGACCGGGGGTCCTGGCGGCTCTCGCCCGGGAGGCTGCACCTGAATGGATTGTCAACTGCGCGGCAGCCGTGGACGCTGACAATCTTGAAGCGGATCCAGATCGGGCGGACGCGGTGAACCATCGTCTTCCGGCCGAACTCGCCGTCGTCGCGGCCGCGTGCGGCGCCCGCCTCGTGCACCTGTCCACGGACCTGGTCTTCGACGGTCGCTCAAGCGTCCCATACCGCGAGAGCGATGAAACCGCGCCGGTCAATGTCTATGGCCGCAGCAAGCGGCTAGGGGAGATCGCTGTGCTTCGCGCTAACCCCGATGCGATCGTTGCCCGGACGACGATCTACGGCTGGAATACGGTGGGCAAACTGAGCCTTGCCGAGTGGTTTCTGAGCCGGCTCGAGGTGGGTCACGAGGCTCCCGGCTTCACCGACGCGTGGTTCACGCCTATCAACACCGCGCACTTGGCCGAGGCAATCCTCACCCTGCTTGAGCAAGAGGGGCCGGGTGGGCTCATTCACCTCACAGGGAGCGAGTGCATCTCCAAGTTCGAGTTCGGCCGGGCACTTGCCAGCATGTTCGGTTACGACCCTGATCTTGTCCGGCCGGCGCGCCTCTCCGATCATGGGTTCATCGCCGCCCGGACGGGCCGTGCATGCCTCGACAGCTCGCGAGCCGCTGCGCTCCTCGGTGCCGGGATGCCGACGGTCTATGCGGGGCTCACCCGCTTTCGTGAAGACCGCGTGACAGGACGACGCGAAGCGCTCCGGCGCATGGGAGGAAACACATGAGTGGTGCGACCTTCCGCATTGGCGATCGCCTCGTCGGCCAGGACCAGCCCACGTACTTCGTCGCCGACATCGCCGCGAACCACGACGGCGACCTCGAGCGCGCGAAGGAGCTGATCGACCTCGCCGCCGAGGCGCGGCGCCGACGCCGCGAAGTTCCAGAACTTCCGGGCAGCGAACATCGTGAGCGAACGGGCTTCCGACGCCTTGGCGGGCAGTCGTCGCACCAGGCCACGTGGAAGAAGTCGGTCTTCGAGGTCTACGCAGGACGCCGAGCGATCCCGCTGGACTGGACGCCGACCCTGGTCAGAAGACACGCGGACGAGGCCGGCATCGACTACTTCTCGGCGCCCGTACGACTTCGACGCCGTGGATCGATGCTCGGTCGCCGTACGTGCCGGCGTTCAAGATCGGCTCCGGCGACGTCACCTGGACGGAGATGCTCGAGCGCATCGCGCGAAGGGCGAAGCCCGTCCTCCTCGCGACCGGTGCGTCCGACCATCGACGACGTCGAGCGCGCCGATGCGACACCCTTCGCGCGCAGGTCACCGCGAGATCGTCCTGATGCAGTGCAACACGAACTACACCGGCCGCTCGAGAACCTGCGCGCACGTCCACCTCAACGTGCTGAAGACGTTCGCCGCGATGTTCCCCGACGTCCTGCTCGGCCTCTCCGACCACACGCCGGGACACGCCACGGTGCTCGGCGCGGTCGCGCTGGGCGCCCGCGTCGTCGAGAAGCACTTCACCGACGACCGACGCCGAGCGGGTCCCGATCACCGTTCTCCATGGATCCCCACGATCGTGGCGGGAGATGGTCGACCGCGACGCGCGAGCTCGAGGCGGCGCTGGGCTCGCCCGAGAAGGGGGTCGCCGACAACGAACGGAGACCGTCGTCCTGCAGCGCCGATGCGTCCGGGCGCGGCGTCCGATCGGGCAAGCGGGCGAGACGCCTGACGCGGAGATGTCGCGTCCTCCGCCCGTCCCCTCGCGGGTCGATCCAGCCCTACGAGATCGACTGCCTCATCGGCACTCGAGCACTGGTCGACATCGAAGGCGGCGAGGAGTTGACCTGGCTCAAGGTCGGCGCCTGACGCCCGGTGCGAGTTCTGTACGCTTCGCGAGGACTCGGCGTCCACGATCAGCGCTTGGTCGCTGCACTCGAGGCAGAGCGAGAAGACGGAAGCAAGTGGGTTGTCGAGACCCTGCTCCTGCCTCCGACGCCCATCGTCGTGCCGGGACGGGGGCCCGCGAGACGTGGCGGACGCGAGCCGTCGGGTGGAGGATCTGATCACATCCTTCGGGCCCGACGTGACAGTGGCAGGCCCGCTTCTCGATGTGGGTCTGGCTGCCGTCCGGGCTGCTGCGAGGCCGCTGCTGGGCGTGAGTTGGGCGTTCGATCTGCTGTGGGATGCCCGCCAGCCCGGGATGACCACCATCGCGCGTGAGGTCATCGCAGGATGCGACATGATCATGTGCGACGCGCGGGCGGTGGTCGACGCAGCCGTTGCGTTTGGCGCATTGCCCGAGAGCATCGCCCTGTTTCCTTGGGGCGTGGATCTGGGGCGGTTCCGGTCCGGCGGGGCACGTGCACTGCGGCACGCCCTTGGCTGGACCGATGCCTTCGTGATCGTGTCGGCGCGGTTGCACGAACCCCTCTACGCGATGCCGGTGCTGCTGGAGGGGTTCCAGAAGGCGGTCGCCCTCGATCCCCGCCTGAGGCTGCTGGTCCTTGGCACCGGGAGTCAGCGGGACGCGCTCGAGTCATGGGTCCAGGCGGTGGGCCTGCAGCCAATGATCCATTTCGCTGGCAGTATTGACGCGAGGGACCTCCCCGAGTACTACGCGGCAGCCGATTGCTACGTGAGTGCGAGTCGCGTTGACGGGAGCTCGATCTCACTGCTCGAGGGTATGGCCTCGGGTCTCCCCGCGGTGGTCACGGCCGTTGGCGGCAACCCGGAATGGGTACGGCCTGACGCTACCGGTTGGCTCGTCCCAATGGACGACGCCGATGCCCTCGCCGCGGCGCTCGGGACCGCAGCAGCCCGACCGCCCCATGAGCTAGCGGAGATGGGCATGAAGGCGCGTCGGGTCGTTGAGGAGCGAGCGGACTGGAGCGTCAATTCCACGGTCTTCACCGGCGCGGTCCTCAGGACTGCCGGTCGACGTCACCCCGGGATCATGTAGCAAGGGGTTCGGCCCAGGCATGATCCAGCTATCGGCTGCCGCTCGGACCGTGGGTGCCTAGCACGATCATCGACCTCGCGCCATTCCTTCTGGCGGACACTTTGATTGAGGTCGGCGAGCCCAGGCTCGCGACGAATGATCGTCTCCAGTTCGTGGAGCAGGATCGGAGAGCCGTGAGGAACCCGGATCGCAAGTGCGCGGGTGAGTTCCAGGTGGGCGGCGGTGTCAACCGTGTACCGACTGTGCACAGGGAGGCTGGGCGGCGGCAGGACGCCAATCCGAAATCGTTCCGGGCGTGCATAGATGAACGGCATCACGTGCTCGCGCTCGGCGCTGTCGCGCGCTTCAGCAGCTGCCGCCTCGAGCGCCTCAGCATGGGCAACCTCGGCCGCGATGCCCAGCGGCCAGCCGCCATTGCCGACGAAGTCGAAACGGCCCTCGCGCAGGGTACGTACCTGCGGCGACCACGACGGGGTCCGGAAAGGGATTGTCGGCCGTCTGCCGGACAACGACTGCTCGCCGTGGCCCTCGACAGCCCGCCACACCCGGTCGAGAACGTCGAATGTCGAACCGCGGTAGACCTCCGCTAGTTGGCCGGCGAGCGCGGCGGTCTCGTCATCCTCGGTCTCGGTGGTGGTGGCCACGATGACACGATCGATGCCTTCGACCGCCTGCGTAGCCTTGATGGTCCAGGTGAGCAAGGGCTCGCCAGCGATCAGCGCGAGGATCTTGCGGGGTAGCCGGGATGACCCGGCGCGCGCTTGGATGACGGCAATGGTGGAACCCATCCGGGAATCAGAGTCCGACCGCCATCTCGCGCAATTCGTCGACGCTCAGCCACTGCGTATTGGCATCACTCGTGTAGCGGAAGCCTTCCGGAAGCGGCGTCGCGTGCGGCCAGTTGGCGGCGTGCCACCAGTCGAACTCGGGCTTCATCACGTAGAACGGACCGGCGTCGACTGTCCGGCGGGCGTCCTCCACGCTGATCATCTCCTCGTGCAGCTTCTCGCCCGGCCGGATGCCGACGACCTCGAGGCGTGCGTCGGGCGCGATCGGCCGCCAGGTCCGTCACCCGCATGCTCGGGATCTTCGGCACGAACAACTCCCCGCCATGCATCTCGGTCAGGGCGCGGATCACGAACCGCACGCCCTGGTCGAGCGTGATCCAGAAGCGGGTCATCCGCGTGTCGGTGATCGGGATGACGCCTGTCGGGCGAGGCGCTGGAAGAGCGGCACCACGCTGCCGCGGCTCCCGACGACGTTGCCGTAGCGGACGACGGCGAAGCGGGTACCGTGGCCGCCAGCGTAAGCGTTGGCCGCGGCGAACAGCTTGTCGCTGCAAGCTTCGTCGCCCCGTAGAGGTTGATGGGGCTGGACGCCTTGTCGGTACTGAGGGCGACAACGCGGCGGACGCCGCGGTCGATCGCAGCCGTGATGACGTTCTCGGCGCCGATGACGTTGGTCTTGACGGCCTCGAGCGGGTTGTACTCGGCGGCCGGGACCTGCTTCAGCGCTGCGGCGTGGACGACGTAGTCGATCCCGTCGAAGGCCCTCCAGAGTCGGTCGGGGTCCCGCACGTCGCCGAGGAAGAACCGGACACGCGGCTCAGAGCCAAGGTCGGCTGCAATCTCGAACTGCTTGAGCTCGTCACGAGCTCAAAATCACGACGCGGCGGGGTGCATATTCGGCAAGCACCGTCTTCACGAACCGCTTGCCGAACGAGCCGGTGCCGCCCGTCACGAGGATGGACGCATCCCGGAGGATGTCGCTGGGCGGCTGCACGTCCGGCAGGTCGGTGGTCATCAGTTGTTCCTCGCGGCGGTGAGTATGGTCCGGGCTCTTCGAGCGAGGCCCCCGGTGACGCGGTTCCCCTCCTGAGCGTGCCGCCAGTCTACGGCTCACGTGGCGCATGCCGCTGCGGCTGGAGGTCGCTGCGAGGCGGAGGTACGATGTAGCTATGCATCGCACCCTCGCGGCTCTCGCGAGCGCAACGCTCGCCCTTCTGCTCGTGGTGATCGCCTGCGAGCCTGCCCCATCGCCGGACCCAGAAGCATCCGTGGTCGCGGTGGCGACCCCCAGCCCCTTGCCTTCCAACACGGGTGAGACCCCTCCGGCCCCGTCCGCTGCCCCCAGCCCGTCGGCATCCGCCAGCGCGGCCCCGTCGCTCGCGCCCGAGCCCCCGGATCCCGGGCGCGACCCTCGCCCCCGATGCGGACTACGCGCCGCTCGACGGGGTGCTCGCGAACCCGGACGTGCGCGATGCGGCTCCCGGTCGCCGTCATGGTCGACGACAACGTCCAGGCGCGGCCGCAGTACGGCTTCAACTCCGCGTCCATCGTCTACCAGGCACCGGCCGACGGTGGCGAGACGCGCTACATGATGGTGTTCCAGGAGCAGGATGCGAAGCGCGTGGAGCCGGTCCGGAGCGGGCGCCCCTACTTCGTGAACTGGGCAAGCGAGTACCGCTCTGCCTTCGCGCACTACGGCGGGGACGCGAAGACGCTCGCTGTACCTGCCGCTGATCGATGACAAGTACATCTACGACATCGACGCCCTGTTCGGGAGCGCCCCCGCGTTCCGCCGCGACAAGATCGCGCAAGGCCCCCCACAACGCCGTGACCACCTCCACGGCCGTTCGCAAGCGGGCCGGCAAGGAGTACGGTCAGACGACGATGGTCGAGGGCCTCGGGGTGCGCCCGTTCGCCGACGACCTGCCGGCCGCCAAGCGCCCCGCGACCGGCTCGATCCGCATCCCGTACAACCGGGGAGCGACGTCGTACACCTACGACGCGGACAGCAACGAGTACCTCCGCTCGGTATCCGGGAAGCCGCAGATCGACGCCGCCGACCGGCAAGCGGGTCACGGCTCGGAACGTGATCGTCCAGTGGATGAAGGTCTCCGTCGACCCGGAGTCCGAGCCCGGCCACAACCGGCCGCTGCTCGACCACATCGGCTCGGGCAAGGCGCTGGTCTTCCGCGATGGACTCGTGATCAAGGCGACCTGGAAGAAGCCGGGCCGTCACACCCTGACGCGCTTCTATGACGAGGATGGCGAGGAGATCCCGCTCGTCCGGGGCCGCATCTTCATCCAGGTCGTGCCGACTGGCGCCAAGGTGACGTACAAGGCGAAGTCCGCAGACTGACCGCTCCGTCGGGCCCAACGGTACCTTCGGTGGGTGCCGTGTCGGCGCCCTGCACCGTCAGCATTCGAGCCGTGCAACGCCTCCTCGCGATCCCACGTCGCAACGACCGCACGCGCTCGCGCCCCACATCGGGACGGCTCCACGCGCTCGTCTTCGGCGGCGGCCTGCTGCTCCTGTTCCTGGGAGTCGCGGGCTGGACACTCCACGGTGGTCCTGAGGCGCTCGAGGACGTCGTCCTCGTCCTCGACCTCACGATCGGTGGCACGATCCTGTGCACGGCCGCGCTGGTCGGCCGGGCGCGCGCCGCCGAAGTCCGGCGCACGGGCCAGCTGGGCGTCCTGCAGCACGCCGCGCACCGGATGAGCGCCAGCCTGACCCGCGAGGACGTGGGCCGGGCTGTCGTCGAGGAGACCCGGCGCGTCATCGACTACCACAACGCCCGTGTCTACCTGCTCGAGCCCCCCGACGACCTCGTGCCCATCGCGTTCGAGGGCCGGGTGGGCGCCTACGAGAAGGTCGACCTGGACATCCTGCGGACCAGGATGGGTGAGGGCTTCACGGGCTGGGTCGCCGAGCACCGCACCCCACTGTGCGTGGGGGACGTCCTGGCCGACCCGCGCGGGATGACGATCCCGGGCACGGACGACGTCGACGAGTCGATGGTGGTCGTGCCGATGCTGTACGACGATGTCCTCGTCGGCGTCATCACGCTGTCCAAGCTGGGGCTCCACCAGTTCGACATCGAGGACGTGCGGCTGCTGTCGATCCTCGCCGACCAGGCCGCCACCGCCTTCACCAGTGCCTCCCACCTTGCGCAGGCCCAGCACCTCGCGCTCGAGCTGCGCCGCCTGCTGGAGATGAGCAGCGCCCTCTCGCGATCGCTCGACCCGGGCGCCGTCGCCGGCCTGCTGTCCGAGCATCTCGCACGGGTGGTCGGCGCGGAGCGCGCCCAGGTCAGCGACTGGGATCCGGCCCATGATCGCCTCCGGACGCTCGGCTGCTACCCGGCGGAGATGCGCGACATGCTCGCCGACTACTACCCGCTCGCGGGCTTCCCGCTGACGCGGCGCGTCCTCGACCGGCTGACGATCGAGGTGGTCGATGCGGAGGATCCCGATGCCGACCAGGCGGAGGTCGCCCTGCTGCGCGCCGAGGGGAGCCGGGGCCTGATCATGCTGCCCCTGGTGGCGAACGGCGAGGCGGTCGGGGTCGTGGAGCTGACGTTCCTCGACCGGCCCACCGATGACGTCGCGCGGATCGCGCTGGCCCGGACCATGGCCCACGAGGGGGCGATGGCGCTCGAGAATGCCCGCCTGTACGAGACGGCCCGGAACCTCGCGGATCACGACCAGTTGACCGGCTTCTACAACCACCGCTTCCTGCACGAGCGCCTGGCCGAGGAGGTCGTCCGCGCAACCCGCACGCGCCGCCAGCTGAGCGTGATCATGCTGGACCTCGACGACTTCAAGCTGGTCAACGACACCTTCGGCCACGTCTTCGGCGACCGGGTGCTCGTCCACGTGGCCGAGCTCATCCGCTCGTCGCTGCGCGCCTCCGATGTGGCTGCCCGCTACGGCGGCGACGAGTTCGCCGTGATCCTGCCCGAGACCGCAGGCCGCCGAGGCGGCCGTCGTGGCCGGGCGGATCCTTGACACCCTGGTCCGAGCAGCCGTTCTGCGCACCGGGCCGCGGCGAGATCCCGATCAGCGCATCGATCGGCATCGCGACCCTTCCGCACGACGCCCGCACGGCAGCGGAGCTGATCGCGATCGCCGACCTTGGCCTGTACGGCGCGAAGGCCGCCGGTGGCAGCATCGTCCAGGCGGGCGTCAATCGACCGCCCGGCGGAGTCCCCCCGATCCTGCCCCCTCCAGGGACGCTGCAGACCGCGGCTGCGGGGTAGCGGCGTCCGGTCCGCTCACGCGTCCGGATAGTACGGAAGTACCACGACCGGGCCGCCGACAGTACCGGTCGCCGGTGTTGTCCCGTGGCACCGCATGCTCCAATGTGTGCTTCCAGGGTGAAGACCGAAGACACGCGCGAGTTGCAGGCCGGCCTCCGCACACAGGTGTGGGGCCTCCGCCGCCGACCCATCCTCCCCGCGTTCCTGGTGCTCGGCCTCCTCGCCGGCCTCCGTCTCGTCCTGGACCCATCCCTGCTGGACGTCGCGATCCTCGCGCTCGTGGTCGGCATCGCCGTCGCCGTCGTGCGCGACCGGAGCGTCCACGGAGGCACTCGAGGGCGCGCGGCGCGGCGAGGCCGAGTCCTTCGCGCGGGTGCTGCGCGGTCTCTCGCGCTCGGTCTCCCCCGACGCGATCGTGGACGCCATCGTCGAGGAGGTGGGCGAGGGGACCGGCGCCGACTACGTCGCGGTCGTCCGCCGCAGGCCCGAGGGCCGGGTGCTTGAGGCCGTCCTCTCGCCCACGCGCCCCGGGGCGGCCGCGTCGCGGACCACGATGGGCCTGCGCGAGCTCGAGGATCCGGCGCAGGAGCAGGCGATCACCGGGCTGTCGATCGCGCCGTCCCGCGGCGCACCAGGCGCTGGGACGCGGGGCCGGCGCCGGGTGACTGCCACGCCGTCCGCAGCGGATGCGGACCAGCGGATCGCCGACCGGATCGCCTCCCGCCTCCAGGACACGTACGGCCTGTCGAACACCCGCGCCGCCCCGCTCCGGGTCAATGGCCGGGTCGAGGGCGCCATCGTCCTGGCCCGCCGCAAGGGGGCGTCGTGGCCGTCCAGCGTCGCCGGCTACCTCAACGCTGCGGCGATCGAGACCTCGGCAGCGCTTGCCCGGGTCTACACCCTGCGCGATGCCGAAGCCCGAGCCACCACCGACGCCCTCACGGGCCTGCCCAACCGACGCTACTTCGACGAGTACGTGGGGCTCCTTGCCCGGCGCCGGCGCGCCGAGGACCGGGTGGGTGTGCTGATGGTCGACATCGACCGGTTCAAGACGCTGAACGACACGTACGGGCACGCGGTGGGCGACCACGTGCTGCGTGCCGTTGCTGACGCCATCGCGGGCGCCGTCCGCGACGGCGACGTGGCGGCCCGGTTCGGCGGCGAGGAGTTCGCGGTGCTGCTGCGGAACCCGTCGCCCGAGATTGCGCACGAGGTCGGGGAGCGGGTGCGGCGCGCGGTCGGTGGACTCGACCTGCGACACCTGGGGGTGCGGGGGGTCTCGGTGTCGGTCGGCGTGGCAGTCGCCGCCGAGCCGGACATCGCCGCTCGAGCTGGTCATCGACGACGCGGACCGTGCCCTCTACCGGGCGAAGCGCGGCGGCCGGGACCGGGTGGTGGCCGCCTAGGCCCGTACCATTGCGGCCATGCCGCTCAACGACGATCCCCGTGGCCTGGATCCGGCCGACGGCCCGCCCACGTTCAGCAACGGCGACCTGGCGCGGATCTTCCATGAGATCGGCGACATGCTCGAGGTCAAGGGCGAGATCCCGTTCAAGACCGTCGCCTACCACCGGGCCGCCGACGCGATCGCCCGCGCGCCCTTCGACGTCGCCGAGGCCTACGCGGCAGGCGACCGACGCCCGATCCCGGGCGTTGGCAAGGCGATCAGCGACAAGATCGTCGAGATCGCCACCACCGGGCACATGGCCGTCCACGACCGGTTGCGCGAGGAGGTCCCGCCGTCTGTCGTGCAGATGCTCGCGATCCCCGGTGTCGGCCCCAAGACCGTGCGCGTGGTCTGGGAGGAGGCCGGCATCGCCACGCTCGCGGATCTGCGGCATCGCGGCGGAGGCAGGCGAGCTCCGGCGGTTGAAGGGGATCTCCGCCGGGACGGAGCAGCGGATCCTCGAGGGGATCGCGCAGCTGGAGTCCCGGCCGGACCGCATGTACATCGACCAGGCGCAGACGATCTCGGACGATCTCGTCGCCCAGCTGGCCGACACGCCGGGCGTGCGCCGCATCGTGCAGGCCGGCTCCCTGCGCCGCCGCCGCGAGACCATCGGCGATCTCGACCTCCTCGTCGAGACGGATCGCCCGGACGACGTCATCGCCCGGTTCACGGGCCTGGACGCCGTCGACCGCGTGCTTGGCGCCGGCCACGCCAAGGCGAGCGTCATCCTCCATGCCGGACCCCAGGTGGACCTGATGGTCATGCCGCCCGGCGAGGCCGGCTCCTACCTCGTGCACTTCACGGGATCGAAGGAGCACAACGTCCGGCTTCGCGGCATCGCCCGTGAGCGCGGGTGGTCCCTCTCGGAGAAGGGCTTCCTGCGCCTCGGCCCCGACGGGCAGCCGGACGAGGGCGACACGGCCGAGCTGCGCACCTTCGACGACGAGGCGGTCGGTCTACGGGTTCCTGGATCTCGCGCCCGTCCCGCCGGAGCTGCGCGAGGACCGGGGCGAGGTCGAGGCGGCTCGGACGGGCTCGCTGCCCGCGCTGGTCACGCTCGAGGACCTGCGCGGCGACCTCCACAGCCACTCGGAGTGGAGTGACGGCGTCCACACGATCGAGGACATGGCCGAGGCCGCACGCCGTCGCGGCTACGCCTACCAGGTCCTCACCGACCACTCCCGGAGCCTGGCGATCGCCAGGGGCCTGGAACCGGAGCGGGTGGAGTTCCAGCGCGCGATCATCGCCGGGCTCAACGCCCGGTTCGCGGCCGAGGAAGCGGCCGGGACCCTGCCCGACGGGGCGCACCCCGGTGGCTTCCGCCTGCTGCACGGCTGCGAGCTGGAGGTCCGGGCGGACGGCACACTGGACTACGAGGACGACCTGCTCGCCCGGTTCGATCTCGTGGTCGCGTCGGTGCACGTCGGCCGGCGCCAGTCGCGCGCGGAGCTCACGCGGCGCACGCTGAACGCGATCCGCAGCCCGCACGTGGACGTGATCGCCCACCCCGCGGGCCGGATCATCGACCGGCGCGACGATCTCGACCTGGACTGGGACGCGGTGATGGACGCGGCTGCCGCAACCGGGACGGCGCTCGAGATCAACGGGTCGCCGCCGCGTCTGGACCTTGCGCCGGAGCGTGCCCGGCGGGCGATCGAGGCGGGCTGCCTGCTCGCGATCGACTCGGACGCGCATCGGACCGCGGAGCTCGAGTACGTCCGCTGGGGGGTCGACCAGGCGCGGCGTGCCTGGGTTGAGGCCCGGCACGTGGTGAACACGCTGCCGCTGGACGAGCTGCTCGCCTGGGTGGCCGGCAAGCCGGCGCGCGTGTGAGCGTGGCCACCGCGGCATGCGCACGCCGATCGCGCTCCGCCTTGCGCCGGCGAGGGGACGTACCATCCCGCCGATGACCCAGCGCGATCCGGCCCTGGACCTGGCACGCCACGAGCTCGTGCTCATGGCAAGCATCCTCGTGCTCGTCGCACGTCTCGTCGAGCGCGCCGACGCCTTCCTCATCGCGGGCCTGATGCCGATCGTCGTGCTCCTGGCCGGCGCAGCGGTGCTGCGCACCGATGAGCACCCGGGTCGCCACTTCGAGTCCCTGCTCGTCCCTGCCGTGCTCACCGGCGGGGCCGCCGCCGCGATCCAGCTCGTGCCGGCGGGCCTGATGCTGGTCCCCGTGATCGCGCTCTTCGCCGTCGCCCTCGATCGGATCCTCGCTCTCGAGCTGCGGCTGCTCACCCAGGCCACCGGAGTGTCCGACAGCGACCGCATGAAGGTGATGGGTACGGCGGTCGTCGCCGCGTTCGTCGCCTTCTCGGGCATGGCGGCCCTTGTCCCGGGCGGTCTGCCGGAGCCCGGCTCGGCGACCACGCCGACGCCGCTCACCGACGCCTGGCTGATCGTGCTTGCCCTCGATGACGCGCTGATCGCCCTGCTGCTGGGATACCGGCTGGCGTCGCTGCGCTACGGCAACCCCCGCGACGCGGCGCGGTCGGGCCTCACGTACGCGATCGTGATCGCGGTGGCGGCAGGTGCGATCCGCGCCATGAACGTGCCGCTGCTGATCGGGCCCGCGGCGCTGACCCTGGTGTTCTATCTCTGGGACGCGCTGCACGCGAGCGCCCCCGCTCGGAGGCGCGAGCCGCGGTTCCTGTGGGAGGTGATCCTGCTCGCGGCGCTCGCGGTGCTGGTCGTCGCATGGAACATGCAGATCGGAGCGTAAGTCGCGCCGTTGACGACCGTTTGACGGACCGTTTGACGGACCGCCCGCCCGGTGTTAGAAACATGTGCTCGCGACCCGGTCCCGGTTTGGTGTGTCCGCACGACCCGCCCCGGCCAGACGCGACTCCGATGGACCGAAAGGACGACCTCCACGTGACCTTCCCCGAGATCGACGCCGCCGCGCAGACGCCCGCAGGCCAGACCCGCCTGAAGCGGCAGCTCGCGGAGCTCGCGATCGCCCAGGCGACCGCCGCCCAGTGGGCCGACGCGGCCGAGACGAACCGCCGCCTGCTGGAGCTCGCGCCGGACTCCGAGTCCGAGAACCGCCTGGCCAAGGCGCTCTGGGAGATGGGCGAGCTGGGCGATGCCCGCGAGCACTATCAGAAGGCGCTCGCCATCGATCCCACCAACCGGATCGCAGAGCGCAACATCGACCGCCTCAAGGTCCTGATCGTGGAGGCCGGCGAGAAGACCGTGGCCGCCAAGCCGGGATCCAAGGCGCCGGTCAGCATCTTCGTGGAGGAGACCGGCAAGACGGGGTTCGCCCACCTGACGAACCTCGCCCGCCCGGCCGAGCTCGCCCAGGTCAACCCCGGTGACTCCGTGGAGCTGACGCCCGAGGGCAACCGCCTGATCGCGATCAGCAACGGTGTGCGCATCGGTGTCGTCGAGCCGCGCGTGGCCGCCCGCCTGCTCAAGCTGATGGCCGATGGCAACAAGTACCTCGCCGGCGTCACCTCCCTCGGCGACCGGGACGTCCGGCTGATCATCCGCGAGGTCTACCAGGACCCGCGCAACTACGGGAAGGTCAGCTTCCCGACGGCGGCCAAGTCCACCGACCTGCGGCCGTACACCAAGGGCACGCTCGTCCGCGAGGACGAGGACCTCGAGGAGGATCTCGAGGACGACATCGAGGACGAGGAGATCGAGAACCTCGACCGGGTCCTGCCGCCGCAGGAGACCACCGACGAGGCGTTCGTCGAGGAGACGGACGAGCTCGAGGACGCGTAGACCGCATCACCAGGACGTTCGAACCGAACAGGAGCCCGGCGCCCAGGCGCCGGGCTCTCTCGTTCCGGACCGGCACCCCGTATTCCCCGCCACCGCCCGGGCGCCGCTGCCCGGCTGCCGCCCACACAGCCTGCCACCCGCGGCATGCCGGGAATTCGAACCTATCGAACATCCCCGGCGCGCCCGGCACATCTGCCGCGGTGGCGCGCCCGCACGAGGTGACAGCCGATCCTCCGAGACCGAGCTGGCATTGGCTTGGTGCACCAGTGAGGCGGTCCGGGTGCTCCGACGCGCTCGGACTGGGCGCATATCCGGGTTCGAGGCGCCCGCGACTCCCTCCCGGCCAGTTCCCTGTTCCGACCTATCGAATTTCCGGGGTCGCCGGCGGGTGCCTGGGTTGCGGGCGCCGCCAGGGTTGCCGGCCGGCGCCAGGGTTGCGGACGGCGCCGGGGTCGCGGACGGCGCCAGGGTCGCGCCACCTGCGGGGCAACCGCGTTGATCGGCGAACGTACCGCTCGCGGCGTCGGGAACTCCGCGCCGTCGGGCCGCTCGCGCTCGTGTGGGTGCGCCGCTCGCGCACTCGTCGGGCCTCTGCCACAATCGGGTCCCATGGCTGGCCGCGCCCTGCTCCTTCGCGCCGAACCCGGGTTCAGCCTGCCGGCGTATGAGCGCTTTGCTCCGCCGCCGGCCCCGGCCCTGGTGGCCGCGCGCCTCGAGGCCGCCTCGGCGCCGGGCGACATCGTCCTCGACCTGTTCGGTCGCGGGGGCTGGGTCGCCCGCTCCGCCATCGACCACCAGCGCACGGCGGTCACGCTCGAGTCGACGCCGTTGGACCGCCTTCTTGCCGAGGTCGTCCTCCGCCCGCCCGACCTGCGCCACCTCGACGCCGCGGTCCAGGCGATCGCCGCCTCGGCGCGTCGCGAGTCCAGCCTCAAGGCCTCGATCACCGACCGCTACGCGAGCCACTGCTCGACGTGCGGTCGCGCCGTCATCCTTGACGACATCACCTGGGTGGTGGAGTCCACCGACGAGGACGGCCGCCCTGCGGGCCCGCGACCGATCCGCAAGCACTACCGGTGCCCCGTGTGCCGCGACCAGCTGGGCGGGGGCGAGCAGCGCCAGGCGCCTGTCGACGAGGGGGACATCGCCCGCGCCGCCGATCCGGACGGGGCCGAGGTCCGATCGTTCCTGCGCGACCGCTTCCCCGTCCTCGAGGGCGGCGAGTCGCTTCCTGACGAGCTGCTCGACCTCCACACGACGCGCCAGATGGCGTCGCTGGTCGCGATCCTCGAGCGCATCGAGGGCGACCTGCGCGCGGCATCGATCTCGGCCGCGCTCCGGCTGGCGCTGCTCCACGCCCTGCTTCCGACGACGCGACTCGCGTCCTCGGCCGGGCGCGTTGCCCCGCTCAAGATCGCCGGCGGCCACGTGAAGCTGCCCGGCAACGCGCAGTGGCGCGAGCGCAACCCGTGGCTCGCGTTCGAGGACGGCGTGCGCCAGGTGCGCGGGTTCATCCAGCGCCTCGAGAGCGGCGCATGGGGTCCGGTGCCGGCCAGGCTGGGCGACGACCTGCGGAGCCTCGCCGAGGGTGCGGCGACGGTCGTCCTCAAGCAGGGCACCGGCGCGGCGCTGGGCGGGCTCGCGGTGGAGGCCCGCCACCTGGGCGCGGCCGGCATCCGTCCGCGCATCCGCCTCGTGCTGGGCACGCCGCCGGTCCACCCCACGGCCGAACGCCTCTCCTGGGCGTACCACGGGACGGCCTGGGTCCTCGGGCGCGATGCCGCTGCCAGCCTGCCGCTGGAGCCGCTGTTCGGCCCTGCGGTCCGCGCCGGCTGGTCCTGGCAGGCGGCCGTGGTCACGCGATCGCTGCGGGCGGTGGAGCCTGTCTTGGCGCGTGACTCGCGGGTCGTGTTCATGCTCGAGGGCGAGGGGCCGGAGTCGCTCGTCGCGTGTGCGCTCGGTGGCGTCACGGCGGGGTACCGCCTGGCGGGCGCACGCCTGCCCGAGGCGGGTCGCGACACCGGCGGCGCCGTGGAGCTCGTGCCGCCGGGCTCCGGCGCCATCCCGCATGGACCACGGACGCGCGCGAACGTGGTGCTGCCGCCGCTGCCGGGAGGCGCGGGCGACCCGGATCTCGCGCCGACGGATCGACTCTTCGGCACGCCCGAGCATCGCCCGGCCGCCCCGTTCTCGGCGGCCGACGCCGAGCGGGCGGTGGTCGACGCGACGGTCGACGTGCTGAAGCTGCGCGGCGAGCCGGTCAGCTTCACAGGGCTCCTGGGCGAGATCCTGGTCGGTCTCGACAGGGCAGGGCACCTCCGCAGGCTGGTCCGCCCGCCCGAGACGGCGGATGGAGCCGCCGAGGGAGAAGGCGATGGCGCTCCGGGCGGCACAGGTCGGGCCGCCGACGAGGTGGCCGCCCGCTCGGCCGGCCAGCCGGCGCCGCGTGGCCCGGCACGCGATCTCGTCGACCGTATCCTGGCCCTGGTCCGCGGTGCCCTGGCAGGCGCCGACGGCAGCCGCCTGGTCCACCTCGAGGACGACCGCTGGTGGCTGGGCCAGCGCGCCGACGCGGACCTCGCCGCTGTTCCACTCGCCGATCGTGTCGAGTGGGCGGTGTTCAGCCTCCTGTCGACCGCCGGCCCGCTCTCCGAGGCGGCGTTCCTGGACCGTGTGACCGGCCTGTTCACCGGCCCCGACCTGCCCGACGAGGCATTGGTCCGCGCCTGCCTCGAAAGCTACCGGAGCATCGCCAGCACACCGGAGCGACTGGCCACAACCGACGACCTCGCGCGGCGCAGCGAGGAGCACAGCCGCCTCATTGCGAACCTCGTCGACATCGGCCACCGCCTGGGCTTCCAGTGCTGGATCGCCGGCCGCCAGCAGCGTCGTCGTGTCGACGGCTGGCCCCTCGCGGATCGGCTGTCCGACCGCGAGATCAATGGCCCCCCGGGCATGGGTCGCGTCCGCCCGGACGATCTCGAGGACGTCGATGTCCTGTGGTATCTCCGCGGGCGGATGGCGTTCCTCTGGGAGGTCGAGTGGACGGCGATGCTGTCCGAGCCAGTCCTGCGGCGCCACGGACGGATGCCGCCGGACGAGCGCATCGTGCGCATGTGCGTTGTCCTCCCCGAGCGGGTGGATCTCGTCCGCCACAAGCTCGAACGATCGCCGCTCCTCCGGCGTGAGCTCGAGACGGGCAGCTGGCACCTGGTCAAGGCGAACCATGTCCGCGACTGGGCCTCCCGCGAGGACGTGGCGCTCGCGGACCTCGAGCAGATGCTCGGCCTGGATCCCGTCGTCGAGCGGACCGGCGATCAGCTCTCGCTCTTCACCGGCTGAGGCACGGTCGCGCGCCCGGGCCGCCCGCCCGCCCGCCGCCGCCCGCCGGCCGGCCCCGCCGGCCGCCACCCCGCCGGCCGCCGCCGCCCTCCCCGTGGTGCCGACCGGGGGTACGCTGGCCGTCTTGCCTACATCTCGCGCCTCGGACCACCGGCGCCTGCCCAAGGGGGTTTCCTCGTGACCCGCCAGCCCTCGCGCACCGATGAGATCGCCGCACGCCTGTGGGAGGAGCTCCTCGAGCTCTCGCCGCTCACGGCGACGGTGTACGGAGACACCCGCTTCGACGACAGGCTCGACGATCCCGGGCCGGCCGGCCGCGCGGCCACCATCGCCGCCTACCAGCGCGCTGTCGCGGACCTGGCCGCGATCCCGGACGAAGCGCGGGACGTGGAGGACCGCATCACCCACGACGTCGTCGGCCGGATCGCGGACCTCTACGTGGAGGGTGAGGCGATCGGCGCCCACGAGCTCGCCGCGGTCAACCAGATCGACGGGCCCCAGACCATCCTCGCCCAGATCGCCATCTTCCAGCAGGCGGCGACGCCTGAAGGGCTGGAGCGCTGGCTCGCCCGCCTCCACGCGTATGACGCGTTCATGGACGCGAGCGCCCAGCTCCTGCGCGAGGGCATCGCGTCCGGCCGGACCGCGGCCCGGATCGTCGCGGAGCTGACGATCGCCCAACTCGAGGCGCTGACCGCGGTTCCGGCGGAGGAGCATCCGGTGTCCACGGCCTGCTCCGTGGCCGATGACGCCGCCCGTGCGCGTGTCGCGGAGGTCGTCCGCGACGTCGTGCAACCGGCCGACGCCCGCTACCTCGCCGTCCTGCGCGACGAGTACCTGGCCCATACCCGCGAGGTCCCGGGTCTCGTGTCCGTCCCCGACGGGGAGACGCAGTACCGCTATGCGATCCGCAGCTGGACCAGCCTCGACATCGCGCCGGCGGAGGTCCACGCGATCGGGCTGGCGGAGCTCGCGGCCATCGACGGCGAGCGCCGCGCGCTGGCGCAGGCCGCGGGCTTCGGAGATGACGTCGCCGGCTACCGCCACGCCCTCGAGGCGGACCCGCTGAACCAGGCCGGTTCGAAGGAGGAGCTGGTCGCCCGGGCGACCGAGGACATCGGCCGCGCGAACGAGGCCGCCCGCTCCGTCTTCGGCCGCCTGCCGCGCGCAGGCTGCGTGGTCCGGCCGGTCGAGGAGTTCAAGGAGCAGGTCGCGCCCTTCGCCTACTACTTCCCGCCCACCCCCGATGGCTCGCGCCCCGGCACCTATTACGTCAACACGTACGACCTGCCGAGCCGGACCTTCACGAAGCTCGCGTCCACGACCTACCACGAGGCGACGCCGGGGCACCACTTCCAGATCACGCTGGAGATGGAGGACCCGTCGCTCAACGTGTTCCGCCGCCTTGGGGCGCGCCGGGTGGGCGGCGCGTACGTCGAGGGCTGGGGCCTGTATGCCGAGCGCCTCGCCGACGAGCTGGGCCTCTACCGGAACCCCGGCGAACGGCTTGGCATGCTGGATGCGCAGGCCTGGAGGGCCTCGCGGCTCATCGTGGACTCGGGGATGCACGGCCTTGGCTGGTCCCGCCAGCAGTCGGTCGACTGGCTGCTCGCGACCGGCCTGTCCGCGACCGACGCGAACATCGAGACGGACCGCTACATCAGCTGGCCGGGCCAGGCGCTGTGCTACATGCTCGGCATGCGCGAGATCCGGCGGCTGCGCCAGGAGCTCGAGGCCCGCGACGGCGCGGCATTCGACCTGCGGCGCTTCCACGACGAGGTCATCGGCCACGGCTCCCTGCCGCTGGCGACGCTCGCCAAGGAGCTGCCGGGCTGGGTTCCCGCGGCGGGCTGAGCAGGGCGTCCCACGGCCGGGACCTATGAGTCGAAGCCGATCCCCAGCGCGTCCATCGCCTGCAGGAACATGCTCCGACGACCCTCGTTCGCGTCGGCCGCGACCACCTGCCGCCGCATGACCTCCACGACCGGCGTGCGGAGCGGCTCGGGCGGGATGGGTATCGGGCGCGAGTTCACGAAGCGCAGCCCGAGCTGCTCCGCCCGAGGGTCCAGGACCTTGTCCCGCAGCACACCCGCGGCCCAGCGCGAGGAGCCGACGCCCAGCCCCGTGTAGCCGAGGGCGTAGTGCACGCGCCCGCCCAGCGCATCGCCGAACGTCACCGTGAACCGCGAGGTGGTGTCGATCGCCCCGCCCCAGCGGTGGGTGAACCCGACGCCGGCCAGCTGCGGGAAGTAGTCGAGGAAGTGCTCCTCCAGCGCCGCGAAGGTTGCCGGACGCCGGTCGTGGTGGGCCGCCACCCGGCTGCCCGGGTGGTAGACGGCGTCGTAGCCGCCCCACAGGATCCGGTTGTCGGCCGACCAGCGCGAGTAGTGGAACTGGTTGCCGGCATCACCGAGGCCCTCGCGGCCCCGCCAGCCGATGGCGTCGCGCTGCGCGTCCGAGAGGGGCTCCGTCATCAGCACGTAGTCGTACACGGGCACGAAGACCGGCACCAGGCGCTTGAGCCAGCCGCTGTACGCGCTCGTGCCGACGAGCACATGGCCGGCCGTGACGACGGCTCCTCCGTCCACCAGGACGTCCACGCCGCCGGCGCGACGGCGCACCCCGGTCACGCGGCTGCCCTCGCGGATGAGCGCGCCCCGTCGCTCCGCGGCGGCGGCCAGGCCCCACGCGAGCTTCGCCGGGTTCACCAGGGCGCAGAACTCGGGACCCTGTCGTACACCGGCCAGGAACCGGGGTGAGTGGACCTCCGCGCGGATCTCGTCCCGCTCGAGGAACACCATCGGGTTGCCGTGCGCGTTGGAGATCTCCACGTGCTCGCGGAGCGCATCGACCTGCCACGGCTCGACGGCGGCGTCGAGGGTGCCGGTCTGCTCGAGCTCGGCGTCGATGGCCTCCTCGCGAACGAAGGCCACCAGCTCGGCGAGGTTGCGCAGGCCCTCCGCCTGGAGCACGTCCACCTCGTCGGGGAAGTGGAGGAGCGCGTTGTGCAGGCCGTGGGTGAGGCTCGCGGCGACAAAGCCGCCGTTGCGTCCTGACGCTCCCCACCCGACCTGCTCCGCCTCGAGCACCGCCACGCGCAGCGACGGGTCGGCGTCGAGCAGCCGGATCGCGCTCCACAGGCCGGTGAACCCGGCGCCCACGATGGCCACGTCCACCGCCAGGTGCCCTTCGGCGGGAGGCCGGCGGGGCCCGGGGTCGGCGGTGGTGAACCAGAACGAGCCCCCGGCAGGGGCGCGATCGGCGGTGTCGAGGGAGCGCAGGCGAGGCAGGTGCATGGTGCGGGCAATGTACGCGGATACGGACCACTTGCGCCAGCAAGGGTTCGATATTCGAACGAATAGGTGGCCTGTAGAGACGAAATCCGTTTGACACGCCCGACGGCCGCGTGGCACGATCCGGGGCATCTGTTGCACAGCCCGCAACGCGTGTCCCGGCCAGTGAGCCAGGCACGGAACGGGCACCCCGCACGCCGCTGGTCCGGGCGGCGGCGCTCGCGATGGGCGCGGCGGGATCGAAGTCTGGAGGCATCATGTCGGCCGAACCTGCAGCCCGCCCCACGCCGAAGCTCAGCCGCGAGAAGCAGCTGGCCATGTACCGGAGGGCGATCGAGACGCTCCCCGGCGGGACGGACTCCAACTTCCGGGCCTGGGGCGAGGACACGGTCTACGTGGACCGGGGCAAGGGCGGCCTCGTCTGGGACCTCGACGGCAACGAGTACGTCGACCTGCGCATGGGCTACGGCCCGGTGGTCCTCGGGCACGGGGACGACCGCGTGGACGACTACGTCAACGAGCGCATGCGCCGGGGCGTCAGCTTCTCGCTCACGAGCGAGGACGAGGTCGTCGCGATGGAGACGCTCAAGCAGCTCAACCCCTGGGTCGGCAAGGCCCGGATGACGGTCTCGGGCACCGAGGCCACGATGCACGCGATGCGCCTGGCGCGGGCGTACACGGGCCGCACCAAGATCGTGAAGTTCGAGGGCCAGTACCACGGCGTGCACGACTACGCCCTGATCAGCGTCCTGCCCTCCAACGTGGCCGACCTCGGCGACGAGGACAACCCGGTGGGCCTCGCCTGGGGCCGCGGCATCCCGGCCGAGATCGCCAAGACGATCATCCCCGCGCGCTACAACAACATCGAGCGCCTGCGCGCGCTGTTCGAGCGCCAGGGCGAGGAGATCGCCGCCATCATCGTCGAGCCGGTGCTGGGCAACGCCCAGGGGATCATGCCCCAGCCGGGCTTCCACCAGGCGATGCGGGCCCTGACCGAGGAGTTCGGCATCCTGCTGATCTTCGACGAGGTCAAGACGGGCTTCCGGTTCGCGAGGGGTGGCGCCGCCGAGTACTTCGGCATCACGCCCGACATCGCGACGTACGCCAAGGCGATGGGCAACGGCTACCCGGCTGCGGCCTTCGCCGGACGCGACGAGATCATGGACATGCTGCCCTCCAAGGTCAGCCACGGCGGCACCTACGCCGGCAACCGCGTCGCGGCCGGCGCGGCCCGCAAGGTGCTCGAGATCATCCGCGACACCGATGCCCTGGCCACCATCCATGCCACCGGCGAGCGGATCCAGGCGGGCCTCCGCCAGCTGCTCGACGCGAAGGGCCTGGCCTACATCGTCACGGGTCACCCCTCGATGTTCGGGATCATGTTCACGGAGCACGTCGCGAGCGAGTACCGCGACTGGGCGAACACCGACCACGAGCTGTACGACGCGATCGCGGTCGGGATGCATGCCCGGGGCGCCATGCCGGAGCCCGACAGCCGCGAGCCCTGGTTCATCTGCGAGGCCCACGCCAAGGGCGACGCGGTGGACAAGGTCATCACCATCTTCGGCCAGTCCCTGGACGCGGCCCTGGAGGCTCGCGCGCGCGGCGAGCTGAACGTCGCGGCCCATTGAGTTCCACGGCCCACTCAGCACCGCTGGAGGATGGGATCGCATGACGCTTGACGGGAATGCCGTCCGGTCCGTCGACCGGGCGGCGGCCCTGCTCCTGGCGCTCGGGGACAGCCACGGGGAGGCCGGTGTGACCGAGCTCGCGCGGCGGCTCGGCTTGCACAAGTCCACGGCATCGCGCCTGCTCGCCACGCTCGAGAAGCGGGGCCTCGTCGAGCAGGACGAGGAATCGGGCAAGTACCGGCTCGGCATGGTGGTCATCCGCCTTGCCGAGCGGGCGGAGCGCACGCTGGACCTGCGTGCGCTCGCGATGCCTGAGCTCGAACGCCTCGCCCGGACGACCCGGGAGACGACCGGCCTTGGCGTCCTCGACGGGGACACGATGCTGACCGTCGCCCAGGCCGACGGACCGAACCTGGTCGCCGTGGGCGACTGGACCGGACGCAGCGTGCCTCTGCACTCGGCCTCGGCCGGCAAGGTGCTCCTCGCATCCCTCCCGGAGCGCGAGATCCTCCGTCTCGTCCGCCGTGGTCTCGACCGCTTCACGGACCGCACGATCACCCAGCTCGAGCCGCTGCTCGAGGAGCTTGCCAAGGTCCGGCGCCGGGGCTACGCCACCTCGTTCGGCGAGTGGGACGCCGGCGTGAACGGGATCGCCGCGCCGGTCCACGATGCGCGCGGCAACGTGATCGCCGCCCTGGACGTCTGGGGCCCGGCGTTCCGGGTCACCCCGCAGCGGATGCCGGACCTCGTGCAACACGCCCGGGAATCGGCTGCGGCGGTGTCCGTCCGGCTGGGGGGCACGCCGGCCTGACGGCTCGCGCTTTCGACGCCGCGACTCAGCGACGCCGCGACTCTTCGGCGGGCCGCCACGGAGGGGCTGGTTGGCCATGCCGACCGGCATGTCGGCCGCGGGACGGGTGTGCCTGCAAGGTGACCTTTGGACATGGTCGAAGGTATGCCTGATACCTGATCCTCAAGGTGCCCGCTGAACCTGTCTGCCCCGACCGGTCGCGGCCCCAGGAGACAGGACCCCGTGCGAGGCGCCGGCCAGAGCGAAGCCGTCGAGATGTATCTCAAGTCGCTCGCCCTCCTGGGCGGCGCCGAGCAGCCCGTGCCCGCGTCGCTCCTGGCGGACCGCCTGGGCGTCTCCGCGGTGGCCACCAACGAGATGCTCCGGCGCCTCATGCGGGACGACCTCGTCCAGCACGAGCCCTACCGCGGCTACGGCCTGACCGACGCGGGGCGCGAGGCAGCCTGGGATGTCGTCCGGCGCGAGCGCATCTGGGAGCGCTTCCTTGTCGACCACCTGCATATCGAGCCGGCCCTGGCCGTCGCGTCGGCATGCCAGCTCGAGCACGCGACCACGCCCGAGGTGATCGACGCGCTCGACGCGTTCCTGGGCCTTCCGGCGACGTGCCCCCAGGGCCAGCCGATCCCGCGCGGACCCGGCGACCCGGTCCGCTGGGGCGGCCGCACGCTCGCGGATGCCGAGCCGGGGGAGGACCTCCGGCTCGTCGCCTTCGACGAGGATGACCCCGAGATCCTTGGCTGGCTCCATCACGGAGGCCTCGCTGCCGGGTCCGTCGTCCACGTGGTCGATGTCGCCCCGCACCACAGCACCACGACCCTCTCGTTCGGGGGTGGCTCGCTGGTCATCGGCCGAACGATCGCCGGTGCCGTCCATATCGCCGCAGTCGAGGGTGGACGATGATCGGCCGCCCGCGCCTGGCCTGGCTGTCCCGCCCTGGTCCGGCACGCGCGGATGCCACGGTCGCCGGCCCTGCGGGCCCGGAAGGCCGCCGCATGAAGATCCGCGAGCTTGCCCCCGGCCAGCGGGCCGTGGTGACCGGCTATGACATCGCGGACCCCGCGTACCGGGCCAAGCTGCTCGCGATGGGCCTCACCAAGGGTGTCGCGCTCACGATGGTCAGGGCAGCGCCACTGGGCGACCCCGTGAAGGTCGAGGTTCGCGGGTACGCCCTCTCGCTCCGCAAAGCGGAGGCGGATGCGCTCAACGTGGAGCCCGCCTGATGACCGCCCAGCGTCCCACCATCGCGATCGTCGGCAATCCGAACTGCGGCAAGTCCACCCTGTTCAACGGGCTCACGGGCAACGACCAGCGGGTCGGCAACTGGCCCGGCGTGACCGTGGAACGCAAGGAGGGGCACCTGGCCCTCGGCGACGAGCTGGTCACGGTCGTGGACCTGCCCGGCATCTATGCCATCCACGCCGCCTCCGAGGACGAGCGTGTCGCGCGGGACTACATCCTCTCCGGCGAGCCCGGCCTGGTGGTGGACGTGGTCGATGCCACGAACCTCGAGCGGAACCTGTACCTGACGACGCAGCTCCTGGACATGGGGATCCCGCTCGTCGTGGTCCTCACCATGGCGGACCGCGCCCGGTCCCAGGGCATGGTCATCGATACCGGAGTCCTGGCCGAGCGGCTTGGCTGCCCGGTCGTGGCGGTGGATGCGACCCGGAAGCACGAGCTGCGCGACGTCGTCACCACGCTGGCCGCCGCCTGGACGCACCGGCAGGCGTCCCCCGTGGTGGTCCGCCAGCAGCCGGAGGTCGAGGGCCTGGCGGCTGCCTGGTCCGGCCCGCTCGAGACGATCGCGCGGGAGTACGGCACGAACGGCCGGTGGCTGGCCCTGAAGGTCATCGAGCGCGATCCGTGGGCCACGTCCATCGCGACGGCCGCCGGCGGCTTGACCGTCGACGAGGCTGACGGTGCGGTCGCCGCCCTCGAGGACCGCCTCGGCGAGTGCTCCGACATCCTGCTTGCCGAGGGTCGCTACGCCTTCGTGGAGGCGGTGGCAGACGCGTCGGTCCATCGCCCCGAGCGGCGCGAGGCGCTCGGCGATCGCATCGACCGGATCGTCCTCCACCGCGCGCTGGGCCTGCCGATCTTCCTGGGCGTGATGTACCTGCTGTTCTGGTTCGCGGTGAGCTTCGGCGGCGCCTTCATCGACTTCTTCGACCTCGTGGGTGCAGCGCTGTTCGTCGACGGCCCGCGTGCCGTGATGGAGGCGATCGGCCTGCCCGAGACCGTGATCACCGTCCTGGCCGACGGGGTCGGCGCCGGCCTCCAGATCACGATCACGTTCATCCCGGTCATCTTCGCGATGTTCCTCGGGCTGTCGCTGCTCGAGGACTCCGGTTACATGGCCCGCGCGGCGTTCGTCATGGACCGGTTCCTGCGCTGGATCGGCCTGCCGGGCAAGTCCTTCGTCCCGATGCTGCTCGGCTTCGGCTGCAACGTGCCCGCGATCATGTCGACCCGGACGCTCGACTCACGCCGGGACCGCTACCTGTCGATCTTCATGAACCCGTTCATGTCGTGCGGCGCGCGGCTGCCCGTCTACGCCCTGTTCGGGGCGGCGTTCTTCGGCGCTGCGGCCGGCGCCGTCACGTTCTCGCTCTACGCCGTCGGCCTCGGGGTGGCGATCCTCACCGGCCTGCTGCTCAAGAGCACGCTGTTCCGGGGCGAGCCGGCGTACTTCGTCATGGAGCTGCCGCCCTACCACCGGCCGCAGCTCCGGGCGGCCGTCCACCATGCATGGCAGCGCCTCGTGGTCTTCCTCGGGCGGGCGAAGTTCATCGTGCCGCTCGTGGCGGTCCTCGCGGTCCTCAACTCCCTCGGCACCGACGGGACGTTCGGCAACGAGGACACCTCGGGCTCGGTGCTCTCGGAGATCGGACGGGCGGTCACGCCGGTCTTCGAGCCGATGGGCGTCGAGGAGGACAACTGGGAGGCCACCGTCGCGATCTTCACGGGCATCCTGGCCAAGGAGACCGTCGTCGGCACGCTCAACTCGCTCTACACGCAGGAGGACGCCGCGGCCGATGGCACGGTCCCGGCCGAGGCGCCGCCCTTCGAGCTCGGTGTCGCGCTGGCCGCCGCCGTGGCGACGATCCCGGCCAATCTCGAAGCCCTCCCGGGTTCGATCACGGATCCGTTCGGCTTCAGCGTGATGACCGGGTCGTCCGACGACGTCGCAGCGGAGGTGGGCGCCAGCTCCAGCGTGTTCGCGGGGCTCCAGCAGGGGTTCACGGGCGGCGGTGTCCAGGTGTACGCGTACCTGCTCTTCGTGCTCCTCTACCTGCCCTGCGTCGCCTCCTTCGGGGCGATGACCCGGGAGATGGGGTTGCGCTACACCCTGATCTCGGTGGCGTACATCGGGGTTGTCTCGTGGTCGATCGCCACGCTGTTCTACCAGCTGGGGTCTGGCGGATCGGCGCCGTGGATCGGCGTGTCGGTCCTGCTCCTGGGTGGGGCCGGGCTCGCGTTCTGGGCCCTCGGGATCCGCGAGCGGTCGACGGCCGCCCGGCGCACGCCGGTCAGCGGCCCATACCCGGCTGCGGGCTGAGGAGGTCCCATGCTCACCGACCTTCTGCGCGAGCTCGCCACCCCGGCACCGCGCAGTCTCACGGACATCGCGGCGAGGCTGGGCACCACGCCCGAGCGCATCGGCATCGCCCTCGAGCAGTGCGAGCGCCTCGGCTACCTGGACCGCGGCGACGACGCCTGCTCGGTCAGCGCGTGCGGTGGGTGCACGGTGGCCTGCGGCCTGGTCCCGGACGACCGGCGTGCGCTGGCCATCGCCCCTCGCTGGTGGCGGCTCACCGAGCGCGGCCGGCGTGCCGTGGCCCTGGGCCGGCCGACTGCCTGAGCGACGCGCCCGACGGGGCACGGGCTGACACGGCGCCGACTGCATGAGCTGCGGGGCCCGACTGGGCCAAGCGCCACGCGGCGGCGCGGTACCCTACGGTGCCATGACGATCCCCGAGGACCTGGCCGACCAGCTGACGACCTCCTTCTGGGATACGGCCCTGCCGATCCTCCTGATCGTCGTCATCGCCCTGATCCTGATCAAGCTCGCGCGCCTTGGCGTCCACGGCCTCGTCAAGACGCTGTTGGACCGCGAGACGCTCGAGGGCACGGCGCAGGAGCTCTCGGCGGTCGAGGTCAAGAAGCGCATGGACACGCTCGAGGCCCTCGGGACCACCGTGCTGCGCATCTTCATCATCGGGATCGCCGGGCTGATGATCCTGGGCGAGCTCAACCTCAACATCGGTCCGGCGGTCGCCGGCCTCGGCGTCGTGGGGATCGCGGTGGGCTTCGGCACCCAGTCGATCGTCCGGGACTACTTCACGGGTGCCCTGATCCTGGTCGAGAACCAGTACAGCAAGGGCGATGTGGTCACGATCGCGGGCGTGTCCGGGACCGTGGAGGACTTCTCGCTGCGGCGGACGACGCTGCGCGACCTCGACGGCGTCGTCCACAACGTCCCCAACGGCGAGGTCAAGGTGGCCTCGAACAAGACGCGTGTCTGGGCCCGCATCAACCAGGACGTGACGGTCGCCTACGGGACGGACATCGAGAAGGCGATCCTGGTGGTCAACGACGTGGGCGAGGCGATGTACGCGGACCCGGCCTGGCGCCGGCGCATCATGGAGGCGCCGCACGTCGAGCGCGTGGAGGCGCTGGGCGAGTACGGCATCACGCTCAAGGTGCTCGCACTGGTCCGGGCGACCGAGCAGTGGGCGGCCGGCGGCGAACTGCGCAAGCGCCTGCTGGCGGCGTTCACCACGCATGGGATCGAGATCCCGCGACCCCAGCGGGTGGTCCTGGCGAGGGATCCCTCACCGGATCCGTTCGCGCCCGGCGGACCGACCGACGAGGAGCTGTCCGCCGGCACGGAGTGATCCCGGCCGCTCGATGCGACCGGTACGCCACGTCGAGGTGCCGGCCTGAACCACGTCAGGTTCACCAGCGCCATCTCCCTGCACGGCCGTGGCACCAATGTCGACCTTGGTGCCACCGCCCCGCACGCCGAACCCCCTCCTGACCCCCAGCTGGTTCAGCGGGCGCCGCGCGCGCACGGACCCGCCCACGCACGGACCCGCCGCCCCGTGCAGGCGTATCATCGCCCGACCCACGAGCGCTGCGGAGGATCCCGTGTCCGTCGACCCCGAGGCCCAGGGCGGGCCTGCGATCGAGAACCTCCTCGTCGAGAACCGGACGTTCGCGCCGGACCCGGCCTTCACCGCCCAGGCGAACGCCACGGCGGACCTGTACGACGAGGCCAGGACTGACCCGGTCGGCTTCTGGGAGCGCCTGGCCAGGGACCGCCTGTCCTGGTACACGCCGTTCGACCAGGCGCTCGAATGGGACCTCCCGTTCGCGAAGTGGTTCACGGGCGGCGAGCTCAACGTCACGTACAACTGCGTCGACCGCCACGTGGAGCGCGGCCTGGGTGACAAGGTCGCGTACTACTGGATCGGCGAGCCCGGCGACACCCGCACGCTGACGTACGCGGACCTCCAGCGCGAGACGAGCAAGGCAGCCAACGCCCTGCTGGAGCTCGGCGTGAGGACCGGCGACCGGGTCGCCATCTACATGCCGATGATCCCCGAGCTCCCGATCGCGATGCTCGCCTGCGCCCGCATCGGCGCTGCGCACACGGTCGTCTTCGGCGGGTTCTCGGCCGAGGCCCTGGGCGACCGCATCAACGACTGCGGGGCCAAGGTGGTCATCACGGCCGACGGCGGCTGGCGGCGCGGCAGGAAGGTGGGCCTCAAGCACCATGCGGACGAGGCCGTCGTCAACACGCCGACGGTGACCGCGATGCTCGTGGTGGACCGTTTCGGCGACGGCGTCCACATGGTCGAGGGCCGCGACCACTGGTGGCACGACATCGTGGACCGCCAGTCCGACGTCTGCCCGCCCGTGCCGGTGGACAGCGAGCAGATGCTCTACCTGCTCTACACCTCGGGGACCACCGCGAAGCCCAAGGGCATCCTGCACACGAGCGCGGGCTACCTGCTGGGCGCGTCGTTCACGCACTGGGCCGTCTTCGACATCAAGCCCGACGACGTCTACTGGTGCGCGGCCGACATCGGCTGGGTCACCGGGCACAGCTACATCGTCTACGGCCCCCTGGCCAACGCGACCACCGGCGTGCTGTACGAGGGCGCCCCGGATGCGCCGGACTGGCATCGCTGGTGGCAGATCATCGAGGAGCTCAAGGTCTCGATCCTCTACTGCGCCCCCACGGCGATCCGCGCGTTCATGAAGCAGGGCGAGGAGATCCCGGCGAGCCCACGACCTGTCGAGCCTGCGCGTGCTCGGCTCGGTCGGCGAGCCGATCAACCCCGAGGCCTGGCGCTGGTACAAGGACGTCATCGGTGGCGGCAGGACCCCCGTGGTGGACACGTGGTGGCAGACCGAGACGGGCCAGATCATGATCAGCCCGCTCCCCGGCGTGACCACCACCAAGCCGGGCTCGGCCACGTTCCCGCTGCCGGGCGTCGAGGCCGACGTCGTCGACGCCGAGGGCAACTCCGTCCCGCTCGGCTCGGGCGGCTTCCTCGTCCTCAAGCGCCCGTGGCCCGGCATGCTCCGCGGCATCTACGGCGACCCGGAGCGCTACAGGCAGACGTACTGGAGCCGGTTCCCCGGCATGTACTTCGCGGGTGACGGCGCGAAGAAGGACGAGGAGGGCTACCTCTGGCTGCTGGGCCGGGTCGACGACGTGATGAACATCGCCGGCCATCGGATCTCCACCACGGAGGTGGAGTCCGCCCTGGTGGACCACCAGTCCGTCGCGGAGGCGGCGGTCGTGGGCAAGAGCGACGCCATCACCGGCCAGGCGATCTTCGCCTTCGTGATCCTCAAGTCCGGCCAGGCGCCGTCCGACGAGCTTGCCACCCAGCTCCGGGAGCACGTGGCCTACGTGATCGGCCCGATCGCGCGGCCCAAGTTCCTCCTCTTCGTGCCGGACCTGCCCAAGACCCGATCGGGCAAGATCATGCGCCGGCTGCTCCGCGACATCGCCGAGGGTCGAAGCCTCGGCGACACGACGACCCTGGCAGACGCCTCGGTTGTGGATACCATCAAGGGGAACACCGGCAGAGCGGAGGATTGAGCGGGTGCCGTTCGGCTTCCTGAAGCGCAAGCAGCAGCCCGAGCAGGCCCAAGCGGGCCAGCAGGATGCTGCCGCAGGATCCTCGGCGCAGGGGATCACGCGGGGCGGGGGCGCGCAGCCAGGAGCGGGACGGGTGGACACCACCCAGCTCCACGTCGGGTCGTCGCGCGGGGTCCCGTTCACCGCGCTCACGGAGGACTGGCGCCTGCGTGGCCGCATGGAGATCGCCGGGCGCCTGTCGGACGCGCTCAACAAGCGAGAGGCGATCGCGATCGACTAGGTCACGTGGGGCCCGCCCGAAGCCACCGAGCTGGAGCCGGCGTCGGGCCTCAAGAGCGTCGATCCCTACGACCTGATCCTGGTGACCGCCGGCGAGGACAGCCTGCCGCCGCTCTCGGAGACCGAGAGGACCGCGCTCAAGGTGCACAAGGTGTCCTACGACGTGGCGCTCGAGGTGCCGCCCTTCCGGGTGGTGGGCACGGTGTACATGCACCCGGGTTCGGAGCCCGAGGGTCTGCTCCTGCGCGGCACGGACATGTTCGTGCCCGTGCTGGAGGCGCGGGCGACGCTCGGCGAGGCGCTGGTCAGCGAGCCCGACGTGGACGTGATCCTGGTCAACCGCTTCTACCTGCGCGGTGTCGAGCAGGTCGACCGGAGCACGGGCAGCGTGGCGGTGCCGCTGCCCGTCAAGGACCCCTCGGCGTAGGAGCCGTCGGGCGTCAGGCCCGCGCGTTGACCGTGCGGCCGAACAGCCGGAAGGCAGGCTTCGCTGCGACGACGTCGCGGCCCATGATCCGATCGGCGAGGGCCGTGAAGTCCGCGGTGATCGGGTCCTTGGGCGCGTTCTCCACCAGCGTGCGGCCCTCGTTGGTCGCCTTGACGATCACCGGCCCCGCCGAGCGGATCTGCGCGTAGCACGGCATTCCCACGGCTCGCTCGATATCGGCCACGGCCACCCCGCTGTTGAAGCGGTTGACGACCATCGCGAGGCGATGGCGCATGCCCATCTCCTCGGCGACGTCGCGCAGCTTGGTGATCGCGCGGATCGCCGGCATGTCGGGCGTGACCGGGACCAGGATGCGCTCCGCCTTCTCGATGATCGCCCGGTTGAGCGGGCTGTACGACGGGTGCAGGTCCGCGATGACGTAGTCGAAGGCACCGGCGCGCGCCGGCGATCGCGGTCGCGATCCGCTGGGGCTCGAGGATCTCGGTGTGGATCGGACTGTCCGACAGCTGCAGGATCCGCAGTCCGGACGGGTGTGCCGAGGCCATCTCCACGAAGGTCAGCGAGGGTCCCCCGTCGAGCTCGTCGCGCCACGCGTCGACAACCGTCGCGACGCCGTCCATCCCCAGCGAGATGGGCACGTGGCCGGTCACGGTGTCGGCGTCGATCAGCAGGACCTGCTTGCCGGCGGCGGTGAGGACGGCCGCGAGGTTCGTCGCGACCATGGTCTTGCCGACCCCGCCCTTGGGGTTGAAGATGGCGACCAGCTCGCCTCGACGGCCCCAGTCGCCGCTGCTCGATGGCCGACTGCAGCACCGGCCCGGAGCCGTCATCGATCGCGACCGAGCGGATGCACATGGCCTCGACCCGCCAGCGGATCGACTCGCCCGAGTATGGCCGCGTCACGTACTCATCGGTCTCGTGGCCCGGAGCCGTCATGTCGAGGCGGTCGAGCGACGCCGGGTCGATGAGCAGCAGCGATGGGATCACCCGTCCGTCGCGGTGCAGGAGATCCCAGGCAGCCGACGCGCCCTCGGGATCGCTCTCGGCATCGATGATGGCTGCCGCCACGTCCCGACGCGCTGCGACGAGCGCGGCGAGCTGGTCGAGGTTGTCGAGCGGCATCGGGTCGAAGCCGCCGGCGGCGAGCTCGCGGGCGACCGGCTCAGCCTCCCACGAGGGGAGGAGGATGGCGACGATCGGCTGGGATCCGGCCAGGGCCATGGCGATCAGCCTTCCGTCTCGGGATCGCGCGCGGTCACGGTGACCACGCCGTCGCCGCTGCTGGTCACGCGGGCGGCGAAGCCCGGCATGGTGGGCAGGGCATCGCGGAAGGAGACGTCGGGCCGATGGGTGACGTTGAACACGAACTCGCCTTCGGGCCCGCTCGCGACGGCGACGCCCTCGACGCCACTCACACGACCGAGGTGACGCTTGAAGCTCGCGATGCTGGCGACCGAGACGAGGCCCGAGACGATGACCTGGGTGGTGCGGACGGAGCCGTCGTCGTCGGCCGGCTCGTGGCCGGGCATCAGGCTGGCGAGGCGGTCCGCGAAGGACTCGGTGTCGTAGCCGCCTGCGTCCACGCGGGCGGAGAAGGCAGCCTGGGCCTCGGGATCGAGCTCGTCACCGCTGCCGGTGCGACCGACCACCAGCTCTGCTGCGGTCTCGGCGACATCAGCGGCAGCCTCGGCCTGGTCTGCCGACTCGGCGGCGGCCTCGGCGGCCACGACGGCCTCCGCGGCAGCCTCGAGGGCGGCCATGATGGCGCCCCGATCCACCGGGTCGCCGCCCTCGGCGGGATCGGGGAAGCCGTCGGGCGCATCGCCATCGGTCCAGTGCGGGACGTCCCCATCAGTGTCGGAAGCGACGTCATGCGGCCGGTACTCGTCGCCAACTGCCCACGGGTCGCGGTGCCCCACGGGCTCGCCCCCTGGACTGGTTCGGCCTCGACCGCCATGTCGGCCTCGACCGCGACGGCCAGCGCGGCGTCGGCTGCCGGCTCGTCGGCGAGGGCGGACGCCGCCAGCTCGGCCTCGCGCCGGCCTCGACGGCCAGCTCGACCTGGCCTCGACCGCCAGTGCAGCCTCGGCTGCCGGCTCGTCGGCGAGATCGGAGGCCGCCATCTTGCCGATGTCATCAGCGGCGGGCTCCTGCGCCGGCTCGGCCCAGGCGGCCTCGGCCACGGCCTCGGCCTCCACGACGGCGCCGGCCACGGGCTCGGCCCAGGCATCGGCGGCCACATCGACCTCCGGTTCGCACCATCGCCTCAGCTTCGGCGAGCGGCTCGGCTTCCACGAGCTCCGGCGGCTCGGGCATGCGCTCGGCCATCGTGGCCAGGCGCGCCGGATCATCCTCGTGCGCGATGCGGTCCGAGTACGCCGCGAGGTCGTCACGGTAGGCTGCGGCGACGAGCTCGACGCCACCCACCCGGCGCTCGATCGCCGCTGCGTGGGACGCGATCTCCTCGCCCAGGAGGGCCTTGCGCGCCTCGATGCGCGCGTCGGCCTCCTCCTTGATCCGCGCGATCTCGGCCTTGGACCACTCGCGGATCTGGACGATGTCCTCGTCGGATGCCTGCTTGAGCGCGACCTCGCCGTCCTTGGACCCGGCGCGGATCTCGGCCACGACGGCTGTCACGTCGGCATCGACCTTCGCCAGGGCCTCGTCGCGTGCGGCCTCCGCCGTCGACCGGATGGCAGCCGAGAGGTCCACCATGAGCTTCGACGGCTTCCTCGGTGCGACGGGAGCCGGCGTGACGGGCGTGGTGTCGAGCATGGCGGGCTCCTGGGTCGTGCTGTCCGGGGATGTCTGGTCCGCTGCGTCGGACGACGGCTCGGCCGGGAGCGCATCGATCGGGCGGGGCTGGGTGGGGGTCACTCCGATCCGGGCATTGATGTCGCTGTCGGGCCACACGACGTCACCGGACGCGTTCTGCTCGTGCTCATCTGCGGGCTCCACCAGCGTGTCGACAGGCTGGCTCTCATGCGAGCGGTCGGAACTCCAGGGGAGGCGGAAGCCGGATCGGCTCTCTGTGGAGGACATGGTCTGGGCACTCTTCCTTCGACGGAACAGGGTGGTCCGTGGCGTAGACGCACCATAGGCGGACGGATGGGGTGGGGTGCAGTCGCTAGAGGTACTGGTGCCCGGTGACTGTGGTACCGGCGCACCACCCCCGGGCCGCCAAGCCCGTCCTGCGCGATCCGCGCGGCCTCTGGTGACCGTGCCGCATGGCCCCCGCGGCGTCCGGTCTACCATGGGCCCATGAACCTCCCGCCCAGTGCTGCCAATACGGTGCCGGACACGGCCTTCGACGGCCGGCCCGGCGTGCCGGACCGGTTCGGACGCGCCCTGCGGGACCTGCGGATCTCGGTCACGGACCGCTGCAACTTCCGTTGCCCGTACTGCATGCCGGCCGAGCTGTTCGGACGCGACTTCGCGTTCCTGCCGCGGGAGGCGGTGCTGACCTTCGAGGAGATCACGCGGCTGGCCCGGATCTTCACCGGCCTCGGGGTCCGGAAGCTCCGGATCACCGGCGGCGAGCCGCTCGTGCGGCGCGACCTGCCGGTGCTGATCGAAGGCCTGGCCGCCCTGCGCACGACGGACGGCGATCCGGTGGACCTCACGCTGACGACGAATGGCTCGGCGTTGCGCCCGCTGGCCGGTCCCCTGGCCGCGGCCGGGCTGCAGCGGATCACGGTCAGCCTCGACTCCCTCGACGACGAGGTCGCGGGGCGGATGAACGGCGTGGACTTCCCCGTGGCGCGCGTGCTCGACGGGATCGCCGCGGCGCAGTCCGCCGGCCTGGCGCCCATCAAGGTCAACACGGTGATCCGGCGCGGCCTCAACGAGGACGCGATCCTGCCGCTGGCCCGCTGGGCGCGCGAGACAGGGGTGATCCTGCGGTTCATCGAGTACATGGACGTCGGGCACTCGAACGGCTGGCGGCTTGACGACGTGGTGCCGATGGCCGAGATCCTCGCCGTGATCGACGCGGAGATGCCCCTCGCGCCGGTCGTGGCGTCGTACCGCGGCGAGGTGGCAGACCGGTTCGCGTACCGCGATGGCGGTGGGGAGGTCGGCGTCATCGCGTCGGTGTCGCAGCCGTTCTGCGGGGACTGCACCCGCGCCCGCCTGTCGGCCGAGGGCAGCCTCTACACGTGCCTGTTCGCGACCGGCGGGGTGGACCTCAAGGCGCCGCTGCGCGCGGATGCGACGGACGAGGAGCTCACGGCCCTGGTCACGGACACCTGGCGCGTGCGCGCGGACAGGTACTCCGAGCTGCGCAGCGCCGCGACCGAGCACCTGCCCAAGGTGGAGATGTTCGCCCTCGGCGGGTAGACGCCCACGCCTGTCCGGCGCCTGTCCGGCGCCTGTCCACAGGCTGTCCACACGGCGGGCAAGTTCGTGGATGGGCCGGCGGCGCGACGTCGCACATTCGTGGACAACTCCGTTGGAGACCGGCCCGCCGCACCCTATCGTTCGTCCTGCCCGAAGGGGCCGACGGAGTCCGGGGTCGGAGGAGATCGCCTCAAGACCGAACCGGGACAGTCGGGCCGAGATCACATCAAGGCCCTGGCCGGCGCAACGACCGCAAGGTCGGCGGATGGCGAGCTTGCTCGCAGGTCCGGCGCCTCCCGGCAGCTTCGAGCGCTTCGTTCACCAGCGCGGGCCGGTCCGAAAGGATCAGCCGGCTGGGCGCCCGGCAGGACGCGACTGGCATCCCGGTGTCAGTACTCCTGGCGGGCGTCGAAGTTTAAGCGCCCGACGCGCGATTCTGTGCATCTTGCGCACCCCGCGGTCTCGGCCCGACGCCCGTCCGACTATCCTCGGGGCATGACCGACGTCCCCATCGACCGATCGCGCCCGATCCCGCCGTCCGAGCAGCCGGCCCGTCTGGCAGCACTCGTCGCTGCGGTGCGAGCACGGACGGACCTCGTGCCGCGCGTCGGCATCGTCCTGGGCTCCGGCCTGGGCAGCCTGGCCGACGGCATCGAGGATCCGGTGGCCATCCCGTTCGAGGACCTGCCCGGCTGGCCTGCTGCCACGGCACCCGGTCACGTCGGCCGCCTGCTGCTGGGCACGCTGGCCGGCGTGCCAGTGGTGGTCGCTCCAGGGCCGTTTCCACATCTACGAGGGCAACGCGCCCGGGCTGGTGGTCCAGCCGGTCCTGCTGTTCAGGCAGCTCGGGTGCGACCATGGTGATCCTGACCAACGCGGCGGGTGGCGCCAACCCGGCCTATGGGCCGGGCACCCTCATGGTCATCAGCGACCACATCAACTTCACCGGGCTCTCGCCGCTGATGGGCCCGAACGCCGACGCGTTCGGCGAGCGGTTCACCGACCTCACCGACGCCTGGATGCCGGCCCACCGCGCGGCCCTGCTCGCCGCCGGCGAGGCCGAGGGCGTCGCGCTCGAGGAAGGCGTGTACATGGGCTTCCTGGGGCCCAACTACGAGACCCCCGCCGAGGTCCGGATGGCGCGCACGCTCGGTGCCGATGCCGTTGGCATGTCCACCGTGCTCGAGGCCATCGCGGCGCGCTGGGCGGGCCTGGAGGTCGCCGGGGTCTCGCTCGTCACCAACGCCGGCGCAGGGTACAGCGGCCAGCCGCTGAGCCACGAGGAGGTCCTCGAGGCCGGCGCAGCCGCGGGGCCGCGCCTGGCGCGGGTCCTGCGACGGTTCATCGCCGGGTTGCCGGTCTGACGTTCGAGTAGCTGCTGCCGGCCGTCAGGTCCCGGTGGTCGGAGGGTTGAGCATGGTACTGGTGCGGATCATCACGGTCGGCGTGATCGCGATCGTGACCACGGTGATCGGCGTGATGACCATCGGGCTGGTCGAGACGGTGCGCTTCGGGCTCATCGGGCTTGCCGCCGCAGGACTGCTGATGGGGCTCATCTGGCTGTCGGGCCGCAACTCGAGTGCCCAGCAGCCGCCGTCGGGAGGCGGACCGGCGCCCGCTGCCAAGTCGAAGTCGAAGCCGAAGGACAAGCCGAAGGGCTGACCGCGGACGCGGAGAAGCGCCGCGGGCAAGCGCCGCGGAGCCTCAGCACGCTGCCGCGCTGGACCGTACCCCCGCCGCCCAGCGGCCGGGAAGCACAAGACGGCCCGGCTCCCCTCGGAGGCCGGGCCGTCGCGTGGGCGGGTGCTGGGTCAGTGCTTCTTGTGTGCCGCCTTCTTGGGGGGCGGCCCGCCGAGCGCGTTCTGGGCTGCGCTGTCGAGCATGTGCATGAGAAGGAGCATCCCGGCGAAGATGCCGAAGAAGAGCAGGCCCGGATGCACGAAGCCTGACCAGGGTGTCCCCGGGATCGAGGCGAGCCCCGTGATCGCCGCGGCGATGAGGAGCGCGATCGACGTACCTGGACATGTCCTTGGCCTGGATCATCGAGTGAGCCTCCCTCGGCCGGTGGTCCGGCCCGTGTGTGGTTGGGTGTCAGGTGATTGGTTGCGCGATCAGGTGACGGGCAGGTCCCGCCCGGCGGTCCTGGCCGCCTCGCGCTTCTGCGCCCAGGCTTCGAGGACCGCGTCCTTGTGCGGGCGGATCGGGCAGTGCCCGTCGCGGTTGTTGAACTCGTCGCAGTATCCGAGAGGAACGCACTTGGGGGCAAGGAACGAGCCCAGGAACGGCGACACCGTGAAGATCTCGTGGCGGATCAGCTGGAACAGCCGGCGGATCTCCCACTGGGCCATCGTGCACAGCCGAAGCCCCGACATGTGGATCAGAGCCCGCAGGTTCGTGGTCATGACCAGGTTCGTGCGGGTGGCGTTCGGGAACGCGAAGCGCGCGTCCTCGCCCGGGATGCCGGCCTCGACGAGCGTCGCATACAGCCCCAGCGCGCCGTCGACCTGTGCCTCGTAGGCCGCCCGGAGCTCCGGGTCCGCGTCGGCGATGGTGCCCGGGAGCATCGTCGCCGCCGCCTTGTAGTTGACGTAGCGCTGGCTCTGCTGGTCGAAGGCGACCCCTGCGCGGTGGCGCACCAGCTGGTGCGAGAGCGTGCGTGACACGCCGGTGATGCCGAACGTGAACACGATGTGCTCGATGGTCGAGCCATGCCCGGATTCGATCACGTTGGAGATCAGGCGCTGCATCGATGCCGGGTTGACCTCGCCCTCGACTGCGCGCCGGAAGATCTCCTGCGGCTCCAGCTCCGAGTAGCAGGTCCGGCACGCCGTGTACACGAGCGGCACGTAGTACCGCTCCACGATCGCCTTGTCGGGGAACAGGAGCGTGGCCCGCATGCCCAGCTCGTGGCGACCCGGGTTCTTGGGGATCGCGGTCCTGGTGCGAGCGGGGACGGGCTCCTGTGTCATGCGCGCAGTCTAGCGGCCGCCAGGTTTCGGCGGTCCGCGGGCCGGAACCAGATCCAGTAGAGCGCCGTGGCCACCGAGTAGAGGGTGATGATCGTGAGGAAGTTGACCGCGTAGCCCGCCTCGAAGCCGAGCGTCGCCTGGAGGGCCGCGTACCAGATCCCGCCGAACACCCAGCCGATCTGCCAGACCACGCTCATCGTCGCCGACAGCGTCGCTCGCTCGGCCGGGTCCACCTGCTCCATCGAGAACGCGTTGAAGATGGGGTTGCCGGCGTTCATCAGCGAGTTGCGGACCATCATCGCGACGATGACGGTCCACAGGACGGGCGAGAAGCCCGAGGACCACGAGGAACGGGATGCTGGCACCCTGCACGATCACGACCGAGGTGATCTGGCCGAACCGCCTGGCGAGCCGCGGCTGGTAGAGGATCGCGGCCGTCGTGCCCAGCGCGGTGAGGGCGAACACGGCGTTGAGCTCCGCCAGGTCGAGCCCGAACTTGCCCTGGATGTAGATGTTCAGGAAGGGGATGATCTGGCCGGCCCCGAGCGAGATCAGGAAGCCGGGGATGACGAGCTTCGCGAACCTGCGCGCGATCGCGGACGGTGATGCCCAGGAACGTCCGGCTCCGCCGGGGGTCGGTCGGGAAGGCGGCGGGCTCCCCGAGGCGGCGCAGGCGTCTCGGGGTCGCCTTCGATGGCCGGTCGTCGGACAGGCGCAGGACCACCACGATGCCCGCCGCGAGCAGGACACGGTCATCGCGACGAGGATGATCCGGTACGTGCCCGGCCCGCCGGGGGGCAGGCCGATGGCGGCCGCGATGGCCGTCGCCACGACACCGCCGAGGATCGCCGCCACGATGTTGGTCACGTTCTGGATCGCGAACTGGAGCGCGAACAGCTCGTTGCGGTGCCCCGGGTCGCTGTGCTCGGTCATGTACGGCGAGACCACGACCTGGAACGCCTGGTTGCCCGCGGACCAGAGGGCGGCCGCGACGATCACGACGAGGAGGGCCTCGCTGCCGAGCAGCGCGAGGAGGGCGACGATGCTCGCGACCAGGCCGGTCAGGAACACCACGCGCCGCCCGACCCGATCCGACCACGCGCTGGCCGGGAACGCGACGATGGCCCCAGCGATGGACGCGATCGTGGCCACGACCCCGATCGTGGCCGGCTCGAAGCCCAGCGCGACGAGGTAGAGGTTGAAGTCGATCCACCACAGGCTGATCGCCGCCCCGGCGACGAGGCTCGTGACGAGGAGCAGGCGGGCGTCGCGGTGGAAGCGTCCGTACGCCCGGTAGCGGAGCGAGCCGAGCCTGCCCATCCCGCTCACCGTCCTGCGAGCGCCGTCGACCCGTCCGACGGCGGATTGAGCGGACGGTGGCGGGCGTGGGCGGGCAACGTGGACCTTCGAGCGGCAGCCTGGCGGGCGGGCGCGGCCGTGGCGCCTGCGGGGAGCACGCCGCGTCACGGGCCAGCGTGCGCACCATCGTACGCCGGGGCCGGGTGTCCGGGCGGAGTCGCGCGGCGTGGCGGTGCGACCGCCACGGAGGTGCTAGCTGCGGTGGTCGGCGGTCGCGACGCGAAGCCGGGCGGCGACGACCCGCAGGACCGAGAGCGCCGCCCCGGGCTGGTCGTGGAGGACTCGCTCCAGGTCCCACGTGGCGATGGCGAGGCAGCGGGTCGGCCCGGTGTCGGCCACGACCGTGGCGATCCTCGGGCCGCCGTCGAGCACCGACAGCTCGCCGAAGAAGTCGCCCTGGCCCAGGCGGGCGACGTCGACGCCATCCCGGACCACGCGGACCGAGCCCTCGCTCGATCACGAACAGGCCGGTGCCGATCTCGCCCTCGCGGGCGATCGCCCGGCCGGCGGCGAACTCCACCTCGACGGCGGCGGCAGCAAGCGCTGCGAGCGCCGGCGGCTCGAGCCCCGCGAACAGCGGGCAGCCCGCGATCAGGGCCTCGCTGCGGGACGCAGGTAGCGTCATGGATCCTCCAGTGGTGGTGGCGGGTCGTCGGGTGCGCGTTGGTGGGCCGGGTCCTGGTCGGGCCTGGGTCCATGGTCGGGCGCCATCGTGCTCCGGCCCCGTGCCGGCGTCAATCGCGAGGCCGCCGGCCGCGGCGTCGTGGAATTCGACAACCCGTGCTGCCCGATTGTGTGCGAGCATGCGCGCGCAGCCGCACTGCGTGGCCGCGCCGAGGGACAGCAGGAGGACGACACCGTGGCCACGCGAGAGGAGCTGGCCGACATCCTTGCCGGGTTCACGCTCTTCGGGGATCTCCAGACGCCGCAGCTGCTGGGCGTCGCGGGGATGTTCGAGGAGACGGTGTTCCCGCAGGGTGATCGGATCCTGCGCCAGGGCCTGACCGGCTCCGGGTTCTACATCATCCTCGAGGGCGCCGCGGACGTCGTCATCGACGGCACCAGCCGCGCCGTGCTGCATCGTGGCGACTTCTTCGGCGAGGTCAGCATCCTGCTCGGCGAGCCGCCCTCCGCCGATGTCGTCGCCCAGACCACGTTGCGCTGTCTCGTGGCACCGGCGCCGATGGTCCAGCCGTTCCTGCTCGCCTATCCCCAGGTCACGTTCCGGATGCTCCAGGCGCAGGCGCGGCGGCTTCGCAACGCCAACCGCTGGCGGAGCTAGCCGTGGACGTGGACACCCGGCCCTTCCCGCCGGGCGAGTACCCGGTCATCGTCATCGGCTCCGGACCCGGGGGCCTGCAGGTCTCCTACGGGCTGCGCAAGCACGGCGTGCCCCACGCGGTGCTGTCCGCCGACGAGGGCGCAGGCGGCATGTTCCGCAAGTGGCCGTTCTTCCAGCGCCTGCTCTCCTGGACGAAGCCCTACGCGCCGGTGGACCGGACGAGCCCCGAGTACCAGCGCTACGACTGGAACAGCCTCCTCGCCGACGAGCCCGAGCTGCGCTCGCTGCAGGCCGAGTTCATGGACGGGACCACCTACTACCCGTCGCGCCCGGAGATGCAGGCGAATCTCGAGGCGTTCGCCGAGCGCGCGGGCATCGCCGTCCGGTACGGCACCCGCTGGGAATCGACCCGCAAGGAGGACGGGCCCGACGGGACGACCTTCGTGCTGCAGACCACGTCGGGCGAGTACCGGACGCCGGCTGCTGGTGCTCGCCGTCGGCGTGGCCGAGCCGTGGAGCCCCGCCAAGCCCGGCATCGACCACGCCCGCCACTACGCCGACACGCAGACGCCCGAGTACTACGCGGGCAAGCGCCTGTTCATCATCGGCAAGCAGAACTCCGGCTTCGAGCTGGCATCGGGCCTGTCGGCCTGGGCGTCGTCGATCACGGTCTGCTCGCCCAGCCCTGCCAAGACGGCGCTCGAGACCAAGTCCCTGGTGGGCGTCCGAGCGCGCTACGTGCAGCCGTTCGAGGACGCGTACCTCGGCCTCGGCGTGCGGATCCTGGCCGCCTCGATCGTCTCGATCGAGCACGTCGGCGATGCGTACGCCGTCCGCGTGAGCCGGACCGACAACGGGGAGGAGCTGGTGGTCGAGGCCGACGAGGTCATCGCCGCCACCGGCTTCACGTGCCCGCTGCTCGACCTGCCCGAGCTGGGCGTCGCGACGTTCGGCCAGGCGCGGCTGCCCGCCGTCACGACGATGTGGGAGAGCGCGACCGTCCCGGGGATCTACTTCGCGGGCACGATCAGCCAGGCGTCCCCGGCATGCGGCGGCACGGCATCCCGGCCTACTCGGGCGCGGTGCACGGGCACCGGTACAACTCGATGATCCTCGCCCGGCACATTGCCGAGGCGCACTTCGGCTTCAGCGAGGATCGCCCGACGGTCGCCGCAGAGGACGTCGTGGGCCTGCTGCTGGACGATGCGACCGAACCGTCCCGAGCTGTGGCACCAGAAGGGCTTCCTCGCCCGCGTGATCACGATCACGCCCGAGGACGGGATCCGCGACCGAGGGCATCGTGCCGCTGGTCCACGCGCTCGACGGCCACGCCGAGGACCTCGTCGCGATGACCGTCGAGGCGGACGGGACCGGCAGCATCTATCCGATGGTCTTCGTCCGGGAAGGCGGGTTGCTCCACGAGCACCAGCTCCCCGGGCAGCCGCTGCTCGACTTCACCACGCCGGAGCACGTGCGGCTGCTGCGCGAGGCGCTGGCCGACATGATCCCGGGGGTGACCGCCGGCTGACGCTCCGGCGCGGGTGGACTGCGCGGGAACGTGTCGGCGGAATGACAGCGGGATGGGACGCGTGCGAGGGTAGGCTCCGACCCACATGGACACCGTGCTCGTCCTCGCCTGGCTCGTCTTCGCCCACCTTCTGGCGGACTTCGTCCTCCAGAACGACTGGATCGCGCTCAACAAGGGCAGGGCGGGCCGGCTCGGCGGGATGGCGCTCGGGGCGCACGGGTTCCATGTCGCGCTGTGCCTCGTGCCGGCGGTGCTCGCGTTCGGGTGGCCCGGCCTCGCCTACCTCGTGGTCGTCGCCGGGACCCACATGCTCGTCGACCGCTGGAAGGTCCGGGTGACCCGCCGGGCCGATGTCGAGGCCCAGTCCGCCGCTCGCAGCCGGCTCGTGGCGTCGGGTGAGCTCGAATCGACGGGCGTCGGCAATGCCTGGAGTCCATGGCCCGGAATGCTGTTCCTGGCCGACCAGGTCCTGCACCTGACGATCGCCGTCGTCGCGTGGGCAGTCCTGCTGCGTTCGGCCACGCTGCAGCCCGCGTGGGTCGACTTCGTCGACGCCATCGTCGGCGCATCCGACCCCGCGACCTTCCATGCCGTGGTGCTGGTCAGCGTGGTGGTCGCGTCGCTGTTCCTCGTGAACACCCGCGGTGGCTACTACTTCCTGCTTGCGCTCGCGTCGCCCCGCATGCTGCGCGCCGAGGACCCCTCGCAACCGGACCCGATTTCAACCGGCGGTCCGGCTCCCGCGGCGCCGACCGGCACCGAAGCCCGGATCGTGGCCACCGTCGCGGCCCTCGAGCGGATGCTCATCGTGGCGGCGGTGCTCGTCGGGTCCGCGCCGGGCGTCATCCTGGTGCTGGCGATCGAGGCTGTCGCCCGCTTCCGGCAGCTGCAGGACCGCGGCTACGCGCAGTGGTGGCTGCTGGCGACCACCGGGAACCTGGCGGTGGCCATCTCGAGCGGCCTCCTCGCCGCCATCGCGCTGTCGTCCCTGGCGACGTAGGCGTCGCCGGCCTCCCGATTATCCGGCTGTCCCGGTCATCCCGGTCATCCTGGGCGTCGCCTCAGACCAGGCTGCGCGCGATCAACTCGCGCCACTCGCGCTCGAAGAAGGGTTCGCCGTCGAGGGTGACGTCGAGATGGACGCGCACGTCGAAGGAGGCCGCGGTGCTCGCGATGGTGCCGTCGGCGCGGATGTCGATGGCGTGTCCGTCCACCGCGTACCGGTAGACGACGTCGGAGTCGAGGCGCGCCGTCGCCGGATCCCGGTCCGAGGCGGTGAGCACGAGACGCTCGGAGCTGTAGAGCACCGAGCCGTCCTCCTGGGTGCTCTCACCGCCATCGAAGATCGTGACCGTCGTCGCGTCGCGGATGACGTCCCGCTCGATGCGCCACTCGGGCGGGTCCTCCTGGGACGAGCCGACCTCGCGCATGGTGACCGCGTCCGTCCGGAAGGCCGGTGGCTCGAGGGTCGGCGCGCCGCCCGGGAGCACCGGAAGCAGCAGGCGCGACGGCGCGAGCGGCCCATGGTGCACCCGCAGCTCGCCCGGCTCCGGTGACGGCCACAGGACCGGCCACAGGCTGGTCATCACGGTGAGCCGGACGCGATTGCCCGGGGTGAACCGGTAGCCCGACGTGCGCAGCGGGATCCGGACCTCCTCGGTGGCCAGGCCACGGGTGGGCATCGGGGCAGGATCCGTGTCCGACAGGCGGTGCGTGAGGTTGAGCACGCCCTGTGCCACGAGGGACGACGTGCCATCGGGCGCCACCTCCGACAGGCGGACGACGCAGGTGGCGACCGGCATCGTGGTGGTCAGGTGCAGGACCGCCTCGGGCACGCCGATCACGGCCAGCGGCGCCTCCAGTGGCGTCGACGTCCAGGTGAGCGAGCGCGCCTCATCGGGCCGAAGGTCGCGCGCGAGGCCGTTCGGATGCCAGCCGGCGCCCCAGGAGAGCGGACCGCACGTCCCCACGGTCGCCCGATGGGGGAGCGCCGCCATGCCGGTGGCGGGCTCCGGCTCGTCGGTCAGGATCCCGGCGCCGAGGAGCAGCTCCAGCGGTGCGGTCCCGGGCACCGGGAAGGTGGACGCGGCACGCCAGCGGCCGGGCCATGCAACGGGGAACGGCTCCGGATTGGCGTACTCCCGCTCGAACCAGACCAGGGCGGGCTCGTCCTCCCAGCCGTTGGGGATCCCCTTGAGGTAGCGGTCGAAGAACCGGACCATCTCGTGGAGCCAGTCCAGGTTGGGGCCCGGGTACGCGTCATCGGGGAAGGAGTGGACCCAGCTGCCGACGAGCGTGCGCACGGCAGCGTTCCTGCAGTGCTGCTGCACCCGGAACACCGGGTCCACGTAGGCATCGGTCCAGCCGGCGACCTGGAAGACGGCACAGGTGAGTGCTTCGTAGTCCGGGGCGAGGGAGCCGCGGCGCCAGTACGGCCCGTCGGTCTGGTTGCGGATCCAGGCCATGAGCCACGGCGGCGTGGCCTCCAGGCGCGCGCGCCACTCGTCCCGCCACGCATCCCCGCGGAAGCGCGGGTAGGGCGGCATCGCGTTCATGCCCAGCTGGCTGACCGCGTACTGGCTCTTCTCGCTGGCCGTGACGCAGCCGCCCCGGATGTGGACGTCGTCGCGGTAGCGGTCGTCGGTGGCGTACATGGGCAGGATCGCGCGCAGGTGCGGTGGACGCAGCTTGGCGACCTGGATGGCGGTGAAGCCGCCGTACGAGATGCCCCACATGCCGACGTCGCCGTTGCACCACGGCTGGGCCGCGAGCCACTCGACCGCGTCGTAGCCGTCGAGGGTCTCGGCCTCGGTGTACTCGTCCTCGGCGACGCCGGGCGAGGAGCCGGTGCCGCGGACGTCGAGCCGGCACAGGGCGAAGCCGCGGGCGGCCAGCCACTCGCCGCGCGCGGTATCGCTGTTGCGGCGCCAGCTGTCCTTGCCGTACGGGATCATCTCGAGGATGACGGGGACGCGGACGTCTGCCTCCTCCTCGCCGGCCGCAGCCGGTGCGCCCCCGGCCATCACCGGCAGCCACAGGTTGGCCGACAGCTCGAGGCCGTCGCGGACCGGGATGCGGACGTCCCAGCGGACCTCGACATCATGCTCGGGTGCGCTCGCCGCGCGCTCGGGTGCTCTCGCCCCGCTCGCCGCTCGCGGGTCCGGCTGCTGCTGCCTGTCCATGGCGGCCTAGTCTAGGCCGCTTGCGGAGCCCCGCCCAGACCCTCACGCACGAGGACGGGGACAGCCAGCGCGGGCCGGGGTCGAGTTCTCAGAATCCCACCAGGTGGGCGCTACCGCGCAACCTGGTCACGGCCACTTGCCGCACGCCGCCGAGCCGAGCGTGGCGGTCCACCACGAGTTGCGCTTGCTCCCATGTGGCGGGCGCTATCCGATGTCCCGGCACCTGGACCTGCGCTTGCTCCCACCTGGTGGGCACTACGGGGTGTCCGACCCGGTTCCGGGCAGATAGCTCCCACCTGGCGGGCGTATGGCGGCTGACCCCCGAATAGCTCCCACCTGGCGGGCGTATGAGAATCCCGGATCCTCGCCTGAGAGCTCGGTCAGGGCTGGCGGAGCGCCTGGCCGAAGAACTCCACCAGGCGGTCCCGGTACTCATCGGGGACCAGGTAGATCTCGCTGGTGTGCGTCGCGTCGGGCACGATCCATGCTTCGGGTGAGGTGGCGCCGGAGGCCACTGCGGCCGCCCGGAGATCCTGCGACATCCGCGCCGGCAGGACGGCATCCGAGCCACCGTGGACGAAGGCGATGTCGCGGCCCGCGTAGCGCTCGACCTCCTTGATCGGATCGTAGCGGAGCAGGTCGTCGCCGGCGACCACCCTCGCCCATAGGACCGCGCCGGGGACGAGGACCTTCGAGAGGCCGGATCCGTCCTTCAGCTGGTCGGCGAGGAAGTTGCCGATGCCCTCGCCCATGGTGGTCGTCGCCGAATTGGCCCAGACCGCCGCGACCTGCGGCTCCTGGCTGCCGGCCACGATCGAGCTGATGGAGCCGAACGAGAAGCCGGCCACGCCGATGCGCTCCGCGGGAACGCCCTGCGCACGCACCCAGTCCCATCCGCCGAGAACGTCCATGTACTCCTCGCTGCCGCCAGCGAACCGGGCGTCATCACCCCCGGAGTCGCCGTGGTCGCGCAGGTCCATCAGGAACACCGAGTACCCGGCCTTGTGGAGCATGCCCGCCGCCAGCAGCACCGACGCCTCGCGACGGCAGGACTGGACGCCGTGGACCAGGACCACCGCCGGTGCGGCGGCGATCTCCTCGGGCGTGGCGCCCGCCGGGACCCACCACGCAGCCAGCTCAGCGTCGGGGATCTGCGGATCGCGCGAGGCGAAGCGGACCTCCTCGAAGGCTGGCATCGCGTAGGCGCCCGCGATCGCCCCGTCGACGTCGCCCGGCACCTTGAACGCCGCGGGTGTGTGCTCCCGGTCGTTCGGCCAGCATGCCTGCGGCGCCTTGCCCACCCCGTCGTAGACGACGAAGGACGCGGCGCCGTACAGGAACACCAGGATCAGGCCCACCGCGATCAGGCCGCCGATCACCCAGCCGCGCCTCGACCGGCGCCCAGATTGCCGCTCCGACCCCTCAGACATCGGTCACCCTCCCTACCGTTCCCCGACAGTCGTGCGCGAAACTGCGCCCGTCTGATGTCCACTGCCAGTGCCGCTCGTCATGACGCAATCGCGTACCGTGTGTGACATGCCCGACGATGACGCGGTCCCCGCACCCGTGCTCAGGGTCGGCCCGTGGCGCCGGCGCACCCGGACGACCGTCTACCGCAACCCGTGGATCGAGGTCCACCATGACGAGGTCGACCGCCCGGACGGCAGCCCCGGCATCTATGGCGTCCTCCACTTCGAGAACGCCGCCGTCGGTGTGGTGGCCGTGGACGATGACGGCCGGATCCTGCTCGTCGGCCAGCACCGCTACCCGCTCGACGAGTACAGCTGGGAGATCCCAGAGGGCGGCGCCGACCCGGACGCGATGCTCGAGGGCGCCCGTCGCGAGCTGCGCGAGGAGACCGGCTACGAGGCGGAGACCTGGCGGCAGCTGTGCCGGCTGTCGCTGTCCAACTCCGTCACCGACGAGCGCGGCGCGCTCTACGTCGCCACCGGCCTCCGTGCTGGCGAGGCGGACCCGGAGCCGTCTGAGGACCTCACGATCCGCTGGGCGACCCTCCCGCAGATCCTGGCGGAGATCCACGACGGCTCGATCCACGACGCGATGACGATCGCGGCCATCGGCCTGTACGCGTCGTCCCGGCGGGAGCACGCCTGACGGGCGCAGGCGACCAGGCGCGCGAGACGGAACGCAACGGCAGTTGCGAGGATCGGATGCCTGTGCAACGCTCCGCGCACGGCCCCGGGATCGCCCCGGGGCGCCCGGTCGCGCGGACGGGGCCGCGGGGTCGGGAGGTCAGGAGTTTGGAGGAGATCTCATGACCACGGCGCGCTTGCGCAGCGCACGGCATCTGGCTGCACCGCTGCTCGCGCTCTCCCTGCTGCTGCCGGCCGCGGCACCCGCCGCTGCCGCCGATCCCGTGGTGCTCCGCGTCGGCACCACGCAGGACCTCGATGCCACCAACCCGTTCAACACGTATCTCGTGAGCGGGTACGAGGTCTTCCAGCTGACCTACAACCTGCTGGTGGACTTCGACAAGGACGCCATGCCCGCGCCCGGGTTCGCCGAGAGCTGGACCCGCGAGCCGGACAAGGTCGTGTTCAAGATCCGCGAGGGCATGAAGTGGTCCGACGGGACGCCGGCCACATCGAAGGACGTCTGCTACTCGTGGGGTCTCGCGGTGGACGCCATCGCTGCCGAGTCCTACGTCGGCGCGGGCTACCTCGACCCGGGCGTGAAGGACGCTGGCGTCACAAAGGTCGAGTGCCCCGACGACCAGACCTTCATCGCTTACACCACGGACCAGTCGGACCGCATCTTCCAGGTCTACGTCCCGATCCTCCCTGCACATATCTATGGGGAGAAGGACTACATCAAGATCGCGGAGGACACGTTCGATCCGCCCCTCGTGGGCACCGGCCCGTACATCCTCCAGGAGTGGAAGACCGGCCAGTACGCCCGGTTCACCCGCAATCCGAAGTACTGGGGCCCGCAGGGCTTCGCGGACGAGGTGGTCATCCAGTTCTTCGGGACCGAAGACACGATGGTCCAGGCGCTCAAGGCGGGTGAGATCGACTACGCGCGCGGCGTGAACTCGGACCAGCTCAAGCAGCTCCAGGCCGACCCGGCGTTCGCCACGGTCGTGGGCAAGGCGAACGGCTGGACGCAGCTCGCGTTCAACACCTACGGCACCGGGACCGGCAAGACGATCGAGGGCGGCGGCCCGTCCACGAAGGCGCTCCTGGATCCCAAGTTCCGTGACGCGCTCGGCTACGCCATCGACAAGAACCTGCTGGTGGAGCGCGTGCTCGGCGGATACGGCGACCCGGGCGACACCATCATCCCGCCGATCCTGTCCGAGTGGCACGTCACCCCCGACCACCCCCCGCACCTTCGACCTCGAGATGGCCAAGCAGAAGCTCGAGGCGGCCGGCTACGTCCTCGATGCCGACGGCAAGCGCCTCGACAAGGAGGGCAAGCCGATCTCGCTGCGCCTGGTGACCCCGAACACCGAGTCCAGCTACAAGACGGCCGCCGAAGTCGTCAAGCTGTGGTACGGCGAGCTGGGGATCGGCGTCACCATCGAGGTTCTCGACTCTGCCGTGGTCGGCAACCGGGTGCTGCCGCCGGAGGCCGGCGACGAGTACAAGGCCGACTACGACATCGAGCTGTGGGGCTGGGCGGGCAACCCGGACCCGTCCGCGCTGCTGGACATCTTCCAGTGCGAGCAGATCGGCAACACGTCCGACAGCCAGTACTGCAACCCCGAGTACGACGCCCTGTACGAGCTCCAGCTCAAGCAGGCGCGGCGCCGAGCGGGCGAAGACCCTGGCGGAGATGCAGAACCTGATCTACGACGAGGCGCCGTACGACGTCCTGTACTACGACGCCAACCTCGACGCCTACCGGACCGACCGGTTCGCGGGCTGGCAGAACATGCCGGCCGACGGCACGCCGTTGTTCACGTACGGCACCCTGCAGTACACGCTCCTCACGGACGCCACTGCCCAGCCCAGCCCGACGCCTGCCGCTGCCACCGAAGCGCCGGCAACGGCGGACCCTGCCGCCACCGAGGCTCCGGCCACGCCGGCCCCGAGCGCGGACGGCGGGACCGCCGCGGACACGGACAGCCCGAGCACGACGCTGCTGGTGATCGTGATCGTCGCGGCCGTGATCATCGGCATCGTGTTCATCTGGCTGATCAATTCCCGACGTCGCAAGGGCGAGCCTGACGACGACGAGTGAGCCCTACGGGCAGCTCCACGACCAGCCGTGACCCCGGGGGCGCCGCCAGGCGCTCCCGGGGCGGCTCGGCACGCGCGTGACCGCCCGCTACGTCCTGCGCAAGTTCGCGCAGGCGGTGCTCACGATCATCGCGATCGTGCTGCTCATGTTCGTGCTGTTCCGGCTCATGCCCGGGTCGCCGGACCGGGCGATCAAGAACCCGAACCTCACGCCGGAGCAGGTGGCGGCGGCCCGGGCCCGATGGGGGCTGGACAAGCCGCTGGTCCCGGACCAGCTCGTCGCGTACGTCAGGGCCACGGCATCGGGCGACCTCGGCTACTCGATCAAGTACCGCGGCCAGCCCGTGACCGAGGTGATCGCGGGCGCTGCTGGGCCCACGATCCTGCTCATCGGCCTGGCCGAGATCATCGCGATCACGGTGGGCCTGTGCGCTCGGCGCGCGCTCGGGCTGGAAACGCGGCGGCAAGCTCGACCGCGTCGGCGGGGGCCTCGCCCTCGTCTTCTACTCGATGCCGTACTTCGTCATCGGCATGCCGCTGATCATCATCTTCGCCGCGGGCCTGGGCTGGTTCCCGACCTCCGGGCATGACCACGCCCGGTGGCTCGCAGGACGGGTTCGCCGCGCTTCTCGACCTGCTGCCGCCACCTCGTGCTGCCGCTGGCCGCCGTGTCGCTCGGCCTCATCGGCGCCTACTCGATCCTCATGCGCTCGTCGATCATCGAGACCCGGACGGAGGACTACATCACGACGGCCCGGGCCAAGGGCCTCACCGACGGGCGCGTCCTGCGGAGCACGCCTTCCCGAACGCGCTCCTGCCGATGGTCACGCTGATCGCGCTCAACGTGGGGTACGTGGTGGCGGGCGCGATCACCGCCGAGATCGTCTTCAACTGGCCGGGGATCGGCACGCTCACGGTGCTCGCGCTCGACTCGCGTGACTACCCGCTGCTGCAGGGGATCTTCCTGATGGTCGCGGTGTCGGTCGTCATGGCCAACTTCGCGGCCGACCTCGTGTACGGCCTGCTCGACCCGCGGGTGCGCGCATGACTGCGCGCCGGGACGACGGTGGACCGCGCCACCGCGCCGAGGCGCCGGCGGTTCGACGGGCTGCGCCGGTTCCTGGCCCGCGGGGACGGCGCCGTCGGCCTGCTCGATCCTGACCGTGTTCGCGGTCGTCGCGCTCGTTCCGAACCTGTTCGTGGGCGAGCTGCAGAACGTGTTGACCGCCACGGGCGGGCCGCTCGAGGCACCATCGCCTTGCGCACATCCTGGGCACCGACGAGCTGGGTCGGGACATGCTCAACCTCACCGTCCACGGGGCGCGGATCTCCCTGCTCATCGGCCTGCTGGCGACGGTGATCACCGTGTTCCTGGGCGCGACGATGGGGATCATCTCGGGCTACGTGGGCGGCGCACTCGACTCGATCCTGATGCGGATCGCGGACTTCTTCCTCGTCCTGCCGACGGTGGTGCTGGCGCTCATCCTGGCGCCCGTGCTCCTCGACGTGGTCGGGGCGGACGCGGAGTTCGGCGGCGTGCGGGCCACGCTCCTCGTGGTCGTCGTCGTGATCGGCGTGACCAGCTGGGCTGCCACGGCCCGGGTCATCCGCTCCCAGGTGCTGTCGGTCAAGGAGCGGATGTTCGTGGACCGGGCGCGGGTTGTCGGCGCGGGCACCGGACACATCATGGGCCACCACATCCTGCCCAACGTCGTGAGCCTGATCGTGGCGCAGGCGGTCCTGACGTTTGCCGCCGCGGTGTTCACCGAGACGACCCTCGCGTTCATCGGCCTCGGCGACCCGGCTGCGCCGTCCTGGGGCCAGACCCTCAACGCGGCGCAGGAAGCGGGCGCGCCGGGCCTGGGCGCCTGGTGGTACATCGTGCCGCCGGCGGTATGCGTGGTCCTGGTCGTCCTCGCGTTCACCCTGGTGGGCAATGCGCTCGATGACATCCTGAACCCGAAGGGCAGGGACCGCCGGTGACCGCGCAGGAGCCCAGGACCCCGGACGGTCCGGCCCGCGGCCGGCGCCAGTGGCCGCTGCCCAAGCAGGCCGTGCCGGGTGCACCGCTGCTCGTCGTTGAGAACCTCGCCGTGCGGTTCAAGATGCCGGTGGGCAGCGTCAAGGCTGTCGACGGCGTCAGCTTCCGCCTGGACGACGGCGAGGCGCTCGGCATCGCGGGCGAATCCGGCTGCGGCAAGACGACGACCGCGTTGTCCCTCGTGCGCCTGCTGCCGGCCAACGGAGCGATCAAGGCCGGCAGGGTGGAGCTGTTCGGCATCGACCTGGTGCCCAAGACCGAGACCCAGCTGGCCCGCTACCGCTGGCGCGAGATCGCGATGGTGTTCCAGGGCGCCATGAATGCCCTGAACCCGGTGAAGCGGATCGGTGACCAGATCGCCGAGCCCGTCGAGGTGCGCCTGGGTCAATCCCGCGAGGCATCCCAGAAGCGCGCTGGCGAGCTGCTGGAGCTGGTGGGCATCCCGAAGAAGCGTGCTGTGGCCTACCCGCACGAGCTGTCCGGAGGCATGCGCCAGCGGGCCATGATCGCGATGGCCCTCGCCTGCGATCCGGCCATCGTCATCGGCGACGAGCCCACCACCGCGCTCGACGTCATGGTCCAGGCGCAGATCCTCCAGCTCCTCGAGCAGCTGCGCCGCGATCTCGGGCTCTCGCTGATGCTCATCACGCACGACCTGTCCGTGATCGCGGAGACCTGCGACAAGGTCATGGTCATGTACGCCGGTCGCGTCGCCGAGGAGGGGCCGGTGCGGCGCGTCTTCGCGCACCCGCGCCACCCGTACACCCGCAAGCTCCTGTCAGCGTTCCCGAACATCCACGCCGACCGGCGGACGCTGGACGTCATCCCGGGCTCGCCACCCGACCTGCGCCTGCCCCCGCCAGGCTGCCGGTTCGCGCCCCGCTGCACCGAGGTGATGGACGTCTGCCGGACCGAGGTGCCGGACGAGGTCCGCTACCCGGACGGCGTGCGGGTCGCCTGCCACCTCTACCCGCCCGGTGGCGAGGCGGTCCCCGTGCCGACGCCGCCGGTGTGGGTGCCGCCGTCCGCCCGCGCCGCCGCCGCGAAGGAGGGGAGGGCGTGAGCGTCCCCGACCGCGACGAGCTCCTCCGGCTCGATGGCCTCGAGGTCCACTTCCCCGTGCGCCGCAGCCTCGGCGCGGTCCTGACCGGCAAGCGCGAGACGTACGTGCGGGCCGTCGACGGCATCGATCTCGTCATCCGGAAGGGTGAGATCCTCGCGCTGGTCGGGGAGTCCGGGTCCGGCAAGACGACCACCGGGCGTGTCGTCGTCAAGCTCACCCGGCAGACCGCCGGCAGGATCGTCTTCGACGGCAACGACGTCACGGGCCTGTGGGGCACGCGCAAGCTCCGCGCGTACCGGCGCCGGGTCCAGCTCATCTTCCAGGACCCGTACGAGACCCTCAACCCGAAGCACACCATCGGCGACTTCGTGGCGGAGCCGCTGGTGGTGTCGGGCAAGAAGTACTCGCGCGACGAGCGCGAGCGGAAGGTCCTCGACGCGCTCGATGCCTCCGGCCTGCGACCGGCCGCCGACTTCGCCGCACGCTACCCGCACGAGCTCTCGGGCGGGCAGCGCCAGCGTGCCGTCATCGCCGGGCGCCCTGGTGATGGACCCTGACCTCGTCGTGGCCGACGAGCCCGTGTCGATGCTGGACGTGTCGATCCGCACCGAGCTTCTGCGCCTCATGCTGGACCTGCGGCGCGACCGCGGCCTCACCTACCTGTTCATCACGCACGACCTTTCCATCGCCTGGGTGATCGCTGACCGGATCGCGGTGATGTACCTCGGGCGGATCATGGAGATCGGTCCTGCGGAAGCGGTGATCCGCTCGCCCCGCAACCCGTACACCCAGGCGCTGGTCTCGGTCTCGCCGTCCCCCGATCCGCCCGGCGAGGGCACGCACCAGGAGCGGACGATCCTGGTTGGCGAGACCCCTGACGCCGCGCACATCCCCGCTGGCTGCCGGTTCCACCCGCGGTGCCCCATGGCGTTCGACCGGTGCCGGGTCGAGGAGCCGCCGCTGCTGATGGTCGGCGAGGGCCACGAGGCTGCCTGCTGGCTCCTGCGCGAGGAGCTGCCCGGCAAGCCGGTCCTGCCGGTCCTGCCGGCCCTGCCTCCGGGCTGAGTGATGCCTCCCCGGGGCAGTGAGACTCAGGCCGCGGCCGCGAGATCCAGGAGCAGGGGCTCGTCGTCGATCAGGAACGTGAGCGCACAGGGCTCGCAGGCGAGGGCGCCGAGAGCCTCGTCAACGATGGCCGGGTTGTCACAGCAGGGGCAGTCCGCGAAGAGCATGGGGCCGGTCTCCGGAGCGGGCTGGTGCGTCATGTCTGCAGCCTGGTCGCGCCCTGTGACAGCTCTGGTGTCACGCCGACACCAGCCACCCTGCGCCACCCGCAGCCTGATTCCGCCATCGACCGCAGAATGGTGCGCGTGACTCCTGCTGCCATCGACACGACCGGCCTGCGCAAGGTCTACGGCTCCACGGTCGCGCTGGAGTCCCTCGACCTGCGCGTCGAGCCTGGCGAGGTCTTCGGCTTCCTCGGGCCGAACGGGGCCGGCAAGACGACGTCGGTGAAGCTCCTCCTCGGCCTGACCCGGGCCACCGGTGGTTCCGGCCACGTCCTCGGGCGCCCGCTCGGTGACCGCGATGCCCGCCGCCGCATCGGCTACCTGCCCGAGCTGTTCCGCTACCAGGCCTGGCTGCGGGCCAGGGAGGTGCTGGCGCTCCATGCGTCCCTGGCGGGCATCCACGGCGCAGCCCGTGGCGCAGAGATCGACCGGGTGCTCGCGCTCGTCGGCCTGGCCGCGCGCGCGGACGACCGGACGGGTGGCTTCAGCAAGGGCATGCAGCAGCGCCTCGGTCTCGCGGCCGCGCTCATGGGTGATCCGGCGCTCGTGATCCTCGACGAGCCCACGTCCGCCCTCGACCCGGTTGGCCGCGACGACGTGCGCGCGATCATCCGCCACGCTCGCGAGCGCGGCTCGGCCGTGCTGCTCAACTCCCACCTCCTCGGCGAGGTGGAGCGGCTCTGCGACCGGGTCGCCATCGTCAACCGGGGCCGTGTCGTGGCGGCGGGCACGCTCGGTGACCTGCTCGGCGAGCAGGCGGTGCGCCTCCGGGTGACGGACCTGCCGGCGGATGCGGACCCGTTCGCGGGCTTCGGTTCCACCGACCAGGAGGAGGGCTGGACGGTCGTCCGCCCGATCGATCCCGCCCGGATTCCCGACCTCGTGGCCTCCATCGTCGCCGCGGGCGGCCGGGTTCACGCCGTCGATCCGAGCCGCCAGACCCTCGAGGAGCTGTTCCTGGACGTCGTCCGGACGCCCGGCGCGCTGCCGGATCCGGAGGATGCAGCGTGAGCCTGCGCCTGATCCTTGTGATCGCGGGCCTCACCCTGCGCGAGATCGCCCGCCGGCGGGTGCTGTGGGTCCTGCTCGTGCTGTCGGCCGCGAGCGTCGCCCTCGTCGGGTGGGGCGTGAACGGCATCGTCGACATGGCCCGCGCCGAGGGTGTCGAGGAGCTCCAGATCCGGATCGCGGTGTCGCAGGTCCTGATCATGATCGCCTTCATGTTCAGCTTCGTGCTCGCGATGTCGGCGGCGTTCCTCGGGGCGCCCGCGATCGCCTCCGACGTCGAGACCGGCACGGTCCACGCGATGCTCGCCCGTCCGCTCCAGCGCGCCGAGCTGCTCGTGGGACGCTGGCTGGGTCTCGCGATCGTCGTGGGCGGCTACGCTGCCCTGTCGGGCCTGCTCGCCATCGCCGCTGTCTCCTTCGTCTCCGGCCACCAGCCGCCGACCCCGCTCATCGCGGTGGGCTTTCTCGCCTTCCAGTCTGTCACGGTGCTGACCCTGGCCCTCGCGCTGGGCACGCGCCTGCCGACGATGGCTGCAGGTGCGATCACGGTCGTCCTGTTCGGGCTCGGCTGGTTCGCAGGCGTGCTGGGCAGCGTGGCGCTCGCGCTGGAGGCGGCGCCGCTCGCGGCGATCAGCGAGGTCACGCGCATCCTGATCCCCACCGACGGCCTGTGGCGGGGCGTGGTCTACGGTCTCGAGCCGCCGATGGTCATCCTGGCCGCCGCAACCGCGGGCCGCGGGATGATGTCCGCCAACCCGTTCTTCGCCGACGCGCCGCCGCCCCTCCCGTTCGTCCTCTGGGCGGTGGCCTGGATCGTCCTGGTGCTGGCCGCAGGCGCGCTTGCCTTCCGCCGCCGGGAGCTCTGACCGTTGCGAGCGCCGACTGCCTCAGGGCAGCTGCCAGGTCGCGAACAGGTTGCTCCGCAGCGGCAGCGTTCCAGCCGGACGACGAGCGTTGTACACGGACCGGAAGACATCGGCCGACACGGTCTTCGTCCCAGCTGATCCGATCAGCACGACCGCCCGCAGGCGCCCGCCCGGGCCCCGCTTTCGCAGGTCCAGCTTCTGCAGGCTGCCGACGTCCGTGCGGCTGTCGAGCTTGAACATCGCGCTGAGCTGGTCGCGGGTGAGGGTGCTCGTGGCCCACGCGTAGTACGGCGCGTCCGCGTCGTACGGGATCCCGGACCCGGACCGGTCGATGATCGCGCGGAGGTAGGGGACCGCCGTGCCGACGGCGCCGCTGGAGCCGACGAACACGTGCTCGTTGCTCTCCGTGCTGCCGCCGCCGGTCGAGAAGTAGAAGGCGTTGACGATGCTCCCGTCGACGCGGATGACCTTGCCCGGGTCGGCGGCGATGATGGCATTGGTGGCGGCCTTCTCGGCCTTGATGCCCCGGTAGACCTGCGAGCGGGTGTCGTCGTACAGGTCGAAGGTGCCCGAGTCCGGATGGAGGCGCCGCGCGGCGTAGCTGCGGCTGACGATGGCCTGCGCCCGGAGCGCCTGCGCCGGCCACGTGGACGGCATCTCGACCGGCACCACGCCGCGCAGGTAGGCGTCGAGGCCGAGGGTGTTCACCACCGTCAGCGTGCTCGACTTGAGGACCAGCGTCAGCGTCCCCCGGTAGCTGTCGTACGTCGACTGCTTCGAGACCAGGCGGAGGTACGCGCCCTCGTCGACCGGGCGGACGACGGGCTTGCCGGACACCGTGCCGGCAGTAGAGGACCGATCCGTCGGTGGCGGTCACCCGTGCCTTCCACACCGTGGTGGTGGATCCGTCGACGGTGGTCGTGACACGCCATGCACGAAGGGTCGCGTCGGCCGGGAACACGGCCGTCGAGGTCGAGATCGCCCACGCGCCGCCCCGGCCCTTGATGATGAGCGGCGCGGACGAGGTGGCCCGGTACCCGGCCAGAAGCCGCACGCGCACCTGGCGGCTGTCGCTGATCGCACCGACGACGGCGCCCTTGAAGTAGGCGGCGAGGATCTGCTCGGCGGTCTCGCCGGCCAGGGCGCGGCCCTTCGCACCGTACTGGCTCATCCCGACCCCGTGCCCGTAGCCCTTGCCGTACAGCTTCACGGTCGAGTCGAGGGTGGTGACCGCGCTCGGGAAGGAGGGGGTCGGCCACGGCGCCGACGTTGGCGGCGGGACGGTGGGCGACGCACTCGGAGACGCGCTGGGCGAAGCCGTCGGCTCGGGCGTCCCGGGATCGGCGGCGAGTGCCGGGACCACCAGGATGGCGAGGACGGCTGGGGCCAGCAGCGCGGCAGCCAGCCAGCGTGTGGATCGGTTCGCGGCGGGGGTCCGCCGGGTTCGACTGGCGATCGACATGCTCCTGAGTCTGGAGGTGCGGCCCCGCACCGGCCATGACGCGTCTGGGGGATCGGGGCCGAACTGGAGTACCAGCATGCCACGCCGGCCGCTACCGTTGCACGATGCGCATCTACCTGGGCCACGGGGCGTCCGGCAGCGCCGTCAGCATGGCACCCTGGGTCGACGGCCTGCTTGCCCGGGGTATCGAAGCCCACGCGCTGACCCTGCCGCGCGGGAAGGCGGAACGTGCGCTCGCAGCGTTCGAGGACCAGGTGCCCGACGCGCCCGATGTCGTGGTGGGCGGGCACTCCTTCGGCGGGAGGGTCGCCTCGCTGTCGGCCGCCGGCACCGGCCACGGCGAGGGTGGCTGGCTGCCGGGACCGGCGCGCAGCTATGCGGCCCTGGTGTGCCTCAGCTATCCCCTGCACCGGCCCGGCGCCCCGGAGACGACGGCCGCGCGGACGGCCCACTGGCCGCTGGTCGCCTGCCCGGCGCTCCTCCTGACCGGCTCCCGGGATCCCTTCGCGACGCGCGATCCGCTCCAGGCGGCCATGCCCGGACTGTCCGATGGCCGCCTCGTCACGTACGACGGTCTCGGTCACGGCCTGCTGCCGGTCCGCGACGACGCCCTCGACCGGATCGCCGCGTTCCTGCGCGAGGTGGAGGTGGAGGTGGAGGTGGCGCGGCCCTAGCCGCCGCCGGTCAGGCGCCCCGGCGGGCGTGCGGATCCTGGACGGCGGCCCACCTCGGACACCCGGTCTCGTGGTCGTTCACGAGGCCCGTCGCCTGCATGAGTGCGTAGCAGATCGTCGGACCGGCGAACCTGAACCCCCGCCGGAGCAGATCCTTCGACATCGCGCGCGACAGGGACGTCTCGGCCGGGATCTCCGCCAGCGTTGCGAACCGGTTGACCACGGGCACGCCGTCCACGAACGACCACAGGTGGTCCACGAGCGTGGTCCCGCCTGCCCACAGGTCGAGGACGGCCTGGGCGTTGCCGATGGTCGCCGCGATCTTCGCCCGGTTGCGGACGATCCCGGCATCGCCCAGCAGTCGCTCCCGGTCGGCATCCCCGAAGCGGGCCACCAGCTCCGGGTCGAACCCGCCGAACGCCCGCCGGTAGCCCTCACGCTTGCGCAGGATCGTGGACCACGCCAGGCCCGCCTGGGCGCCTTCGAGTGTCAGCATCTCGAACATGCGCCGCTCGTCGCGGAGCGGGACACCCCACTCGCTGTCGTGGTAGGCGAGATAGAGGGCATCGGAACCCGCAGCCCAGGCGCAGGTCCCCGGCAGGTGTCGTCGGCATGGGTGCAGTATCCCGCCTGGCACGGCTAGACTCCGTGCACCGTGAGGACCACCCCAGCACCGTGAACGACCCCATCACCGGCCTGCACGGGCCAGAGCACGCGCCGGACCGCACGCCGCTCGCCCCCGGGGTCGACCAGCTCCTGCGCAATGCCTGCGAGGAGGCCGGCCGGCTCCTCGGCGCCGACGGGGCGTTCCTGTACCTGTACGACGCGGCGTCGGGCCACCTCCGCTTCCGCTACCACGCGGGCCTGGTCGACCTGGACCCGGACCACTTCATGCGCCGGCTCGTCCTGCCGCCGGGCGTCGGTCTCTTCGCGCGAGCCGTTGCGACGCGCCGCGTCGTCGTCACCGGCAACTACCTCCGCGACTCGACGTTCGCCCACAGCGAGCTGTCGGACAGGTTCGCGACCGATGTCGGCATGCGCTCGCTCGTCGCGGCGCCGATGATCGCCGGCGACGAGGTCTTCGGCGCGATCGGCGTGTTCTCGGCCGAGGAGGACGCGTTCACGGCGCCCCAGGTCGGCCTGGTGCGTGCGCTCGCCGACCACGCCGCGCTCGCGATGGCCAACGCCCGCCTCATCGAGGAGCTGGATCGCTCCCGCGAGGCGCTGGCGAGAACCGCGCTCGTGGAGCGGTCGCTGCGCGAGCTGGGCACCCGGATCTCCGGCGCTCGAGACACCGACGCCGTCGTCCAGTACACGATCGACGAGGCCCTCCGCCTGCTCAACGGCGCCGGCGCCCGCATCGACCTCGTGGATTCCGAAGCGAACCTCCTCCGGGGCGCCTACTCGGCCGGCGAGGAGGAGATCCTCGAGACCGAGTGGCCGCGCGACCCCTCGGACACGCTCGAGGTCGGAGCGTCGGGGCGGGCCGTGGTGACCGGCCGCACGTACATCAGCCCGGACTACCTGGCCGACACGAACCTGGTCCATGGCTTCGGGCCGGACACCTACGCCCGCACCAAGGGCATCCGGGGCGTGATCGCATCGCCCCTCCTCGACGAGCACGAGCCGTTCGGCGCGATCACGGTCTGGTCGACCGACGCCGACGCGTTCGACGCCGCCGACGCGGTCGTCCTCGAGACGATCGCCGGCCAGGCAGCCGTCGCCCTGGGGCGCGCCCGCCTCATCGAGCAGCTTGGCCGGTCGCGCGAGGCCCTGACACGCCGCGCGGACGAGGAGCAGGCCCTGCGTGAGATCGCCGGCCGACTCGGACGCCTCGGCGAGGTCCCCGGCGACGTCCTGCACCGCATCGTCCACGAGGCTGCCCGCCTGCTCGGTGCAGAACGGGCGAGACTCGACCTCCTCGAGCCGGTGACGGGCTCGCGCCGGTGGACGTTCCCGGCCGATGCCCCGTTCAGCGATGACATCGTGGTGGACACGCCCTCCGACAGGCCCCCGGTGGGCCTCGCAGGCCTGGCCGTGCGGGAGGGCCGTGCCGTCGCGACCGCGGACTATCTCGGGGACGGGCGGTTCGAGCACTACGCGGAGGGCGACAGCGCTGTCCGCGACGGCGGGCTGCACGCGGTGGTGGCTGCGCCCGTCATGGGTGAGGACGGCCTCCTCGGCGTCCTCCAGGCCGGCCACCGCACGGTCGATGCGTTCGGACCCGATGCCATGCACCTCATCGATGCGCTCGCGGGCCAGGTCTCGATCGCGGTTGCGAACGCCCGGCTCGGCGAGCGCCTTGCGGCATCGCAGGCAGGCCTCGAGGCGTCCGAGCAGCGCTACCGGTTCCTCGTGGAGAACTCGCCGGACATCATCTACGCCACCGATGCGGCCGGGCACATCACCTACTTCTCCGAGTCGGCCGAGCGGTCGCTCGGCCGCCAGCCCGCCGACGTGGTGGGTCTCCACTTCCGGGAGATCGTGCGCACGTCCGATGGCGTCCCGGCCGGGCGCCGGTTCGCCGAGATGGCTGCCGGGCTCGATGCGGTCACGTCGCGGATGGAGCTCCTCGGAGCCGACGGCGCGCCGATCCCCTTCGAGGTGACCGCGGCGCCCATGCGCCTCGACGGCGTCTTCGCGGGAATCCACGGCGCCGCCCGCGACATCCGCGAGCGGGAGCGCCTCGAACGGGACCTGCGCGACTCCGAGGAGCGCTACCGGTACCTCGTGCAGTCGTCGCCGGACCTCGTGTGGATGACCGACGCCGAGGGTCGCTTCACGTTCGTCTCGGATCCGGTCACGCGGATCCTCGGTTGGACGCCCGATGAGCTGCTCGGGAGCCGGTTCGAGGACCTCGTGCCCCAGTCGGTGCTGCGCGGCACGATCGCCCGGTTCCGGATGCTCCGGCGCCGGCCGACCGAGACCCATCGCACACGGCTCCGGGTGCTCACGGCGGACGGCCGCGAGCGCTCTGTGGAGGTCACCGCGATCGGGATGGTCGTTGGCGGGCTGTTCGCGGGTGCCCACGGAGCGGCCCGCGACGTCAGCGACCGCGAACGTCTCGAGACGGACCTCCGCCGCCAGGCCGCGGAGATCGCCGCGTCGGAGGAGCGTGCCCACCTGGCGCGCGAGCTGCACGACTCGGTCACGCAGGCGATGTTCTCGATGACGCTTCTCTCGCGCAGCATCGAGATCCTGCTCGAGAAGGACCCGTCGCGGGTTCCCGAGCGCCTCGCCACCCTCCGTGAGCTCCAGCGCGAGACGCTCGCCGAGATGCGGGCGCTCATCTTCGAGCTCCGGCCCGGCAACATCGAGGAGCATGGCCTGATCCACGCGCTGCGGACGCACAGCGCGTCGCTGTCCGGCCGCGTCGGCCTGCCCGTGCTCCTCGAGGCCGACCCCGACCTCGCGCAGGACCGGCCACCCATCGACGTCGAGGTGGCCTTCTACCGGATCGCCCAGGAGGCGCTCCACAACGTGGTGAAGCACGCCGGGGCACGGGAGGTGCGGGTCGGCATCGGGCGCGTCCCCGACGGCGTGCGGATGACCGTCGCCGATGACGGGCGCGGCTTCGATCCGGCGGCGGTCCCGGACGGCCACCTCGGGCTGGCCGGGATGCGGGCGCGGGCCGAGCGGCTCGGCGGGGAGCTCCTGGTCAGCACCGGACCGGGCCAGGGGACGCTGATCGACGTGGTGCTCCCCGAGTACGCGCCGTCACGCTCCGATGCGGCGGAGTCCGCCGACGCCTGACGGGCACAGCCTGCCTACGTCGTTTGCCCCGGTACGGGCTTGGGCACAGGTCACTGGGAACGCCCTCCGACGCGGAGCACGATGGGCGCATGCCGCATGCCCCCGGCGCCACCGGACCGGCCGGAGCGCCCTCCCCCCGCCTTCTCGTCATCGACGCGGATGAGCGGACGCGCGAGAGCATGGTGGGCATCCTCGCCGTCAGCGATCGCTACGACGTGGTGGGCAGCGCCGGGTGGCCCGCTGACGCGCTGACCATCGCCGATCGCACGCACCCGGACGTGGTCATCGTCGATCCACGTCTGCCTGACATGCGCGACGGCATCGCCCTGATCAGCCGGCTGCGGGCCAGCCACCCGCAGGCACGCATCCTCGCCGTCGGCTGGCTGCCCGAGACCGAGCCCGAGGTGCTTGCGGCCGGCGCTGACTGTTTCGTGCGCAAGACCTTCCGGCCCGGCGACCTGTCAGGCGCGATCAACCGCTGCCTTGCTCCGGGCCAGGGCGCAGCCGACCCGGAGGCCGAGGGGACGCCGGACGCCACGTAGCCAGGGCCGCGCTTGCGGACGTTCGGCCCGTCTCCGCGACCGCCCCGTGGCATACAGTCGGGGCTGCACGGAGGACTTCCCCTTGACCAGCCCGACCAGCGACCCCACCCCTCCCGGCCCTGCGCTGCCGCCCCCGCCGGCTCCCGGTGCCATCCCCGGAGCGTCCTGGCAGCCGCAGCCCTCGCCCGCGCAGGCCTCGCCCGCGCAGGCCAGGCGTGCGCAGCCGGCTCTCGTGTTCGGCGTGATTCTGATCGTCGTGGGGGCCGCCCTGCTGATCGGCCAGCTCTCGGATGTCATGGACGCATGGCCGGTCTGGCTCGTTGTACCGGGCCTCGCGATGCTCGCGGGGTCCCTGTTCATCCCGCCCCGCGGTGGCCTCGGCCTGGCGATCCCCGGAGCGATCCTCGCGACGGTCGGGGCGATCCTGGGCGTGCAGGAGGCGTACGGCCTCTACTCGACCTGGGCCTATGCGTGGGCCCTGGTCGCCCCGACATCGGTCGGAATTGCGATGCTCGTGTACGGGCTTGCCCAGCGTGACGCCGAGCTCGTGTCCGACGGCATGCGGACGACGTTCGTGGGCCTGGTGCTGTTCGCGGCGTTCGCCCTGTTCTTCGAGGGTGTGCTCGGCATCAACGGGTACGCGATCCCGAACCTCGACGAGGTGCTGCCGTACCTCGCGATCGCGCTTGGGGTGGTGCTGGTCGTCGTGTCGCTGTTCACTGGGCGCCGGCGAAGGGACCGCGGCGCAGGTGTCTGACCCCCGGCGCGGGCGTCTGACCCCCGGCGCGGGCGTCTGACCGCCGGCGCCTGACCCCCGGCGTCAGCCGATCTCGAGGATCGCGTACCGGATCTGACCCCCGGGCGTGATGATCGTCACCGCATCGCCCACCTGTCGGCCCATCAGTGCGGCACCCACCGGCGACGCCTTGGAGATCCGTCCTTCGCGTGAGCTGGCCTCGGCCGAGCTGACGACCGTGAGCGTGGACTCCTCGCCGTCCACCTCCACGCGCACCCGCGATCCCAGCTCCACGTGCTGGCCGCGCACGGTGGGTGCGACCACGCGGGCAAGCTTGAGCTTGGCCTCGAGGGACTTGATCCGTCCCTCGAGGAAGCCCTGTTCCTCGCGGGCAGCGTGGTATTCGGCGTTCTCCTTCAGGTCTCCATGCTCCCGGGCAGTCGCGATGCGCTTGATCACGTCCGGCCGCTGCTTGACCAGTTCAGCGAGCTCCGCCAGCAGTCGCTCGTGGCCCTCCGGAGAGAGCAGGATCGGCTCCTCCGACGCCTTGCGCGGCGAGCCTTGGGCGGCGTACGCGGCCGCCGACGCGATCCTCCCCGTCCCGCGTCCCGGCGCCGGCCGTCGGCCGCGCTTCGCCTCGTCCTGGGCACCGTCGGCCTCGCCGGTCGGCAGCTCCACGATCCGGGACACGGGCTTGGCCTTGGGCGCCACCGGCTCGGGCAGGAGCGGGTTGGCGATGCCGGTCAGCTTGCGCCCGGCGTCCTTGGTCTGGAGGACGGCCCACGGCAGCACCGCGGATCCGGGCCGGAGTGCGGCGGCCTCGTCGGCGGGCACGCCCTTCGCGAACGCCTCCATGAGCTCGAGCTCCGCGAGCTCTGTCGCATCGGCATCGGGGGTCGTGGCCCACCAGACGCGCAGGTCCGACGCGTTGCGCAGGAAGTGCAGCCAGAACCCGGTCCAGGCCGGCTTCCTGTCGCCCGGGACCGTCTTCGCGATTGCCGCCAGCCGGCCGCCCACGCTGCGCTCGGTGGATCCGATCAGCAGGACGGGCTGCGAGGGCAGCCAGAACGTGCGGAGCCGCTCGACGAGATCGCGCGACGTGGGCCGGGCGCCATCGAGGCGCAGGTCGGGGACACGCTCCAGCCACTTGCCGACAGGCGCGAGGTCCATCGCCGGCGATGCGACCGGGGCCGGGAGCTCGACGAGGAAGACGCCCGGACCGTCATAGCGGAGGGGACGGCCCCACTCGGCGGGACCGTCGGCCATCAGGCCGGCCTCCCGGAGGAGGGCGGGGGCGCTGCGATCGCTGGCCATGGGGTGGAGGTCTCCGGAATCGGGATCGGGCTGGATGGAGGCTGGCGACGGCCTGATCCCGCCACCCGTCGTATCGTCTCACCATCATGCCGAACAAGACGGCGGGACGCGGTCCCGGCTCCAACGAGGCGGGCGCACCCCGCAGTGTCGCACCGTTCCTCCTGGGGGGCGCGATCGCACTGGCGGTGCTCGCGATGGTGCTCGGCGGCATCATCAGCCGCCCCGAGGATCACGCAGGCATCGCGGCCGCGGTGAGCGCGGCGCCGTCCGGCATCGCAGGTGCGCCCGGCGGCAGCGGTGGTGAGGCGAGCGACGGCGCCGGCACGGGCGGGCCGGAGTCCGCCAGGCCGGAGGGATCCGAGCCCTCCGAGTCAGAGGATCCTCCCGCCACCGACCCGGTGGCCACCGATCCTGCGGCCACCGATCCTGCGGCAACCGATCCTGCCGCCACGCCAGGCGTCACCGCGACGCCCACGCCAGCTACCTCCGACGATCCCGACGGGATCCCCGCGGCCCGCCTCCAGCGCAAGCTCGACGCGCTCCGCGCGAAGATGGGGATCCCGGGTGCCTCGGTCGCGATCGTGTGGGATGACGGTCGCCAGTGGCTGGGCGCCTCGGGCTGGGCGGACGTGAAGCGCAAGCAGCCGATGACCACGGGCACCGCATTCGCGCTGGCCTCGGTCTCCAAGACGTTCACCGCTGCCGTGGTGCTGCAGCTCGTCGAGGAGGGGAAGCTGTCGCTCGACACGCGTGTCGCCACGCTCCTGCCTGCCTACAAGCTCGCACCCGCGGATGACGGTGGGGCAGCTGCTGGACCACACGAGCGGCCTGCCCGACTACTTCCTCAACGCGAAGATCGACCGACCGCTGCAGGCTGCACCCGATGCGACATGGACTGCCGAGCAGACGTGGCGGTACGTGAGGAAGCGGCATCCCGATCCCGGGAACCTGTGGATCTACTCCAATGCCAACTACCTGCTGCTGGGCGAGATCGTCGAGGAGGTCACGGGGCGTCCGCTGGCCAAGGAGGTCCGCAAGCGCCTGCTCGATCCGCTCGGCCTCGAGACCGCGTGGTACCAGGCTGCGGAGAAGCCTCGCGTCGACGGGGCGACCGGCTACCGGATCGTGCCCAAGGCCGGTGGCGGTGTCCGCTTCGCGGCCGTAGCGCCCGCGAGCGATGTGATGCCGTTCCGCTCGGTCGTGACCGCAGCCGACGGCGCCGGTGCCATCGCGTCGACCGCGCTGGATGCCGCACGCTGGATGCAGGCGTACGCGGGCGGCGACGTCCTGACGGCCCAGACACGCCGGCAGCAGCTGGCCGACATCGCCCTCACGCAGTCGCTGGGCGCCCGCATCCCGTACGGCCTCGGGATCCAGGCCGTCCCGGTGCTGGGCCACCGTGCCCTCGGGCACTCGGGCCGGTTCCTGGGCTTCCGCAACGAGGTCCGCTACCTGCCCGACGAGGGGATCGCGATCGCCATCCTGACCAACCAGGGCGTGTGGGACCCCGCCCGGATCGAGCGGGCGCTCCTCAAGATCGTGCTGCCGCCGAAGCCGCGAGCCGCGAGCCGGAGCCGTACCGCAGTCGCCGTCGCCCACGCCGTAGGCCGGCTGCGCCCTGGGCGTCAGACCCTCGAGCGGCTGCGGCTGCCGGAACCGCCCCTCGAGCCGCCTCGCGAGCCACCGCCCGAGCCCCCGCACCCCGCGGCGCGCGGAGTGGCTGCGCCTCCTCGCGCCGCGGCGTGAACCCGTCCGCGATCTCCCACGGGATCGCCCGCTGGAGCAGGCGCTGGACGCCACGGAGGAGGTCCGCCTCGTCGATGCACACGAGGCTGATGGCATCGCCCGTCGCGCCTGCCCGGCCCGTCCGGCCGATCCGGTGGACGTAGTCCTCGGGGTTCCAGGGGAGCTCGAAGTTGACGACGTGCGGGAGGTCATCGATGTCCAGGCCGCGGGCCGCGACATCGGTGGCGACGAGGACCCGGATCTCGCCGGCCTTGAACGCCTCGAGCGCCTTCGTCCGGTCCGCCTGTGCGCGGTCCGAGTGGATCGCCGTCGCGGGGACGTCGTGCCGGTCCAGCCATGACGCGAGCCGGGATGCCGCCAGCTTCGTCCGCGTGAACACCAGCACCTGGTGCCAGTCGCCCTCGAGGATGAGGTAGCGGAGCAGCTCCTCCTTGCGGTCGCGGTCGACCGGGTACACGAGCTGGCGGACGGTCTCGGCCGCAGTCCCGTGCCGCGCGATCTCGATCTCCACGGGGCTCCGCAGGATCGAGCCCGCGAGGCGCTTGATGTCGTCGGAGAAGGTGGCGGAGAAGAGCAGGGTCTGCTGGCGGTTCGGCAGCAGGTCCAGGATGCGCCGGATGTCGGGCATGAAGCCCATGTCCAGCATGCGGTCCGCCTCGTCGAGGACGAGGATCTCCACCTGGTTGAGGTTCGCGGCGCGCTGGCCGACGAGGTCGAGCAGCCGGCCCGGCGTGGCGACGAGGATCTCGACGCCGGCGAGCAGCTCCTTGATCTGGGGATCGAGCGGAACGCCGCCGTAGACGACCGACGAGCGCAGGGGCACCCGCTTGCCGTACGTCTTGACCGCGTCGGCGACCTGGACGGCGAGCTCGCGCGTGGGCGTCAGGACCAGCACGCGCACCGGGTGGCGGGCGGGCGAGAACGACGTGTTCGCGTGACTTGCGGAGCCGGTCGAGGATGGGGAGGGTGAAGGCGGCGGTCTTGCCTGTGCCCGTCTGGGCGGCGGCGAGGACGTCCTTGCCTTGGAGGACGATCGGGATGGCCCGTTCCTGGATGGGTGTTGGCTCGGTGTAGCCCTCGTCTGCGACGGTGCGCAGGAGGTCAGCCGAGAGCCCGAGCTCTGCGAACTGCAATGTGTCTCCGGTTCGGACCGCATTGGGCCGCGATCCAGTGGTCTTGTCGTCCTTGGCCGGCGCCGTCGTCCAAACGAGGGCCGCGGCGGCTGCGGGACCCCGCCAACCATACCCGACAATGACTGCATGGGTGCACAGGGCACGCGGGCGATCGATTCCGCGAAGCGGGCAGGTGTCGGATTCGAGGTGCATGAATATGCACACGACGCCCGTGCAGCACTCGACAAGGGGGGTCGCGGGTACGCGCTCGAGGCGGTCGACGCGCTCGGGATCGATGCCGCGCGGGTGTTCAAGACGATCGTGGTCAGCGTTGACGGACGCCTGGGCCTGTGCGTGGTGCCGGCCGACGCGGAGGTGGACCTCAAGGCTGCGGCCGATGCGCTGGGTGGGCGGCGGGCGACGATCGCGCAGGCGGCCGAGGCCGAGAAGGCGACGGGCTACGTGCTGGGTGGGATCTCGCCCCTGGGGACCCGCCGGCCGCTGCCGGTCGTGGTGGACGCGTCCGCGCCGCGACTTCCCGACGATCCACGTGTCCGCTGGGCGGCGCGGCCTCGAGATCGAGCTGGCCGCGGCCGACCTGGTCGCGCTGACGAAGGGGTCGTTCGCGCCGGTCGCCCGCCGGGGCTGATCCCTCCGGGCCAACTCGCGGCGGCCCGCCGCACCGAACTACCCGCCAGGCTCGAGCATTCCCGCCAGGCGATCGATCCGGGGCCTCGACCGCGTCGAATTCCCGCGGTGCGCCTCATCCGGGCAGCCAATGTGGCCGCCAGGGTGCCGCATTCCCGCTGCCCGCCGCATCCGTGCGCTCCGGCGCACGCAGCGGTCGCCCGGCGAGAACCGGATGTGGGAGGTCCGCGAAGTCGGGGAGGGTGGCCCGACCGCGCCGCGCGCCCTACCCGGAGATGTCCGCCCGCTCCGTGAACACGCAGGCGACCGCCAGCGACGCGGCAAGCCACGCCAGCACCACGAGCATGGCGGTGTCCGGGGCCAGCGCCGCACCCAGGCCGCTCTCGATCGCCGCCCCCTCGCCGAACGTCCCGCCCGCCACGGCACCCGACGCCGAGAACGGGAACCAGCGCAGCACCTCGGGCAGGAACACGCTTGCGACGCCCTCCAGGAAGAACAGGCCGATGCCGACGCCGATGCCCGCCAGCTGGCTGCGCGCCACGGTGGCGATCGCGAACCCGATGGCGGCGTTCATCGCGAGGCCGAGGAAGGACCTGGCGAACAGCTCGGGCATGCGCGCCAATCCCTCGACGTCGGCCATGCCGCTCAGCGAGGCGTTCACCGCGACTGCCCCCAGCACGATCCCGAGCACGCCGGCAAGGAACGCTCCCAGCGTCCCGATCCACGTGTACACCGCGACCCCGGCGAACCCGGCCAGCGTGTACCTGGTCCGGCTCTCGCCGCGGGCGACGGCCGCCTTGAGCGTGCCCCAGGTCCACTCCGACCCGGCGACGGCGGCGCCATAGGTCACGGCCAGCAGCCCGCCGAGGCCCAGCACGAGCTGGAGCGTCAGCTCGTACGCGGCAGGGAACGTGAGGAACTGGCGCGCAGCGAGGGCGCCCTGGGCGTCTGCCACCTGCAGCGTCGCCACCGTGATGAAGAGGATCAGCAGCAGGAGCATCCCGACCAGCAGCAGGAACGTGACCCAGGACGCGGGCCGTCGGAGCAGCTTGCGCAGGCTGGACCGGAGGAGCCTCATGCCGGCCACCCGGGCACACCGCCGCTCGGCGGAGGCGGCGCCACGGCACCGACATCCGGGCTCGACCCCGTCACCTCGAGGAAGAACGACTCGAGCGTCGAGCCTGTCTCGATGCGGGCGGCATACACGCCGGCGGTCACGAGCGCGCGGTTGAGCTCAGCTGACCGTCCGGGATCGAACCTGACCTCGAGCCAGCCGGCCTCCGGTCCGGCCACGAGGGTCACCGTGCCCGGGCCGGCGAAGGCCTCGAGCGCACCGCCGGCGGCCGGGATCTCGGCCTCGGCGACCCGCACCCGCACGGTGCCCGCCGCCCGCAGGAGGGCCTCGACGGGGCCTTCGCGAACGAGCCGGCCCCGCGCCACGATGCCCACCACATCGGCCAGCTGCTGGACCTCCGAGAGGATGTGGCTCGACACGAACACGGTCGTGCCGCCCGCGGCCAGCGTGCGCAGCGTGTCGCGCATGCCTGCGATGCCGGCCGGATCGAGCCCGTTGGCAGGCTCGTCCAGGAGGAGCAGGCGCGGCGACGACAGCAGGGCAGCCGCGATGCCGAGGCGCTGCTTCATGCCCAGCGAGTAGCCCGACACCCGGTCACCGGCCCGCTCCCCCAGGTTCACGAGGGCGAGGAGCTCGTCGATCCGGGCAGCCGGCACCCGCGCGCCAGACGCCGCGACCGCCCGCAGGTTCTCGCGTCCTGACAGGAACGGGTAGAACGACGGCCCCTCGATGAGCGCACCGACATCGTGGAGGCGCCGGCGGTCGCGCCGCCCGAACGGCTGGCCCAGCAGCTCCACGCGCCCGGCGTCGGGTCGCACGAGGCCGGTCAGGATGCGCATCGTCGTGGTCTTGCCCGCGCCGTTCGGCCCCAGGAACCCGTAGACGACGCCCGCCGGCACGCGCAGGTCGAGCCCGTCCAGTGCGACCGTGCGCCCGTACCGCTTCGTCAGGCCACTCGTCGCGAGAGCCACCGCCCCTGCCTCGCTCCCCGCCACCGACCGCAACCTCCACGACCACCGATGTGCCTGCCGTGCGACAGGCCGCAGGCAGAACGATAGCGCCCATGCGCTTCGGGACCTTTGGCCCGCGCGCCGTCTGCCACCTCGTCTGGCATACTGCCCAGAACCCTCCGGGTTGTTGACAGCTTCCGCAGACAGGCCCAACTGAACACGCCGTCGAGCCGGCAGGCACCCTGTTCCGCGATCCCTGGAGGGTCCGCGCGCCCACCGCTGCGCCGCCGACGGCACCACGTCCCACCGTCGCCACGCCCCATGCGTGACGTTCCGGCAGAGGGGAGGCAAGACTGTTGCCCGTGTTGCGCATAGCGGCGCCCAGAGGGCGTCATCCAGGAGGATCCGGTCGCTGTTGACCGGTGTCTTCGCCGCACTGATCGTCGTGACGGCCCTGACGGCCACGGCCCCGGATGCCCAGGCTGCCAGCAAGAAGGTCGTCATCGTGGTGGGCCCTGTCGGCTCGGCCACAGCCAAGTACAAGGACAGCGCTCGCGCGCTCGCCGACCAGGCTCGAAGCTACGGCGCGAACGTCGTCACCGTCTACTCCCCCTATGCCACCTGGACCCGTGTCAGGGACGCAGCCGTCGGCGCCAACGTGCTCTTCTACCTCGGGCACGGCAATGGCTGGCCCAGCTCCCATGTCCCGTATTCCGTGATGTCGAAGAACGGCATGGGCCTCAACGCGACGGCGGGGAACGGCAACTCCAACACCAAGTACTACGGCGAGTACTACATGGCGCGTCTCAAGGTCGCTCCGGGCGCCATCGTGGGCCTCAACCGGCTCTGCTACGCCTCCGGCAACAACGAGTGGGGTGTCGGCAACCCGACCAAGTCCACCGCCATCAAGCGCGTTGACAACTACGGGTACGGGTTCCTCGCCGGTGGTGCGAAGGCCGTGTACGCGAGCGGCATCACCAGGATGGGCTACCTGCTCAAGGCGCTGTTCACCGGCGACACGAGCCGGACGCTCTCCAGGGTCTTCTGGACGGATCCCGCCAGGACCGGCGAGCGGGACTTCGGGTTCACGTCCGTGCGGACGCCGGGAGCCAGGGCGCTGATGGACCCGTACGCCCCGGGCCGCTACTACCGATCTGTGATCGGCTTCCTCAACTCCACCGTGGGGGAGTGGCGGGGGAGCTGATCCCTCACGCCTGCCCAGGCAAGCGCGCACGAGCGCCTGCCCAACCAGCGCACTCGAGCCCGCCCGGCCCCAGCCGGGCGGGCTCGCTGCATCGATGGTCGCTCGCGTCATCCCGGGTCGCGGGCGAACCTCAGGCGGCGGGCGAGGCTCAGGCGGCGGCCGACTCCTCGCCTGATCGCACCGCGGCGCTAGCCTCAGCGGCCGCCTCCGCGCTCGCTGCCGGCGTGACCAGGCCGAGCTCCGCGGGGTCCGCGTCCCGGAACAGCAGCCAGGCGATGACGGCCGCGAGGCCCGCGATCGCAGCTCCGCCCAGGAAGACGGCCCTGATGCCGATCACGTCGGCGAGGATCCCGGCCAGCGCCATCGACCCGATCGACGCCGCCTGCATGGCCGCGTTGAGTGCGCCACCGACGCGTCCCCGGGTGGCGTCCGTGGTCGCCCGCTGGACGATCGTCATGGTCGCAGCCTGGACCGGCATCACGAACCAGCCGACCGCGAACATGATGAGCAGCAGGGCCCACGGCCCGGGGGCCACCGCCAGCAGCGCCACGCAGACTGCCAGCCCCGCGATCCCGCCGGTGAACAGCCGCGGCAGCCGCAGCCGGGCGGCCATCGACGTCACCGCCGAGCCCGCCAGGATCATCGAGATCGCCTGGGCCGCCTCGAGGGGTCCGGCCCAGGCCGGGCTGGCGCCCATGTCACCGACCAGGAACGGGATGAACAGCACGTTGATCGCGCCGACACCCAGCATGGTGACGGCAACGCCGCCCAGGGCCGCAACGAGCGTGCGGGAGCGGGCCACGATGCGCAGGCCCTCCATCACGGCCGAGCCGATGCCCTCGCGGGCGGCGGTCGCGCCGGCCTTCGCCGCCTGCGGGATGCCGAGCGCCGGCGTCACCCGGACGACGAGGATCACGGAGACCATGAACGTGGCGGCATCGATCACCAGCACCGGCCACGCGAACCCGATCACGCCTGCGACGACGCCGGCGATCCCGGCCCCGACGACGCCCATCACCATGCGCGTCATCTGGCCGAGCGAGTTGGCAGCGAGCAGGCCTGCCGCGGGCACGGCGCGCGGGACCAGCGCCATGCGTGCCGGCGCGAAGAACGTGCCCACGACGGCCTGGACGGTCGCCAGCACGAAGAGCAGGGGGACGGAGCCGAGGGCCGCGGCCAGGGCCATGACCGCGACGACCAGCGCCCGCGCGGTGTCGGACGCGATCATGATCCGGCGCCGGTCGTGCCGGTCCGCGTACGCGCCGGCGAACAGGCCCACGACCACCGGCGGCACCGCCACCAGGATCGACATCACGGCAACCGCGGCGGCGGAGCCCGTGAGGGCGAACACCAGCAGGAACAGGGCGATGTAGGTCATCGCGTCGCCAAGGTCGCTGATCGCCTGGGCAAGGTAGAGGCGGCGGAAGTCGGGCAGGCGCAGCAGGTCGCGCACGCCGGGATCGCGCACGCCGGGATCGCTCGCAGCGCTGTCGACCGTGCTGGGGACGTCAGTCATCGGGGGACTCCTGGGGATCGAGGAGGGGATAGACAGCCACGACCAGCCCGTAGGTCAGGGCGCCGGGCGCGTCCACCGGGTCCTGCTCGCCCGAGAACTCATCGCGAGAGGGCTTGCAGGCGGGCACGAAGCTCGGCGGCACGGGCGGGCGTGAGATGGGCGAGGCCGCGCGAGACGAGGAGGCGCCGGCTCTCGTCGCCGGTGTCGCCCGGGTCGGCGGCACCGGCTCGGATCGCTCGCTCGACCTCCGAGCGCGCGGTGTCGAACACCGCGACCATCGTCTCGTGGAGGACCGCCAGGCCTTCGGCTCCCTCGCCCGCGAATAGCGAGCGGTCGAGCTGGAAGGACCGGGCGGCCGGGACGTACCGGGTCTCGATGATCCCGGACACCACGCGGCGCTCCACCGGCCGCAGGAGATCCTGGGCCAGCAGCAGGTCCACGTGGTGGTAGAGGCGCGTCTGCGGCACGCCGAGGGCTGCCGCGATCTCCTTGACGGACCAGGCCGGGGACCGGCGTTGGACCATGACCTCCAGGATCCGCACCCGCGTGGGGTCGGAGAGCGCCTTGAGCGTCTCGACGTCCCGGATGTACCGGACCTCCTCCGGCTCGAAGCCGGGGTCGAGGTCGCGCTCCTGGGCGTTCGTTCCGTCGGGGGTCAACGTTGGTACTCCACTAATCATTCAGCAATTGCTGAACGATATGATGCACGCTGAATGGCTGGTGTCAAGCCCCCTGCGCAGGCCCACCTGCACGTCCGCCCCGCCTTCCTGCTCATCCTCCCGCCAGGTGGGAGCTACAGGGGCACCTGCTCACCCGGCGGTGGCGCACCCTCGCTCACCGCGCACGAGCGCGACCTGCGACCTGCGCTTGCACCCATGGGGTGGGACCTAGCGGATGTCATCGGCCAAGTTCATCCGCTAGCTCGCACCAGGTGGGCATATGGCGGTTGGGAGGCCGCCTCGGGGTTGATCAGCTCCCACCAGGTGGGCGCTTGGCAACCAGCGCCGGATAGCTCCCACGTGGCGCGAATCTGATCAAGTCGCGCGGGCGCGTCACCGTCGGCCGGCCGCGCGTCGCCGCCGAGGTCAGTCGCCCTCGCCCTTGGGGTGGCACTTCGCACAGGTGGTCAGCGAGTAGCCAGAGACCTCCTTGTGATGCTCGTTCATCTTCGTGTCCGAATGGCACCTCGAGCACGTGTAGACCGCCCACGACCCGGTGTGGCACTTGGAGCAGACGCCATCGGCCGTGCGGTGCCCCACTGGGAACGAGTGCGCCCGATTGAAGTCGGCAGGCTTCCACGCACCGGTGGTATGGCAGTTCTTGCAGCCTGAGAACGAATCCGGCTGGTGCGTGCTCGGCTTGTTGTGGCACGCGTTGCAGGCCGTGGGCGTGCCCGAGTACACGTTGTTCTTGTGGCACTTGGCGCAGCTCACGGACTTGTGTGCGCCCGTGAGCGGGAAGTCGGTCTGGCTGTGATCGACGGTGGCCCCGGACCAGCTCTTCGTCGTGTGGCAGGCGCTGCACTTCGTGCCGAAGGCGCCGTTGTGCTCGTCGTCCTGCTTGTGGCAGCCGTAGCAGGTGCTCGGGACGTTCGAGTAGTTGGTGCTGGTGTGGCACTTCCGGCAGGTGGTGCTCACGTGGGCGCCGGTGAGCTTGAAGCCGGTCGACGCGTGGTCGAACGTGGCCGGCTCCCAGGCCCGCGTCGAGTGGCACTTCGCGCAATTCGCGCCCAGCGAGCCGTTGTGCGCGTCGTCCGAGCGATGGCAGGACACGCACGAGGTTGGCGTGTTCTTGAACGTCGAGTCCGTATGGCACTTGGAGCACGTCGCCGAGCGATGGGCGCCCGTGAGCGGGAAGTCGGTCTTCGCGTGGTCGAAGGTCACGTCGTCCCAGTCGCGGGTGGTGTGGCATGAGGCACAGTCGGTCCCGAACTCGCCCTTGTGCTTGTCGTCGTCCTTGTGGCACGCGAAGCACGTGGTCGGCGTGCCCCGGTACTCGGTCAGCGACGCGTGGCACTTCACACACAGCGCATCCGTGTGGGCGCCCGTGAGGTGGAAGTCGGCCTGGGCGTGGGTGAAGGTGGTGTCAGCCCAGGTCGTGGCGACGTGGCATTCCTCGCACCGCTTGCCCACGTTGCCCTTGTGCTCGTCGTCGGCCTTGTGACAGGCATAGCAGGTCATCGGGGTGCCGGCGAACTGGCCGTCCGCATGGCAGGCGGCGCACTCCGGCTTCGCGTGCGCGTCGACCAGCGCAAAGCGGTCGTCGCGTGGTCGAACGTCGTCGTCTTCCAGTCCGTCTCGGTGTGGCACGAGGCGCACGGCTGGTCGAACTGGCCGTCGTGCGGATCATCGGCGACGTGGCAGGACTCGCACGTCGTCCCGATGCCGGTCCACGCCCTGTCCACGTGGCAGGCGAGGCACTCCACCTCGGTGTGACCGCCCTTGAGCGTGAACGACGTCTGGTCGTGGTCGAAGTCGGCGGGCGCCTCCTCCCACGTGGCCGCCGTGTGGCAGCTGGCGCAGTCCGAGCCGAGGCGCCGCTCGTGGACGTCGTCCTCGGCATGGCAGGAGATGCAGGCGACCGGCGTGTCACGCAGCGCGGCCGCATCGGTGGCGCCCGCGTGGCACATGGCGCACGACGTGTCGGCGTGCTTGCCCTCGAGCTTCCAGGTCGCGTGGGCGAAGTCCGCGCCGTAGGTGTCGATGCCGTCGTGGCAGTTGCGGCAGCCCGTCCCGAACGTGTCCACGTGCTCGGCCATGTAGGCGGGGTCCTCGCGCTCGTGGCACGTCTGACACGTCGATGGCGTGAACCTGGCCAGCGACTCGGGATGGCAGCTGGCGCAGGTGAAGTCCCGAAGCCCCTTGCCCACCGGGTGGGCGTCGAGCCAGAACCTGGTCTTCGCGTGCGGGAACGACGACGTGTTGGCCACCGTGAGCGAGGCCGTTGCTCCCCCGTGCTCGGTGTGGCAGCCGCGGCACTGGCTGGAGGTGGCGAAGCGGCCGTGGAGGCCGGTGCCGGCGGCGAGCTCATCGTCCACGCTGTCGTGGCAGGCGAGGCACTTGTCCGCCATGCGTTCGGTGGACCAGGCCGGGTGTGGCAGGCGTCGCAGTCGCCGGCGAGATCGGCGTGGGAGGACACCCCGTGGAGCGGCGCCTCAGCGGTCTGCGCGCTGAGCGGGCCCGGCGAGAAGATCCCATTGGCCGTCGCGAAGGCCGCGACTGCGACCAGGATCACGGTCAGGGTGCCGAACACGAGGGCGATCCCGGTGAGGCATCCGAGCGGTCGTCGCTGCATCGTCATCGCATCACCAGGAGAGCGTTGCGAAGTAGAGGGCGCCCACGATGTGCGCGAACGCGGTCACGAACATCGCCATGCCGAGCGGGATGTGGAACGTGTGCCAGGTTGCGAGCGCCCGCCGTGCCCAGCGGAGCGAGGCCATCTGGCGCTCCAGCTCGCGCAGGCGCCTGGCGGCGGCCTTCTCGCGCTTTGCGGCAGCCGCGTCGCGGGTTGCACCGGCGGCCGGGCGGCCGCCGCCTCGGCGCGCGCCTCATCAAGCAGCCGGCTGACCTCGGCCGCCTCGAGGATCGCGCCGTCGGCAGTCCGTGGAACCGCCGTGTAGATGTAGCGCCCGATGAAGCCGGACACGACCACCAGGGCCATCAGCAGGGTCAGCACCCCGGCCAGGCCGTTGAAGTGCCACGCCGTGTGCAGCAGCACCAGGTACGGCCCCACGATCCCGGTGTAGATGTGGAAGCCCAGCCACGACGCATGGTGCCCCTGGCCCGGCCGGTGGAGCGCTTGCGGCTCGAGTAGCCGACCTCGGTGAGGAGCATCAGCCCGAACCCGATGACGCCCAGCATGTGACCGAGCGGGCCGGAGGAGGGCGGCACGCCCCAGTACGCCGAGAGGCCGATATAGAGCGCCGTGACCAGGACGACCGTGATCAGGGCGGCGATGAGCTCGCGATTACGTGACACCCATGGCGCTCCCCTCGGCCAGGGACGCGAGGACCGAGCGCAGGTCGTTGGAGCCGTCGAGCAGGTGCTCGCGGACGTGGGAGATGTCGACTGGTGCGCGCACGATGTGCTGGAGCCGGCGCGACAGGGCCTGGTCGCCCATCACCACCGCGCCGGCGATCCGGTTCTGGCCGATGACGAGGCGCAGGCGGCTGGTGCCGTGCGAGGAGACGGTGGCGAAGTCGGCCAGCTGCTCGCGCCAGACGAACGTGTCGCCGCGCGAGAGCGACACGAGGTCGTCGTCCTTTGCGCCGGTGCCCACCGCGCCGATGACCGTGGTGGTGATACCCCCGATCCTGGTCACGTTGAAGGGGGCCGGGCGCAGGTACGGGGTGCGGTGCCCTGCCATGTTGTCGCCGGCGACGCGGCCCTGCTCGTTGGCGATGGACCAGAGCGCGTCCACGGAGCGCTTGCCCGTGGCGGGGTCGAAGACCTCGGCGCAGTCGCCCGCGGCGTAGATGTCAGGCTGGTCGGTCTCGAACGACTCGGACACGAAGATCCCACGCCCCGTCCGCAGGCCGATCGCGGAGGCGAGGCCGGTGCGGGGCTGTACGCCGATCGCCACGCCGACCATGTCGCAGGCGATCTCGCGCCCGTCCTTGGTGAGGACACCGATGACCTTGCCCTTGCGCCCGATGACCTCGGCGAGCTCCACGCCCTTGTGGAGCCGCATGCCGTCCGCGGCCAGGTGCTCCTCGACGAGGGCGGACTCGGACGGGTCGAGCACGTTCGCCCAGTAGCGCTCTCCCCGCATGAGGTAGTGCGTCTCGACCCCGCGGGCCACGAGGCCCTCCGCGAGCTCGAGGGCGGTGATGCCGCCACCAACGACGACGGCCCGCTTCGCCCTGGACGCGAGCTTGATGATTGCTCGCGTCTCCTCGTAGTTGTCGAGGGTGACGACGCCTTCGAGATCGATGCCCGGGATGTCGGGCAGCGTGGCGCCGGCGCCCAGCGCGAGCAGAAGACGGTCGTAACGGAGAACCGTGCCGTCCTCGATCAGCAGCCTGTGGGGCGCGGGCTCGATCGTGGCCACCCTGCCGGTCACCCGCTTGATTCGGGCCTCCTGGTAGAGCTTGTCCGGACGCGCGAACACCTGCTTGTCCGGGATCACGCCCAGCAGCATGTAGGCGAGCGCCGGCCGCGAGTAGAACGGGACCTTCTCGTCGCCCACGATGGTGATGTCGGCCTCGGGGTCGCGTGCCCGGAGCGCCCATGCCGCCGATGCGCCGGCTGCGCCGTTGCCGGCGACCACGTACCTGGTGCTCACCGGGCCGCGACCTCGAGGTCCCCGGAGAACACCGCCGACGTCTCGAAGCGCAGCGTGCCCCGCGGACACCGCGCGACGCACTCACCGCACGTGAGGCAGCGGTTGTCCGCGACCGGGATGCCCTGCCGAGCGTGGCTGCGCACATCGATCCCGAGCGGGCAGTTGTAGGCGCAGATGCCGCACTCGACACATCGGGATGCCTCGGCGACCACGTGCGCGGACACCAGGGCATCGCGCTTCGCGCGGTCGCGTCCGAGCAGTTGTGACAGCACGCGGGAACCCCCGAGTCGGCTTGTGCGTGGCGAGATCTGAGTGGTGTGGTCGCGACGATGTGGACGCGAGCGTCCGCGATCTGCACACCGCTCGCAAGAGTCCGATAGTGCTAGCGATGGCCCCCAACCTCTGAGGCGTTCAGGGCCATGTTGGTTTCACGTCCGGTTCACCGGCGCGCAGGCGCCGTATGCGGCACCATGGCGCCATGCCGCATCGCCCTGCCGCCGTCGACCAGACGTGGCGGTCCATCCGCGCCGCCGCCCCGGCCAAGGCCGCCGGACCCAAGCACGCCCGCCTCACGTTCCTCGGCCACGCCACCATCCTGATCGAGGTCGACGACCTGCGGATCCTGACCGATCCGGTGCTGCGCGACGGCCTCGGCCCGGTCCGGCGCCAGGTCAAGGCGGTCCTGCCCGAGCTCTTCGCGGACCTCGATGCCGTGTTCATCAGCCACGGCCACCACGACCACCTCGATCTCCACTCGCTGCGCCAGATCCCCGGCAAGCCCACGGTCATCGTGCCCAAGGGGTTCGGCAGCATGGTGGCCAAGGTCGACCTCGGCCCCGTCGAGGAGGTGGAGCCAGGCGACCGGCTCACCATCGACCGGGTGCACTTCTCGGTGGTGGATGCGCTGCACTCGGGCCGGCGCGAGCCATTCGGGCCGGAGGGGCCGCCCATCGGCTGCGTGATCGAGGGTTCGCGACGCATCTACTTCCCGGGCGACACGGACATCTTCCCGGCCATGGCCGAGTGGGCGGGCACGCTCGACGTCGCCCTGCTGCCGGTCTGGGGCTGGGGGCCGAACATCGGGCCTGGCCACATGGACCCCGAGCGGGCGGCCCAGGCCGCGGCGATCCTCCAGCCGAAGCTCGCGATCCCGATCCACTGGGGCACGTTCTACCCGGCGATGCTCCGGACGGTGGTGCCCAAGCCGTTCGAGCGGCCCGGGACGGCTGTTCGCGGATGCCGCTGCCCGCCTTGCGCCGGACGTGCCGGTGCGCATCCTCGCTCCCGGCGAGTCGATCGACCTCCTCGCGGACTGATCCTCCGGCGGGCGCCGGGGCCGGCTCAGGCCCAGGAGCTGTGCCAGGCGCGCCAGAGGGCCGTCGGATCCGAGAGCGGATCGCCGTGGACCAGCACGAGATCCGCCGGCCCGCCCTCCCGGATCACGCCCGCGTCCGGCTCACCGAGCAGCTCGCCGCCGCGCCATGTCGCGCAGCCCAGCGCCTCCCATGGCTCGAGTCCGGCCTCGACGAGCTGCTCCACCTCCCACGCCAGCTGGTTGGCGCGCGTCGAGCCTCCGCCGAAGTCGGTCCCGGTGGCGATGGACACGCCCGCCGCATGGGCGATCCGGACGCTCTCGATCGCCCGCTCTCGGCGCGCCTCGACCTTCGCGCGGCCCTCCTCCGACGCGAACCGCGGCAGCGCCGTCGTCCGCCCGAATGACCGCCACGAGGCGAGCACCGACAGCGTTGACACGAGACGGACACCATTGGCGGCCATGATCGCGGCCGTCGGGCCGTCCAGCTCGAAGCCGTGCTCCAGCGCGTCGACCCCGGCCTCGGCGCCGGCCCGAGCCCCTGCCGCCGTGCCGCTGTGGGCCGTCACCCGGCAGGCACGTGCGTGGGCAGCCTCCACGACCAGCCCTGAGCTCCTCGGGCGTCCACGGGCTGACGGACGGATCCGCACCGTCGAGGTACAGCTTGACCAGGTCCGCGCCATCGTCCAGCTGGGTCATCGCCGCGCCCAGGAGCTCCGGGCCGTCGCCTGCCTGGACGGAGAGCTCCGGCATGAGGCCGCGCTGCATGATCCAGGTGCCGGCTGCGCGGACGTGCGGATAGCCCGGCCTGCCCGACCAGCGGTCGCGGACGCGGATGGCGACGGCCCGGGAGCGCCCCCCGTCGTCGGGATCACGACGGGTCACCGAACCCACGTCTCGTGCCCAGCGCACCCCGGCGCCTGTGAGCAGGCGGGCATTCGCCTCGGCCGTGGCAAGGAGCACGTCGGTGGGGTCCGACCCGCGGTCGATCCAGTGCGCGCCCCCGGGCATGGTCAGGTGGCTGTGGGCGTCCACCATGCCCGGCACGATCGTCGAGCCGGAGGCATCCATGACCACGACACCACCGGGATCGGCCAGCGGACCCTCGTCATCGGATGGGCGGATCCACGTGACCCGGCCGTCCTCGCACAGGATCGAGACGCCGATGCCCAACCGGTCTGACCGGCCGTCGGCGAGCGCGCCGTCCCGGTACAGGAGGCGTCGGGGGCGACGGGCGGCGTCCATGGCGGGTGAGATCAGCCGGCCTCGACCGGTGAGGCCTCCTCCGAGGCCACCGCGGTCACGGTGACGGGTTCCGCCTCGTCCGCGGCCGGCTCCTCGGCCGGCGTGAAGGCGCCCTCGCGCCGGACGGCGTCGCGGATCGTAGTGGGTGGAACGGTCGGCGAGGGAGCGAGCCCGTCCCTTGAGCGCCTCGCGCCGGGCTTTGCCGTGCTTCGGGTCCAGCAGCAGCGCAGCGGCGACGCCGACGCTGACGCCTGCGGCGATGCCGACGGTCAGCCAGATCGAGCGGGCCTGGGTGCGGCCGCGGATGTAGGCGCGGTTGTAGCGGTTGCGCTCCATCCTCGGGCAGCTCGCGCTCCAGGCGCGGATCGGCGGCGCGTGACCACGTGCGTCTGGACCACGTCGCGCACCTTCTGGCCGAGGTCGTCCGCGTGCCGGTCGAGCTCCAGGCCGGCGACGGCATCGCGTGCCAGGTCCGCGACCCGGTCGAACGAGGTGCGGGCGGACTCGGCCGCTGCGGTTGCGTCGATCTCGGGCATCCGGAGGTTGAGACGGGAGGGATCGAGAACGGTCATCGGAGGCACTCCTGCGAGCTGGCATGGCCAGCGTACCGCAGCCGTGTCCACTGGTCACCGGCCACTCAGCCTGAGAAATGGTATTGACAAAAGGGAAAGACGACTTATAAAAGGAAAGCACAGGTACCACATGAGAGGAATGACCAACGTGCCGTTTGACGTCATCGCCACCTGCCCGGTCTGCACGGGCGAGCTCGCGGTCACGCGGCTGCGCTGCGGGGACTGCGGCACCACGATCGAGGGGGAGTTCGGGGTCGGGCGGTTCGCCCGCCTCAGCCGGGACCAGGTGCTTGTCCTCGAGAGCTTCCTGCGCAGCCGCGGCAACCTGCGCGACATGGAGCGGGAGCTCGGCATCAGCTACCCGACGGTCCGCGCCCGGGTCGAGGCCCTGGTGCGGGCCCTCGGCTTCGGTCCCCGTGACGAGGTCGAAGCGCCCGAGGCCGCCGCAACGCCCGCAACCCCGGAGGAGACGGCCGCCGCCCGCCGGGCCATCCTGGAGCGGCTGGCCAGCCACGAGCTGAGCGCAGAGGAGGCCGCCGAGGCCATCCGCGCGCTGGGGAGGACCAAGTGACCGAGATCGCACGTTCCACCGATGTCGCCCGTTCTCCCGACATGCGCGAGGTGCCCATCGAGTCCGGCGGCACCGTGGAGCTGCTGCTGTCCAGCTCGGACCTGCGGATCCGCGGCACCGACGCGGACCACGTCGTCGTCCGGACCCGCAACGGGCGCCCGGTCAGTGACGAGGTGGCGATCGAGGCCGAGCCCGGCCGGGTGCGGATCCGGGACGGAGAGGGCTCGTTCCGGCTCGGCCCGGTGCACCTGCGCCTGCGGGGTGTCGCCGGCCTCGACATCGACGTGCCCCGCAGCATCGCGATCGTGTGCCGCACGATGTCGGGCGACGTGGTGGCAGAGGGGATCGGCGGCGCGAGCCGCTGGAACTCCGCCAGCGGGGACATCCAGGTGGCGGTGGACGCAGGTCCCGTCGCGATCGACACCATGTCCGGCGACGTGATCGTGCGGGCATCCGTCCCGCTGGGCCTGACCGTGCGCACGGTGTCGGGCGACGTCCGCGTGCGGGCGCCACGGCTCGATGCGTCAAGCTTCACGACCACCAGCGGGGACGTGCACCTGGCCGCGGCATTCACTGCCGGCGTCCGCCACACCGTGTCGAGCGTCTCCGGGGACGTGGGCCTCGAGACGGACTCGTCCGTGCGGGTCGAGACCCACTCGATCACCGGCGACGTCAAGGTGGAGGGGGCGCACCGCACCGAGGGCGGACGCGGCAACCGGACGGTGATCGTCGGCGACGGCTCGGCGGTGCTCTCCGTCAGCACGACGTCCGGCGACGTCCGCGTCGTGTCCACGGCGGGCGGTGAGGCCCGCCGGCAGGCGACGGCCGTGCAGGTGATGCCGGTCGCCCCGGATCGCGCTGCCGGTCGCGCCATCGGCTCCATCCGCGCCGGTCGCCCCGGTCGGCGCCACCGGCTCCGGCCGCTCGTGTCGCCCCTGCAGCGGCGGCAGCAGTCCGGGGACGAGTCCCTCGCCGATCTCCGCGAGGCGGCCCGCCTGGAGGTGCTTCGGGCCCTCGAGCGCGGCGACCTGGATGTCGAGGCCGCATCGCATCGCCTGGAGATCCTCGATGCTGCCGGCCCGAGCTCCTTCCGGGGGTGGTGCTGATGGCGGCCGATCCGCTCGACGAGGTCCTGCGCCTCGTGGCCGAGGGCCGGCTCACGGCCGAGGAGGCTGCTCCGGTCCTCGCCGCGCTGGTGGACGCCCCACCGATGGGAGGTGCCCCAGGCCCTGGGGGCGGCGACGCGTCGCGTGCGGGCGCAGGGGCGGCACAGGATGGCTCGGGCGGCTCGCTCCGCCTCGAGATCCACGAGGCCGGCCGCCAGGTCGTCCAGGTGCGCCTGCCACTGTCGATCGGCCGCTACGCGCTCGACCGGGTGCCCGGCCTGTCAGCCGACCAGGTGGACAGCGTCAAGGACGCGCTGCGCTCCGGGATGAAGGGCCCGATCCTGGAGGTGGACGACGGCTCCAGCAGCGTCCGGATCGTCGTCGACTAGCTCAGACGTCGCCGGCGGTGCGGGGCGCGAGGTGCTCGCCGAAGAACGCGAGGACCCGTGCCCAGGCGTCGGCCGAGGCCGCCTCGTCGAACCCCGCGTGCGTCGGCATGCGCGGCCCGAGGGCGCCGAGCAGGCCGCCGTGCTGGCTCATGAACGAGTGGCCGGCGTCCGGGTAGGTCATCACGTCGTGCGGGATGCCCGCCTCGGCCAGGCCGGCCTCCAGGCGCTCGGGGACGCCCTCGGTGGTCCCGTCCCGACCACCGTACGAGGCGACGGTCGGGCAGAGCGCGGGGATGATCGACTCGTCGGCGGGCAGCATCCCGTAGAAGGGCGCGATCGCCCGCAGGGGCCGGTCGCCTTTCGACGCATACAGGATCGCGAAGCCGCCTCCGGCGCAGAAGCCGGCCATGCCGATGCGGTCGGCGTCGACGAAGGGCTGGCGCCCGAGCCAGTCCTGGAACGCGGCCATCTCGCGGTAGGGCCGGCCGGTTGCGGCCTTGCTCATGCCCTGCACGAAGCGGGCGATGCACAGCGGCTTGAACCCGGCCCCCACGAGATCCGGTGCGAGTGCCACGTAGCCGTGGTCCGCGAAGACCTGCGCGATGCGCCGGATGTCGTCGTTGAGGCCCATGATCTCGTGCACGACGAGCACGGCCGGCTGCGGCACGTCCTTGGGGGCGTCGGGCGTGGCGAGGAACGCGGTGAGGCGGCGACCCGACGGCGTCCGCATGGTGATGTCGCGACCGGTGCTCATGACGCGCAGCGTACCCGCCCGGTCACTGCCGCGGCTCACGGATCCAGCGGACCCCGAGCAGCTCCTCGTCGAGGGCGGGCGTGCCCGCCTCGCCGGCCAGCCGGACGACCGGCAGCGATCCCGGCTCCGCCGTCCGCAGCGCCACGACGTGGTCGCCCACCTGCGCCACCCCGCCCCCGAAGCTGAGGCCCAGCTCGAGGCCCACGACCGCCGCGTGCTCCAGAGCCGCAGCCGCAACATCGGCCACCGGCAGCTCGAGCGACGCCAGCCGCACCCTGCCGCCACCCGGGTGCCGGAACGCCCCGCGCACGGCGCGCGCCTCGTCACCCCACTCGGCACCCGCGTACTCGTGCTCGATGAGGAACGGCGGGCGCCCCGGCCCCAGCTCCGGGAAAGCGGTGACCCAGCGGACGACACCGCCGTCAGGGCGGACCCGGTACCCCGGGACGGGCGAGCCGATCGGGGAGCCGGACCGCCGGAGCGTGGCCACGTCGGCCGCCACGTCGTCGCTGGCGAGCGCGTACGTGGCCAGCCCCTCAGCGCCGGCCTCGAGCACCGCCAGAGCGGCGTTGCCGACGGCGAACGTGGTGGACGAGACGACCAGCGACCGGTCGAAGACGCCGATCAGCTCGATGTAGGAATCGCCGAGGAACGCGAGGCGGTTGTACGTGCCCATGGCCTCGTGCCGGCCACCGCCGGTGCAGACGAGGCCGATGCTGCGCGCCAGCGCGCCCTCGGCCGCCGCGACGTCACGGACGGCAAGAACGAGGTGGTCGATCCCGAGCAGCATCGTGGCGTGCCCCTGCTCAGCCGGCCCGCAGGTCGAGCGCCACGCGCCCGCCCTTGAGGACGGCCACCGGCCGCTCCAGGATCGTGATGTCGGCCAGGGGGTCACCCTCGACCGCCACAAGATCCGCGAACCGTCCGACGGCGAGCGTCCCGACGCGGTCGGCCCAGCCCAGGCACTCCGCGGCCACCACGGTGGCGGACCGGATGGCCGCGAGGGGCGCCATCCCCAGGCGCACGTACACCTCGAACTGCTTGGCGACGAGCTCCCAGCGGGTAGACGCCGCTGTCGGTGGTGTAGGTGATCCGGACACCACGCTCGACGGCCTTGCGGAACACCTCCACGCCGGAGGCCTGGCTCTCCTCCATCTTGCGCATCGTGGCGGCCGGCCACTTCTCGTCCCAGCCGTGCTCCAGGCTCCACTCGCCGTCGTAGAGGTCCACGCCGAGGTACGTGCCCGTGTCGGCGAGCATCGCGATCGTCGTGTCGTCGATCAACGAGCCGTGCTCCACCGACCGGGCGCCGGCACGGATGGCCCGCTGCGCACCCTCGGACGAGTGGGCATGGATCGCGGTGTAGGCGCCGTACAGCGCCGCCTCCTCGACGGCGGCCCGCATCTCCGCCTCGGTCAGCTCGGGCGCGCCCGGGAACGCCGCCGCGCGTGAGCACCGCGCCCGTGCCGATGCACTTGATGACGTCCGCGCCGCCGATCAGCAACCGCCGGACGCGCTCGCGGACGTCGTCCACGGACCTGACGACGCCGAAGCGCAGCTCCTCGGGAAGCCGGATGTCCGGCGCCAGGCCGACGACGTCGCCGCCGCCCCAGGGCACGGTGATGAAGGCGCCGGCGCACAGCATCCGCGGCCCCTCCAGCTCGCCCGCGTTGATCGTGTCCCGCAGCGCGCAGTCCACGAAGGCCCGGAACGGCCCCAGGTCGCGCACGGTCGTGAAGCCGGCCTGGAGCGTCACGCGGGCGTTTCGGACCGACAGCAGCGCATCCTGGGCGCCCGTGGTCGTGGTGGAGGGCACACCCGCGGTCTGCACCTCGCCGACGAGGTGGCTGTGCGTGTCGATGAACCCGGGCAGGACGGTGAGGCCGGCAAGGTCGATGACCGGCACCCCGTCGGGCACGCCATCGGCCGCAGCCGCAACCGCGGTGATCCTTCCGCCCTCCACGTGGAGGACGCGACCAGGGATGGTGGTGCCGGTCTCCACGTCCAGCAGGGAACCGGCCGTGATCGCGAGGCGGCCGGGGGCATCGGCGAAGGGGGCAGGCTGTGTCATGACGCCGATCGTAGACGGACGGCGGCTGGTCCGGACGCCGAGGGCGCGTACGATGGGCGGATGAGCGTGCCCGACCGAACCGACCGACCCTCCCGCCTCCCCTTCACCGGCATCGACGAGGCCGACCGCCTGCTCGTCGACGACCCCCTCGCGCTGCTGATCGGGTTCGCGCTCGACCAGCAGGTCACCGTCCAGAAGGCGTTCGCCGGGCCGTACGAGCTGCGGCGGCGGATCGGGACGCTCGACGCAGCGAGCATCGCCGACGATGGACCCCGAGGCGCTCGACACGGCGTTCCGCACGCCGCCCGCGCTCCACCGCTTCCCGGGCAACATGGCCAAGCGGGTGCGGGACCTGTGCGCGGTCATCGCCACGACCTACGGCGGCGACGCCGCGCGCATCTGGACCGGCGCCGCCGACGCGCGCGACCTGCATGCACGGCTGATCGCGCTGCCGGGCATCGGCGAGATGAAGGCGGGCACGATCGTCAGCCTGCTCGGCAAGCAGCTGGGCGTCCGGCCGGACGGCTGGGAGGCGCTGGTGCCCGACCATCCCACGCTGGGCGACGTGGACTCGCCCGAGGCCCTCGCCGAGTACCAGGCGGGCAAGCGGGCGATGAAGGCGGAGCTGCAGGCCCAGGGAAAGCAGGCGTGACGGTCCCCGACATGCTCGGCGTGGCGGCCCTGATCGCGGGCCTGCTGATGGCCGTGGCGCCCGCGCTGCAGATCCGGCGCATGCTCCACACCCGCTCCAGCCGGGACTTCTCGCTGGGCTACCCGGCGCTGCTGTCGGCCGGGTTCGTCCTGTGGCTGGCCTACGGGATCTCGATCTGGAACCCGCCGATGATGATCTCGAACGTCGCGTCGCTCACGTTCATGCTGCTGACCATCGGCGTGGCGCTGCACTTCCGGCGGGCCGGCGCGGCCTGACGATCTCTACTTGAGGACCTTGCCCGCCGGCGGCGCCGCGTTGTTCGCATCGTCGTAGCCGATGGCGCAGAACCGGAACGGTGCCTCGTCCGCGCTGACGTTGATCGGGATCCGCCGGTACGGCCCGTAGCCACCCGGATCCGTGCAGTCCGTGGTCCTGGCGGGCCCGCCCTTGATCGTGAAGAGGGACAGCTCGGGCGGGTTGAACACGGGCTCGATGGTCCAGCCGTCCCGCTTGCTGCCGCTCACGGCGAACCGCGTGGAGACGGCGGGCGGCGTGGTGTCGATGTAGGCCGCCGCGATCGAGGCCCGGGCGAACCCGCCGGGCTCATCAGCGGCGACGCACAGCAGCAGCCGCTGCTCGGTCGTCGGCAATGGCTCGGTGATCGTCGTGGAGGCCGGCGTCGCCGCCGAGTAGCCGTCCTCGACCGTGCAGTCCGTCGTGCCGAGGGGCCCCACCTTCCAGCGGTAGGTCGTGAGGCCATCGCCGCTCACGGTCGTGTCCCAGGTCGCCTGGCCGGCCGGCATCCCGTCCATCGGCGGCGGCGCCGACGGGTTCACCGCGAGCGGAGCGCCCTCGAGCGTGGGTCCGGGTCCGCTGGCGAGCGGACAGCCGGCGAGGCCGGTCGAGAAGGTGCCGTCCGCCGCGAAGCAGGCGGCCAGCCCGGCGACTGGCTGGGCGTACGAGGTGTCGGGCAGCGAGACCTCGCCGTCCTCCGATGTCTCGCAGGGGCGGCCGAGCCAGCACTCGGCGCCCTGCTCGCCCTTGTAGGTGGTCGTGTTGATGAGGCCCAGCAGCCGTCCCGTCGACGGGTCGAGCACGGCCGACCCGGAGTTGCCCGGCAGGAGCTTGGGGCAGTCGTTCCGCCGGGCGGCGGTCCAGAGCCACTGGCGCTCGTTGACGCGGACGGCCTCGTTGTCCTGCGTGCACGTGCCCAGCCGCAGGAACCGCTCGGCCTCCGGAATGTCCACGATCGGCGCGCCCACCGGGACGCCGAGCATCAGCACATCCTGCGATCCGATCGTGTCGGCCGTATCGGCCGGCCGCCAGCCACGCAGGCCCAGGTCCTGCAGCTCGCCCACGCTGGCCCCGAGCTCGAGCACGGCGAGGTCGGTCCCCTTCATCGTGGCCCACGCGACCCGGTCGACGGGGACGACCGGGTGCTCCGCGCACGTCGACGAACCAGTCGAAGGCGACCTGGGCGCCGCCACCATCCTGGTCGACCACCATCTCGTTGGCGCCGTTGATCCCGACGCAGTGGCCGTTGGTCAACGCGAATGCGGACGCCCGATCGGGAGCGCCGGTGTCCAGGAGGACCGCGGTGCAGGCGGACGACGCTCCCTGGAGCTGGCCGATGGAGCCGTAGCGATCGAAGCGTCCGTCGGCGTTTCGCAGCAGGACCTGCTCGAGCGAGGCGTCCTCGTCGGGGAGTGGCAGCTCCTCGGCAGGTGCCGCGGTCGGAAGCGTCGGGAGCGCGGGCAGCGTCGGGGCAGGCGTCGGTGTGGCCGGAGGATCACCGCAGGCCGCCAAGGCCCAGCCCCACGACCAGGACGAACCCGGCAGCCGTTGCGCGCAGGGTGAGGGCTCCGTGTTCCGTTCGGGTGCCAGGCACGTATCAGCGTTCCACGAGCGTTCGGAACAGGTGGTCGAGGGTCGCCGCCGGGTCCGCCGTCAGGCCGGTGTGCACCGGCGACATGGCGATGATCGTCGAGGACGGGGCGACCAGCCAGTGGAACCGCTCCGGCATCGAGAGCTTCGCGATCGGCCCCGCAGCCGCGTCGCCACGTGCGATGGCGGTGATCGCATCGAGGTGCTCCCGGACGATCTCGGGGTCGCAGTCGGGGCGCATGGCGACCAGCAGGCGCTCGTCGAGGTGTGTCCTCGCGCCCAGGTAGCGCCTCGGGCGGCACATGAGGACGATGCCCGCGTTGAACCCCTCGCCCCGCTCGACACGCGGGATCACCCGCACGATGCCGTACTCGAACGGGCTGCGGCCCCCGGCGTCACGCGGTTCGGGCACGTTCCGCCTCCTGCACGAATGCCCGCGGCGCCTCCAGGCGCGCGGCGAGGTAGTCGACGTAGGCGCGGCGGTGCGCATCCGGGTCGGGGAGCCCGGGCTCCGGCACCAGCCAGTCGTCGGGCAGGGCGGCGGCCAGCTCGCGCAGCAGATCGCCGGTCACGCGAGAGGCCAGGCGCCGGTCCGCCTCGTCGATGGAGCCGGCGAACGGCAGCAGGACGTGGTCGCGCACCTGGACGAACGGGCGGCGCGCGTGCTCTGCGGGGTCCTTCCAGCTGTGATGGATGAACAGCGCCGAGCCGTGGTCGATCAGGTACAGGCGCCGGTGCCAGACGAGCAGGTTCGGGTTGCGGGCGGTCCGGTCCACGTTCATCGTCAAGGCGTCCAGCCAGACGACGTCCGCGGCGAGCTCGGCATCCGGCCTGGGTCCGACGGCCGGTGCGAAGGGCAGGGCTCCCGGCAGGAAGTCCAGGCCCATGTTCAGCCCGGACGAGCGCGCCAGCAGGTCGTGCAGCTCGGGATCCGGCTCGGCCTTCGCGAGGGCCGCGTCCATCTCCACGAGCGCGAGGTCCGGCACCGGCAGACCGAGGCGCCGGCCCAGCTCTCCGGCGAGGACCTCCGCGATGAGTGCCTTGCGGCCGTGCCCTGCGCCGAGCAGCTTGACGACATACAGGCCGTCGTCGTCCGCCTCGACGAGCGCCGGCACGGAGCCGCCCTCGCGCAGGGGCGTGACGTAGCGGGTGGCCGTGACGGTGCGGAGCATCAGGGCGAGTGTAGGCCCAGGGGTGCGCCTGTTGTGCCGCCCACCCGGACGGGGTATGGTTGCACACGCAACTACCATGCCCCTGCCCGAGCGCCCCGGAGTACCCATGGACGACAGCATCCGCACCGCGCTGGACCACAGCCAGGTCATCGACATCACCACGACGGGTCGACGGACGGGGGAGGCGCGGCGGATCGAGATCTACATCCACAGCCTCGAGGGCCGCCTCGTGATCAGCGGGATGCCCCTGGCCGGCCGGACCCGCGCCTGGATCCACAACCTCGAGGCCAATCCCGCCCTGGTGATCCACCTCAAGGGACCGTTCGCGGTGGCGGACGTGCCCGCGACCGCCCGCGTGGTCACCGACCCCGCCGAGCGCCGCGAGCTGCTCGAGGGCGTGGCCCGCAACTGGGGGCGGACGGACCTGGACGAGATGGTGGCCCACAGCCCATTGATCGAGGTCGAGGTGGCGGGCTACCCGGCCGCCTAGGGTCGCGATGCGCTCCGGCGCCGGCCGCCCGGCTCAGCCCTCGTAGGCGTCCACCAGGGCCCGGAACCGTTCGAGCGACGCAGGCAGCTCGGCCTTGATCCGGCGCTCCGCCTCCTTCGCGAGGAACCCGAGGAACGCCGGCGTCTTGAGCTCGAGCGCCAGGTGGATGCGGGTGGACGCCGTCGTCGTCGCAACGAGCGTGACCCGGACCACCACCCCCACGGGCCCGCCCGACCCGGAGATCAGGATCCGCTCCGGCGCCTGGAGCTCGTCCACCACCCCCAGGATCACGGCACCTGCCGCCGCCTGGCTCAGCCGCAGCTGCACCCGGCTGCCCACCGCCATCGTCGGATCCAGGAGCGTCGCCTCGACGACCTCGGGCAGCCAGCGCGGCAGGTCGTCCACGCGCGTGGCCACCGCGAAGACGGTCGCGGCGGGGTAGGGGAGGTCGACGGAGGCTGTGGTCGTGGCCATGGGCCCATGCTACGTCGCGTGCGCCCTGTTCCGCCTGCGCCGCGCACGACCCTGCGAGCGGGCGACCGTGCCGGCGACCGTCTGCGCGGCCTCCAGGTCCTCGGGATCGATGCGGCCCGCCGCGACGGCCATGTACGCGATCGCCTGCGCCGCAAGGTTGTCCAGTCCGTCCGCCACGAGCCCGTTCACCGAGCCGTCGGGCCACGTGCCGTCGGCATCCGCCTCGCCCGCCGGCAGCCCGGACAGCACCTCCATGGCCTCGTCGACCGTGCGCACGGCCCAGATGGCGAAACGGCCGTCACCACAGGCGGCGACGACGTCCTCGCGCAGCATCAGGTGCGGCGCGTTGAGCGACGGCACGATCACGCCCTGCGATCCGTCGAGCCCGCGCGCGGCGCAGACGTCGAAGAACCCCTCGATCTTCTCGTTGACACCGCCGATGGGCTGCACGTCGCCACGCTGGCTGAGCGAGCCCGTCAGCGCGACCCCCTGGCGCAGCGGGATCCCTCCGATCGCCGAGAGGAGCGCGCACAGCTCGGCAAGCGATGCCGAGTCGCCCTCGATGCCGCCGTAGCTCTGCTCGAACGTCAGGCTGGCGTGGAGGGAGAGGGGCCGGGTCCGTCCGAATCGGGCGCCGAGGAACCCGCCCAGGATCAGCACACCCTTGCTGTGCAGCGGCCCCCCGAGGCTCACCTCGCGCTCGATGTCGACCACGTCGCCATCGCCCAGGCGCACCGACACCGTGATCCGCGACGGGCGCCCGAACCACGTCTCACCGAGGCTGATGACCGTCAGGCCGTTCACGGTGCCGACGGCGTGGCCGGTCGTCGGAATGAGCACGGTGCCTCGAGCGATGTCGGCCAGCGAGCGTTCATGGATGCGCCCCGACCGCCGCCGCCGGGCGTCAACCGCGGCATCGATGTCGTCGGCGGTCACGACGTCCCGCGCCGACTTCGCCGCGTGGTCGTCGGCCTCGCGCAGCAGGTCCGTGACCCGGCGCATATGCGTGGACAGGCGCTCCGCGTCCCCGGCCAGCCGCGATGCCCGGTCGATGACGGCACACACGGCGCCACTGTCCAGTGGTCGAAGCCCGGTCCGGCGGGTGATCGTGCCCAGCAGGCGCGCGTACTCCTGCTCGGCATCGGCGGTGCGGTCGACCTCCTCCTCGAAGTCCACCTGCACCTTGAACAGCTCGAGGAAGTCCGGGTCCTGGTCGGCCAGCAGGTAGTAGATCTGCCGGTCCCCGACCAGCACGATCTTGGTGTCGAGCGGGATCGGCTCCGGCGCGAGGCTGACGGTCGCCAGGCCAAGCCGGTCGCCCATCGACTCGATCCGCAGCTCGCCCGCGCGCAGCGAGCGCTTGAGCTCCTCCCAGGCGAAGGGCTGGGTGAGCAGCCGCCGGGCATCGAGCACGAGGTAGCCCCCGTTTGCCCGGTGGAGCGCACCGCCCCGGATGAGGGTGAAGTCGGTCGTGAGGGCGCCGAGCGAGGTCGTGTGCTCCACGCGGCCGAGGAGGTTGGGCTGCGTGGGCAGGTCCTCGTACACCACCGGGGCGCCGGCACTGTCGCCGTTGTCGACGAGCAGGTTCACGCTGTACCGGCGGAACAGCGCGCCCTCCTCCAGGCGCGCAGCGAGCATCGGGGGGAGCTCCTTGGGCGACGCCGCCGCGAGGAATTCCTCCGCGTTGGCGACGACGTCCTGCTCGAGCGCATCGAGATGCGCGATGAGATCGGCCTGCTCCGCGTGATCGACCCGGATCTCCTCGAGCAGGTGCCGGACCGCCCGGCTGCTGACCTCTTCGGCCAGCTTCCGGATCTCGGCCCGCGTCTCGCGCTCCCAGGACGGGAATGACCGGTTCACCAGCTCGCCAAGGTGCTCCTCGAGGCGCTCGGAGGCCTCGCGCAGGCGCTTCCTCTCCGCTTCGGGAAGCTTCTCGACGACGTCGCGGTCGAGGACCTTGCCGTCCTTGTAGGGTGCGACACCGATGCCGACGGGGGTGCGCAGGACCGCGAGACCGGCCTCCGATGCCTGGGTCTCGAACGCCTCGATGGCGTCGTCGCGACGCTGCTTGAGCCCGGCCTCGAGCGCCTCGCGCCGGTTGCGGTACTCGGCGGACTCGAACGCCGCCGGAATCGCCGTGCGCAGCTCGCGCTCCAGCTGCGCCATGCGGTCGCGGAAGCGGCGGCCCTCGCCTGCCGGCAGGCGGATGGCGCGCGGGCGCCGTGGTTCGCCGAAGTCATGCACGTAGCACCAGTCCGGCGGGACCGGCTCGGCCGCCGCCCGTGCCGCGAGGACGCCCCTGACCAGGGTCATCTTGCCGATGCCTTCAGGGCCCATCGCGTACAGGTTGTAGCCGGGCTGGCGGATCGCCACGCCGAAGGCGACCGCCTCCCACGCGCGACCCTGGCCGACCATGCCGTCAAGGTCGGGCAGCTCGGCGGTGGTGCCGAAGGAGAAGGCCGAGCGCTCGCAGCGGCGGACGAGGCGGTCGGCGGCCAGCGGAGCGATCATCGGTGCGACCCTCGCTGGGGCGGCAGCGGACGCCGCCCGTCAGGTCATCCTGCGCTGGGTGACTGCGAGGCGGGAGCGGCGGACGGCCCGAACCGGCGGGTCCGATGGCGCATCGCCCGGCGCATCCCCCGGCGCCCCGGCGCCCCCAGCATGCCGTCAGAGGGGAGCCGGTTCCGTCAGCAGCCCGATGAGCCGGTCAAGCTCGTCGTCGGTCAGGCCGTGGTGCCGCAGCAGCGCCCGGGCGCCGCCGTGCCGCTCGTCGAGGTGGGCGAGCGCGCTCTCCATGAACGCCGGCGGGCTGTCCACGATCAGGCTCCCGGACCGCCAGTCGTCGGCCTCGATGTGCGCCCGTGGCGAGGAGAAGTACTGCGCGGAGAGCGCGTAGTCCTCGACGATGATGTCGCGCGGGACACCGCACAGGTCCAGCAGCAGCGCGATGGTCACGCCGGTCCGGTCCTTGCCAGCGGCGCAGCCGATGATGGCCGGCAGCCCGTCCTCGGCCAGGAGTGTGCGGACCACCTCGGCCAGCTGCGTTCCCCGCGCGTCGAGGACGTGGCGGTACATCCCCGCGAGGCCGGCGTGCGGCGTGGGGTCGTCCGCCAGGAGAGGGATGCTGGAGTACCGGATGCGGGCGGAGTCCGCGAAGACGTTGGGGCTCAGCTCCAGCTCCTCGGGCCAGCGGAGGTCGATCACCCGCCGCAGGCCGAGGGCGACCAGATCATCGGCCACGTCGGCGGGAATGCGGGTGAGCTCGTCGGAGCGCAGCAGCGTGCGCCAGCGAGTGGCGCGTCCATCCGCCGTCGGGTAGCCCCCGGTGTCGCGGACGTTGCGGGTGCCCTCGAGGGGCAGGTGGCGAGGCAGGGGTTCGGCAGTCATCGGTGCAAGGGTATCCCCGGTCCCGTCCGCGCGGCCGACAGCGCCCGTGGGCCGCTCGTCGCCGGGCGTCGCTCGTCGCCTCGCGCCGGTCAGCCGTCCTTCTTGCGGCCCTTGCCCTTCCGCCGGTCGTCATCCTTCCGCCGGTCGTCATCCTTGCGCTGGTCGTCGTCCTTCCGATGGCGCTTGCCCACGTGCCGATCGGCGTCCCGCCGGCGCCGTTCGCCTGCCTCGATCCCATCGAGGAGCACGGCGAGTCCGTACTCGAACCTCGCATCGGCGTCGGGGAAGCCAGGGGGCGTCACGCCGCCAGCGCGGTCGCGCGCCTCGAACACGCCGAAGCCCGACGCCCACCCGGTGAGGGTCGTGGCCGCGAGCACCGCACCCTCCTCGGTGAAACCGTCGCCCAGCAGGGCGCCCCGCAGCCGCTCCATCGCCGTGATCGCGTTCGTTCCCGCGAGCGGCCGCAGGCTCACGATCGGGGCGACCCCGGCATGCCGGGCGAGGACGTCGCGCAGCGAGCGAGCCAGGGACTCCATCCAGGACCGCCAGCCGGCCGGCTTCCCCGATCCCGGCGAGGATCTCGCCGACGATCGCTTCGGCCACCAGGTCGAGCAGCTCGTCGCGGCTGCGCACATGCCAGTACAGGGTGGGCGCCGCAGCGCCAAGGCGGTTGGCGAGGTGGCGCATCGACAGGGCGTCGTAGCCTTCCTCGTCCAGGATGGCGATGGCGGCCTCGACGACCTGCTCCCGGGTCAGCGTCTCACGCGGCATCACGATCTCTCGGGCATGATTGACGACTCGAACAGTGTACGGGTAGAGTGCGATCGCTCGCAATCGAACACTGTACGAGACGGAGACCCACCACCGATGCGTATCCTGCTCGCGGCCAACGACAGCCGTGGGGGCATCCAGCCGTACCTCGCGCTCGGGGTCGGACTGCGCGATGCCGGCCACGAGGTCGCGCTCCTCGCTCCGGGCGACTTCGCCTCGATGGCGGCCTCGCACGATATCGGGTTCCGCGCCCTCAGCGGCAGCGTCGAGGAGGCGGCACGAGCGGGCGCCGGGAAGCGCCCGGGTGGCGGCGTGGCCGGGATGCGGCATGCGGCACGCGCGATGGAGGGCCGTCTCGAGACCTGGACCCGGGAGGCGCGGGCGGCCATCGAGGGACAGGACCTTGTTGTCGGCGGCATCGGCGGCATGATCGTGGCGCGGGCGGCTGCGGAAGCGGCCGGCGTCCCGTTCGTCGAGGCGCACCTGCAGCCGGTCGGAGCCCCGACGGACCGGTACCCGGGTGTCCTGTATGCCTCGCCGCCCCGCGTCCTCGGAGCCTTCGGCCGGCGGCTCAGCCACCGGGCCAGTGAGCTGGCGATCTGGATGCCGTTCAAGCGGGCGACGGCGAACGCGCGCCGATCGGTGCTCGGGCTCGATGGGCCGTTCCGCCTGCAGGGCGACGGCCCCGTCCTCTACGGCTTCAGCCCGGCGGTCATCCCCGTGCCCCAGGAAGGCCCTCGCCGGAGGATCGTCACCGGATGGTGGTTCCTCGACGCCGGCCCGTGGACGCCGCCCGCAGATCTCGAGCGGTTCCTGGAGGGCAACCGCCCCGTCGTGAGCATCGGTTTCGGGAGCATGGTCGGTGAGGACCCGCGGGAGCTGACCGACCTGGTGGCGGGGGCCGTGCACGACGCCGGGGTCCGGGCGGTCCTGCTGACCGGCTGGGGCGCGCTGGACGTCGTCCCGGGCGACGACATCATGGTCGCGGAATCAGTGCCTCACGACTGGCTCTTTCCGCGCGTGGACGCCGTGGTGCACCACGGGGGAGCCGGCACGACTGGCGCGGGGCTCCGGGCGGGCGTGCCCAACATCGTCGTCCCGTTCGGCGTCGACCAGCCCTTCTGGGGATCGCGCGTGCAGGCCGTCGGGGCCGGGCCGGCGCCCCTGCGCAGGCACGAGCTCACGCGGGAGGGTCTGGCGGCCGCGCTCCGCCAGGCCACCACCGACCGCTCGATGCGCGACGCCGCGGCCCGCATCGGGACGGTGATCCGGGCCGAGGACGGTGTCGGCGCGGCCGTGCGGGCGATCGAGGGCGCTGTCGCCTCGAGGTGACGCTGGTCGCCTCGAGGTGACGCTGCAGGCGGCCCGCCGGTAGGCCGATCGGCATAGCCCATCCGGTGGATGGTGCAACCCGGCGCGCGGAACGTACGGTACGACCAACAACGGACCGCCAACATTCGGACCCCATGGGGCGGCGCGTCGTACCTCCGGCGGGATGCCGGGCGTCGGCGGAGCCCCGAAGCTTGTCCCCCAGGCGGTCCGTTTCGGTGTCCGCCGATCCTCAGCGGGGCGGGTCTCCCTCGAACGCCCGCTTCGCCCCCGCGGCCGTCGCACGCAGGTCCGCTCCCGCGACAGCCGCACCCAGCAGCTCGTGGAGCCAGCCAACCGGACCCGACAGGCGCGATCGCAGCTCGAGCGCGTGGTGGACGCGGGTCCCGGTCCCGCGTCCCTCGAACGTGAGCGTGAGGGTCCGGCCCATCCAGGTGTCGGTGGTCTCGCGCACCTGGACCTTCAGTCGGCGGTGCTCGACGACCTCCCACTGCGCGGTCGCCGGGAACCCGAAGACGCTCGTGCGCTCACGGTAGACGGTGCCCACGCGTGCCGGCCCGGAGACGTACAGCACCGCCCGCACGTTGGGCATCCAGCGCGGCTCGCCCGCGATGTCGTCGTAGAGCTCCCAGACCTCGTCGCGGGACGCGCCGACGAGGGCCTCGGCTTCAACCCTGCGCATCGACGCCAGTATCCTCCGTCGGCTGGGGCGTGGCCAGCATGGTCCCAGCTCCGGTCGGATGGTCCCGGCTCCGAGGTCCCGGCTCGGATGCGTTCCTCCCCTCCCGGCTCGGATGCGCGCCCAGCGCGCCAACGGGCGGGTGCCGTGCGATTCCTGCACGCCTGGCGCTCCGGAATCGCTGGTTTCAGGCCCTGCAGGCGCCAGGATGTGCGCCCAGCGTGCATGAATGAAAGGGCACGCTCCCGTAGGCACGCTCAGCGCGCAACGGCGCCGGGGGACCGCGCACCGCAGCCCCGGGCACGCGAACCGCACCGCGGGCACCGCGAACGTGGCGGGCACCGCGGCCCGGTCGACCGGGTGGACCCGGGTGAGATCGGGCTGGCCGGCTGGCGCCCCGTCGGAGGGGGCCGATCGGGCGTAGCATGCACCGGTGACCGACATGCAGCCCGACGCGTCCGCGGACGCGGGCACCCCTACCTCCACGACCGCCCCCGCGGACACCTCTGCCGCCGACGCGCAGACTGCCGACGCGCCCACTGCTGACGCGCCCCCTGCCGACGCGCCCGGCGACCCCGACCTCCAGCCCACGGGCTTTGCGGCGCTCGGACTCGATCCGCGCATCCTCCGCACGCTCACCGTCCTCGGATACGAGGAGCCCACGCCTGTCCAGGAGGCGGCGATCCCGCCGCTCCTGCGTGGTCTCGACCTGCTCGCCGAGGCGCCAACCGGGACCGGCAAGACCGCCGCCTTCGCCCTGCCGATCCTGGCCCGCCTCGCCGCGCGCCTCGACGAGGTCCGAGCGGCCGGCGGCCCGGTCGAGGGCCGGGGCATCCCAACCGACGGCCGTGGCGCGCGTCCGTCGGCGCTGGTCCTCACCCCCACGCGCGAGCTCGCGATGCAGGTGGCCGAGGCCGTCCACCGGTACGGCCGCGACCTCGGCGTGCGCGTCGTGCCCGTCTATGGCGGCCAGCCGATCACCACCCAGCTGCACCGGCTCGCCCGCGGCGTGGATGTCGTCGTCGCGACCCCGGGCCGTGCGGTGGACCACCTCGACCGGGGCACGCTGCGCTTCGACCATGTCGTGACCGTCGTCCTGGACGAGGCGGACGAGATGCTCGACATGGGCTTCGCGGACGACCTGGAGAAGATCCTCTCGGCGCTGCCCCTCCAGCGCCAGACCGCGCTGTTCTCGGCAACCATCTCGGGCCCGATTGCCAGGCTCGCCGAGAGCCACCTGCGCAGTCCCGTCAAGGTTCGCGTGGAGGGCGAGAAGCCCCTGCAGGGCGAGGACGCCCGCGTCCGCCAGGTCGCGTACGTGGTCCGCCGCCCGGACAAGCTGGCCGCGCTGGGCCGCATTCTGGACCTCGAGGACGGTGCTGCCACGCTCGTCTTCGCCAGGACGCGGGGCGAGGTCGACGATCTTGCGGAGGCGCTCAGCGGGCGCGGACGTGACGCCGCCGCCCTCCATGGCGGCCTCGCGCAGGAGCAGCGCGACCGCATCATGCAGCGCTTCCGAGACGGGGCGCTGGACGTCCTCGTGGCCACCGACGTGGCGGCGCGCGGCCTGGACATCGGGGTCATCACGCACGTGGTGAACTACGACGTCCCCTCGTCGGCCGACACGTACGTCCACCGGATCGGGCGCACGGGACGTGCGGGGCGCGAAGGTGTGGCAATCACGCTCGTGGAGCCGCGCGAGCACAACCTGCTGCGCAACATCGAGCGCGTCGTGGGAGCGCCGCTGGAGATCGCGGGGTTGCCCACGGTCTCCGACATGCGCGAGCACCGCCTGGACCTGCTCCGCGGCTCGCTGCGCGAGTCACTCGTCGCCGGTGACGCAGACCGGTATCGAGGCGTGGTGGAGGCGCTGTCGGACGAGTTCGACCTGGTCGACATCGCGCTGGCGGCCGTGGCGATGGCCGATGCCGAGGCGCGCGGGGCGGAGGACACCACGGACCTGGCTCCGGCCTATCTGCCGCAGCCCTATGACCGGACCCGCGGTGGACCGGCACGTCGGCCGCGCCACGTCGATGACCGGTCGGCATCGTTCGCCGGCCGTGCGCGCCCCCGACCCACTGGAGCGCCGCCCCCGAATGCAGGGTTCGGGCCCGGAGGCCCCGGCTTCCAGGGGCCCGGAGGCCCCGGCTTCCAGGGGCCCGGAGGCCCCGGCTTCCAGGGGCAGGCGCAGGATCGACCGCAGGGCCGGCCGTCACGCCCCTACAGCGCCGGGCCAGCCTCGGGCCCAATGCCCGCAGGCCCCCGTCGCGGCTACCGGGCAAGCGGCTGGCACGATGCCGAAGGCCGCCCGGTAATGCGCGCCCCGAATGCCGGCTCCGGGGGTCCGGGTGGCATGACACGGCTGTTCGTGGGAGCCGGCCGTGCGGCGGGCGTCCGGCCGAGCGACCTCGTCGGCGCGATCGCGAACGAGGCAGGCCTGCGGGGCGGTGACATCGGGGCGATCCAGGTCGCCGACGGGTTCTCGCTCGTGGAGGTGCCGGCGGAAGCCGCGGAGCACGTGATCCGGAGGCTTCGCGGGGCGACGATCCGCGGCCAGGTGGTGACGGTGCGGCGGGAGCGCTACTAGCGAACCGGCCCGGCGCCCACCTGGGTGCGGGGCTGGCCGGCTGTGCAGCGGCTGGCCGGCTGTGCAGCGGGCGCTCACACTGTGCCGCGACATCACTGGTTGAGCGCCTGGCGCTCTGCCTGTGTCACAGGGACCCTGCTCCAGCGCACCGATGGCTCACGGCTTGCTCATCGAGCGACGGCAGCGCACGGTGTGCGCAGTAGCTGCTCAGAGGTCGGAGAACCCGCGCCGGTGCCTCCCCGGCAGCCGGCGTGGCGCGAGTCTGGCTAGGAGGCGTCGCCGCCGCTGCGCAGGAAGCGCTCGATCTCGGCGATCAGGTCGTCGCCCTCGGGCCGCCGTGACTCGTCCACCATCGACTCGAGGCGCTCGACGTAGGCCTGCGTCGCCTCGTCGGCCGCGGCGGCCGCGTCGAGCCGCTGGCGCAGCTGCCGGCCCTCGTCAGGCAGGTCGCCCCGCGGCAGCGGCACCCCGAGATGGAGCTCGAGGCTCGCGATCAGCTCGAGCGCCGCGAGCGCGTACGGGCCGGACACGTAGTGGGGGATCTGGGCGAAGTAGCCGACGGACGGGATGCCGGCCTCGGCGACCGTCATCTCGAGCACCGAGAGCGCGGCCGCCGGGACCTTGAGCAGGCCGGTCGGTCCGGGCTTCACCCCGCCCCGGAGCACGCCGTCGGGCGAGGCGGTGCCCATGATCGGCACGGGGCGGGTGTGGGCGACAGCGGCCGGGATCGAGCCCAGGCTGATCCACTCGCGGACACCGAGCTGGTGCAGGACCTCGACGACGGATGCCGCGAAGCGCCGCCACTGGTCGTCGGGCTCGGCGCCGGAGAGCACGAGGACGTCCCGGCCGCCGAACCGCGCTGCGCGGAGGGTGATCTCCGGCCAGGTCAGGCGCGCCAGCGCCCCGTCCCGGATCTCGAGGGTGGGCCGCCTGGCGCGGTAGTCGAACAGCTCGTCCGGGTCCCAGGTCGCCACGACAGCCGCGCCGGTGCCGAGCAGCTCGAGCACGGTCGTGGCCGCCGCACCCGCATCCACCCAGCCGTCGAAGGCCACGACGACCACGGGGTCGTCGAGCGTCGGCAGGTCGTCCGCGAGCGTGTAGAACTGGGGCATGCCTGCAGTCTACGTGTGACGGTGCAGTGCGTCAGCGCGGTCCGTCGAGGCGCCGGATCCGCTCGCCCGGCAGGGCCCGCGCCTCGCCCGGTGCCGAGCTGTGCCGCCGGGCCTGTCCCTGGTCGCGGCCGGGAGCATGGTCGGCGGCCTGGGATCGCGCCTGACCGTGGTCACGGCCGCGCCGCTGGTCACGGGCTTGGCCCTGGTCACGGGCTTGGCCCTGGTCTCGCCCGTGGACCTGCGGGCGCCCGGCGACGTGGGCCGGCGGCTGGCCGATCCCACCCGTGGCCTGGCCACGCCCACTGCGCCGCCGTGCGCCGCTGCCGGGACCGTGCCGGCGCACGTCCACTGCTCGCTCCTCGCCCGCGGGGCCCGGCCGCCGGCCGCGTGCCACGCCGATGTCGCCGGGGCGCTCGACCGGGCGGCGTCCGGGGGCGACGGTTGATGCTGCCGCCCGGTTCGCCCGTGTCTCGGCGCGCTCCGCAGGCGTCGACCGGAGGCGGATCGGCTCGGGCCTGACCCGCCCGTCCGGCTCGAAGCCCGCGATCACCTCGGAGGGGATCTGGCGCTTGAGCAGGCCCTGGATCTGGCGCAGCAGCGGTGCCTCGTCGACGCAGATCAGGCTGATCGCCTGGCCCGTCTCGCCGGCGCGCCCGGTGCGCCCGATCCGGTGGACGTAGTCCTCGGCCACCATCGGCAGCTCGAAGTTGACGACCGTCGGCAGCTGCTCGATGTCCAGGCCGCGCGCGGCGATGTCCGTCGCGACCAGCATCGACACGCGCCCGGACTTGAAGTCGTCGAGCGCCTTCACCCGCTGGCCCTGGCTGCGGTTGCCATGGATCGCGGCCGAGCTGATGCCGTCCTTCTCCAGCTGCTGGGCCAGCCGGTTGGCACCGTGCTTGGTCCGCGTGAAGACGAGGGCCTGGCGAACCCGGCCCAGGGCCACGAGCTCGCGCAGCAGGTCGCGCTTGCGCTCGCGGTCCACCGGGATCACCAGCTGGTCGACGAGCTCGGTCGGGGTGTTCCGGGGCGTCACCTGGACCGACGCCGGGTCCTGGAGGATGCCGGAGGCGAGCTCGCGGATGTCATCCGAGAAGGTCGCCGAGAAGAGCAGGTTCTGGCGGCGCTTCGGAAGCAGCGCGATGATCTTGCGGATGTCGCGGATGAAGCCCATGTCGAGCATCCGGTCGGCCTCGTCGAGCACGAGGATCTCGACCTTCGAGAGGTCGATCGTGCCGCGCCCGATGTGGTCCAGCAGCCGGCCGGGGGTGGCGACGACCAGCTCGGGGCCCGCGCGCAGCTTCGTCAGCTGGGGACCGAAGCCGACGCCGCCGTACACGGTCGCCGATCGGATCGGCCGGTGGGCGCCGTAGGTGCGCACGGACTCCTCGACCTGGATCGCGAGCTCGCGCGTCGGCACGACGACGAGCACCCGCACGGCATGGCGACGCTCGCCCCCGTCGCGCCGGGTGGCGTGGAGGGTCTGGATGATCGGCAGCACGAAGGCGGCCGTCTTGCCGGTGCCCGTCTGGGCGCCTGCGAGCACGTCGCGGCCGGCAAGGACGAGGGGGATGGCGGCCAGCTGGACCGGGGTGGGCTCGGTGTAGCCCTCATCGGCAACGGCACGCAGAAGCTCGGGCGACAGCCCGAGATCGTCGAAGGACACGGTGGAGAAGCTCCATGGCGGGCCCACGTCCCGCACGTGCGGGGCCCGGTCCAGGGCGCTTGTGGTGAATCGGGATCCGGCGGTCAACGTTGACCGGGGCGCCGACCGGGGGCGCCCGCAGGACACGAACGAGGAGGAGACCTTACCGGTGATCCGGTGCGGGCGCGAATCCCTGCCCGCTCTGGCCCATCGGCACCTTGCCTCGACGGCCCGGGTAGCGGACCCTTTGCGGATGCGACGGCGCACCTGCGCCCCGCCGATGACTTCAAGAGGTTCCCCATGGTCGGCCGCCTGCTCAAGCTCCTCTCGGTCCTGTTCCTCGCCTTCTTCGTGTTCATGTTCGGCGCCCTGGCCTACGCCAAGGTGTTCGGGCGCGCTCCGGTGCAGCAGGAGCCCGATGCCGACGAGGTGGATCTCGTCGCGACCTTCGGCCCGCTCGAGTACAAGGGAACCTCGACGTCGTTCCGGGGCGGGGCGTTGACCACGTGGTTCGGCGGTGGTGGCGTGGACCTGGCCGAGGCCGCGCTCGCGCCCGGCGGCGCGACGCTGCGCGTCCAGGCCCTGTTCGGCGGCGGCACCCTCGTGGTGCCCGAGGACTGGCGCGTCGAGAGCCGGGTGCTCGGGATCGGCGGGGTGGGGGACAGCCGGCCGCGCGGCAACCCCGCGCCCGGTGCGCCGACACTGCGGCTCGAGGGCTACGCGATCTTCGGCGGCTGGGGGATCACGCCGGCACCGGCCAACGGCGAGACGGCAGCGGTGGGCGACGGCGCCGGAGCCTGACCCGGCCCTGGAGTGCGACCCACGGGGGGCAACACCCGCTGGCGACCGGGCCGCTGACCGGGTAGCGTGCGCGGACCCAGCGGGAGGAGGACCGGCGCGCCCCATGATCAGAACCACGCCCTTCCACGAGCGCACGGCCGCGCTCAACTCGACCGGGCTCTGGGAGCACTGGTCGGGCCACCTCGCCGTGGCGAAGTACCAGCTCTCCGAGAAGGCCGAGTACGTGTCCGTGCGCAACGCCGCCGGCATGTTCGACGTGTCGCCCCTGTTCAAGTACCGGTTCAGCGGGCCCGGTGCGGAGCGGTTCCTGGCGGGCGTGATGGCGCGCGACCCGCGCGCGCTCCGGCCGGGCGACGCCCACTACGCGCTCTGGTGCGACGACCGCGGCTACGTCGTCGAGGACGGCGTCCTGCTGCGCCACGCGCCCGACGAGTTCATCCTGACCGCCGCCGAGCCCAACCTCGCCTACTTCGCCGACCTGCGGGGTCCTCGCGACCAGGTGCAGATCGAGGATGTCTCCGACGACTGGGCGGTGCTGGCCCTCCAGGGTCCCCGCTCGCGGATGCTCCTCGAGCGACTCGATCCCTCCATCGGCGCGCTCCCGTACTTCGGCCACGCCGACGCCGGCATGGGCGGCAGGACGGTCCACGTGTCGCGGACCGGCTACACCGGCGACCTGGGCTACGAGATCTGGTGCCGCGCCGAGGACGCGCTCGCGGTGTGGGACGCCGCCTGGGAGGCGACCCGTGGCTACGGCGTCGTCCCGTTCGGCCTGCAGGCGCTGGACATGACCCGGATCGAGGCCGGCCTCCTGCTCCTCGACACCGACTTCATGTCCAGCCGCTTCGCCTGGACCGACCACGACCGGGCGACCCCCTTCGAGCTCGGGCTCGGCTGGACCATGCGCGGGCTGGGTGACGAGCGTGTGTTCATCGGCCGGGACGCGCTCCGCCGCGAGCAGGCAGAGGGGACGTCCCGCTTCCGCACCACCGGCCTGCTCGTGGACTACGCGGACTGGAACCGCGTGCACGACGAGGCGGGCCTGCTGCCGCCGATGGACCACGTCCCCGTGCGGGCGGAGCAGTACCTGTACGACGACGACGGGGCCCAGCTCGGCTTCGTCACGAGCTTCATGTACTCGCCGGTGCTCCAGCGTCACATCGGCATCGCCCGTGTCCCCGCCGCGTCGGCCGCATCGGGCGCGAAGGTCAACCTGGAGATCCCCGTGAACCACCGGTACGTCCACGTGGCCGCCCAGACCGCGCGGCTTCCCCTCTACAACCCGCAGCGGAAGACGGCGTGACCATGGCGACGAAGAAGCCCGCGAAGACCCCGAAGGCCCCCAAGGCCGCCAAGGCCGCCAAGCCCGCCCGCACGGCGAACGACGAGCCCTGGGACGCGATCGTCGTCGGCGGTGGCCACAACGGCCTCGTCAACGGCGCCTATCTCGCCAAGGCCGGCCTCAAGACGCTGGTGCTGGAGCGTCGGCACATCGTCGGTGGGGCGGCCATCACGGAGGAGCTGCGGCCCGGCTTCTCGTTCACCACGTTCTCCTATGCCCTGTCGCTGTTCCGGCCGGACATCGTCCAGGAGCTGGACCTCGTGAAGCACGGCTTCATGCCGCTGCTGATGTCGTCCACGTTCATCCCCGGCGAGAACGGCGAGCACCTGCTGATGACCAAGGACCACGCGGTCAACCAGCAGGAGATCCGGCGCCTGTCCAAGCACGACGCCGATGCCTACGACCGCTACGACAGCGACATGGGCAAGATCCTCCAGGCGTTCAAGCCGCTGATGGACGCGCCCGCGCCGAACCTGTTCTCCGACGACCCGGAGGAGCTGCTCGCGCTGGCCGCGCTCGGCGCACGCGTCAAGGCGCTGCCCAAGGACGTGCTCCACAACGCGCTCCGCCTGCTGACCGGATCGGCGGCCGACTTCCTCGACGACTACTTCGAGAGCGACCTGCTCAAGGGCTGGATGGGGTCGTCGGCCACCGTCGGCACGAAGGTGGGTCCGCGGTCACCCGGCTCCGCCCTCTCGATGCTCTTCCTCTCGCTTGGCGAGCACGACGGAGCGCTGGGCACCTGGTCCTTCCACAAGGGCGGCAACGGCGGGTTCACGCAGGTGCTGGCCCGGGCGGCGCGCTCGTTCGGGGCGGAGATCCGCACCGAGGCCCCCGTGGACAGCGTGATCACGCGCAACGGCCGGGCCGTGGGCGTCGCGCTGGCCGACGGGACCGAGCTCCACGCACCCGTGGTGGTCTCCGCGCTGGACCCGCGACGCACCTTCATGGAGCTGGTCGATCCTCGGGAGCTTCCGACCGATCTCGTGGACGCGATCCGGCGGTACCGCTTCCAGGGGGTCTCGTCGAAGGTCAACTTCGCCCTGTCCGGGCTGCCCCAGCATCCCGCGTACCCCGGCCGTGACGACCACCTGCGCGGGTTCGTCAACATCGCCCCGTCGATGGACTACGTGGAGCGAGCCTTCGACGAGGCGAAGTACGGCTGGTACAGCAGCCGGCCGTACCTCGACACGTGCGTCCAGAGCGTCGTCGACCCGGACATGGCGCCTCCCGGCCAGCACGTCATGTCCTGCTTCACGCAGTACACCTCGTACGAGCTGAAGGGCTCCGACTGGGAGACGGAGCGCCAGAACCTGGGCGACGTCGTCCAGCGGACGCTCGAGTCGTTCTTCCCCGGCTTCTCCGACCTCGTGCTCCAGCGCGAGGTGGTGACGCCGCTCGACATCGAGACCGTGGCAGGACTGACCGAGGGCAACATCTACCACGGCGAGCTGTTCGCCCCGCAGATGTTCTCGTTCCGGCCGGCGCCCGGGTACGCGGACTACCGCACCCCGATCGACGGCTACTACCAGTGCGGCTCGGGGACGCACCCGGGCGGCTGCGTGACCGGGGCGCCCGGCAAGTTCGCGGCCCAGCGGATCGTGAAGGACCGGGAGCGGGGGGCTCAAGGGCTGACCGCGTCCGGCGCCGTCGGTGCTCCGGTGTTGTCCCACGCGCAACCATCTCCCGCATCCAGCCGCCGAACCCGGCCTGTTGCGGGAGACTGCTGTCCTACAGGCAACAGCGCCACGCAACCGGGCCCATGGGGGCGCGTTTGCGGGGTTTCGCTGACTTGGACGCAACAGGCGGTGGTGCCGGCGTTTCCCGCGCTCCGGGGCAGCCACGTTCCCCGGGGGCATCCGGCACTCGCGTCGCGGCCCAGCGGATCGTGCAGGACCGGGAGCGCGGGGCACAAGGGCTGATCGGGGTTCGGCTCCAGGGGCCCGGGTGTGGCGGGAACCGGAGGCGGGCGTCGTCGTCTGACCGGCGACCCATTCAACTCCAGGAGTCCCTTGATCATGTCGTCCCTGTTCCCGTTCGCCCGTTTCGCCCGTGTCGCCTCCGTCGCGCTCGCCGCCGTCGTCCTCGCCTCCGCCGTCGCCGCCTGTGCCACGTCGGTCGCGAGCAGCCCCCGCGAGTGGACGACCACCGTCGAGCGGACCGACGGCAGCGTCCACGCGATCCGTGTGACCGACGTCACCGGCCGTATCGAGGACGTCGCCGTCGACCCCGCCGGCGTGCCCATCCCCGAGACCGTGGTGGCGGCACCCGGCTCCGACCGGACCCTGCTCGTGCCGTGGACCGGCGGCTCCTGCGACGCGACCACCGCGATCGACATCACGGCCAGCGGCGATGCGACGGACGTGGCGATCGCCGTCACGCCGGGCTCCGAGGTGTGCGATCTGATGGCCGTGGGGCACGTCGTGGCCATCACGTTCAGCGAGCCCGTCTCCCCGGAGGACGTCACGGTCAGCCGGTAGCGTCCGGGCCAGCAGGGCGGCCTGCTCGGGGCGGCCGCCCTACACTCGCGGCATGGGGAAGCTGGACGACGCACCGCTGGTCCAGTGCGAGACACGCGAGGAGTGGCGAGCCTGGCTGCACGCGAACCACGCGACGGCGGGATCGTGCTGGCTGGTGACGTGGCGCAAGGGCAGCGGGCGCACCGTGCTGCCGTACGAGGCCGCGATCGAGGAGGCCCTGTGCGTCGGCTGGGTTGACAGCACGGCCGGCCGTGTCGACGACCAGCGCACGAAGCTCTACTTCGCGGTGCGCAAGCCGGGCTCCGTCTGGGCCGCGACGAACAAGGCGAGGGTCGCCCGTCTCGAGGCCGAGGGCCGGCTCCTGCCGCCTGGCCTGGCCGTGATCGAGCGCGCGAAGGCCGACGGCTCGTGGACCGTGCTCGACGACTCCGAGGCTGGCGTCGTGCCCGACGACCTTGCCGCGGCGCTGGCCGCCCGGCCGCCGGCCGCGGACAACTTCGCCGCCTTCCCGCTGAGCGCGCGCAAGCAGATCATCGGCTGGGTCTCCATGGCCAAGCGGCCGGCCACGCGGGCGGCCCGGATCGCCGCGGCCGCCGAGCGGGCCGCCCGGAACGAGCGAGCGGTCTGAGCTGTCGGCCCGCCGCGCTCCGGCGCCCTGCTCGGCGCTCTAGGACTACTTGATCGGCTGCGCCGTCAGCGCCCAGGACGTACCACTTCCCCCCCACGCCCTGCCCGTTGACGTCGCCCGCCGCCTTGTCGCCGGCGAACAGGTAGAGGGGCATGCCGTAGAACGTCACCTGGACGGTGCCGTCGGTGCGGGTGGTCGAGGCGAAGTCCTCGGCGTCGAGCCCCGTCGCCCGGTGCGGCCGTGCCGAGCACCGGCGGCCAGTTCTGGGCGCACGCTTCGTAGCAGGTCGAGGTGTCCTTGCTGTCCGCGGTGAACATGTAGAGGGTCATGCCCTTGCCGTCCACGAGCACCTTGCCGAGCGAGGTGTCGCGAGCGCGAGGTGCGATGCCGCAGCCGGTGAGGCCGCGCCGGTATCGGCCGAGGCCGCCGGAGCGCCGACCATCGCGCCCTCCCATCCACGACGTACCAGGCGTCGCCGACGCCCTGCCCGGCGACGTCACCCGCGGCCTTGTCCGCGGCGAAGTAGTACAGCGGCCAACCGTAGAACGTGACCTGGGAGCTGCCGTCCGTGCGGGTGATCGTGCCGAAGTCGCCGGCGTCAGCCCCGTGCCGGCGGTGACGCTGCCCACGAGCACCGGCCATGCCTTCTCGCAGTCGTCGTAGCAGGTGGAGGCGCCGGCGTTGTCGGGCGCGAAGACGTAGAGCGTCATCCCGCCGTCGACGGAGGACCGCTCCGAGGCAGGTGGTGGCGAGCGCGACGGCACGGCGCCTGCGTCCGGGCGAGGCCGCCGCGGCCGGGGCCTCGGTGGCTGGCGCCACCGTGGCCGGAGCCGCCGTGGGTGCTGCCGTGGCGGCTGCACCGCCACCACAGGCGCGAGGAGCACGGCGAGGCCCACGAGGGACCCGGCGAGGACGGTTGTTCGCATAGTGAGCACTCCTGTCCGCGAGGACGCTGGGAGGGGACGCTGGACGCAGACTCTACGCCCGCCGGCCTGGTTTCGGGCACTGCGCCCGCACCGACGCCGGGCCGCGCAGCACGCCGGCGCCGCGTAACCCGAGCGCAAGGACGGGCCCTCGAGACTCCTGCCATCGAACCCACCCTTGGCGGCCCGGGCTTCCCCCCGGCCCGGGCCGCCCCCTTCGCCCCGGAGGAACCCGGCATGCCCTCGCATGGCACCATCAGCCCGACCGGGATGACCCGGCCGGCGAGCGCCAACGGAGGCTGACGGCATGCGGATCCTGGTGGCCGAGGACGACGCGGGCCTGCGCGAGGTCCTCGTGCTCGGCCTGCAGGATGCCGGCTACCACGTGGACGCCGTGGAGCGCGGCGACGACGCGATCGACCAGCTCACGTGGTACGAGTACGACGTGGCCGTCATCGACTGGCGGATGCCCGGCGCCGAGGGCATCGACGTCGTCGCGTGGGCGCGCCGGCACGATCGGCCGACGGCGCTCCTGATGCTGACCGCCCGCGACACGCCGGCCGACCGGATCCGCGGCCTCGACACGGGCGCGGACGACTACCTCGTCAAGCCCTTCGACTTCGGGGAGCTGCTCGCCCGGGTCCGCGCCCTCCAGCGCCGGCCGCGCGGCGTGGACGCAGCCGGTCCTGCGCTGCGGCGACGCTCGCGCTGGACCCGGTCACGCGCGTCGTGACCGTGACGGCAGCGAGCGCGCGCTGACCGCCACCGAGTACCGGATCCTGGAGGTCCTGCTGCGCCGGATCGCCGTCGGTGGTGGACCGCAAGGCCATCGCGGAGCACGCGTGGGCGGACGAGACCGAGCCGCTCGGCTCCAACGCCATCGACGTCCAGCTCCGCCGGCTCCGGGCCAAGCTGCCCGACGCCGGGATCCGCGTCGTCACCGTCCGCGGTGCCGGCTACCGGGTGGAGCCGGAGTGACCATGAGCGAGACGTCCGGCGTCCGCCGCCAGTCGATCCGGGTCGCCCTCTCCGCCACCGCTCGTGGTCGGCGTCGTGTACGCTGCTGATCGGCGCGGCCGTCGTCCTGTTCGCGACCCGTCACCTCACGGCGGACATCGACCACGCCTCACGCCAGGCGTTCGAGCGGGTGCCGCCGGACGGCTTCCCCGGCGGGTCCGCCGGGCGGGGAGCCGCTCAGCGGCCCGGCCGTGACCCGGGCCGGCCGTACGGGCTCCGTTCCAGCTCTGGTTCGTGGCCCGGACGGGACGGTGCCCCGGGCGCAGAACAGCCCGGAGCTTCCGTCGGACCTCGTCGGCGACCAGCCCCGCCGACGCCACTCATCGACGGCACCCAGATGCGCGTCGCCGGCGCAGGACATCGCGGGCGGCCGCGTGGTCGTGGCGCAGTCGATGGAGCAGGTCCACGATGCCCAGCGGACGATCCTCGTGGGCAGGCTGCTGATCGCGCCGTTCCTGCTGGGCTTCGTGTTCGTGGGTGCCGTGATCGTCGGCCGGCGGGTCGCCGAGCCCATCGAGGCCGCCCGCCGCCGCCAGCTGGAGTTCACCGCGGACGCGTCCCACGAGCTGCGGACGCCGCTCGTCGGTGATCGAGGCGCACACCTCGCTCGCCCTCGCGCAGGAGCGCGAGGCGACCTGGTACCGGAGCGCGTTCGGGAAGGTGGACCGCGAGAGCAAGCGGATGCGCCGCCTGCTGGAGGACATGCTGTGGCTGGCGCGGTTCGATGCCGCGGCGGCCCCGGATGCGGCCGAGCCGGTGGACCTGGGCGTGCTCGCGCGCCAGGCCGTCGACCGGTTCGCCGCCGTCGCCGAGACCCGCCGGCTGCACCTCGGCGTCGCACCTCCCGCCGAGCCCGTCCTCGTGACGGCCTCCGCGGACCTCGTGGACCGGCTGATCGGCGTGCTCGTGGACAATGCCTGCAAGTACGCGCCCGAGGGCGGCACGGTGGACGTGACGGTGGCCGCGGAGGGCGGCCGCGCGTCGGTGACCGTGGACGACTCCGGGCCCGGGCATCCGGGACGAGGACCGGGAGCGCGTCTTCGACCGCTTCCACCGCTCCGTGACGACCTCGTCCGAGGCGGGCGGGGCCGGCCTCGGCCTCGCGATCGGCGATGCGATCGTGCGCGCCACGGGCGGCCGCTGGACCGTGGGACCGCTCGCCGGCAGGCGGCGCACGGTTCACGGCGAGCTGGCCGCGGGCGTCGCTGGGCTGACGCGCGGCTGCGCTGGGCTGAGCGTGCGCACCAGCTCGAGGTCGGACCCCTCGGGCGCCACGCGCACCTCGCGCTCGCACCGTGCCGGTGGCAGCGCGGTTCGAGCGCCACCTGCACCTCCCATGCGGTACCGGGGCCAGCGGCGACATGAACGGAGCACCCGGCGCTCGACCAGCGACGGGACTGCACCGTGGTCGCCGCTAGCGCGCACCGCCGCCGGGATGGCCGGCGCGCGCCCGGCGCTCGCACCGTGCGGTGGCGGCGCGGTCTGAGCGCCGCCCTGCACCTCCGCATGCGGTACCGGGGCCAGTGGCGACATGAACGCGAGCACCCGGCGCTCGACCAGCGACGGGACTGCACCGTGTCGTGCCAGGGCTCAGCCGGACGTGACCGCGGGCGCTCGACCCGGACGTGGCGCGGCGCGCAGCAGGACGTGCCCGGAGCTCAGCCGCTCCCAGCGAGTTCACAGGGCACGCTCAGCCAGCCGGGAGGCCGCATCCGCGAGCATCCGGTCATGGACAGCCCCACGACCCCCGTCCCGATCCCATCCCCAACCCCCAGCCGGCCATGCGCGGCCCGGAGGCCGCCGCACCACAGGAGGCGGCCGGCGTCCCGTTCGAGCCCGCAGCGCCGGAAGAATGGGCGCGCACCGAGCCCCCGGAGGCGCAATCGACGGCGGCCCGCCGCCCGGCCGTCGAGCCGCAAGGTCTCCCGAGCGACGCTGCTGGCCGGCATCGCCCTCGCCGCCTTCGTCGGCGTGGGTGCCGTCGGGCTCGCCGCCAGCCTGCAGGACGGGTGGGCGACACCGCCACGGTCGGAGCGCCCAAGGGCACCGATCCCTCGGCGGGCGGTGACCGCCCGGGACGGGGCGGCGCCGGTGCAGCCGACGGCCAGGGTCGCGGCGGCCGGCACGGCGGCATGGGCGACGGCAGCATGGGCGACGGCATGGCGCGGCGGCGGCATGGCCGCGGTCGCCACGGCGGCGGCACCGGCGATGGCGGCGGCCGACAGCCGCGCGGCGGGACGACGCCCGGCTCCGGGGACGGCCTCGGCGGCCGACCGGAGCTGCCGACGATCGACCCGCCGTCCGGCGGCTCACCGCCGCAGCCTGCGAGCCACGCTGAAGAAGCCCCCGTCGAGGGACGGGGGCTTCGTTCTCCCTCGGGACCGCGACGCCTAGGCGGCGAACTCCCGCAGCTTGCGACTGCGGCACGGGTGGCGCAGCTTGCGCAGCGCCTGGACCTCGATCTGGCGGATCCGCTCGCGGGTGAGGCCGAACTCGCGGCCGACCTCCTCGAGCGTCCGGGCATGCCCGTCGTCGAGGCCGAAGCGGAGGCGCAGGACGCGCTGCTCGCGCCCGTCGAGCGAGGCGAGCACGTGCTCGATCTGCTCGCGGCGCATGCGGTCCGCGACCACGTCGAGCGGGGACACGGCGTCCTCGTCCGGGATGAGCTCGCCCAGCTCCGCGTCGCCCTCGTCGCCGACGGGGGACTGGAGCGACACGGGCTCGCGACCGAGCTTGCGGATCTCCTCGACGCGCTGCGGCGTCATCGCCGGCGTCTCGTCCGGCAGGGCCGCCGCGATCTCGGCGTTGGTGGGCTCGCGGCCGAGCTGCGTGGACAGCTCGCGCACGACGCGCGCCACGCGACCCATCGTCTCGACCATGTGGACCGGGATCCGGATGGTCCGGCTCTGGTCCGCGAGGCCGCGCTGGATCGCCTGGCGGATCCACCAGGTGGCGTAGGTGCTGAACTTGAAGCCGCGCTCGTACTCGAACTTGTCGACGGCGCGGATCAGGCCCGCGTTGCCCTCCTGGACGAGGTCCAGCAGGCCCATGCCCGCCTGGTTGATGTACTTGCGCGCGATCGACACGACGAGCCGCAGGTTGGCCGACGTCAGGTGGTCACGCGAGTGCTTGGCGAGCGCCTTGAGCATCGGGCCGCAGCTCGTCGAGCATCTCGTGCTCGTTGCCGGCCTCGATGTAGCGCTGGATCGCCGGGTACGCGATCTCGGTGCGCGCCCAGTCACGGAGGTCCTTGAGCGCCGCGCTGGCGCGGAGCTCCACGTTCGGCCGGCCGAGCTCGCCCTCGATCCAGTTCAGGAGCTCGAGGAAGGACTCGGCGTCCAGGCGCTCGTTGTAGACCGAGCGGAGGTCCTCGGCGCGCACGAGGCGCTCCTTGAGCAGCTCCGTCTCGGACTTCTTGAGGCCGTCCGCGAGGCCCAGCCCGGGCGCCGTGACGAGCAGGTCCAGCGCGTCGTCGGAGCGGATCGCCGCCTCGACGATGCGGTGCGACGCGGCCTCGAACGGCAGGACGTAGCGCTTGTCCTTGGCGCGGGCGATGGGCTCGGTCCGGTGCAGGGTCCACTCGTGGATCGACGAGGATCGCCTTCCACGGCTCCGTCTCGCCCTGGGCGCCCAGCTCCATGCCCTTGGCGAGGATGACCTCCTCCTCGGCGGTGAGCAGCGGCACGCGGCCGATCTCCCGCAGGTAGAGGCGCACGGAGTCGTCCGTGTCGAGGACCTCGGTCGAGACGAGGCTCCGGCTCCGCGTCCGGCTCTTCGGCCTTGGCGGCGGGGCCGCGACGACCGGCGCCTCGACGACCGGCTCCTCGCCGAGGATGGCCTCGGCCTCAAGCTCCGCGGCCACAGGATCAAGCTCGATCGCGGCCGCGGCGAGCTCTGCCTCTGTGTCGGAGGCGGGAGAGGGTGGGATCGACGGAAATCACGATGCTCCAGCTGCACGGTGCCGCGCCCGACCGCGCGAGCCCGTGGATGTCCAACGACGTCCGATCCGCAGACCGGGGCTTCGCATGCCGGGTCCACGCCTCCCGACATACGTACTGGCGTGTCAAGCGACACGCCATTGGCCTAGTAGTCTAGGCCATCGGGGGGCCTTGACAACCCCCCAAGTTCATCCGTCAGTTCATCCGCCGCGCGGGTGCACGATCGCGGCCTTCATTCACCTGTGCATCAAATCGGCCATCTGCGTGCTGGGGTCACGCACCGAACCGCGACTTCGGGGCCCGAGCCATGCACGGCCGATCCCGAATTCATGTCACACGTGAATTGGGACGCCTGCTCCGACCCAGGCACGGAGCCCCAGCGCTTGACCCGACAGGCCGTCGGCCCGACCATGGTCGGCAACAGCCGTCCCACCCCCTCCCGACCCCTCCCGCAAGGACGTTCGCCCGATGCAGAGCACCATCGTCACCAAGGCCGAGAAGGCACACCGCTATGCCCAGGAGCTCGATCGCCTGCAGATCAGCGCCCTGGAGGCGACCTTCGAGGCGGGCGGTGGGCAGCACGTGCTGACGCTCGGGCCGGACGGCTGGGTGTGCGACTGCGACTTCGCGCGGCTCCACCGCGTGTGCCCGCACGCCGAGGCCGCGTCCCGGATGCTGGATGCGCACCTCGTCGAGGCGGCCAAGCCGCGGGTCGTGGACCTGCTCGCCGGCGCCTGACCCCGACGGTCGACGCCGGCTCCGGGCGCGTGAGCCCGGCGGCAAGTCGTCAGCGGACCGTCAGCGCGCGGTCAGCTGCGCGCCCAGTGGGCGGCCCACTCCTCGTGGAGCCACTCGACCTCGCCCGCGGGCAGCTCTGGCACGTCGGCGTCGAACTGGCGCGCGCGCAGGTAGACCTCGGCGGCGCCCTCGGTCACGCTGGCGGCGTTGTAGGCCCGGGCCAGGTGGGCCCGATGGCCAGCAGGCCGTGGTGGCGCAGGAAGCACGCGCCGCGCTCGGCAAGGGTATCGGCGACGGCGTCGGCGAGCTCCTCGCTGCCCGGGCGCGCGTAGCGGGCGGTGTCGACCGCACCGCCGGCGGCCTCGGTGAAGCCAGTCAGGATCGGCGGCAGCGTCCAGCCGAGCGCCGCCATCGTCATCGCCGCCGGGCTGTGGGTGTGGCACGACCCCGCCGACCTCCGGCCGGCGCCGGTAGATGGCGCTGTGGAGCGGGAACTCCACCGTGGGCGGCAGGTGCCCGTCCACGACCTCGCCCTCGATCGTGGCGATCACGACGTCCTCGGGCCGGAGCGTGTCGTAGGGGGTGCTGGTGGGGGTCACCGCGTACAGGCCGGGCTCGCCCTCGACGCGCCGGCTGACGTTGCCGGCCGTGTAGTAGACGAGGTGCTCGGCGAGCAGCCGACGGCTGAAGAGGACGACCTCCTCGCGGGCGCGTTGCCAGTTCTCGTTCGCATGCATCGGCC
>CAVONT010000011.1:0-155283 GCA_963697365.1 uncultured Chloroflexia bacterium
TCCGATCCGGCCGCGCCCGTGGCGCTGCCGTCGGCTTCGTTGTCACGAGAGCCGCTGCCGATGGCGATCAGCTCGTCCATCGAGTCCCAGGTAGTCGATGTACAGCTTGCCGTCCAGGTGGTCGAGCTCGTGCTGGAGCGCGCGACCGAGGACGCCTGATCCCGGCGACCTTGATCCTCTTGCCCTTGCGGTCCTGGGCGACAACCCAGACCTTCTCCCGGCGCGTGACGTAGGCCGCCGTCGCCAGGGATCGAGAGGCAGCCCTCGAGATCACGATCGCTTCCATGGGACTTGATGATCTCGGGGTTGACAAGTTCGTACAGCCGGCCTTCCACCTCGACGACGCAGGCGCGCAGCTCCTCGCCCAACTGTGGGGCGGCCAGCCCGATGCCCGGGGCGTGACGCATGGTGTCGGCCAGGTCGTCGAGCAGCTCGGTGCGTGCTCCCGAAGCCGTCCACGGTCCGGCCCTTGAGCCGGAGCCGCGGATCACCGAGGAGCACGATGGGTTTGACGCTCATGGTCGGCCGAGTATAGCCAACGACCGCCCCGATCCCGGTGGGCGGGGCCGTCGAGATGGGCGCTCGGCGGCGGTCAGATACCTGCGCCCTGGTCCTCTGCGGGGCTCTCGGCGGAGTCGGCGGTGCTCTATCGGCGGTCCCGGCTGCGCTCTCCGCGGACTCGGCGGTGCTCTCGGCGGTCCCGGCGGCCTCCTCGGCGGCACGCAGCTCGGTGGCGACGGCCACGGCACGCTCGGCGAACCGCTCGCCGTAGTCGGACGTGATCTCCGCGGCGCACTGTGCGGCGGGCCCCGCCTCGACGGCGGCGACCGCGGCGAGCTCGGCTCCTTCGCACCCACCTGGCGGGCAGCCGGGGCGGCCGCGGAGGCGAGTCCGTTGATCATCTGCTCGAGCTGGGCGAGCCACTGCGCGGTCTGCGGGCTGCCGGTTCCGGCCTCCCCGCCCGGGGCGGCTCCCCACTGGCCGCCGTCCCAGAACCCTCTGCGCCGGGAGGCGGCGGCGGCGACGCCGGCTCCCCGGCCTGATCGCCGTCGGGCGGGGTGGTCGTCTGCTGCTCGTCCGTCATCGGGTGCCTCCTTGCCGCTCCGGGCGGCGGGATCGCGTTTTCCCCCCATTGTGCCCGCAACCGGGCCGGAGGGCCGTGCCGGGCGACGCGGCGGAGGCTAGAGGAGCGACTCCGGGTCCACGTCCACGCTCCAGGGCGCACCGGGCGGCGGCTCCAGGAGGGCGACAGGGTCGGCACCCCGCAGGACCACGTTGAACCGCCACCGATCCGCTCGCCTGGCGATGTAGGCGGGCGCCGGGCCGATCACCTGCACCGGCAGCCCTCGTTCGGCCGCACGGTCGCGGAGCCGGCCTGCCATCGCATGCGCCTCCTTCTCCGCGGCAGCCCGATCGGCGAGGCCGACCGTCAGCTTGACGAGCCGGCCATACGGCGGCGACCCGAACCGCTCGCGCAGGGCGAGCTCCTCGTCGTAGAAGGCGGCGGCATCGCGCCTCCACGACCGCGCGGTCGGCGCGGTGCTCGGGCCGATACGTCTGGATGAACGCGTGCCCTGGGCGGTCGCCACGCCCCGCCCTGCCGACCGCCTGGGCGAGCAGCTGGTACGTCCGCTCGGACGCGCGCTCATCGGGGAGGTTGAGCGCGATGTCGGCCGATACGACGCCGACGAGCGTGACCTCGGCGACGTCGAGGCCCTTGGCGACAGGCTGGTGCCGACCAGCACGTCCAGGCGGCCTCCGGCAAAGTCGTCGAGGACCCGCTCCCGCCGCACCCTTGCGTTCCACCACGTCCCGGTCGAGCCGTCCCACCCGCAGCCAGGTGAAGCGTTCGCGGACCTCCCGTTCCCACGCGCTCCGTCCCGCCGCCCAGGTACTTGATCCTTGGTGAGGCACAGGCAGGGCAGCGCGTGGCGATGGGGCGGCCCGGCCGCAGTGGTGGCAACGCAGCGTGATCCCGGCCTGGTGGTAGACGAGGGGGCGGTCGCAATCCGGGCAGCTCTGGACGGTGCCGAGTCCCGGCAGACCACCACCGATGCCGTCCCGCGCCGGTTGAGGACGAGGATTGCGCGATCGCCGGCAGCCGTGTCGAGGGCGGCAAGGGCGTCGGCGAGCGCCACCGGAGCACGCTCCGGTTGCCCGATGCCAGCTCGGCCCGCATGTCCACGGCCTGCACGAGGGGTTCCGCACCAGAGGCGCCGCACGGGCAGTGCGGCACGCCGATAGCGTCCCGCTCGAGCATGGCCCATCGACTCGACGGCTGGCGTCGCAGACCCGAGGACGACCGCGGCCCCCGCCAGCCGGCCCAACTCCACGGCGGTGTCCCGCGCCTGGAAGCGCGGCGTCCGATCGCTCTTGTACGCCGCATCGTGCTCCTCGTCCACGACGATCAGGCCGACGTCCGCGAGTGGCGCGAGCAACGCGGTCCGCGTGCCGACCACCACGTCCACGTCGCCCGCCCGGATCCGGCGCCACTCGTCGGCCCGCTCGCCGTCGCCGAGTCCCGAGTGCAGGACCGCGACGCGGACAGGGAGCTCCGTGCGGTGACGATCGGTGACGGGTGTGGCCAGCGCGATCTCCGGGACGAGGAGCAGGCACGGCCGGCCGACCGCCAGCGAGGCTGCCATCGCCTCGACGTAGATCGCGGTCTTGCCGCCGCCGGTGACGCCGTCGAGCAGGACGGGGGTGGGGTCACGAACCTCGATCGCGCCGACCACCAGTGGAGGGCGGCCCCTGGTCGGTCGTCAAGGCTGCACCGGGGGGCCGGGCACCACGCAGACCGGGCGGTCGGGCCGCCAGGGGACGTCGCGGCCGTTCCCTGACCTCCGTGCGGACGAGTCCTCGTCGGACGAGGCCGGCCAGGCCGACGAACCGTGGTGCTCGGCGATGCCCGCGGCCGCGACGCCCTCCGCCGATCCGTCCCACGATGCCTCGTTGCCCAGCAGGCCGATGAGCGCGGCCCGCTGGCGCGGGCCCAGGGGCCGACCGGCGGGCCGCTCGCCCGATCGCCAGTGTGTCCGCGACGGCGCGCCCCTCGGACGTGAGCCACGCCCGGCGCTCGTAGCGCGGTCCGACAGCCGCGCCGAGCAGCGTCCACGTCAGGTCCACGAGCCCCTCGCGCCGCCAGGACGCGCAGGCGCCGCAGGAGCCCCGCCCGCCCCTCGGGGGCGGCAAGGTCACGCACGGGGCGGGCCCGTCCGGCCATGTCGTCGAGGAGGGCGACGTCCACGGCCGCCAGTCCCGGGTCAACGGTCCCGAGCCGCACCTCTCCTGCGGGCGTCACCTCCGCGACCAACTCCAGGCGCTCCAGCATCCCCGGCGGCAGCATCGCGGATCACGGTGGCCAGCGGGCGCGAGGTACCGGTCTGCGACGACACCTGCCAGCGCCAGGGCCAGCGGTGGCAGCAGCGGGCCGTCGGAACGGATACGGGCTGCGATCGGCCGCGCCTCCGCGCCCGGGGGCACGCTGCCCTCGCCCAGCACCACGCCGATCGCCTGCCGGCCGCCCTTCCCGAATGGCACCAGCACCGCCTCGCCCGTGGCGACGCCGGCCAGCGGACCCGGAACGCTGTAGGTGTAGGTCCGCGGCCCAGGACCGCCCGGCGCATCGACCGCGACCTCGACCAGCCGGTCCGCCCGATCGGCGACCGGGTCCTCACCCGTGTCCAGGCCGAGGGTCGGCGGCATGTCGTCAGCCGACCCGGATGCGCCGCTCCGCGTTGCGGCGCTTCTCCTGGCGCGATGATCGCCTCGATCTCGGCGGCGGTCCGCTCGATCTCGCCGTCCTCGTTGACCACGACCTGGTCGTAGTCGCCTGGCGGGCCAGCTCGATCGCCGCGTTGCCGCTGGCGGATTCGAGCTCGTCGGCGCTCTCGGTGGCGCGCGAGCGCAGGCGCTGGAACAGGGCCTCGAGGCTGGGCGGCACGATGAAGACCAGGAGCGCGTCCGGCACCCGTTCCTTGACGACCCGCGCGCCCTGGACGTCGATCTTGAGGATCACGTCATGGCCCGCGGCGAGCGCTCGCGACGACCTCGCGCCGGGGCGTGCCGTACCAGTTGCCGTGGACCTCGGCGCACTCGAGCAGCTCGCCCGCGTCGCGCAGCTCCCTGAACTCCGGAGCGACGAGGAACTGGTAGGAGGCTCCCGGCACCTCGCCAGGGCGGGGTCGCGGGTCGTGCAGGTCACGACGTAGTGGTAGTCCGGGTCGCGCGGGCGGGCGCGCAACGCGTCGATGATGGTGTCCTTCCCGACGCCCGACGGCCCGCTGATGATCACCAGCTGCGCCCCGGGCGCTCCCTCGAGGTTCTCCGGTTCGGTCACGCCTGCCCTCCGCCCGGGCGCCGGCCACCGAGACCTCGGCGGCCGCAGCCCGTCGAGCACCGATTCGAGCTCGTCCGGGAGCGGTGCCTCCACCCGGACCAGCTTCGCCGTCGTCGGCGACACGAGCTCCAGCCGCCAGGCGTGGAGGAAGAGCCGCTCGAGGCCATCGGGGCCCTTGCGGCGATGTGCCGGTCCCATAGACCGGGTCGCCGCCGACCGGGTGCCCGAGCGCCGCGAGGTGGACGCGGATCTGGTGGGTCCGGCCCGTGACGAGATCGAGCTCGAGGAGCGTCCATCCCGCGAACCGCTCACGGACGCGGTAGCCGGTGACGGCGTGCCGCCCGTCGGGCGTCACGGCCATGCGCTTGCGGTCCTTCGGGTCCCGGCCGATGTTCGCCTCGACCCGGCCGACGGACGCGGCGACCGACCCCTGGGCCAGGGCGAGGTACGTCTTGCGCACGCGCCGTGCCTTGAGCTGGGCCATGAGCGACGCCTGCGCCGCGTCGTTGCGGGCGACGATCAGCAGCCCCGACGTGTCGCGGTCGAGGCGGTGGACGATGCCCGGCCGGGCGACGCCGGCGATACCGCCGTAGTGGTCGCCGCGGGCGAGCAGCGCGTTGACGAGCGTGCCCTGCCAGTGGCCGGGAGCGGGGTGCACCACGAGGCCCGACGGCTTGTTCACGATCAGGATGTCGTCGTCCTCGTAGACGACGTCGACCGGGATCGTCGGGTCGGGCTCGAGGTGGAACGGGATCTCGGCCGGGGGGACCTCGAGGACCACGGCTCCACCGCGCACCTCGGAGTTGGCCCGCAGGCGCCGCCCCTGGTCGTCCACGAGACGACCGTCGGAGATCAGCTTCTGGACATACGAGCGCGACAGGCCGGTCCGGTCGGCGACGAAGCGGTCCACGCGCCGGACGATCTCGCCCTCGGGGACGATGAGCCGGCGCGGGCCGGGGACGATCGACGGCGGCCCCGGCTCCATGCCGATCGACTCACCGAGGTCCTCGGCACCGTCGAGGTCACCGTCGACCTCGAGATCCGCATCGGCGTCGGGGCGGAGATCGGCGTCGGGGCGGAGATCGTCGTCAGCCATCGGCGCCCCACTCCCCCACCCTGGGGACCAGCGCGATCAGGATCAGGCCGATGATCGAGACGGTGATCGCCGCGTCCGCGATGTTGTAGGTGTAGAAGCGCCAGTCCCCGATGCCCATGTCGATCCAGTCGAGCACATAGCCCCAGCGCAGGCGGTCGATGAGGTTGCCGATCGCGCCACCAAGGAGCAGTGCGAGGGCGATGGTCGTGACGATCCCCCGGCCCGCCTTCTTGTGGTAGACGACGATGAGCACGACCACGACGAGCGATACCAGCGCGAAGGCTGGAGCAGATTGCGGGAGCAGCCCGAACAGCGCTCCGTCGTTGCGCCAGTGGACGAAGTTCAGCCAGTCCCCCAGGACGCTGATCGCCTCGCCGAACTGCAGGGTCGAGGCGAGCCAGCTCTTGCTCAGCTGGTCGGCGACCACCACGCCGATCGCGATCAGCGCGAACAGCAGCCAGCGCCGTGGCGACGGCCCACGCCATGCACGCGTCCCGGGTCCAGCCGCCGCCGCACCGGCGGTCGTGGCCAGGTCCTCGGTCGTCTCCGGGGTCCCATCGGCGGTCCCGGGCGGCGCATCGCCGATCCCCTCAGGCACGTCGGCGGCGGCCGGATCCGTCATGCCATCAGGCCCCATCGCCCGTGCGGCGGAGCGCGACGCGCACCTCGCCCGCATCGAGCCTCACCGACGTGACGGGCAGGCCCTCGGGCGACGCCTCGCGGCGGATCTCATCGGCCAGGGTGTCGGTGACGACGACGTCGAGGTAGGGCTCGACCTCAGGCGCGAGGCCGTCGATCCAGAGCGTGATCCGGTCATCGAGGTCGAGTTCCGCCTCCTTGCGCAGGTCCTGGACCGCCCGCGTCAGCTCGCGTGCATCCCCCTCGGCCCGCAGCTCCGGCGTGAGCGTCGTGTCGATCACGGCCACCAGCCCGTCGTCATGGGCGACGGCCGTGCCCGGGCGCGGCGTCGCCTGGATCTCCACCTCGTCAGGGGCCAGCGTGATACCGGCCAGCGTCACGGAGCCGTCAGGGTGGATCTCGAACGCGCCCTCCCGGGCCGCTGCCATCACGGCCGGGATCCTGGCGCCGAGCTTCTTGCCGACACGCGGCAGAAGCACCTTGACGCCACGGTCCACGAGGTCGGACTCGTCACCGATGAGCTCGACCTCCTTGACATTGGCCTCGGCGCGCACGAGCTCCAGGAGCGCGTCGAGCTCCTCGAACCGGCGGCCCGGCAGGGCGAGCCAGAGGCGGGCCAGCGGCTGGCGGACCTTCAGGCCGGCCTGGCCGCGCAGGGTCCGCACGAGGTCGACGGCCTTGCGGGCCACGGCCATCGCCTCCTCGAGCGCCTCGTTGCGGAGCGGGCCGAGCTCCGCGGCCGGCCAGGGGGTGAGGTGCACCGAGTCCGGCGCATCGGCTTCGACGGCCACCACCAGGTTCCCGTACATGGAGTCCGCCAGGAACGGGAGGATCGGCGCGACCGTCCTGGCGAGGGCGACGAGCGCCTCGTGCAGCGTCGCGAACGCGGCGTCCCGGTCGGCACCGGTTGCGCGGGACATCCGTCGGCGCGACAGGCGCAGGTACCACGTCGAGAGATCGTCGATGTGGGTGGAGATGACCTTGGTGGCGGCCTCGACGTCGTAGTCGCGCAGCCGGAGCTCGACCGCGGCGGCGACGCCGGCCGAACGGGACAGGATCCAGCGGTCGAGCGGCGGGCGATCGGCCACCTCGGGCGCCCCGGCCGCCGGCGTCCAGCCGGCGAGGCGCGCGTAGGTCACGAAGAAGGCGTACACGTTCCACAGGACCAGCAGGCCGCGTCGGGCCTCGTCGGCCGCGTGCCAGCCGAAGAGGATGTTGTCATCCGGCCGGGCACTCGCGTACATCCAGCGCATGACGTCCACGCCCATGCGCTCCGCCGCCTCGTCGAACTCGATGGCGTTGCCCCAGCTCTTGTGCATGGGCCGGCCGTCTTCGCCGAACAGCGTGGCGTAGCCGAAGATCGTCTTGAAGGGCTCCTCGCGCCGCAGGACGGTCGACATCGCGAGCATCGCGTAGAACCAGTTGCGGAACTGGCCCGGGAAGCTCTCGGTGATGAAGTCGGCCGGGAACCACTTCGCCCAGCTCTCGGGGTCCTCGCGGTAGTGCATCGTGGAGAACGGCACGATGCCCGCGTCGAGCCATGGGTTGCCGACGTCCGTGATCCGCGAGACCGGCTCGCCGCACGGACGGGCAGGCGATCTGCACCTCGTCCACGCACGGGCGGTGCGGCGTGTGGCCCTCGAAGGCGTCCCAGCCGGCCACGGCGCGCTGCTGCAGCTCCTCGCGCCCGCCGATGACGTCGAAGGTGCCGCACGCCTTGCAGTCGTAGATCGGCAGGGCAAGGCCGTAGTAGCGCTTCTTGGAGATCATCCAGTCGCGCATGTTGAGGAGCCAGTCCAGCTCCCGCTCGTAGCCGAAGCCGGGGATCCACCGGATCCGGTCCACGACCTCCATGATCTGGTAGCGCAGGCTGGCGTCAACCTGCTCGGGCGTGAGCGAGTCGCGGGGCTGGTCGTAGACCTGGCCCATCGAGATGAACCACTCGTCCACCAGCCGGAACAGCAGCGGCGTCGCGCAGCGCCAGCAGTGCGGGTAGCGATGGCTGTACGGCTCGACGTGATAGAAGAAGCCGCGCCGCTCCAGGTCGTCGATCACCGGCTCGCCGACCGCCGGTGCGTCGAGTCCCGTGAGCCAGCCGAAGCCCTCGTAGTAGCGGCCATCCTCGTCGATCGGGCCGAGGATCGGCAGGCCGAGCTCCTTGCCCAGCTGGTAGTCCTCCGCCCCGCATCCCGGCGCGATGTGGACGATGCCGGTGCCTTCCTCCTCGCCGACCATGTCCCAGGCCACGACACGGTGCTCGTAGCCGGCCTCCGCGAAGAGGTTGGCCACGGCCGGGAGCTCGTCGAACGGGCCGGTGTACCGCCAGCCCTCGAGCGTTGCGCCCGGCACCTCGTCGAGGACCTTGAACGGGCCTCGCAGCGCCTCCTTCATCGTCCCCTTGCCCAGCCAGAAGACATCCGCGCCCTGCTGCACCTTGACGTACACCAGGTCCCTGCCGACCGCAGCCGCCACGTTGGCGGCCAGCGTCCAGGGCGTTGTCGTCCAGACCAGGAGGGCCTCGCCCGGCCGGTCCACGAGCGGGAAGCGGACGGTCAGGCCCGGGTCCTCGCGGTCCGCGTAGCCCTCGTTCATCTCCATCTGGGAGAGGCCGGTGCCGCAGCGCGGGCACCACGGCATGGTGTCGTTGCCCTTGTAGACCCAGCCGCGCTTGTGGCACTCGGCGAGGAAGCCCCAGATGAGGTCGTTGTTCTCGTTGCTGAAGGTGAAGTAGGAGCCGCCCACGTCGGGCATGCCCAGGCGCCCGACGACCATCTCGACCGTGTCGGTCGACCGGCCCGTCGGGGCCATCGATGGTGACGACCTGCGTCGGGGTCCTCCTTGAGCGCATCGCGCAGGCGGAGGAGCTCGGCCGGGTCGTTCCAGTCCATCCAGTAGCCCAGGCGCATGGACTGCTCGGTCTGACGCGCGGCGAAGGTGAGCACACGCTGCTTGCACAGGCTCACGAACTCGGCGATGCCGAACGCCTCGATGTCGCGCTTGCTCTTGAAGCCGAGGTCCCGCTCGACGTTGACCTCCACCCACAGGCCCTGGCAGTCGAAGCCGTTCTGGTACCGCTGGTCCTCGCCGAGCATGGCGTGGAAGCGCTGGTAGAGGTCCTTGTAGGTGCGACCCCAGGCGTGATGGACGCCCATCGGATTGTTGGCCGTGATCGGCCCGTCAAGGAAGCTGAACCGGGGGTTGCCGGCGTTCTGGGCGCGCAGCCGGGCAAAGGTCCTGCGCTCCGCCCACTCGCGAAGCAGCGCGTGCTCCTGGGCGACGAAGTCGGGTCGGGCGGTGACGGGCTGGAACATCTGGCCTCGGTGGACCGCCTCACGGACCCTGGGCTGGCCGCGGCGGGTCACCAGTCTACGGAACGCGGCGCGACCGCGCGCCCCGACCCCCCGAGCCTCCGGCCGCGACGCCCGCTGGGCGCGCCGCCGCGTGTGCGCCGGAGCGCCCGTGCGCGATCGCGAGTCCGGCCCGAATCCACGCTCCGGTGTAGCATTCCGGCCGATGTCGACTCCCCAGCGGGCGCCGCGCTCCCGATCCCCGTTCGCCGCCGCCTTCCTGTCGCTGATCTTCCCCGGCCTCGGCCACGCCTATGCCGGCGCCTACATGCGCGCCCTCGGCTTTGCCGCAGCGCCGCTGCTCGTGCTCGCCTTCGGCGCCGGGGTCTTCCTGCGCATGGACCGGGCGGAGCTGCTGGGCTCGCTGGTGAACCAGGCCGCGCTGATCGCGATCTTCGTCCTCAACCTGCTCGCGCTCGTGTACCGCGCGGTCGCGGCCGTGGACGCCTGGCAGGTCGCCCGGTTCCTCAACGCCACCGATGTCTCGGGCGACGGTCGCGTCGGCCGCGCGAAGCTGCCGCTGCACCCGGTCTCGATCGCCGGCCTCATCGCGGTCGTCGTCGTGATGGGCATGGGACACCTCGCGATCGCCCGCTACAACGTGCTCGCCCTGGACCTCGTGAACTGCGTCTTCTCGGCGGACGGCGAGGAGGCCGACTGCGGAGGCGAGGATGGGACGGCGAGCGCGAGCGGCACCGCGGATGCCACCACGACGCCCGAGGTCAGCGATGGCACGCCGGGTGCCAGCGCCGAACCCGCGGAGAGCGACGCACCGCCCACACCCGATGCAGGGGCCACGGGCACCCTCGCCCCCACCCTGCCGCCGTGGGACGGCAAGGAGCGCCTCAACATCCTCGCAGTGGGCGTCGACGCCCGCGACGGCGACAAGACCTTCAACACGGACACGCTCATCGTGATCTCGGTCGACCCCGAGACCAAGCAGGTCGCGATGTTCCAGGTCCCCCGCGACATGGCCGACGTCCCCGTGCCGGCCAACGCACGCGGCCTCTGGGGCTCCCAGTACGGCGGGAAGATCAACAGCTGGTGGCTTCAGAACCGCAACCGAACGGACCTGTGGCGCGGCAAGTCGGCGCAGACGCGCGGGTTCAACGCCCTCAAGGGCATCCTCGGCGAGCTCTACGGGCTCGATATCCGCTACTACGTCAAGGTGGACTTCGACGGGCTTCCGCAAGGTCGTGAACACCATTGGGGGCGTCCAGGTCAATGTCCAGATCCCGGTCTACGAGTCGACGTACCCGGTCGCCGGCGGCCTCACCCGGCTCTACATCCCTGCCGGCCCGCAGCACATGACCGGCCAGGAGGCGCTCCAGTACGCCCGATCGCGCCACCGCGCACAGGGCGGTGACTTCGACCGCGGCCGACGCCAGCAGCGCGTGCTCCTGTCGCTCAAGGAGCAGATGAACGCAGGCGCCATCATCGAGAACCTGCCGAGCCTCGTGAAGACCCTGGGCGAGTCGGTCAAGACGGACATTCCCGTCAGTGAGATGCCCAAGCTGCTCGCCCTCGCCGAGAGCGTGGACACCAAGAACATCCGCTCCTACGTGTTCTCGCCTCCCTTCTTCGCGACCGAGTACCTCACCTCACCCCGCGGCTACATCATCACGCCCAACGTCGTCCGCATCCGCAAGGCGGTGAAGGAGGCATTCAGCGTCAAGCCGGCCGTCCTGGCCCAGCGCGAGCGCCTCGGCGCAGAGGGGGCCCGCGTCTGGGTGAAGAACGCCTCGGGGCGAGCGGGCATCCAGACGGACGTCGCCGAGTACCTCGCCTACTTCGGCGCCGACGCATCGGCACCGAACACCAAGAACCCGCCGACGGCCCCGAAGACGAAGATCGTGGTCTACAACGGCGCCGAGACGACGATGCCCGAGACCGTGGAGTACCTCGAGACCAGGTTCGGGGTCACCGCGACGGTGGCGACCGATCCCGCCGTGCCGGTGGACATCGTCGTGACGCTGGGCCAGGACTCCCCGAAGCTGTCCATCAACGCAGTCGGCTGACGCGTGGTCGGCTGACGCGTGGTCGGCTGACTGCGCGTGCGATGCCCGCCGGCTGCTCTGGCTACGGGGTCGTGAGCCAGCCGCGGTACTCGGGCAGGCGCCCGCGCACGGCGGCGAAGTAGCGCTCCTTGATCGCCCGCGCAACCGGCCCGATCTGCCCGTCGCCCACCACGCGGTGGTCCACCTCGATCACCGGGCTCACCTGGACGCCCGTGCCGCACATGAAGATCTCGTCGCAGACGTAGAGCTCGGAACGGTCGATCGAGCGGACCTCGGTGGGGATCCCGAGGTCGGCGGCGAGCGCGAGGATCGCACTGCGCGTCACGCCCTCGAGGATGTCGTCCGAGACCGGCGGCGTCAGGAGCACGCCCCGGCGCACGACGAAGAGGTTGGCCGCCGAGCCCTCGGACGCATGGCCGTCGGGCGTCATCACCAGCGCCTCGTCGAAGCCGTTGAGCTCCGCCTCGGACTTCTGGAAGGCCATGTTCACGTAGCCGCCCACGAGCTTGCCGCGCGCCGGCAGCGCCTCGTCCGCGTTGCGGCGCCAGGACGACGACATGACCCGGATGCCGTGGTCCACGTCCACGTAGTTGCCGAACGGCGTGACGATCACGTACAGCTGGTGCTCGAGATGGTGGAGCCGCACCCCGATCGCACGGGTGCTCTTGTAGAACGACGGGCGGATGTAGACATCCTCGCGGAAGCCGTTGCGGCGGACCGTCTCCATGACGATCTCCACCAGCTCGTCCACCGGCGGCAGGTTCTCCATCAGCAGCATCTTGGCGCTGTTGCGGATCCGCTCCATGTGCTCCCGGACGAAGAGGACGTGCAGCTCCTGCTGGTCCTCGTTCCAGTAGCCCCGGATGCCCTCGAAGGTCGCCGTCCCGTACATGAAGGCGTGGGTCATGATGCTGACCTTCGCGTCCTTCAGCGCGACCCAGTCGCCCTCGAAGTAGGCGATGGTGTCGTCGAGCGATCTGGCGGGCGCGGGCTGCGCGGGCGTGTCGGAGGGCTGCTGCGTCAGCATGGGTCGGCTCCCGGTCGGATGCGGCGGACGGCCGCGGCTGCCTCGTTGTGCGCGGAGTCTACCACCGGGGATTTCGGGCTCCCGGACGACGCCCGGCCGCCTGCCTGACGGCGGTCAGCCGATCGTCAGGACGCCACTCACGGCCAGGATCACCACGCCGAGGTAGACCAGGTAGAGGAGACCGCCGACGAGGAGGGCCGGTCCGTCGAGCCGCGCGCGCCGCCACATCGGGGTGAAGATCGCGGCGACGGCCAGGAAGGCGATGCCCGCCGAGAGGAACGCGATCCACGTATCGGGTCCGATGTACCACTCCGATGGAGCGAGCAGGAGCGCCACCGTGACCGGGATCGCGGACTGGAAGACCATGGCGCCCGTGATGTTGCCCATCGCGAGCGTGTCCTTGCCCTGGCGCACCCAGATGAGCGAGTTGAACTTCTCGGGCAGCTCGGTGGCGATCGGGGCGATCACGAGCGCGAGCAGGATCTCGCTGATGCCGAGTGCGGTGGAGAGGCTGTTGATGGCACCGACGAACAGGTACGCGCCACCGATGATGCAGGCGAGCGCGAACAGGACCTGGGCAGACACGATCCACAGCCGCGGCTCGTGCGGATCGAGCCGGTGGCCGCGCCGGTCGATCCGGTGGAACCGCAGCGGGGCGAGCTCGTCCTCCTCGCCCTCGCCCTTGCCCGTGTCGGCGAAGTGGCCCTTGACGTAGTAGACGTAGATGCCGATGAGCACCACGGCCACGCCAATCTTCAGCGTCGCGTACTCCGGCGGCAGGAATGCGCTCGCGATCGCGATGGTGTAGGCAACCACGAAGTAGCGGATGTCATGGACGAGCACCGTGGTGTCGACGACCATCCGGGTGCCCGTGTACCGGCGGTGCCGGAAGGCGATGACGCCGACACCGGTGACGAACATCGCGAGGGTCGAGAGCATGAATGGCGCACCCAGGATGGCGCCGATGCCCACCTCGTCCGTGTTCTCGCCCGTCCCGAAGAGGATCGCGATGATCGGGATCATCGTCTCGGGAAGGGCCGTCCCCACGGCTGCGAGCACGGATCCGACGGCGCCCTGGCCGAGCTGGAGCTTGCGCCCGAACCACTCGATGCCGTTGGTGAACAGCTCGGCACCGAGGAGGATGACGACGAACGCGATCGCGAGGAAGACGACGTCCATCAGGACTCCATGCCGAAGGCGGTGACGATCGATATGACGACGACGAGGAGAACGAGGAGCGAGATAAGCGCGAAGCGGCGCTCCCCCGTGGCAAGGAAGCCGACACCTGCGACCACCACCCGCCCGATCGGGATCGCGAGGATCAGGACGATGCCAGCCCACAGGAAGCCCTCGGGCTGGAGGGCGAGCATCGAGCTCACGATGCCGGCCGGGTCCAGCGCCGGCGCAAGGCCACGCGCGAGCGGGTCGATCCCGGCCAGGCCGGCAAGCACGATGCCGATCGAGATCAGCGCCATGGCGGCGTAGACGCCCCACACCATGAGGCGGCTGATGAACACTTCCAGGCGGGCGGCGTCGGAGGGGGGCATGCCGGCGGCGCTCACTGGCCAACGACCCGGATGATCATCTGGACGGCCGTGTAGACGAGCACCGCGACGAAGACCCACCGCAGGACGGAGATCGGGATCCGGTGGGCGATGCGGGGCCCCGTCGAGGCACCGACGAAGACCCCCAGGGCAATCGGGCCCGCGATGAACGGGTCGATCTGCCCGTTGACGGCATAGATGACGGCCGACGACACCGCGGTGATCCCCATCATCAGGTTGCTGGTCGCGGTCGACACGCGGAGGGGCACGCCCATTCCGACATGCATCAGCGGCACCTTGATGATCCCGCCTCCGACGCCCAGCAGGGCCGAGTTCACGCCCGCCACGACGGAGCCGGCCATGCCCAGCGGCAGGCGGTGCACCCGGTAGCCCGGGCCCGACAGGGCGTCGAGGAACGACCGGTCATCGGGGACCACGGGCCGGAGGCGCCGCCGCATCGCCCGCGTCCGCTGCCGGGACCTCCTCGCGTTTGGACGGCTCGCGGCGACGGGCCATGGTGGCGGCGGTCCACAGGAGCAGGACGGCGAACAGGGCCGCGATCACCTGCTCATCGAGCATGAAGGCGAGCAGGCCGCCGGCGAGCGCGCCGACGGCCGAGAAGAGCTCCAGGGTCATGCCCAGGCGGAGATTGGCGACGTGACGCTCGAGGTAGACCGCCGTCGACGCACTGGACGTCACCACGACGGCCACGAGCGAGATCGCGACGGCCTCGCGCAACGGCAGTCCGAACGCGAGGGTCATGAGCGGCACGAGCAGGATCCCGCCGCCGAGGCCCAGCAGCGAGCCGAACAGGCCCGCGGCGGCACCCCCGAGCCAGCAGGATCAGACCGACCGTCACCGGGGAACGGGGAGGCGGGCAGCCCCCCCATGGTCCCCGCCAGGTCCGATCATCGCCCTATGGGCGGAGATGCTGCGGCGCGTACGGCAGCAGTGCCACGTGCCGGGCCCGCTTGAGGGCGACCGACAGCTCGCGCTGGTGGGCAGCGCACGTGCCCGTCTTGCGGCGAGGCTCGATCTTGGCGCGCTCGGACAGGTAGCGGCGGAGGCGGTTGACCTCCTTGTAGTCGATCACGGCGGTCTTGTCCGCACAGAACGAGCAGACCTTGCGGCGCCGGCGGTCTCGGTAGAAGTCGTCACGCTTCTTCATGCGGGGCGGCATTGGTGTCTCCTGCTGGTGGCGGGGGCCCGCCGTGGCGGCCGGTCAGGCCGCGGAATGCTCGTCAGAAGGGGAGGTCGTCGAAGTCGTCGTCGCGAGCCTGGGGCGCCGGGGCCTGGGGGCGGGTGGGGCGAACGGTCTCGCCGCCGCCGGAGCCGCTCGCAGGGGCACCAAAGGAGCCCTCGTCGTCGCGAACACGGGCGTCAAGGCTGATGACGTTGTCGGCGGTGATCTCCAGCGAGGTCCGCTTCTGGCCGTCCTTGGCCTCGTACTCGCGGGTGCGGAAGCGGCCCTCGACGAACACCTTGTTGCCCTTGCGGAACTGCTCCGCGGTGCGCTCGGCCCGGTCGCCCCACACGGTGACGCGGAACCAGTCGGTGCCCTCGTCGATCCATCCGCCGGAGCCATCGGGCTTGCTGTGGCCGACGGCGACGCTGAACTCGGTGACGGGACGACCGTTGGGCGTGTAGCGCATCTCGGGATCACGCCCGAGGTTGCCGATGATCATGACCTTCGCGAACGCCATCGCCGGCTCCCCTCGCTCAGTCGATGGCCGCGGGCGCGGCCTCGCTCTCGGACTCGTCGATCAACTCGACGGCGTCCTCGTCCTCGTCGTCCTCGGCGGGCGGAAGGTCGGTGTCGACGTCCTCACCCTCGCCCGAGGCCGCGTCGCGGCGCGCCTTGACCGGCTTGATCGCACGGGTCACGAGATACCGGAGCACCTCCTCCGTGATCTGGAGGCTGCGCTCGAGCTCCGCGATGGCCTCGGCCGGGGACTCGAAGACCACGATGTGGTACGAGCCCTCGCGGTAGCGATCGATGGGATACGCGAGGCGGCGGCGCCCCCAGGGCGCGACCTTGACGATCTGGCCACCTGCAGCGACGACGTAGCGAGTGGTGCGGTCGATGACCGCGGAGGCCCGCTCATCCGGCGCATCCGGCCGGAGGACGAGCATGAGTTCATAGCGGCGCACGGCCTGCTCTACTCCTTCCAATGGGATTCGCCCCGCTGACGGCATGCCGATGCGGAGCCGAAAGGCCCGCCGAGAATAGCATGACCATGCGTCGCGGCCGGATCACGGGTCTCCGCAGGACCCGAGCGGAGCGTTGATCGTGCCTGCGTCGCGGCCCGTGTATTCTTCGGCCGACGGTGCGCCCGCAAGGGAACGGGCGCCTACCTCGGGGGCCTCGTGCAACTCTCGATTCTCATCCTCGCATCGGATCGCGGCTCCGCTCAGGCGCTCGCGGATTCGCTCGTTGCCGTCGGCCACGGGGCGACCATCGTCACCACCACGGCGGAACTCGCCGCTGCCGCCAGCGGCTACAGCCTCGTGATCATCGACCGCGTTGCGCCGCCCGGCACACCGGTGGACGCCATCGCCCAGGTGAAGGCCGCCACGGCGGCTGCTCCGCTGCCTGTGCTCGCCGTCGCGCAGAGCGCCAGCATCGATGAGCAGATCGCACTCCTCGAGGGCGGCGCCGACGAGGTCGTCACGCGACCCTTCACCCCTGCCGAGTTGCAGTCCCGCGTCGAGGCGATGAACCTGAGCATGGCCAGTGCTTCCGGCGCGTCGCCAGGGCGGGGCATCGGCGACGCGAGCGGCAAGCGGGTGATCGCGGTGTTCTCGCCCAAGGGCGGCGTCGGGACGACGACCATCGCAACCAACCTCGCGCTTCTGGCGGCCGAACGTCATCCGGGGCGCACGCTCCTGATGGACCTGGACCTCTCGTTCGGGCAGGTGGCGTCGCACCTCAACCTGCAGCCCCACCAGACGCTGTTCGACCTCGCGCGCGACGACCAGGCCCTGCATGACGCGGACCTGCTGCGCACGTACACGATCCATCTCGCGACGGGGCTGCACGTCCTCGCGGCTCCGCCCTCGCCGGCCCTGGCCACCACGATCAGCGTGGACCAGCTCGATCTCGTGCTCGCTCGCGCGCTCGAAGCCTACGACGTTGTCGTCATCGACTCCGGCACCGCCATGGACGACCGGCATGCCGGCGTCTACGGACGCTCCGACACCGTTCTCATCCCGGTAGTGCCTGAGATCCCTGCCCTCAACGCCGTCCGCCTGCTGCTGGACCAGCTCTCCGAGACCGGGCAGCTCGGCGCCCAGACGCTGTTCGTCCTCAACAACGCCTTCGCGCGCGACCTCCTCAGGCGGACCGACGTGGAGGCCGCCCTGGGTGCCAAGATCTCCGCCGACCTTCCGTACGACTCGATCGCCTACCTGAAGGCGGTCAACGAGGGCGTCCCCGTGGTCCTGAGCGCCCCGAAGTCCGCGCCGGCCGAGGGGCTGCGCGTCCTGGCCGACACGGTGTTCGGACGCAAGTCCAACGAACCCGTGGCGGAGCCGCCGAAGAAGGAGAAGCGGGGCCTGTTCGGTCGCCGCTGACAGCCTGCGGTGGGTTCGGTCGCCCGCTGACAGCCCGTGGGGGCCTGTTCGGTCGCCGCTGACAGCCTGCGGGTCGCAGTCGGACTCCGTGCGAGCCTCACTCCGGATCCCTCGTCGAGCGCTCGCCCGGACCCCTGCTGGAGCCCCCCGAGTCACCGCTGACTCGTTTCCGTCTCGGCCACGCGGGGATCCGACCACAAACCCCGGGGTTGCACGGACGACGCGTGCGTGCGCCTGCCTGATCTGATGCGCCCGCGACTCGGCTCCGAGTCAACACGATGGCACCCCCGCACGCGATAGGCGCGAAACTCGACCTGGCGACCCCGGCCCCGCACGGGCATCCCGCTGGTGAACCGGTGGTGAGTGCGCGCACGAGCCGGCGCGGATCCAGCGCCGGCGCGGATCGCTGGCCGGCGCGGATCGAGGGCCGGCGACTGATACCTCGTGAAGGTGGTGCCGAGGTCGGGATTTGAACCCGAACGGGGTTGCCCCCAGCGGTGTTTAAGACCGCCGCGTCTGCCGGTTCCGCCACCTCGGCATGGATCCCTGCGGCAATCGTATCCGCCGTGGGTTCGCGGCAGGGCGCCGATCGCAGGCCACACGTCGTGCAGCCTTCGGCCGTATGGCCCATTGCCCGAGGCAGCTCCTCGGCAATAGGGTCGCTTGCGGGGGCACGAGCGATCAGCGTGGATGCGCGACCGGGATCGGCCGCGATGGCCCGGACACCAGCACCGCCTGGGGCGGATCCGAGTGCTTGGGGGGAACAGATGAATGATCCTCGTGAGGGTCGCGTCACGCGGCCTGATGGCCGTGTCGTGGCATGGACGGAATGCGGCCCGCGCGACGGAAGGCCGGTGCTGCGACTGCCCGGCACCCCTGGGTCGAGGTACTCGCTGCGAGCCGACAGGACCGCATGGCACGAGCGCGGCCTCCGCATGATCACCGTGGAGCGGCCCGGGTTCGGTGCCTCGACGCGGCTCCCGGGCCGGGGGTTCGCGGAGCATGCCGACGACCTGGCGGCCGTCCTCGACCACCTGGCCATCGACCGGCTCCCCGTCTGCGGAGGCAGCGGCGGCGCACCCCACGTGCTCGCGTTCGCGGGCCGTCACCCCGACCGGGTGACCGCGTGCACGGTCGGCAGCGGCGCCGCCCCGATGACCGATGCCGAGCTCCTTGAACAGGTCGACATCAACGTGACCGCCGATCGGCTCGCGCGGGCAGGCAAGGCTGGCGAACTGCGAGACATGCTCGAGACGGTCCGCACCTCGCTCTTCGCCAATCCCGCCGCCGCACTTCGTTCCCTGATGGATGATGCGCCGGCGGAGGACAGGGCCATCGTCGAGGACCCGGCCTGGCAGGCGGCCCACGCCTGGGGCATCCTCGAGGCGCTCGCGCCCGGCGTTGACGGCTGGGTTGACGAGGCCATCGCCATCGTCGGCGACTGGCCGGATGTCGACCTCCAGGCCGTGACGTGCTCCGTCACGTGGTGGCACAGCGTCACTGACCGCAACTGCCCGTTCGGCGCGGCCCGGCGCCTGGTGGACAGGCTGCCCCACGGCACCCTGCTCGTGAAGCAGGCGTCGGGTCACCACCTGGCCGGCGCCGACGAGGGCATGCTGCTCGACGAGCTCCTCGCCCGCGCCTGATCAATCGGACAGGCGGCTCGGACGCCTCGAGCCACCGCTCGAGTAGTGCCTCGCCAAGCGGTGACTGGCGAGGCGTCCCTCTCGGCCGCGCGCGCCACGAGAACAGATCGCCGGCGAAGGGCAGGAGGCTCATCGAGCCGGCGGATACTCGACTACCCGGCCTCGCAAGAAGCGTGGGCCAGATGCGTTGGGATGCTGACGGCAACCATCAGCAGGACCGGATGAGAGAGGCCGCCCGGCTGCCAGGCGGCCCTCGCGATCAACTGAACTCAGGGGAACTTGAGCCAGCCCGTGTACAGGTCGGTCCCAGTTGCTCCACTGGCCTCGATGCCGGTCCCGGTGCCCGCGCCGCGGAGACCGGCGAGCGCGCCCGTGGCGTCGAAGACGCTCCACGTGAAGTGGTTCTCGTACGTCGGTGCGAGCTGCAGGTGGACCGTGAGCTTGAGGGCGAACGAGTCGCCCGGATGGCCGTCGCAGTAGAACGCTTTCACCAGCAGGAGCTGGAGCTTGTGGTCGCTCTGCCAGCCAGTCGCCAGTTTGCCGAAGTCCTCTGTCGTGCCCGATGCGCAGCCTTCCATCGGGAAGTCGGAGAAGGTCCCCGGCGCTCCTTCGAACCACGTGCCGTTGAAGGTCACGTATTGGGCGGGCCCTGCCTGTGTCGCTGCGGGTAGGACCAGGGCCAGCACCAGGGCACAGCTGAGGATGATGGTGACCCGTCGACGCATCCGCGTCCCCCTTTCCCGGCATCAGCCGGATCGGCGCCGTGCGGGCGCCCGTCCCCGGGCCGGTCTCGCCAGTGGCTCGGCGCGACCCATCGGCGGCTCGGGCAGGGGTCGCGTGTCATTGCGTCCCGGAACGCCCCTACGATGCCCCGCGGGCCGTCGGTCGCAAGTGCCGTGGGACCTGTTCTGCCGTGGACCCGGTGACCGACGCCGCACGACGTCTGGGGCCCCAGGCGGTTCCGCCTGGGGCCCCAGTTTGTGCTCGATTGGAGGCGACGATCGGATTCGAACCGATGAATAGAGGTTTTGCAGACCTCCGTGTTGAGCCACTTCACCACGTCGCCCGGGTCACTCGTGGATGACCACGGCCGAGAGGATAGCAGGACTAGCCGGCAGGGTCAGGCCGCCTGCCAGGGTCAGGTCGTCCCAGCTCCGCCTCGATCCGCGCGATCTCGGCGCGGCACTGCGCGATCTGCTCCTGCAGCGAGATCCGGCCTTGGGCGTCGAGCCGCTCCTGGATGAGCCAGTGGGAACAGACCTCGATGCGGTCGCGCAGCTGATCAATGCGCGCCTCACCGGTGGGCATCGTCACCTTGATCTCGGTCATGAATGGCGCCTCCTGCACGCGGGGCAAGCCTGCTCGGGGCCAGGCATGGCACCGCAGGGCGGCGGAACTGGTCAGGAGGTTGGCTGCCCCTCGAGGATTCGAACCTCGGCTAACGGATCCAAAGTCCGCTGTCCTACCGCTAGACGAAGGGGCAGGGATGCCGGGCTACGGCCTCGGAACAAGGAGGAGTGGAGCGGAAGACGGGACTCGAACCCGCGACCCTCACCTTGGCAAGGTGATGCTCTACCAACTGAGCCACTTCCGCTCGATGACCGACCAGGGTATTGGTGCCGAGAGCCAGATTCGAACTGGCGACACCGCGATTTTCAGTCGCGTGCTCTACCAACTGAGCTACCTCGGCCCGGACCCGGATCCCCGCAGGGGTCCGTCGGCGCGGCGCAGAATAGCACGGGTGCGGGAGGAGCGGCAACCGACCACCCGGCTCGCAGCCTCGCCGCCTCGCTGGTCCGGACGGGACGGGAGGTTCAGCCGGGGAACGGCCGGTATGGCGGCGGCGGCGGCACCGTCGGTGCCTGCGGCGCCGGAGCGGCCACCTCGAAGGGGGGCGCGGGCGGCTCCCCCGCGAGCGCCTGCTCGGGCGAGTCGAGCGGCGGCTGGCTCGTGAGCTCCCGCAGCCGGTTGATCCGCTCCATGACCGGTGGATGCGTCGCGAACAGGTCGCGTGTCTTGCCGCTGGCGCCCTTGAGCGGGTTCTCGAAGTACAGGTGCTGGGTCGCGCGGTTCGCGACCTCGAGCGGCTCCTGGTCCAACGCGATCTTCGCCAGGGCGCGCTCGAGCCCGTAGGGATTGCGGGTGAGCTCCACGCCCGAGGCATCGGCCAGATACTCGCGCTGGCGGCTGATCGCCATCTGGACCATGCGGGCGGCGATCGGGGCCAGCACGGCGAAGGCGAGGGCGACCACCAGGATCACCACCTGGAGGCCGCCGCCCCCGGAGTTGCTGTCACTCCTGCCTCGCCGTCCCCCACCCCAGAACGTGAACCGGACGAAGAAGTCGGCGATCAGCGCGATCGAGCCGACGAGCACGCCGACCATCACGGAGAACCGGATGTCGAAGTTGCGGATATGGCTCAACTCGTGGGCCATGACTCCCTGCAGCTCCTCCCGGTCCAGTTTCTGGAGCAGGCCGATCGTGATCGCCACCGAGGCGTGCTTGGGATCACGGCCCGTCGCGAAGGCGTTGGGCGCCGTGTCGTCGATCAGGTACACGCGGGGCATCGGCACGTCGGCTGCCACCGCCATCTCCTGGACGACGTTGATGAGCTGCGGGTTGTCCTGGGCCGTGACCTCCTTCGCGCCCGACGCGGCGAGGACGATGGCGCCGCCGGCGTAGTAGGACACCAGCGCGGCAACGAACCCGACGACGACCGCCAGGGCCATCGCCGGCAGCGCGAGGACGGGGTCGCCGAAGACCACCCACCCGATCAGGAACCCGAGCAGGCCGAGAATGACGACAACCGCGAGGGCCAGCAGCAGCGAGTTGCGCTTGTTGGCCCCGATCTGGCCGTAGAAGGTGCTTGCCATGGGACGTCCCAGGCGGCCGGCGGCCGGCCGCCCTACTGGATCGCCTCGCTAGTTGTTGAGGGTGAGGTCGACGGTCGGGACCTGCTGCGCCTCGGGCCCGGCGTCGAAGAACTCGCGCTTGAGGAACTTGAAGAGGCCCGCGATGAGGACCGCGGGGAACGTCTGGATGCCGTTGTTGTAGTCCAGGACCGTGGCGTTGTAGTGCTGGCGCGAGAACGAGATCTGGTTCTCGGTCGTGGTGAGCTCCTCCTGGAGCTGCATCACGTTCTCATTCGCCTTGAGCTCCGGGTAGTTCTCGACGACCGCGAACAGCGAGCGCAGGGCGCCGGTCAGCATGTTCTCGGCCGCGGCCGATGCGACGGGGCCCTGGGCGCCCGCCGCGACCGCGCCGGCACGCGCCTCGGTCACCTTGACCAGCACGTCCTGCTCGAAGTTCATGTAGCCCTTGACCGCCGCCACGAGGTTCGGGATCAGGTCCCACCGGCGCTTGAGTTGGACCTCGATCTGCGCGTAGGCCTCGTCGACCCGGTTGCGCTTGGCGATCAGGCCGTTGTAGATCCCGACCACGACCACCGCGAGCACGATGACGATGACCAGGATGATGAGCAGTTCCATGCAGCCTCCCTACTGGCTCACGGGCGCGCGCCCCGGATCCCAGCAGGATACCGCCACCAGTGCCCCAGCCGTCCCCTCCCCCTGTCCCGGCACCTCAGGTCGTGCGTGTGCCCGCCGCAGCGAACGTCATCGCCCGCTGGAGCGCAGCTGCGCGCATGTCCTGCTCGATCGGCACGGGTCCCCCCAGGAGCGAGGCATTGAGCGCCGCCTGCGCAGCCTCCTCGACAACACCACCGGCCAGGATCGCGAGCTCGGGGCTCCTGTGGAAGATGAGGACGCCGTGGTTGGCGAGCAGCACGGCCGGCACCCCGGGGCGCACGACCGCGTCGATGCCGGCGATCGCCTCTTGCGATCCCCGTGGGGCATAGCCGGTGACCGGCACGCCGTCGGCAAGGCCGAACATCGCGAGCGCCTCGATCCAGCAGTCGATCGGCCGACGGGCCACCGCGAACGCCGTCGCGAACGGCGAGTGCGTATGGAGCACGCAGCCCACCTCCTCGCTGGCCCGGTAGCGCGACGTGTGCATGTCCACGACCGCACCCTGGATCGGCGGCAGCTGTCCCTCGATCAGCGCCCCGTCCAGGCCGACCCGTGCGATCCCGTCGGGGCCGAGGCCCTTGAGCGTGCTCGCGGACGTGAAGTACATCTCCTCGGCACCCGGGACACGGAGGCTCAGGTTGCCGTGGCCGTTGGCGCCGATCGCGCCGCTGGCAAGCACCCGCTGGGTGGCATCGATGAGCTGGTCCACAAGAACGCGATCCACGGGGACACCTCGGTACGTGCGCGGCGATGTGGTGGGCGGTGATGTGGTGGGCGGTGAGGGACTCGAACCCCCGGCATCCTCGGTGTAAACGAGGCGCTCTGACCAACTGAGCTAACCGCCCGGTACAGGGGCGAGCATACGGCCCCGGAAACACTGACGGGCGGCCTTCCGGCCGCCCGTGCGAGGTTCACGAATGTGGTGCCCAGGCCGGGACTTGAACCCGGATGAGTTGCCTCATACGCCCCTCAAACGTACGCGTATACCAATTCCGCCACCTGGGCAGGTGGTTCACCTGATCGTGCCGGGCATCCCCTCGGGGAGGGATGGTACCGAGGGAGGGAGTCGAACCCACACGACCTTGCGGCCACTGGTACCTGAAACCAGCGCGTCTACCATTCCGCCACCTCGGCCCGTCACGAGACCGGCCTCCCGAAGGCTACCGGTCCGCGGCGAGGCGCCATCCTAGCACATCCCAATACCGGTCGCCGGAGGTCCGGATGAGCCGCTGGTCGCTGCCTTTGAGCCCGCGGGCGAGCATCACCTCGTCGTTCCAGGCCAGCGGCAGCAGGGGTCGTTTGGCCTCCAGCGCGTCCAGCAGAGCCTTCCAGGCCGTCGCCCGTTCCTCGTCCGTTCCAGGCTTCCGGGCCGCCTCGAGGAGCTTGTCGAGCGCCGGGTCCTGGTAGCCGGCCAGGTTGGATCCGCCGGCCCGCACCTGCGTGGACGCCAGCAGCGGGTAGAGGTCCGGCTCCAGGCCCTCGGCGATGTCGATCACCGCGGCCGTGAAGTCACCCTCGCGCAGCCTGGGAGCCAGCTCCGCCACCGGCACCTCGACCACGCCGACCGTCATCCCCAGCTTCGTCCAGGCATCGCGGACGGCCTCGGTCACGGCCGCCAGGCGCGGGTTGGCGTCGGCAGGAACGCTCACGAGCTGCAGGCTGTAGCCCTCCTTGCCCTTGGGCGCGACGATCTTGCCGTTCTTCTTCGTCGTCCAGCCTGCCTCCTTGAGGAGCTTGGCCGCTTTCACCGGATCGTACGCAACGACCTTCGGGTCGGCCGCGTCGTAGGCCGAGGTGCCCGGCGGAACGAGCGCGTCGGCCCGGACGGCGTCCCCACCGAGCACGTCCCGGACGAGGGCATCGCGGTCGATCGCCATCAGCAGGGCCTGGCGTGTCCGGGGATCGCGGAGCTCCGGGTGACCTGGACGCAGGTTCAGGAGCAGGGTCGAGAGCAGGGTCGTCGGGTAGCGCAGGCGCTCGGTGCCGGGAACCGCTGCGAGCGTGTCGCTCGCGTCCTTCGTGAGCCCGGCCACGGCGTCGATCTCCCGTGCCTCGTACGCCTCCGCCAGCGCCGCCTCATCGTCGTAGAACCGGACCTCGATCCGCTCGATGTACGGCGTGAGCATGCCGGCGCTGGGAAGCGGCAGCGGCGTGGCCAGCGAGTCCGGCGTGGGTGATGGCGATGCCTCCCCCGTTCCGGGTTCCTCGATCCCGGGGAGCACCATGCTGGTCGGAACCAGGACGGCCCGGGTGTCGTCGATCTCCGAGATCGCGTACGGACCCGAGCCGACCGGGAACGCGGCGAACTCGCTGGTGGCGAGGTCCGCGAACGGGACGTCAGCGAGCAGATGCTCGGGGAGCAGCGGCTGGAGCGCGGCGGCCAGGAACCCCGCCACCGGCGTGCCGAGCTTGAAGACGACGGTACGGTCATCGGGCGCCTCCACCGTGACGTCTGCCCAGGCCGCGGCTCCCCCACCCATCGCGTCGGGGCTCTGGAGGGCCTGGACCGTGTAGACCACGTCCGCCGAGGTGACGGGCCGGCCATCCTGCCACACGGCATCGTCACGCAACGTGAACGTCCACGTGGTGCCCTTGTCATCAATCGTCCACGATTCGGCCAGGTCCGGCTTGTAGGTGGTGCCCGGCCCGAGCTTCACCAGGCCGGAGTACACGAGCCCGACGAGCGTCCGTTCCGCCCGGGACCGTGCGGTGACCGGAGTGATGGAGGTCGGGATGCCAGTGACGCCCTCCCGGTACACGGCCTCCGGCGGCAGCGTCGGGGCCGGGGTCGGTTCGGCAGTCTCGATCGGACCGGCGGCAGGTGCGTTCGGGACGGCGATCGCCACGCCGAACACGACAAGCAGCGCGACGAGGACGCCGGTGATGGCGCGATCGCGGGTGTTCACGTCCTGGTGTCGTCCGGGGAGGCCACGGTCACGGGGACCTGCCTAGGAGGCTGCGGCGAACCCGATCACGGAGAACAGGATGAACAGCACCATCAGCACGATGGTGAACTGCCACAGGCGGCGTTCGACGCCGCGGCGACTCCGGTACACGGCCGAGTCGCCGCCGAAGGTGCCCGAGAGGCCCGTTCCGCGGGCCTGGAGCAGGATGGCGGCGATCAGCGCGACGCTGATCAGGATCTGTCCGATGGACAGGACCACGTTCACTGGTGTGAGAACCTCCGTTGGGTGACGGACGCGGATGGTACCAGACTCGCGCCCGTCCCCGGGTCGACGCGGGCCCTCAGGCCTCTGAGAGCAGCGAGTGGCCCGTCATGCCCTCCCATGCGGGCAGCCCCGCGAGCTCGAGGATCGTGGGTGCCACGTCCGCCAGGACACCGTCGCCAAGCCGGCGTCCGACGAGCGCGCGGCCCATGCCCAGCAGGGGCACCGGGTTCAACGAGTGCTTGGTGACGGGGTTGCCGGCGGCATCGAGCATGTCGTCCGCGTTGCCATGGTCCGCGGTCACGAACAGCAGCGCACCCGGGCCGTCGGGGTCCGCGGCCTCGACACGGGCGATCGCGTCGGCGATGCGGCCCAGGCATCCGTCGATCACCGCGAGCGCCTCGACCGTGGCGTCCCAGACGCCCGTGTGGCCGACCATGTCGGGGTTTGCGAAGTTCGCGACGATGAAGTCGTACCGGCCGGAGCCGATGGCGGCGACCAGTTCGTCGGTGACGCCCGCGGCGGACATCGCCGGCTGCAGGTCGTACGTGGCCACCTTGGGCGACGGCACGAGCTTGCGCTCCTCGCCCGGCCAGGGCTTCTCCACCCCACCGTTGAAGAAGTACGTGACATGGGCGTACTTCTCGGTCTCGGCGACGTGGAACTGGGTCCAGCCAGCCTCGCTGAAGCACTGCGCGAGCGAGCGGGCCTCCTCGGGCCCGAATGCGACCTCCACCGGCAGCCCGGACTCGTACTCGCTCATGGTCACGACGACCAGGTCCCGGGGCGCAGGCTGGCCGTCGGGACCGGTCCGGTCGAAGGACGCGAAGTCGGCGCGCGAGAGGGCATTGGTCAGCTGGCGGGCTCGATCGGCACGGAAGTTGACGTGGACGATCGGGTCGCCGTCGCGCAGGATCCCGTCGACGCCGTCGATGACGGTGGGCACGACGAACTCGTCGGTCTCGCCGCGCGCGTAGGCCTCCTCGATGGCCGCGGTCGCGGACGCCGCATGGAGGCCGGCCCCGAACGCGATCGCGTCGTAGCCCTTCTCGACGCGCTCCCAGCGGTTGTCGCGGTCCATCGCGTAGTAGCGGCCGCCGACGGTGGCCACCCGTGCGTCCGGGTGCGCGAGTGCCAGCTGGCGCTCGAGGTCGATCATGAAGTCACGGGCGGAGCTGGGCGGCGTATCGCGGCCGTCGAGGAGGGCGTGGATCCGCACTGACGGGACGCCCAGGCGTGCTGCGAGCTCCACCAGGGCAACCAGGTGGCGGTCATGGGCGTGGACGCCGCCGGGGCCGATGAGGCCGACGGCGTGGAGACGTCCTGTCTGCTTCGCCCGCTCGCATGCCGCGACGAGGGCCGGACGCCCGTAGAACGAGCCGTCGGCAATCGCCGCGTCGATGCGGGGAAGGTCCTGGAGGACCGGGCGCCCGGCGCCCAGGTTGAGGTGGCCCACCTCCGAGTTGCCCATCTGGCCTGCCGGCAGGCCTACCGCGTCCTCGGACGCGCGCAGCACGCCGTGGGGATTGGCGGCGACCATGGCCCGCCAGTGCGGCATCGATGCTGACGCGATCGCGTCGCGGGACGGGTCCGGCCCGAGGCCGAACCCATCGAGGACGACCAGGACGATGGGGCGCGGTCGCAGCCCCTCCGTCACGACGCGAGTCCGCGCGCCTGCGCGGTGATGCCGGCCCGGGCCGCGATGCCCGCCATCTCGTCGGGCTTGAGCGAGGCGCCGCCGATCAGGGCGCCGTCGACACCCGGCTCGGCGAGGAACTCCGCGATGTTGGCGGCAGTGACGCTGCCGCCGTACAGCACGGGCGTCGCATCGGCAATATCGCCCCAGCCGAGCTTGCGCAGGCTCGCCCGGATGGCATCGGCCATCGCCCCGGCATCCGAGCCGAACGCGTTCTTGCCGGTGCCGATGGCCCAGACGGGCTCATAGGCGATCACGATGCCGGCAGCGGCGAGCGCTGCGGCGTCACGGCCGGACAGGGCACCTGCGAGCTGGCCGTCGACCACCTGCTCGGCGCGGCCGGCCTCGCGGTCGGCGAGGACCTCGCCGACGCACAGGATCGGGCGAAGGCCGCCGGCGACCGCGCGATCGAGCTTCTTGCCGACGAGCTCGTCGGTCTCGCCGAAGTAGGCGCGGCGCTCGGAGTGGCCGAGGATGACCCAGGTCGCCAGGCCCGCCAGCATGGGGACGGAGATCTCGCCGGTGTAGGCCCCGGCCAGCTCATGGTGGACGTTCTGGGCTCCCACCCCGACGTCCTCGCCGGCAAGCGCATCGCGGACGGCCGCGAGGCTCACGCTCGGCGGACAGATCACCCGCGTGACCCCGGGCTCACGTGTGCGGGACGCGATCGTCCGCGCGAGCTCCCCGGCATCGGCAGGGGTCGTGTTCATCTTCCAGTTGGCAGCAATCACAATCTGGCGCATACCTGAATGATGCCAGACGCTGGCTAGGACCCTCCGTTGCCCTTCGGCCCCCCGGACGTCGTCGCGCGGCCCGCTCCATGGCGTCCGACAGGCTCCCCGGATCCGGCACCGGATGGCCCCCGACGATGCCGGCGACCGACGCCCTCGTCATCGTGCAGTGCAAGGCGCTCGAGCCTGTCGAGGGCACGCTGGACGGCGCTCCGGTGCAGGTCCAGGCGGATGGCGATGTCCGCGAGCGACGCCTCGGGCGTCTCCTTCCGGGCGTCGGCAACGGCTCGCACCGTGTAGGGCTGCTCGGCAAGCCGGCCATCGGCTTCGAGCGTGTCGATCGCCGCGAGCTGGCGGCCCGCCGCCGCAACCGATCGCTGGAGGTTGGCCGACTCCGCGTTGAGGACCCGGTTGAGATCGCCACGCATGCTGCGCGCCACGGTGCGCGCCTCGAGCTCCAGGAGCGCGGCGCTGGCCCCGATGCGGCCGAGGAAGCCGGCGATCGTCTCCCTGCTCTTCATGGTCACGACGCCCTGGCCCCTGCGCACGCGCCACGCCGCCGGCATCCCGACAGCCCCGAGACGGGCGACGAGCGCCGGCGCCTCATCGACCGGGACCGTCATCTCGAGGTGGGCCCGACCCGAGGCCAGGCTCAACGACCCCCGGGCCAGGAACCGGCCGCGAAGCCAGGCGAGGCGGCAGTGCTCGGGTGCCGCGGCCCAGTCCATCGGGGTATCGGGCAGGATGAAGACGCGCCGCGAGCCGGCACCGTTCGACACCCTGGTCCGCGTGCCCGCCGAGCCGGATCACCAGCCGGGCGACGGACCCCTCACGCGCATGGACGCGTGGGCCCAGGCCCGCAGTCTCGGCACTCCGGTCACAGGGGCGAGCGGGATCCACAGCGGCGAGCTCCGCGCGCAGCGCGGCGACCAGGTCCCGATCCGTACCCGACATCGGCTCCCGCTAGGACGCGTGCTCGACGCGGCCGATCGTGGGGCGCCTCCGGTGGCCGCCCTCGCGCTCCCAGGCCCCGATCACGGCGGCCGCGAGCCGGGCAGGGTCGTGACGGTGGGCGTTCGCCGCGTCCACGACGTCGTCGAGCACGAGGCGCGGTGGGCGACCGTCCTTCGGCGGCCAGCGAAGCCGCACGGGCTCGCCCAGCCAGCCCTCGGGTGGCACGGCATCCAGGCGGCTGTTGGCCACGACGACGTCCACCAGGTGGGCCGCGCCGTGCGACGCGAGCGTGTCGAGGTGGTCTGCGAGGTCGTAGCCCGGCCGTCTCACCCGCCTGGGTGGCGACGTTGGTGGCGAAGATGACCAGTGCCCCGGACGCAGCGATCGCCTCGCGGATCCCAGGCACCAGGAGGGCGGGCAGGATGCTCGTGTACAGGCTCCCCGGGCCGATGACGATCAGCTCGGCGTCCTCGATCGCCCGCAGGGCGTCGTCCGTGGGCTGGACATCCTCGGGCATGATCCAGACACGCTCGAGATCGGCGCAGCGGGCAACCCGGCTCTGCCCGTCCACCTCGGATCCGTCGCGCAAGCGGGCATGGAGGGTGAGGACGGTGCCCGTAGCGGGCACGACGCGGCCGCGCACGGCCAGGACACGATTCAACTCGCGGACGCCCTCCTCGAAGTCGCCGTGCTCCAGTTCCACCAGGGCGGCGAGGATCAGGTTGCCGAGTGCGTGGCCACCGACGCCGTCGGCGAGGGCCTCCGCGTCGCGCGCGGGCGGCAGGCCGGGCTCGGACTCCGGGGCGAGCCCGGACATGGACCCGCCGGGGAACCGGTACTGGAGCAGGCGGCCCATGAGCGGCTCGGCGTCCGCGAGCGCGACGATGCAGTTGCGGATGTCACCCACCGCAGGGATGCCGAGCTCCGCGCGCAGCACGCCGGACGATCCTCCATCGTCGGCCACCGTCACGACGGCCGTCAGATTGGAGGTGTGCTCCTTGAGACCGCGCAGCAACGCCGAGAGGCCCGTGCCGCCGCCGATCGCGACGACACGCGGACCGCGGGCCAGGAACCGCTTCTGGTAGATCACCTCGACCATGGGCTGGTCGCGGTCCCACAGGGCGAAGGGGTCGACGAGTGCGCGCACGAGGCGGTATGCCCCGTACAGGAACAGCGTGAACCCGACGGTCCCGGCGATCAGCCCACGCAGCTGGTAGGGCAGGAACTGCAGCGTCAGGACGTCGATGGCGGCGCCGGCGATGCCGTCCGGGTAGAGCGAGGCCGTTGCCTGGCGCAGCAGGTGGGCAACACCGAGCGCCAGGACCAGGAGACCCAGGAAGGCGACGAGCACCCACCGCTTGACGCCGATGCCGACCGTGAGCCAGCGGCGCAGGTTCACCGCTCGAGCTCCCGGTGGAAGACCGACACGGTGCCCAGGTCCCGCTCGCGGAGCCATGCCGCGAGCTCCCGGGACATCACCACCGAGCGGTGGAAGCCGCCGGTGCAGCCGATGGCGATCGTCAGGCGGGTCTTGCCCTCCTCGACGTAGGCTGGGATGAGCAGCTCCAGCAACTCCTCAAGGTGGACGAGGAATGCGGATGCGACGGGCTGGGCCATCACGAAGTCGCGGACGACGTCGGTGAGGCCGGAGCTTGGACGGAGCGCCTCGATGTAATGCGGGTTCGTCATGAAGCGGACGTCCAGGACCAGGTCCGCCTCGAGCGGAACGCCGTACTTGAACCCGAAGCTGATGACCTGGATCGCCAGCCGGTCCGAACCCTGGACATCACCGAGTCGCGCGAAGATCCGCTCCCGCAGCTCACGCAGCGAGAGATCGCTCGTGTCGAGCACGACATCGGCCTGGGCGCGCACGGAGTCGAGCATGGCTCGCTCCAGCTCGATGCTCGCAGCGATCCCACGCTCGTCGGCCAGTGGATGGCGGTGGCGCGTCTCGGAGAAGCGGCGGATCAGGACGTCGTCGCGCGCCTCGAGGAAGATGATGATCGGCCGGATCCCGCGCCCCTCGAGGGCGCCGCGCATGGCACCGAAGGCGAGCGGCACATCCCCGGTCCGCACGTCGAGGACGATGGCGGTGCGGGCGTACCGGATCGGCTCGGAGGCGACGAGATCGGCGAGGTCACGCAGGAGGTCACCCGGCAGGTTGTCAACGACGACGTAGCCGAGGTCCTCGAACAGCTTCGCAGCTGCGGTCTTGCCGCCGCCGGACATCCCCGTGAGGACGACCACGTGGCGCTCGGCATCGAGGGCACCCGGGGTGTCACTCATGTCACCCATGCCATCGATGCCGCCGGTCATCCCGCGCTCCTTCTCCGGATCACTTGCCGCTGCGCTTGATGAAGTGGACCGTACCCTCGAACAGGATGTACATCGTGCCACCGAGCACGATCATGCTCACTGGATCCTGGCCCGGCGTGATCGCCGCGGCGAAGATCGCGATGCCCAGGATGATCACTCGCCGCGACCGGATGAGCATGGCAGACGTGACGATCCCGACGCGCGACAGGCCGTACAGCAGGATCGGGAACTCGAGGATCAGGCCGAAGGCCAGGAACATCGTCGTGACGAAGTCGAAGTAGGGTCCGGCGGCGAGGTTGCCCACCAGCACGTCGTCGGTGAAGCTGAGCAGGAACCCGACCGCGAAGGGGAGCACGAAGTAGGCGATCGCAACCCCCAGTGCGAAGAACAGCATCGCCAGCGGGATCCAGGGCCTCACCATCCGCTGCTCCGGCGTCGTCAGGCCCGGCTTCACGAAGGACCAGACCTGCCACAGGATCACCGGCATGGCGAGGATGATCCCGGTGATGATCGAGATCCGCAGGAAGATGACGAAGGCATCGCCTGGTCCGAGCACCTGGACCGAGCCGGTCTGCAGCGGCCGGATCAGCAGGTTCCGGATGTCGACCCAGAAGATCGCGCCGACCACGCTGCCGAGGCCGATGGCAATGACGATCTTGACGACGCGGTCCCGGAGCTCGGTCAGATGTCCGACAAGGGACATCTCGCCCGGCGTCGGCGCAGGCTCTGGAGCGGGCGCGGGGTCGGCGGGCGCGGGGACAGGCTCCGCGGGCTGTGCGCTCACGCTGGCGTCGGTGGATGCCTCGTTATCGGCCATGGGTCAGGTGTCCGGGAGAGCCGGGAGGCTTAGGCGGAGGGCGCGACAGTCTCGTCGGCGACGACGTCCGCGACATCGCCTGCGGCGGGCACGAGCTCGGCCGGCCACACGCCGGCATCGGCGGCCTCGGGCAGCGGGCCAGCCTCTGGAGCTGCATCCATCCCGGTCGCGACGGGCGCCTCGACGGACGCTGCCACAGGCGGCGCGACGGGGGCAGCAGCAGATGCCTCAGCGGGCGCCGCTACGTCGGCAGCAGCGGGTACGGCCGCCAGGGCCGGCGGAATGGGCGCCGGGACCGGCGCTGCGGCAGGCTCCGGGACGGGAGCGGCCGCGACGGCGGCCTGGGCCTCGGGGGCCTTGACCGGCTCGAGGCTGGTGGCCTCCTTCACGTCGGTCGACGCCTTGCGGAATTCGCGGATGCTCTTGCCCAGCGCGGATCCGACGTCCGGGAGCTTGCCCGGGCCGATGACGATGAGCGCGATGATGAGGACGACGATGAGTTCCATCGGTCCGATGTTGAACGGCATCAGCAGGTCGACCTCGTGCAGCGGGCCCCTCGTGGCCCGCACGGCGGCGTCAGGGTAGCACAGCGAGCAGGCGTGCCCACTCGGCGGCAGCGGCTGCAATTCGGTCCCCGGGATCGCCCGCGACCCCGTCCTCGCCCGGCCCGACGGCAGCCTGCGCGATGCCTCTCGACACGTTCACCAGGAGCCCGCCGCCGGCCCCACGGCCCGCCGGCGCGGCGGTCGCAGGACCCGACGCGAGCACGGGGGCGATCTCGCCGCCCTGGGCGCCCACGCCCGGTACCAGGAAGGCCAGCCCGGGCGCCACCTCGCGGATGGCAACGAGCTCGGCCGGGGCAGTGGCCCCGACGACGAGGCCCACGGTGCCTCCCGGACCCCAGGCGGCGGCTCGTCGTGCGACACGCGCGTACAGCGGCTCCGCCGGGTGGCCCGCGCCCGCGTCCTCGGCCACGTGGAGCCCCTGGATCTCGGCAGCGCCGGGGTTCGACGTCCGGCAGAGGACGTAGGCGAACCGGTCGACGCGTTCGAGGAGGGGCCGGATCGCCTCCTCGCCGAGGTACGGGTTCACGGTGACGGCATCCGCGCCAAGGGCGTCGTAGAGCGCAATGGCCTGCTTGGCCGCGGTCGTGCCGATGTCGCCCCGCTTGGCGTCCGCGATGAACGGCACGTCGGTGGGAACCTGGGCGCGCAGGCGCTCGAGCGCGGCCATGCCCGGGGAACCATGGGCCTCGAAGAACGCGAGGTTCGGCTTGACGGCGGCGGCGTACGGGAGCGCCGCCTCAAGCAGCAGCCGGGCGAAGCCCTCGACGCCGTCGAGGGTGGGTGGAAACCCGACGGGCAGGGCAGCCGGATCAGGGTCGATGCCCAGGCACAGGACCGTGCCAGTTGCCGCCGTCCGGGCCGCGAGCCGGTCGAGGTAGCGCGCGGTCACGGAGAAGGGGCGCTGGACGCGGCCGGGGCGGTCGTAGGCTGGGGCCTGTCCGCGGGAGCCACCCACCAGTCCGGGACGGACACGCTGTCGAGACCCGCGGCGCTGGTGAGATCGATCGTCTCGGCCACGGTCCACGTGGGGGCCGATCCCTCGAGCTGGACCATGCGCAGGTCCGCCACCTGGCCCTCGACATGCAGGAACGCGACCTGGTCCCCGGCCTGCGACCAGGTGGGGCCCCAGCTGTTCCCATCGTCGGTGAGGCGCGTCAGCTCCGACCCCGTCGCTGCGTCGAGCAGCACGACGTCGGTCCCGAACTGGCCGGTCTTGGTCACGGCGAGGTACTTGCCGTCGGGCGACCAGGACGGGTGCAGATAGCCTGGGCCGGTGATCGCGCGGGCCTTGCCGGTCTCGACGTTGTAGAGGTAGATCCGCGGCGTGCCCTTCGCCCCGTCGCGGTCGTTGTAGACGTAGGCGAGCCGCTTGCCGTCCGGACGCCATGCCGGATCCTGGTGGCCGAGCGGTGCCTTCTGGGCGAGATCGGGATCCTTGACCTTGGAGTTCTTGAGGTCGAGCAGCTTGAGCGTCACGTCACTGGCGCAAGGATCGGGCAGGTCGCTCGCCATCGCGATGGCGCGCCCGTCAGGTGACACGTCGGGCGCCTGGATGAAGCCCATCCACTTGAGCGAGCCAGGCGGGTCGACGAGTCCGTCGTATACGCGCTCAGCCTCGCCCCCCTCGAGCGAGATCTTCATGATCGATGGAACATCCATTGAGAACTTGCGAATAGGGGCAGTCGGAGAGCAGCCGAACGCGGTGATGCGCCACCTGCCCTCTGCCTCGCGTGTGCGGACGAAGTAGACCGCCGTGCCGTCCTCGTTGAACGACGGCATCGAGTCATTGCCGTTGTTGGTGATCTGCTTGGCCTCGCCATCCCGCTGGGTCCAGATGTTGCCGTCCTTGGCATACACGAGCGTCCCGGCAACCTCGATATCCGGGGCATCGGGGGTGGGTACCACGACGATGTTCGACGGCGTGGGCGTACGTGCCGCTTCGGGCTGGCTCGTCGAACCCGGCTCATTCCCTCCCCCGCCGTCACCGCCGCCGATCCCGAACGGCAGGTCGCCGTTGAGGAGCGACAGCGACACGACGAACACCAGCAGCAGGCCCACGATGGCGAGGATGGCCGCGACCGGCGTGCCCTTCGGGAGCAGGCCGTAGGGGTCCTTGCTGGGCGCCCGACGCGGCGGGCGGGGAGCGCTGGTCATGCGGAGCCTCCGGGGGCGGCTGCGGCGACGGCCGGGCCGGCATTGGTGCCGGACAGGCCGGCGGCGCGCTCCAGGACCTCGCGGGCCCGTGGGTGCGATCCCGACGGGGCGACGTCACGGACCTCGAGCTGGAGCGTCTCGAGGCCCCCGAATGATCTGCTCGCAAGGCGGGCCACCACGTCCACGCGGTCGCCCTCGTTGAGGACGGCGGCCAGGTCGGACCGGCCGAAGGCGATGCCGTCGAGCACGTCGCGCTCGCGCCGCAGGACGAGCTGGGTGTGGCCGCCATTCGCGGCACGCGCACGCTGCACGGTGAGCCCGATGACGGCGACGAGCGGTTCCGGGTTCCCGGTCCCGCACGGAGCGAGCCGGGCGAGATCACGGTACAGGGAGTAGTCCACGAGTGCTGCGGGCAGCACGAGGTCCACCGCAAGCGGCGTGCGCGGATCCTCGGGCACGGCGCTGGCGGCCAGGTCGAGGAATCGCGCCACGAAGGTGTCCCACCGCTCAACCTGGAGCTCGAACCCTGCAGCGGCAGCGTGGCCGCCGAAGCGGACGAACAGGTCGCCGCACGCCGTCAGCGCAGCGACCAGGTTCAGCCGTCCATCGCCTCGGCAGGAGGCCCGGATGACGTCACCGATCCTGGTGCCCACGATCGCAGGGCGTCCGGTCTCGTCTGCGAGGCGCCCCGCGACAAGGCCGACGATGCCGACGCTCCACGGCCCATGGACGAGGATCGCGGAGGCATCCGGGCCGCCGCCGACGACGACCTCCGGGGCGACCGCGAGGGCGTCCGCGAGCAGCGCCTGCTGGCCGGGGGCGACTTCGGGCTCGCCCAGGCCGATCACCTCGCGTGCCTGGGCGATGGCTGCACGCATGAGCTCGCGGCGGGTGGCATTGGCTGACTCGAGAGACGCGGCGAGCTCCGCAGCCTCGTCGGGCGTCGCCGCGAGGAGGAGCCGAGCGGCATCCAAGGCCTCCCCCACCCTGCCGGCAGCATTCAGACGGGGGGCGATGGTGAAACCGACGGTCTCGAGGTCGGTGCGGGCGGGGTCGATCCCTGCCTTGGCCAGGAGGGCGGCGATCCCGGGCCGGGGGGACCTCCGCATCCGCTCGAGGCCGAGGCGGGCGATGGCCCGGTTCTCCCCGAGGATCGGGGCGACGTCCGAGACCGTGCCGATGGTCGCGAGGTCTGCGAGGTCGAGTGCCTCGGCCTCGGTGGCATCGAGCGCGCCGAACAGGAGCCTGGCCACGGTGAACGCGACGCCGCTCCCCGACAGCTCCGGGTCCGGGTAGACCGAGTCCGCGCGGTGCGGGTTCACGATCGCGACGGCCGCAGGCAGGACCTCGGGGAGGTGATGGTGGTCCGTGATGATCACGTCAATGCCGCGCACTCCCGCGGCGGCGACCTCCGCCACGCTCGTGGAACCCGTGTCGACCGTCATGATCAGCGTGATCCCGCTCGACCCGGCAGCTTCGACGGCCGCGAGCGAGAGGCCGTGCCCTTCTTCGAGACGTGACGGCACGTAGGGTTCGGCATCGATGCCGAGGCGTCGCAGCGCGAGGACCAGTTGGGCGAGGCCGGTCAGGCCGTCCGCGTCGAAGTCCCCGAAGACCATGACCCGCTCGCCGCGGTCACGCGCAGTCCTGACCCGGGTCACCAAGGCATCGGCATCGGGCAGCAGCCACGGGTTGTTGAGGCCCGCGATCGCGGGACCCATGAAGGCTTCAAGCCTGGCCGCCCCGGAGATTCCACGGCGCGCGAGCACCGTCGCGGCGAAGGTCCCAAGGCCGTGCGCGCGCGCCGCCTCCCGCTCCTCAGGATCGAGATGGAGCGGCTCCGGGAAGACCCAGCGGTGGCGTGCGTCGATCATCGGGCGGAGCATGCCACGGACCACTCATCCGCGAGGTATGCGCGTCGTGCCCTGAGCCCGGCCGGCACCGGGGCCGCGATCACGCCGCCGCGCGGCGGCTCGGGCGGGCCGGCTGCTCCGCGAGGCGCTTCTTCTCGTCCCGCAGGTGCCAGACGACCAGGAGCGGACTCGCGTTGAAGATCGACGAGTAGGTGCCCGAGATGATCCCGATGAGCAGGGCGAACACGAAGGTGCCAATCGCCTCACCAGCGAACACGAGCATCGCGAGCAGCGCGATGGCGACCGTGAAGCTCGTCGTGATCGACCGGCCGAAGGTCTGCAGGACCGAGTGGTTGACGATCCGGTCGAACGGCTCGCCGGCGTGGCGGGCGCGGTTCTCGCGGACCCGGTCGAACACGACGATCGTGTCGTGGACCGAGAAGCCGATGATCGTGAGCATCGCGGTCACGAACAGGCCGTCGACGAGCATGCCGGTGAACGTGCCCAGGATCGCGAAGACCCCGACGACGACGAGCACGTCGTGGACGAGCGCGATCAGGGCTGTCACACCCATCCGGAAGTCGCGGAAGCGGTACGTGATCCAGATCATGATGCCGAGGCTGCCGACGAGGATCAGCGTGAGGGCCTGGGTGATCAGGTCCGACGAGACGACCGCACCGACCGCCGACAGCGACTGCTGCTCAGCGATGGGTCCAAGCTCGTCCTCGAGGGCCGCGCGGAGCTCGCCTAGCTTGCCTTCGGTGGGCAGGAGGGCCCTGCCCGGATCCAGGGTGGGTTCAGGCGTGGGGGCCGCGCTCGGCGCTACGGACGGCGCGGCCGAGGGGGCTGCGCTGGCTCCAGGGGCAGCGGACGGGGCCGCGCTTGTGCCCGCGGACGGCGCTGCCGACGCGGAAGGGGCAGCCGACGCGGAAGGTGCCGTCGTGGGGAGAGGCGTGGGTGAAGGGGCAGGCGCCGCCAGCGCGGCCTCCTTGGTGCGGATCTCGACGAAGCCCTCACCGGTCTTGGTGACGTTGGACTCGTACCCCTGCTGAGCGACGATCGCCTGCACCTGGGCGGGCGTGACGTTGTCGTCCTCGAAGCGGATCGTCCAGACCGTGCCACCGGTGAAGTCGATGGCGAACTGGAGACCGGCTTTGCCACCGGTGATCGGCCCGAGCAGGATGAAGATCAGGCCGGGGATCGTGATCAGGAGGGAGAAAGCGAAGAAGTACCTGCGCTTCCCGATGATGTCAAACACGCCCGCGTGCCTCTCCTCGGGTGGCGCCGCGGCCGGCGCTCGGGCGGGCCAGGAACTCCTCCTCGGTCACCCCGAAGAAGGACGCCTTGCGGGCCCAGTCCTTCGTGACCACCCAACGCATCAGCGTCCGGGTCACGGTCACAGCACTGAACATTGAGACGAGCACGCCGATGATCAGGACGAGGCCGAAGCCGCGGATCGTCGAGGATCCGAACAGGAACAGGATCGTGGCGGTGATGAGGCTCGACACGTTCGAGTCGAGGATCGAGTTCCAGGCCCGGTTGAAGCCCGCCTCGACCGCCGCCGGCAGGCTCTTGCCCACCCGCAGCTCCTCCTTCGTCCGCTCGAAGATCAGGATGTTCGCGTCCACCGCCATGCCCACCGAGAGCACGAACCCCGCGATGCCGGCGAGGGTCATCGTGACCGGGATCAGGCGGAAGATCGCCAGCACAACGATCGTGTAGTAGATCAGGGCGCCACTCGCCACAACGCCGGGCAGCCGGTACTGGACGATCATGAACACGATCACGAGGATGATCGCAACGAGACCGGCGAGAAGGCTCTGGCGCAGGAAGGCGTCGCCGAGAGTGGGGCTGACGCTCGTGTTGGCCAGCTCCTGGATCGGGAACGGCAGCTGGCCGAACTCGAGGATCGTGACCAGACTCGTCGCCTCGGCGAGCGGATACCCGCCGATGCCACCCTGGCTGATCTGGACCTGGCCGCCGGGAATTGGCTCGTTGATGGTGGGGGCGCTGATCACCTGGCCGTCGAGCACGATGGCGAAGAAGCTGCCGACGTTGGCGGTGGTGAAGTCCGCGAACTTCTGGCGTCCCTCGTCCTTCAGGGTGAAGTCCACCGTGCGGCGCCCTGTCTCGTCGGCGCCGATGGTGGCGGACGAGAGCTGGTCGCCGGAGAACAGCACGCAATTGACGGTGACCGTGTCGGAGCAGGCGGTGGCGATGACCGCGGGGTCGAGGACCTGGCCTGCGCCCGCACCAGTCTGGCCGAGCGGGACGAAGTCGAGGCGGCCGGTCGTGCCGACGAGCTCGCGGATCTGGTCCGGGTTCTGGACGCCGGGCATCTCGACGACGATGCGGTCCGTGCCCTGGGTGACCACCTGGGGCTCTGCTACGCCGGAGGCATCGACGCGGTTGGTGATGATCGTCTTGACGATGTCGAGGTCGTCGCGGCTGGGCAGCCTCCCCTCGGCCGGCAGCACCTGGTACTCGATTCGCAGGCCACCGGACAGGTCGAGACCCAGCTTGGTCTCGATCGTGCGCGGCTCGCTCGACGATCCCAGGCCAGGGATCGTGATCGGCACGAAGGCGATGATGAGGGCGAGAACGCCTATGACGGCAATCAGGATCGGTACGGCTCGACGCATCGGGGCGGGATGATACAGGGGACGCGCCGTCCGTGCGCCGGACGAACGGCATATCCGGACCGGGACCTTGTGTCAGGCCGGGTGCGGCTGTCCCCTCGGGTCGGGCGCACCGGCACGCGGGCCTCGGAAGCGGTTCACCAGCCACGCGCCGGCGAGCAGCAGGAGGCCGAGGCCGAACAGCACCAGGGCACGGTAGGCGACATCCATCGACGCCATGTCGATGAGGACCACCTTGGTGATCGCTGCCCCAAGGAGCACGAGGCCGGCATGCCGCAGCATCGCGACGCCCTGCCGCAAGCCGATCCCGAGCAGCAGCACGCCGATCGCCGTCCAGCACACGCTGAGCGCGACCTGCGCCTGCTTCGCGAGCTCCTCGACGGGAGTTCCGTCGCCGACGCGCTGGGCGAAGACGTCCACCACCGCGATCGAGACGGCATACAGCGCGACGAGGCCGGCGCCGGTGAGCAGGAGGCGGCTCGCACCACGTCCCAGGTCGGAACGAGCGCCCACGACCAGGCCACCAGCGAGCATCGCGAACGCGGCCATCCACGGACCGGACAGCGCTGCGGGCTCGGCATCGACCCACAGGTGCGTGGGTGGAGCCAGCAGCACGACGGCGACCGCCGCGCTGATCGCCCACAGGAGCAGGGCGACAGCCCCGTACGCGGCACGCACGTCGATGCCGCGTCGGCCGGTGGTCCCCTGCCGCACACCAAGCAGCAGCGCCACGCCGGCGAGCGCCACCCACAGGATCACCGTCCAGGCGATCGCAACCTCGCTCGGGATGACCCACGCTGCGACACCGATTGCGGCGAGCCGTGCGGCATGCGCGGGCCAGCCGGCCCCGAGCCAGCGTGCGGCTGCGACAGCCGACCCGATCAGCAGGATGGCGGCGATCGTGCGCTCGTCGGTGAACGGGGTGGCGGGCAGCGACGACCACAGGAAGATCGGCCACTGGACGGTCATGCTGCCCACCCCGAGGACCCATGACAGCGCCCCGGCAGCCGATGCGAGCATGGCGACTACGGGAGCGCGCGCCAGGACCGGATACCGGGCCCCATCGGGCAGGCGGGCCAGGCCACGATCCACGAGCACGCCCACCGGGAGGAGCACCGCCAGGACCGCAACGAGCGGCGTGCCCTGCAGCTCGAAGGCGCCCGTCCACGCGATGACCACGACGGCGACCGCTGCGAGCCCCGACCGGACCCAGCGCACGGCGAGAAGGGCACCTGCCGCGAGCAGGCCCGCGAGGACGACCACGGCCGACACCGAGGGCTGGGCCAGGATCGACGTGGACGCCACGTCCGCAGCCGCGGGCAGCGGCATCCCGATCGGCAGGGCGACGAGCAGGGCGAGCGCCCCGGCGACGGGTGCCGCACACGAGGCCCAGGGCATCCCCGTCCACCCCTCGACCGCCGCGAGCCGCAACGGCGTCCGGCTGCGCTCGAGCAGACGGTCGGCCACGAGGGCGAGCACGGCGATCGTCGTCAGGACGACCGTGAGCGCGGTGCCGACGAGCTCGAACGGAGCGGTGTAGGCCAGGAGGAGCAGGGCGACGCCGGCCAAGGCGGAACGGATCCAGCGGACCGGGACCAGGGCCATCGCCACCAGGATCGCCACCACCACGCCGCCCAGCGAGGCGGCCTCGACGTGGCCGAACCAGGGCGTTGACGCATCCGGCCAGGGAAGCCCGAAGGACTGGGGCGGATACTCCACGACCACCAGGTGGCCGATGGCCAGCGTGCCGAGCACGAGTGCGGCGAGCGCCGACCACGGGTGCACGCGGCGCGCGGCAAGCCACGCGAGCGCGACGGCCTCGGCTGCCCATGCCACGGGGATGGCCGGCGCACCGAGCTGCACGAACGTGGCGATTGCGACGAGCGCGACGCCGGTTCCGGCGACGAGGTTGCCGAACAGGTGGCTCCAGCCCTGGCGGACGAGGAACCACAGCCCGGCCAGGAGATGGGCGATCGCCGCGAGGGCGATCGCGAGGCCGCGCCAGGTCTCGAGGCTGCCGTCGAGGGTCATGAACAGCCCCAACAGCAGGAATGTCGCATTGGCGAGCACGAGGATCGAGCTGGACGGCCGCAGATCATCGCGCCGGACCCTTATCTCCTCGCCGGCGGCCGCGACGACGTTGACTGCCCAGAAGCCCGCCAGCGCGATCAGGGCCTGCCAGGCCGGAGGATCGTCGGACAGCCACGCGGCCAGTTGTGGGGCCGCCAGGATGAACGCCAGCGAGGGCAGCCAGCGCCAGGAGCGGTACAGCGCGACCACCGTCGTGCCCACCAGGGTGACCGCGACGAAGAGCAGGGTGAGCGTGGAGGCCGAGGCGCCCGTGAGCGGGGGTGCCGCCAGCGCGGCGATCAGTCCGAACGCGGCGACGCTGCGGGCATCGAAGCGGATGGCGACGAACGCCGCGGCCACCGCCATGCCCAGCGCCAGCACGAGGCCGAGCTCGGCCGGGACAAGGTTGTACAGGCGGGTCGCCGCCATAAGGCTGATCGACAGGATGCCGAGACCGACGCCGGCCAGGACGTTGCCAACCAGGGCATTGCGGCGGCTGAGCAGCACGGCCCCGCCGGCGAACGCGGCCGACCCGACGCCGAGGCCCACGAGGACGCGCATCGGCTCGGTGATCCAGCCACGGCTGAACGCGAGGCTCAGGAAGAAGACGGCAGCGGCGACGAGGGCAAGGCCACCGATCCAGGCGAGGGCCCGCCCGGTGAACCGCTCCTCGATGTCCTTGAATGAGAGGGCGGTCCTCGCCGCAGGGGCAGGTGCGGCGGGCTGCCAGGCCATGGCAGCGGGAGCGTATGCGGCTGCCGCGGCCTGCTCGGCCTCATGTGCTCGGGAGGCCGCCGGGCGACCCCACGCAGGCACGGACGGCGGCTGCGGGCGAAGGGCGGGCTCCGCCGGTGCCGGCGCGTGCCACGTGGGTGCCGGCGGGGCGGGTGGTGTCGCGGAGGCAGAGGTCACGTCCGGGGCCGTGACGGCAAGGGCGGGTGTGACGGCGGGTGTGACGGCGTCCGGGCGCTCCTGCGCCCCCGCCTCCACCAGCGCCATCCTGAGTTCCAGGCGCTGCATCCGCCGCTCGAGCGAATCCAGCCGTGCAGCCTCGCCGTCCATCGCACCCTCCGTCATCCCTTACTGCCGATGACGCGGCCGGACGCATGCCGTGACAACGGAGCGCGGAATGCGATGCCACGCTGCGCCGGACCTGCACCGGGCGCAAGGGCCTTCAGGCCTCGAGATGCGCCTTGATGCGCTCCGCGAGCGCGCGGCCGATACCGGGGACCGCGGCGATCTGCTCCACCGGCGCCTCCCGCACCCGCTTGGCCGAGCCGAACACCTTGAGCAGCTCCCGCTTGCGCTTCGGCCCGACGCCGGGCAGGTCGTCGAACGCGGACTTGCGCGTGCCCCTGCCTCGCAGGCTGCGGTGGTAGCTGATGGCGAACCGGTGGGCCTCGTCGCGCAGGCGCTGGACGAGGTACAGGGCCTGGGATGTCGCCGGCAGCACGACGGCATCCACGCGGTCGGGCCGGATCAGCTCCTCGCGCTCCTTGGCCAGGCCCACCATCGGCATGTCGCCCAGTCCGAGCTCGTCGAGGACCTCCTTGGCCGCGCTCACCTGGCCCCGCCCGCCGTCGATGATGACGAGGTCCGGCATCGCCCAGCGGCGCTCCTCCTCGCTCCCCTCCTCGCCCGTCTTCGAGCCCCGGAAGCGGCGGCGCAGCACCTCCTGGTGGCTGGCGAAGTCGTTGGGTCCCTCAACGGTCTTGATCTGGAAGCGGCGGTACTCGCCGGTACGGGGCCGGCCTTCCTCGAACACGACCATCGAGCCCACGGACTGGGCACCCTGGAAGTTGGAGATGTCGTAGCACTCGATCCGCATCGGCGGCCCCGGGAGCTCCAGGGCGGCCGCCAGTTCGGTCAGCGCGCCGAGCGTCCGTCCCTCGTCGGCCAGCCAGCGGGCTGCCTCGCGCGCGAGCGCCTCGTGTGCATTGCGGGTTGCCAGCTCCATCAGCTCGCGCTTCTCTCCCCGCTGGGGCGTGCGGAGGCGGACGAGGCTGCCGCGCCGGGACGCCAGGAAGGCCTCGAGGTCGGCCGTGTCCGCCAGCGAGCGCGGTACCAGGACCTCCTTGGGGACGCTGGTCGCCCGTGAGTAGTACTGCTCCAGGAACGCGCCGAGCACCGCGTCGTCGGGCTCGTCGTGGTGGGCATCGAGGAAGAACACGTCCCGGCCAAGCATCTTCCCGTTGCGCACGACGAACAGCTGGACGGCGGCCTGGTCGTCCTTGCGGGCCATCGCGGCAAGGTCGAGCTCTGTCCGGGCGAACGCCGCCATCTTCTGGCTCTCCATCGTCCGCTCGATCGCACGGATCTTGTCCCGGACGACCGCCGCCTTCTCGTACTGCTCCCCCTCGGAGGCGACATGCATCTCGTGGCGCAGCCCTTCGAGCAGCGTGTCCGCGTTGCCCTCGAGGAACAGCTCCACCTGGGCGATGTCCCGCCGGTAGGCTGCCTTGGACGCGGCCTCGACGCACGGCCCCTGGCAGCGCTTGATGTGGAAGAGCAGGCAGGGGCGGGACAGCGACCGCTGGCCGTCCCGGATGTCGATGGTGCACGTCCGGAACGGGAACAGCCGCCGGACCAGGTTCATCGCCTCGTCAACGCTGCTCGCTGAGGCGTACGGGCCGAAGTACCGGGAGCCGTCGCTGATCAGCTTGCGCGTGCGCTCGATGCGTGGGAAGTCGTCGGCGAGCGTGATCTTGATGTAGGGGTAGCTCTTGTCGTCCTTGAGCCGGACGTTGAACCGCGGCTTGTAGCGCTTGATGAGGTTCGCTTCGAGCAGGAGAGCCTCGCTGACCGAGTCGACCTCGGTCACCTCGAGGTCGGCGACCCGGTCGATCGCCTCGCGGATGCGGTGGGCCTCGCCGCGCCGGCCTCCCGTCGCCTGCTTCTGCCAGTAGCTGCGCACGCGGGTGCGCAGGCTCTGGGCCTTGCCGACGTACAGGACCTCGCCGCGCGCGTCCTTCATCAGGTACACGCCCGGGCGGTCGGGCAGGGTCGCGAGGGTGGCCTTGAGCTCGGGGGTCACCGGGCGATTATCGGCTGGAATCGCGAGGCCGGCCCCGGTGGGGCCGGCCTCGGTCGCTGATCCGAAGAAGGTCTCCGCTACGGGACGACCGTGATCCGGTCCTGGGGTCCGGGGGCAACCGGCGAGTTGGCCCCGAAGTACGCCTCCAGCGCGTCGATGTCCACGTCTCCACCCAGCGGCTCCGTGCAGCCGGGGAAGACCGTGAATTTGTCGCCACCCGTGGCCAGGAAGTTGTTGATGGTGACCCGGTAGGAGGTATCAGGATCGATGGGAACCCCCTTGATCCTGATGCCGGCGATGTCGACCTTGCTGCCCTTCGGTGCGCTGCTGCTCCAGGCATACGTGAACCCGCGCGACACCTGCAGGATGCGGTTCGCGCCGGGATCCGGATTGTCGAACTGCTGCTCGAGTGCGGCGTCGATCTGGGTGCCGGTGCAGCTCACGACGGTCAGGACGTTGCTGAACGGCTGGACGGTGAAGAGCTCGCCGTACGTGATCTGGCCCGGTGCCTCACCTGCCGCGGAATTGGTGTAGACGAGACCGCCTCCTCGGATCCCGCCCGGGTTCATGAAGGCCACCAAGGCCCCACCCATGGCCGGCGCGGAGGTTGCGTCGAGCTGCGCGTCGGCGATGACGTCGCCGGCGGTCGATTCACCAGCCGCGTTGCCGGTTCCAGTGATGTCGGCCGTGATCGACCCGACGATCCGGTTGGCGAGGGGTGCCGAGAGATCCTTGTACTTCGTGATCAGCGTCGTCATGTCCGCTGCCTTCTCGACCGTCCGAGTCACGATCCGGTTGTTGACGGTGACGCTGACGGGCTCCTTGGTGGCGCGACTCAGCACGAGGTCGATGTCTGTGACCAGGCGGCCCTGGTGGGCGGCGCCGGTGACGACCTTGCCGTCAACGACGCAGTTCACGGCCCAGTTCGTGTGGCCGGTGATGACGACGTCGATCTCATCGCTCATTCGCTCCACGACGGGCGGCAGGGCGCCGGACAGGTTGCCGCATGAGTTGATCGTGGACTCGTTGAGCGGATTGCTGGTCGAGCCGCCCTCGTGCAGCAGCACGATGATCGTCTCGACACCCTCCTCCTTGAGCACGGGCACCAGCGCGTTGACGCTGTCCGCCTCGTCGAAGAAGTCCACGTGGGAGATCCCGGCCGGGGTCACAATCGAAGGGGTCCCCTCGAGCGTCATGCCCACGATGCCGACTTTGACGCCCTTGAACTCCTTGATCGCATAGGGCGGGAAGATCGTGTCGCCGGTGTCCTTGTACTTGACGTTGGCGGCAAGGAACCCGAAGTCGGCGCCGGCGAACGGATCACCGTCCTGGCAGCCGTCGACCGGGTGGCAGCCACCGTTCTGCATCCGCAGCAGCTCGTCGACGCCCTCATCGAACTCGTGGTTGCCGACGCCGTTGAAGTCGAGGCCCATCAGGTTGAAGGCCTCGATGGTCGGCTCATCGTGGAACAGCGCCGACACCAGGGGCGTGGCCCCGATGAGGTCGCCCGCGGACACGAACAGGGTGTTGGGGTTGGTCGCCTCGAGGGCGCGGATGTGCGTGGCGAGGTATTCCGCACCGCCGGCACTCGTCGACCCGATCCGGCCGCCCGAGCCGCTGGGCGGCTCGAGGTTCCCGTGGAAGTCGTTGAGGGCCAGGATCTGGACCGACGTGGTCTTCGCCCGGGCCTTGGCCGGGGAGTTGTCGCCGGGCCGGGCGATGGCCGCCGGCGCCGTCGTGGCGAGCAGCATGCCGACGGCGGCCAGGGCGACGAGACGCGTGCGCTTGTTCAATGGACTCCTCCAAGTACCAGGACGCTGTGCCCCTGACCGTACCAAACCACCCTGCGCATGGCGAGCGTGTTGTTGCCATACCCCCGACGTGCCGCGGGAGGCCCTGTTCGGCAGCTTCGAAGCCGGTGCGCCGGCGCACCACGTGCAGAGCCCGCCGGCGGGGCCGGCGGGCTCGTGCGGTGCATGTCGATGAGCGCCGGGCAGAACCCGGCCGCTGCGTCTAGAGGTGCTTGATCACGTACCTGGCATCGGTGACGAGGAGTGTCGCCGCGTCCGCTGTGATGGACTTTCCGGACTGGGCCTTGACCAGGGAGATGAACGCGTTGAGCTGGTTGGTCGCGGCCTTCTTCTTGCCCGCGTCGATGCTGGCCTTGGCGGCGGCCAGCTGGTTGAGCAGGCTGTCGCGGACGCTCATGCTCTCGATGGCGCCCTCGTCGTAGAGGCGCATCACCGTAGCCTGCAGGCTGTCGATCGTCGCTTCCACGGTGAAGGTGACCTGCTCGGCGTCGCTGTTGCCGTACACATCGGTTGCGTTCACGGCGAAGGTGTGGCTGCCGAGCGGGAGGTGGAGCAGATCGATCTCCGTCGCGGTCGTGGCCATGCCGTCGAGCTGTGCCACGACCGACACCAGCGCTGATGCATCGTCCACCGTGTAGGTGACCGGCACCTTGCTGGCATGGCCGTACGCCTTGGCCTCGGGCGACGTGATCGTGACGATGGGATCGTCCGCGTCCGAGAAGACGAGGCGGCCCTCGATCTTCGGGGAGACGGTGCCCATGGCCGTGATGTAGTCGATGACCGCGTCACGGACGTAGTACTGGGTGTCGTTGACGATCTGGTCCAGCGGCCAGAGGCTCTTGCCGCCGTCGTTGAAGTTGCAGGACCCCGCCGCGAGGTAGTTGACCGTCGAGACGAGGTAGGTCGTTGCCTCGTCGGTGAAGTCCACCAGGCGGCCGTTGATCTCGAGTCCTACGACGTTGTCGCCGTCCGGCAGGGTGGGATTGGTGTCCCGGTAGAAGATCCGCCCGACCGAGTTGGTGTCGAGCATGCAGGTGGTGTAGTACGAGTACCCGCCGTAGCCGGGCACGTACTTGTAGTAGTAGTAGTTGCGGTAGCCGCGCTCGAGGACGGTCTTGAGCTGCGGACCCGTTCATGCGCATCGTCACGAGCGAGTTCTCGTACGGCATGAGCGTGAACATGTCCGCGACCTTCAGGGTCACCGGGCTCGCTTCGGTCGCGCTGTCCGCCACCTTGCGGTTGGTCATGGCCCCGGAGATGTGGATGTCCGGCGTGATGCCGTTCTTGTTGAGCTCGAAGACTGCTGGCATCGGCCTGCAGATTGGCCGCGTTGGTCTCCTGGGTGAAGGCCTTGAGGGCGTCGATCGGCACGGTCGTCTTGCCGATCATCCTTGTCGTTGTAGACCTTCAGCGTGTTCGCATACGGCTCGACGATCGCCTTGGTGGCGGCATCCTCGACGGTGCCCATGGTCACGGTGAGGTACTGGCCCGCCGCGGCTCACGACCTCGTAGCCGCCGCCCGCCTTCGCGCGCAGGCCGAGCACGACCTCGCCCAGCGTGTTGTTGTAGCGGTAGGCCTGGTTGATGATCACCGGCAGCCCCGACGGCCCGGCGACGTAGGTCGGCAGGTACTTGTAGGGCGCCTCCGGCAGTGCCGGGTTCGTGTGGCTGTGGGAGCCCGACGATGGCGTCGACGCCCGCGACCTGGGCGGCGAAGTTGGTGTCGACGTTCTCGTCGACCTCGACGCTCTTCGGGTTCGTCGTGAACCCGATGTGGGTCAGCGCGATCGACGACGTCGTTGGCCGCCTTGAGGCCTGGCGCCGTGCTCTGACCCGTCGTGATCGGGTTCGATGAACGTCAGTCCGACGATGTTGCTGGGCAGCTCGTAGTTCGGAACGCGGTGGTTCGTGATGCCCGAGGATCGCGACCTTGACCCCGTCGAGGTCCTTCTCGACGTAGGGCTTGACTCCGACGGCGCCGAGGCCGTACTCACCGGTGTCGGCGACGTTGGCCCCGAGGACCGGGAACGTCGCATCGCCGAGCACGGCCTTGAAGATGTCGCTGCCGAAGTTGAACTCGTGGTTGCCCAGCGTCATCGCGTCGTAGCCGATCGCGTTGAACGCCTTTACCAGCGGCTGCTCCTGCAGGTCGCTCGGGAGTTCGGTGCCGTCCGCGGCATAGCCCGAGGGGCGCGGACTTGAAGTAGTACGACATCGCGTCGCCCTGGATGTTGTCGCCGCCGCTGAGCAGGATCGTCCGCGTCGGGTTGTGCAGCCGCTCCTGCTTGATCAGGGTGACCAGCTGCGGGTAGCCCGACGAAGGAGCCCTTGACCAGGTTCCCGTGCGAGTCGTTGTGGTGCAGGATCGTCAGCGGGACGATGCTGCCGCCGTCGTCGTTGCCGTCGCGGACGATGCGGCCGTCGAGCGTGCCGTCGCCGTTCGGGCCCATGTACGCCGCCTCGGGTGTGCCGTGGTTGGCGGCGACGTAGGCATCGACGGCGTTGAGCATGTCGCCCCAGTACGTGATGTTGGTCATGTACTTGAAGCCGCCATAGCCGTCGCCGCCGGCCGGGGCCAGGAACTCGTTCGTCCCGACGCTGTATGTCTTGTTCAGGTCGAGCGGATCACAGGCACTCGTGACCTTGTTGACGACGCAGTAGTCGAAGGCACCCCAGGCATAGGTGTACGGCGAGGTCGCGGTACCAGGCGCGTTGACCTTGTCCTTGTAGGCGAAGAACTTGTACTTGAGGCCCGACGGCTGGATGACGCCGTTCGAGACCTTGGGCCCGTAGTTGAGAACCTCCAGGATCTGGGCCCCCGTCATCTTCCCGACCACCGTGGCATTGCCGAACGGCAGGATCGTGAACATGTTCCCGTAGGTCAGCAGGCCTGGAGCATGCGTGCCGCTGGTGCAGCCGGTACTGATCCACTTCGCGTTGGCGGTGTCCCAGCACCAGTCGGTGCGGATCCCACCGGCGTTGTTGAAGAAGAGGTCGATGTCGTTCGCCGACACGCCATCGGTGTTGAGGTAGTTGTAGATGGCGTCGTCGATGAACGTCGCCATCATGTTGTCGGTCAGGCCACCGTTCCGGGGCAGGTCGACGGCGCTGTATCCGATTGGCGTGTTCACGAGCGCGAGGTAGTCGGGATTGGTGGCATAGCTCGTGACAAGGGCGTCGATATCCGGATCCTTCGCCCCGGTCGTGAAGCCCGTCGTCCGCGACCAGACCGTCGACACGGCGCCGGTCGTGGCGAGCGTGACGTCGGCGCGCCCGACCGTTCGGCCGTTGTAGTAGGCGTGCGCGATCGTGGTGGCGCCGACCACGGTTGCTGGCGGCGTCATGTTGGTGTGGCTGTGGCCGCCGAGGATCAGGTTGGCGGGCTTGCCGGCCGCGTTGAGCTTGGTGGCAAGCGTCTGGTCGCCGTAGACCGGGATGCCGTAGCCGTAGCCGCCGTCGGCGAACCCGAGGTGGCTCAGCACGACGATCACGTCCGCACCGTCGGCCTTCATCCCGTCGTAGTAGTGGAGGATCGACTCGGCCGGGTCCTTGAAGCACAGGCCGGCCGTGGCTGTCGCGACCGTGATGGTGGGCGTCTCGGTCGTGGTGACGCCGATGAACGCGACCTTCACGGCGTTTGGAGCCGCTCCAATCGTCTTGACGACGTACGGGGCGTCGGCGAAGTCGGGCGTCTGCCAGCCGGCCGTCGAGCATGTCCCTGTGTCGTTCTTGACGATGTTCGCCGTGACGTACGGGTAGACGGCCTCGTCCGTCCGCTTCTTGAGGTTGACCTGTCCCCAGTCGAACTCGTGGTTGCCGAAGGTGGCCGCCACGTACCCCATGTGGTTGTACACGTCGATCGTGGGAATGCCCTTGCCGGTGGGCGTGCCGTCGCCCAGGTTCGACAGGAGGCTGCCCTGCATCTCGTCGCCGACGTCCACGAGCAGCACGTTGTCCGTGCCGACCGCCGTCCGGACGTCGTTCACCACTTGGGCGACGCGTGCCGAGCCGGGGTTCGACCCGGATGGCTCCAACTGGCCGTGGAAGTCGTTCGTGTGCAGGATCGTGAACGACACGGGCGCGGCCGGCGCCGCGGCCGCGGGGGCCGCGACAGCTCCCGTCAGCAGGGCGACCGCGACCACGGGCATCAGGAATCGGGAACGCCTCAACGTGGGCAACCTCCGAGGCGAGGGGCACGCAGGACGCCGCCGGCCGATCCCTCGGCAGCCGGGCTTTGTGGGGACCCTAGTCGCTCATCGGCCACGGACGGATACGGCCATTTGGCGGTTCGGTTCGGTCCGGACGGGCCGGGTGATGTGGGGAGTGGTGCCAGAGCGCACCATCGAGCACCCGCGGGCGCCGGTTGGTCCGGCTGCCCGCAGGTGCAGCGAGGTCGGATCAGCGCATGGGACGACGGCGGGGGGCCGGGCCAGCAGCGCGATCGCACCGATGAGCGACAGCACGACCAGGAGCAACGGTCCCTGTGCCGGGGCGAGGGCCTGGCCGACCGACGGGCTGTCCGTCGGGCGGCACCGACACGCTCGGCACGGGCCGTACACCACGCCACGTCACGGTGCTGTCCACGGCCGTCGATCCATCGTTGGGATTGCCGGACGCGTCGAGCACGCCGCCCGCCGCGATTGCGATGGTGACGGTGCCCTTCTTCGTCATCCCGGTGACGGCCACGGTGTAGACCGATGGCCCGCCGGTGATGGTCACCGTGTCATCCGCCGATCCCGTGGCGATCGTCACGCCGGTCGGCAGGGCCGTGCCGCCGAGGATGACGTCCTCCGGCCCGAACCCTGTCACGGGCTCGCTGAACGTGACCTTGAACTTCACCGACGCGCCGTAGGCGGGATCCTGCTGGCCCGCCGCCTGCTCGATGGTGACGGTGGGCTTGGTCGTGTCAGGCGGCGGAGGCGCGTTCCACTGCACGGCGCTGTCGGTGCTGGTCGAGGCCCCGTTGGGGTTGCCGGCGCCGTCGGTGGCCTTGCCGGCCCCGATGGAGGCCGTCACGGTGCCGGACTGGGTCATGCCGGACACGGACACCGTGTAGGTCGAAGGGCCGCCGGACACGGCGGCCGCGGTGGCCCCGGCGGTGCCGCCGAGCGTCACGTCGCCGGTGGCGAAGCCGAGCACGGGCTCGCTGAAGGTGACGGTGAACAGGACCGGGCTCGTGCTGGTCGGATCGGCCTGGGCCGCCGCCTGGTCGATGGTGACCGTGGGCGGCGTGTTGTCCGGCTGGGCCGGCGCGTTCCACTGCACGGAGCCGTCGGTGGAGGTGGAGGCTGCGTTGGGATTGAGCGAGGTATCGGTGGCCACGCCTGCCGAGATGCTCGCGGTCACCGTCCCGGTCTGCTGCATGCCGGTGACGGTCACGGTGTACGTGGCGCCGCTCCCGCTGACGACGGCGCTCGTGGCGCCCGCCGTGCCGCCCAGGGTCACGTCGCCGGTGGCGAACCCGAGCACGGGCTCGGAGAACACCACGTCGAACACGACGGCCGAAGCGGAGGTCGGGTCGGCCTGGGCCGCACCCTGGTCGATGGTGACGGTGGGCGGCGTGATGTCCGGCTGGGCCGGCGCGTTCCACTGCACGGAAGCATCCGTGGAAGTGGAGGCGGTGCTCGGGTTCGTGGCCGCGTCCTGGGCTGCGCCCGCGACCACGGCAAGCGTGACCGAGCCCGTCTGTGACATGCCCGTGAGGGTCACGGTGTAGGCGGCCGGGCCGCCCTGCACGTCCGCGGAAAGCGAGCCGGCCGAACTCGTGACGGCAAGGTCGCCCGCGTTGAACCCGGTGACCGGCTCGGAGAACACCACGTCGAACAGGATCGACGAGCCCGAGGTCGGGTCGGCCTGGGCAGCTGCCTGGTTGACGGTCACGGTGGGAGCGGTCGTGTCCGGTGGAGGGGGAGCGTCCCACGTGACCTCGTTGTCGGTGCTCGTCGAGGCAGCGTTGGGGTTGGCCGCCGCGTCGAGGGCAGAGCCCGGGGTGACGGCCGCCACGACCGTCCCGGTCGTCGGTCATGCCCGTCACGCGTCACGGTGTACGTCGTCGGGCCGCCGGACACGGCCGCGGCGAGCGAGCCGCCCGCGGTGGAGCCGGCGAAGGCGATGTCGGCGGCGGTGAAGCCGGTGACCGGCTCGGAGAACGTGACGGTGAACAGGATCGGGCTGGTGGCGGTCGGATCGGCCTGGGCCGCCGCCTGGTCGATGGTGACGGTGGGTGGCGTGTTGTCGAACGTGACCGATGCGTCGGAGGACGTCGAGGCGTTGTTCGTGTTGGCAGCCGCGTCCTGGGCGACGCCAGCCGGCACGGACGCCATGACCGTGCCGGAACCGGTCATGCCGGTGACCGTGACGGTGTACGCCGACGGCCCTCCGGAGACCGCAGCCGCGAGCGTGCCGCCCGCGGTGGACCCCGTGAAGTCGATGTCGGAGCCCGTGAACCCGGACACCGGCTCGCTGAAGACCACGTCGAACGTGATGGGCCCGGTGCCGGTCGGGTCGGCCTGACCGGCCGCCTGGTCGATGGTGACGTCGGGCTTGGCGGAATCCACCACCTGCACCCAGCTGACCGCCACCGAGTTGGACGCAGCGTTGCCGTTGCCCACGGCATCCTGGGCCTTCGCCGCGAGCGCCTGGACGGTGACCGTCCCCGACGTGGTCATGCCTGAGACGAGGACGTCGAAGACCTCGGGCCCGCCGGACACGCTGGCCACCAGCGTGCCGCCCGCGGTCGAGCCGGTGAAGTCGATGTCGGATCCATCGAACCCGGTCACGGGCTCCGAGAAGGTCGCCGTCAGGGCGATCGGCGAGGTGGAGGTCGGACTGCTCTGCCCGGAGGCGAGTGCGAAGGCGAGCGTCGGGGGATCCTGGTCGACCGTCACGGTTGCCGTGCCGGACTCGGTGTTCCCGTTGAGCGCGGTGTCCACGTAGGCGTCGGCCTTGACCTTGGCCACGACATCGCCCGAGGACGACACCGGGACCGACGACGTCGAACTTGCTCGGGCTGCCGACGCCCTGCCAGGTGACCGTCGGCGAGCCCGTGGTCGCGGTGCCGGCCGATGAGGTCGATGTCGGCGCCGGTGAAGCTGGCCGGCGCCGAGCTGAACGTCTCGCCCGCGTCCACCTCGAAGGTGACGGTTGTGTCGCCGGTCGGGTTGGCCTGGCCGGCCTTGACGGCGATCGAGGGGGCGGGGCCGGTCTGGTCCCACTCGATGGTTGCCGGCGCCGTCGAGGCCTCGGTCGTGTCGTTCGGCGGGTCGGCCGCAGTCGCAGCAGCGGCGGGGATCGACAGCTTGATGTCGCCGTCGTCGGTGCCTTCGGCCGTCACCGTGTAGACGGAGGCCGTCAGCGGCAGGATCGTGGCGGTCACCGTGCCGGCGTTGCTCGCCGAGAAGTCGAGATCGACGGTCTCGTCGTCGAAGCCGGTGACGTCCTCGGAGAAGGTCACGGTGAACGCGGCGGGCTTGTTCGGCCCGGCGGTCTCGCCGACCGGCAGCGCCGAGTCGACCGCCACCTCGGGCTTGGTGTCCTTCACGTTGAAGGTGACCGAGATCTTGTCGGCCTTCGCGTTCGGGATCTCGTGGACGGGGGTGGGATCCCAGGACGTCGGCATGCCGTTGTTGCCGAGGTCGCTGAAGGCGATGTTGAGGTTGCAGGTGGCATCGTCGGCCGGCGCCTTGTAGGTGAGCTGCGAGAGTGCGTAGCGGACGTCGTCGATGCTGCCGGCGGTGGCGGCGAACACGGTGGTGAGGCCGCTCGTCTGGGCGGACAGGTCGATGGTCGGCGGCGGTGCCCAGGGTCGCGAGGATCGCGTCGGCGGCGTCCTGCTCGCAGGTTCAGGCCCGTCGAGTCGGTGAGGATGTCGTTGACCGACGTGAACGATGCCGCCGCCGAAGTTGGTGAAGCCGGACGTGCTGCGCAGGTCGAACTGGCCGCAGCTGTTCTCGGCGAGCCACATGACGAGGAGCATGGCGTCGTGGGGCTCCGGCAGGAGCGGGGCCGGTGCCGTGTCGAAGGCCCCGTCGCAGCGGTTGTTCGGGTCTCGCAGGCACAGCTCAGGGTCGATCACCGAGAACAGCGCCGGGTCGGGCAGCGTGCTCGCCGGGTAGCAGGTTCTCCGCGCCCGCGGACGCGTCCAGCGCGCCGGCGGGACCGGCGAGGGTCGGGGCCGCCGTTGGGCCCCTCGACGCGCAGGATGATCTGCGTCGTTCGCGTTCGTCGAGCTCACGGACCCGTCGTTGACGAGGATGTCGATCGTTCGGCGTGCCGGACCCGGGGGGCGTGACCTCGTCGTACGTGCCGTCCTCGTAGTCGGTGGCCGGGATGTACTGGAGGTCGGCCAGGGCGTTGTTGAGCTGGTCGAGCGTGCCGTTCATGTTGATGGTAGAACGGGCCGCCCGCTGGCGGGTCGTGGGTTCTCGCGCAATCGCCCCTGACGCCGTCTGCCAGACGCCGGGGCTCACCTCGGTGGTGCCGGCCAGGACGAGGGTGCCGCCAGTCGACGTCATTGAGGCTGATCTGGACGCGCCCGCAGATTGCTGATCGAGTAGCCGTTGCCGGCAGTCGGGTCGCAGCGTGGCCGAGATCGACGCGTCCATCGAGATCACGCGGTTCTCGCCCGAGATCGCGTCGGAGCCCGCTGAAGTCGACGGTCTGGTTGACGCCCGTGTAGACGATGCGGGGCGCGGTGATCGTGGACGTGCCGGCCGCCACCGGTGAGGCTGCGAGCGACGCCACCAGCGCAGCGGCGGTCATGCCTGCCAGGATGCGCCGACCAAGGACCCGATGCCCACGGCCGACCGACGGCCTCACCTGCAACGCCAAGACACGACCCTCCTGACGGCGTCGCCATCCGGAGGGACGCCGATCGCAGGAGTCTGGCGGGGGGCCGTGGGATGGTCAACGCGACATTCGACGCGTCCGCTGGCCGCGCGGCTGCTTGCGCGAGCCTCCGGGCGCGCGGTCTGTCAGTCGCCCTTGAACGCCGGGCGCCGCTTCTCGACGAAGGCGCGCAGGCCCTCCTGGTAGTCCTCGGAGTCGTAGACCCCACGGCGCAGGGACTGGATCCGCTCGTGCGCCTCCGGCGTCATCGGGTGCGCGTTCGCAAGGACCCGGAGCTCCTCCTTCATGACCTGGTGGACCATCGGCGAGCCCGACGCGATGTCGGCCGCGAGATCGGCTGTCGTCTGCTCCAGCGCCTCGATCGGGACGACGCTGTTGACCACGCCGTACGCGGCCATCCGTCCGGCCGGGATCGGCCGCGCCGTGAACAGCATCTCCTTGACGAAGTGCAGGTCCGCGACCTTGAGCAGGTTCAGCGTGCCCGACAGGTTGTACGGGACCCCGAGGCGGGCCGGCGTGATTGCGAAGGTCGCCTCGGACGCGGCGACGATCAGGTCGCAGGACAGGACCACCTCGCAGGCGCCGCCCCACACCGATCCGCCGACCATGGCGATCACCGGCGTCGGGTGTGCCTCGATCTGGCGGATGATCCGGCGCAGGGGATCGTTGTAGGTGAGCGGGTCGCGGCCGTTACGGGGCAGCTCGTGGACGTCGTGGCCGGCCGAGAAGATGTGGGCATCGGGGGCGGCACGCAGGACGACCACGCGGATGTCGGGCGGTTGCAGGGGTGCGAGCGCGGCACCGACCTTGCCGAGCAGTGAAGCGCTGAGGGCGTTGACCGGCGGGTTGGCGAACGTGATCCAGGCGATCGAGTCACGGATCTCGACATGGACCTTGGCAGGCATAGGCTGTTCGTCTCCGGCCCGGCGCGGCGGTGTGGGCGACGGGCGTCCTCCCAGTCTGGCGGGTGCCGCCAGCAACGCGCCGGAGCCGATCCGCGTGCTCCGTCGTGACCGCGATCCCGACTTCGGGAGCCGCGCGGCCTGCCACGAGCGTGACGGCGCCGTAAGCGCGGCGATAAGCGCTCGACCGCACCCTGTCCCCGTGGACTCCCATGTGCATCCCACCGTGCTGGCCCGCCTGGCGCGACTCGCCCCGGACCAGCGCGCCGCAGCGACCGCGCCGCCGGGTCCCGTGCTGTGCATCGCACCGGCTGGGTCCGGGAAGACGACGACCCTGGTGACGCGAGTGGCCTGGCTGGTCGACGGCGGGACGGACCCGGGCTCGATCGCGATCGTCGCTTTCAACAAGCGGGCGGCCGAGGAGCTGGTGGAGCGCCTGGACGCAGCGCTGGCGCCGCTGGGGGTCGCGGCCGGGGCGGTGCGGGTGCGGACGTTCCATGCGCTGGGCCGGGAGGTGCTGCGGGACGCAGGCGTGTCGGTGGAGCCGCTGGTGGACCGCGACGAGCTGCTGCGCGACCTGTTCCCGGGGATCACGCGAGCCGACCGGGGACGGCTGGACCTTGCGTTCAGCCGGCTCAAGCTGGATCTGCGGGTCTCGGCCGACGAGATCGCCTCGTCCGATCCGGCGCCGGGACCGGTGGCATCGGCGTACATCACGTACGAGCGGGCGGTGGCTGCGTCGGGCGGCTGCGATTTCGACGACCTCGTCGTTCGAGCCCTCACGGTGCTGCGGGGGGACGACGGACTGCTGGCCCGCTGGCGGGCACGGGCATCCACGCTGCTGGTGGACGAGGCCCAGGACCTCGACCGGACGCAGCTCGAGCTGGCCCTCGTCCTAGCGGCCCCGGGGAACAACGCCTTCCTCGTCGGCGACGACGACCAGTCGATCTACGGCTGGCGCCTGGCGGACGTGCGGCGCGTGCTGGGTCTTGCAGCGGACCTGCCGGGCCTGCGGCGGGTTGACCTCGCCGTGAACTACCGGTGTCCGCGGCCCGTCATCGAGCGCGCGGTCCGCCTCGTGGAGCGGAACCAGGAGCGATTCGTGAAGGCGATCCGCCCCGGCCCGGCGGCGAATGGCCGCCTCGTCCTCGCGCCTGACGCGTCGGATGATGCGGTGCGCGTGGCGCGGGCGATGCGCACGTGGCCGGAGGACGGCTCGACGCGTGCCGTGCTCGCGCGGACGAACCGGGAGCTGCTCGCAGCGGTGATGGCAGCGCTCGACCTGCGCCTGCCCTTCCGGGCTCCCGACCTGCAGCTGGCCCTCGAGGATCCGCGTCTTGACGGTCTCCTGGGACGGGCGCTCGACATCGGCGGCTCGCAACCGGGGGCATCGGCGCTCGTGGCGCTGGGGGCCATGCGGACGGCGGTGCGGGACGACGAGGCCGCAGCGATTGCCGGCGGTGAGCTTCCGCCGGACGACGGACCGACCGGGACCGACCTCGCGACGGCCCTGCTCGGCTGGGCCGCCGGGCAGCCGGACCTGCGCTCGCTGGCAACGGCGATCGAGGCGCGCCGTACCCTCCTTGCCTCTCTGAGGAGCGACGCCGCGCCCCTCACGCTCGCGACCGCGCACGGCACGAAGGGCCTCGAGTGGGACCACGTCATCGTCATGGCGGACGGCTTCCCGGGTCGCCGGTCCATCGCGGACGCGACGGAGCCGGAGCGTGCGCTCGAGGAGGAGCGGCGGCTGGCCTACGTGGCATGGACACGGGCGCGCCGCTCGCTCACCCTCCTGTACGACCCGTCGGCGCCGTCACGGTTCCTGCTGGAGGCGTTCGACCCGTGGGAGCTGCCCGGCGTCCGTCCCGAGTCCACGGCAGCGTAGACTGCCCGCCATGACCGATCCCGCCTCGACCCGGATCCCCTCGCTCGGCCCGCGCGGCGAGGGCTGGGTCGTGATCCAGGTCGTCCTGTTCCTGCTCATCGCGCTCGCGCCGCGCATCGACGAGGGCGTCGTGCCGGCTGGCGCCCGGCCGGTGCTCGCGCTGCTCGGGGTGTTCCTCGTCGTCGTGGGCATCGGGATCGCAGGCAAGGGCCTGCTGGACCTGCGCGACGCCCTCACGCCGCTCCCCCACCCGCGCGACGGTGCCGAGCTGGTCGAGACGGGCGTCTTCGCACGCGTCCGCCACCCGATCTACGGCGGGATCGTGCTGGGTGCGGTCGGCTGGAGCTTCCTGTCCGGCTCGCCGGTCGCGCTCGCCCTGAGCGCCGTGCTGCTCCTCTTCTTCCGTCTCAAGTCCGGGCGCGAGGAGGTGTGGCTCCGGGAGCGCTACCCGGCGTACGAGGCGTACGCCCGCCGCACGCGGCGCATGATCCCGTTCCTGTACTGAGCCGCGCCCGTACTGAGCCGCGCGGGCTGCCCGGAGCTGCCGCCCCGCCCGGGCCGGAGAGCATTCTCGCTGGGCGGTCGTTGTGGGCTGCGCACGTGTCGCATGTGCGCAGTGCGACCCAGAGTGCGCTGCGGAAAGGGCTGCGGGTGCTGGATCCAGGCGCGCAGCGGGAATCCGGCCGCCCGGGTGCACGTACTGGTCGCGGGGCGGGAATGCAGGCGAGCACAGGTGTTGGGACAACGTGGGGACTGTTCGCCGCTCGAGCCCGCCTCCTTACCCGCCGAGGTCGCGCCGGTTGAGCTCCTTGAGCAGCCGGTCGATGGCGTCCAGGAATGGCTCCGTAACGTCGGCGGGCAGGACGTCCCGGATCGAGTCCTTCGGGCCGTAGGCGGCGCGCGCCCGGAGTGCGGTGCGGCGGAGATCGGCCAGGCCATCGTCACGGAGGTGGTCCGGCATCGGCTCGAGGTAGGCGGTCCAACGCGCGTGGCCGATGGCCATGGCCGCCTCGAGCATCCGGTCCGCGGCCCGCGCAGCAGCCAGCGCCGCCTCGTCGATCGCCGGCCGCTCGTGGCGGGCGGGACCGGACCCGGGCCCTGACGACCCCGGTGAGGCCGGGCTCACGACCCGGGCGCGGGCGTCGGAGCGTCGGCCGGCGGCCGCACGAGCACGAGGCCCAGGCGCTTGCGCTCCGACCCGTTGACCAGGATGCGGAACGAGTAGTCGCCGGGCGTCGGGAACGTCAGGTTCCAGAGATCGATCGAGAAGGTGAGGATCGCGTCCCGGGCATCCGGCGGACTGCTCGCGACCAGCGAGCCCGTGGCCCCGGTGACCTCGCCCCCGTCGGGATCGAGCAGGACGATCCGGAGCTCGTGCTCGCGGTCCGTCTCGGGTGCGGTGACCATCAGCCCCACGACCAGCGCGAGGTGTGGATGGCGGAGCGGGAAGGTGCGCCCGCCGATGCGGGTGATCCCGCCACCGAGCACATGGAACTTGTGGCCGGGCTGGGTCTCGGCGGCGTCCGCCAGGAATGCGTAGTCGATCTCGGGCATGGGTGCATCGTAGCCCCGCTGGAGGCAGCGATGACGTGTCGACCGGTCCGTGACAGCGGGCCTAACGATCCCCCGCGGACCGCGCGGCGGCGACCCGCTTGCGCGTCCTGGAGACGGCCGGGTCCGGCACGTCCGCGACCTGCGCCCCGCCCGGGCCAGGCCGGCCGGCCTCCTCGGCGAACGTGACGTGGCTGAGCGGGACGAGCGGCTCACCGCGCAGGACCCGTGCCAGGTACTCGCCCGTCGCCGAGCTCGTCGGTGGCGGCGACCTTCTCCGGTGTGCCCTCCGCGATCACCCGCCCGCCACGGTGCCCGCCCTCGGGCCCGAGGTCCACGATCCAGTCCGCGGTCTTGATGACATCGAGGTTGTGCTCGATCACCAGCACGGTGTTGCCGGTGTCCACGAGCCGGTGGAGGACGTGCGAGCAGCTTGTCGACGTCGGCGAAGTGCAGGCCGGTCGTGGGCTCGTCGAGCAGGTAGAGCGTCTGCCCGTCGCGCGCTTCGAGAGCTCGGTGGCCAGCTTGACGCGCTGCGCCTCGCCGCCCGACAGCGTGGTCGCCGGCTGGCCCAGGTGGACGTAGCCGAGGCCGACGTCGCACAGGGTCTGGAGCTTGGTCGTGACCGTCGGGACGGCGCTGAAGAACTCGATCGCCTCCTCGACGGTCATCTCCAGGACGTCCGCGATGGTCCGGCCCTTGTAGTGGATCTCGAGCGTCTCGCGCCCGTAGCGCTTGCCCTTGCAGATCTCGCAGGGACGTAGACGTCCGGCAGGAACTGCATCTCGATCTTGATGATGCCCGTCGCCCTTGCAGTTCTCGCAGCGGCCGCCCTTCACGTTGAAGCTGAAGCGGCCCGGCTGGTAGCCGCGCACCCGCGCCTCGGCGTGCCGGCGAACAGCTCCCGGATCGGCGTCGAACAGGCCGACGTAGGTGGCGGGATTCGACCGCGGGCGTCCGCCCGATGGGGCTCTGGTCGATCTCGATGATCTTGTCGATGTGCTCGACGCCCGAGCACCTGGTCGTGCGCGCCGACCGGCTGCCCGTGACCCGCTGAGATCGCGGGCCAGGGCCCGGTACAGCACCTCGTCCACCAGCGTGGACTTGCCCGAGCCGGACACACCGGTGACCGCGATGAACGTGCCCAGCGGGAAGTCCACGTCCACGGCCTGGAGGTTGTGCTCGCGCGCGCCGCGGACGGACAGCTTCTTCCCGTTGCCGCGCCGCCGCTTCTCCGGCACGGCGACGGCCCGCTCGCCGCGCAGGAAGGCCCCGGTGATGGACCGGGGCTCTGCCAGCGACCGCCTCGAGCGGGCCCGTTGGCGATGATCTCGCCGCCGTGCTCGCCGGCGCCGGGACCGATGTCGATCACCCAGTCGGCCGTGCGGATGGTCTCCTCGTCGTGCTCCACGACGAGCACGGTGTTGCCGAGGTCCCGCAGGCGGGTGAGCGTGGCGATGAGCTTGGCGTTGTCGCGCTGGTGGAGGCCGATCGACGGCTCGTCGAGGATGTAGAGGACGCCCATGAGCGTGGTGCCGATCTGGGTGGCCAGCCGGATCCGCTGTGCCTCACCGCCCGACAGGCTGATCGGGACGCCCGGTCCAGCGTCAGGTAGTCCAGGCCCACGTCCACCAGGAACCCGAGGCGGGCGACGATCTCCTTGATCACCTGGCGGGCGATGGTCGCCTCGCGTTCGGTCACGGTCGCCGCCAGGCCGGTCGCCCAATCGAGCGCATCGGTCACCGACATCCCGCTGACATCGGCGACGTTGCGCCCGTTGACAGTCACCGCGAGGATCTCCGGGCGCAGCCGCCTGCCGTGGCAGGACGGACACGGCTTCTGGATCATGAACTTCTCGAGCTCGGTCCGGATGTACTCGGACTCGGTCTCCTTGTACCGGCGTTCGAGGTTGGTGATCACCCCCTCGAACGTGGCGACATAGCTGTTCTCGCCCCGCTCGTGCTTGTACTTGACGACGACTTTCTCGTCCTTGGGGGCGTACAGCAGGAAGTCCAGCGCCTCCTTGGGAAGGTCCTTGACCGGGGTGAGGGTGCTCCAGCCGCGGTTCGCGAACACCGCGTCCGTGATCTTCATGCGCCACGAGATCTCGGTGGGCATCTTGTTCCACGGGGCCAGGGCACCCGGCCCGGATGCTCTTGGAGCGGTCCGGCATGACGAGGCCCGGGTCCATGACCAGCTGGCTGCCGAGGCCCGTGCAGGTGGCACACGCGCCGTGGGGCGAGTTGAACGAGAAGGAACGCGGCTCCAGGTCCTCGATCATGGTCCCGTCGTACGGGCAGGAGTAGCGCTCGCTGAACCTCCGCTCCTCGAAGGCCGGCGTCTCGTCGTCGCGCGTGACCGGGGCGATCATCACGACGCCCTCGCCCAGGCGCAGGCCCGTCTCGACGGAGTCGGCGAGACGCGTGGTGTCGGGGTCCGGCATGGCCAGGCCGGTCTCCGGATCGACCGGGCGGCCCAGGTCGTCGCGCGCCCAGTCCTCCGGGGCATCCGCGCGGCGGACGACGAACCGGTCCACCACGACCTCGATCGTGTGGCGCTTGTACTTGTCGAGCGTGGGCGCCTCCGACAGGTCGTACTGGATGCCATCGACGCGGACACGGACGAAGCCCTGCTTGCGGGCGGCCTCGAAGACGCGATCACCCTCGGTCTTGCGGTCCTTGATGAGGGGGCCCAGGACCAGCAGGCGCGTGCCCTCGGGGAGGCTGAGGATCTGGTCGACGATCTGGCTCACCGCCTGCCGCTCGATCTCGCGGCCGCAGTTGGGGCAGTGCGGGTGCCCGATGCGCGCGAACAGGAGGCGCAGGTAGTCGTAGATCTCGGTGACCGTGCCGACGGTGGACCGCGGGTTCTTGCTGGCGCCCTTCTGGTCGATGGAGATGGCGGGCGAGAGGCCGTCGATCTGGTCGACGTCGGGCTTCTCCATCTGGCCCAGGAACTGCCGGGCGTAGGCGCTCAGGCTCTCGACATAGCGGCGCTGGCCCTCAGCGTAGATGGTGTCGAACGCAAGGCTGGACTTGCCGCTCCCGGACAGGCCGGTGATCACGATCAGCCGGTCACGCGGGAACGTGACGGAGACGTTCTTCAGGTTGTGCTCGCGCGCTCCGCGCACGACGATCCGATCCTGGGGCACGGGCGAAGTCTACCCGACCTCCGGAAAATGGAACAATCGTTCTAGCGTGGCACGTCGCTCAGCGAGCAGGCATGGTGCAGCCGCACATCGACGTCAGGACGAGGATCCAGCCGGCGACGATGGCGATGACGATTGCCCCGATCCACAGTGCCGCCCTGACCCAGTCCCGCCTCGTCGCGGGTGCCGCGTCGACCTCGTTTCCGATCGGACTGTCCATGTGGCGCCTCCCACCCGATCCCGGCCCGCCAGCCTGCGCCCAGTATCGCACCAGCCATGGGACCGTCATGCGGGGCCCGCCGCGGGGAGCGTCCCAGCGGTGCGTGCCCATGGCATGGGCCAGCGGTTCGGTCAGATGCGATTCCTGCCCACCAGGCTGGCCGCGTGTCGCCTGCAAGGCCTCTGGACCCGCGATCCTGCCCAGCCCGTGGGCCGGAATCGCAGGTCAGGCGACGGTAGGCCCGCCGGATGGGCACGCGTCCGGCGCCCACGCCCTGCCGCCCCTCGCCGGCGGCCGCCTCCTCAGCCCGGGCTCGGCGCGGCGAGGTCGGACTGGCAGATCTTCCACGCGCCCTCCTCGCGGGCAAGGCTGATCACCTCGTCCACCGGCAGGTCCTGGCCGTAGGACTCGAGCGAGTCGAGGAGAGCGTCGACCTGGGCGTCGGTCATGGTGGTCCCGCTCTGCTCGAGCACCTGGCGCAGCACCGGCCGGATCGCCTCCTTGTCGAAGGTGACCTTCACGGTGCCCGCGACCGGGACCTCGGCCGCGTCTCCATCAATCACGGCGTCCCCGGCATCCAGTTCCTGGACGTCCACATTGACCGCGTCGAGCAGCGCCTGCATGTCGAGGCCCGGCAGCAGCGCCCCCGCGTCGAGCGCGCCGGTCATGCCCAGCTGGTCCGCGATCAACTCCTCCTGGCCCGCGCAGGCAAGGCCCCGGAGCCCTTCGAGGTCCTTCTTCGCGGCAAGGTCGATCGCCTGCTTGACGACGCCGGCAGGGCTGTCGGACGGCGCGGATGGTGCACAGGCGGCCAGGGTGGCGACGACGGCCAGGATCGCGACGACGAGGCGGAGCGGACGGCCGACGGAAGGGCGGGAGGGGGAAGAGCGCATGGCCGAAGCCTACCCGCGCAGCCCGATCAGTGCCGCCGGCCTCATCAGTGCCGTCGGCGGGGCCGGTACATCGCGTTGGGATCCGGCAGGAAGCCGAGCTTCTCGTACCAGCCGGTGAGCCCGGGCGCGGACGTGAGCGAGAACCGCACCTGGTCCCACTCGTCCGTCAGCAGGTGGACCATCCGCTCCCCCACCCCGAGGCCCTGGTAGGTGGGGTGCACGACGACCGTGGCGATGAGCGCGTTCTGGCCGCCGTCCGAGAGGGAACGCGCCGTCCCGATGAGCCGCTCGCCGTCCCACGCGGTCGCGAACTCCGTGGTCCCGTCGATCGCCTTCTGGAGCGAGGCCGGCTCCGATGCGCGCATGTCCCAGCCCACCGAGCGTAGGAGGCCCACCATCGACGCAGCGCCGGGCGCGCGGTCCAGGCGGACATCGATGCGGTCCCGCGTCCCGTCCACACGGACCAGCCGGCGCTGCAGCTCCCAGAGATGGTCGAACCCGTGGGCCTGCATCCGTCGCAGGACCTTCGCCAGCGTCCAGGTCTCACCGTGACGGTCCGCCACCGGCACGCCGCCGTCCGCGAGCCCGAGCACCCGCAGACGGTCTGTGGCAAATGCATGGGCACCCGTGATGACCTCGCGAATGTCGCCGCCCCGGAGGGGTCCCTCGTACTGCCCGCCGCCCGGCAGCCGTCCGATGAGCCACGCGTCCGCCCTGGCGATGTGCCTCAGCACCTCGATCGACGACCGCTCCCCCGCTGCAGCATCGACCGGCATCGGGCCGTGCTCCGCCTCGTGAACGGCGATCCGGTCCGCGATCGCCAGCACATCGTCCCGCGCCCAGGCGAGGCGGCGCACGGCAGCCGCGACCCACTCCTGGGTCACCGGAGCGCAGTCCGGCGGCAGCGTCGCGCCGATCTCGTACCCGTCCGGCTCATGGCGCGCGGGCACCTCCCCCACCACCTCGGAACGACGGATCCGGGGAATGGCGGCGTCGTCGCCGTGCGCCTCCAGCCACTCGCGGTACCGGCCCGCAGCGGTCAGCGCGAGCGACAGCACCCGGTCCCGGGTACCCGCGCCGACGACGACCGGCAGGTCTGCGAGCCAGCCGCCCATGCGCCCATCTCGTCCGGGCTCCAGCCACACGCCGACCGGCGCGAACCGGTCAAGCGGGGGTGCGGGCTCGTCGATGACGTCCTCCGTGACGTCGGGCTCATGGATGCCGGGCATCGGTTGCTCTTCCTCAGTAGCCTCGCGTCCGCCGGTTGGGCCGTGCGCCCGTGCGCTTGCGGACGTTTGGCGTGACGGTCACATCCCACGTGGGCCTGTCCAGCCAGCGGGCCTGCCAGCCCGCGGCGTCCTCGTCGTCGTGCTCGTCGCGGATGCCCGGGAACAGGTCCGTGGCGATGCCGCCCTGGGATGTGGTAGCGGCCCGGTCGCCTCGCCAGGTCCTCGCCCGCCGGCAGCACCGTGACCTCGGTGATTTCGAAGGACGGCTGGGCGTCGCTGGTCATGCGCGCCGCGGCCGCCCTTGCCACCCGGCCGGTGGGCCGCCGCCCGATCCTTCGCCGGCAGCAGCGCGTCCTTCGCAGCCCGCTCCGCCGCACGCGCGACCACGACGGATGCGTCCTGCTCCAGGACCCGCAGCCTGATCTGCTGGATCTCGTCGCGCAGCGCGGCCGCCCGCTCGAACTCGAGCTGCTTGGCCGCGAGCTTCATCTCGGCCTCCATCTTCGCGACGAGACGCTCCACCTCGGCCTTGTCCGCGGCGGCCAGCTGCTGGTCCCGCCGCTCCGAGGTGTACATCACCGTGTTCTCGGCCACGGCGCGCAGCCGGTCGTTGATGTCGTGGATGCCCTTGATGATCGTCGTGGGCTCGATGCCGTGCTCGACGTTGTAGCGCTCCTGGGCGACCCGCCGGCGGTCGGTCTCCTCGATGGCCACCTTCATCGACTCGGTGACCCTGTCCGCATACATCACCACGCGGCCACCCGTGTTCCGGGCGGCCCGGCCGATCATCTGGATCAGCGACCACGCGGACCGCAGGAAGCCCTCCTTGTCCGCGTCGAGGATCGCGACCAGCGTCACCTCGGGCAGGTCCAGGCCCTCGCGCAGCAGGTTGATGCCGACGAGCACGTCGTACACGCCGAGGCGCAGGTCCCGCAGGATCGCGACCCGCTCGAGGGTGTCCACCTCGGAGTGGAGGTACTGGACCTTGACGCCGAGCTCCTTGAGGTAGTCGGCCAGGTCCTCGGCCATCTTCTTGGTGAGGGTCGTGACCAGCGCGCGCTCGCCGCGTTCGACGCGGAGCCGGATCTCCTCGAGCAGGTCGTCGATCTGGTTGGCGGTGGGCCGGACGACGATCGGCGGATCCACGATGCCGGTGGGCCGGATCAGCTGCTCGACCACCCGCTCGCTCTTCTCGTGCTCGTACGGGCCGGGCGTCGCCGAGACGTAGACCGCCTGGTTCACGTGGATCTCGAATTCCTCGAACGTCAGCGGGCGGTTGTCCAGCGCGGACGGCAGGCGGAAGCCGAAGTCGACCAGGATCTCCTTGCGGGTCCGGTCGTTCTTGTACATGCCCACGACCTGGGGGATGGTCATGTGGCTCTCGTCCACGACCAGCAGCCAGTCCGGCGGGAAGTAGTCCAGCAGGGTCCAGGGCCGGCTGCCGGGCTCGCGCTGCGAGAGGTGACGGCTGTAGTTCTCGATGCCCGAGCAGAAGCCGATCTCGCGCATCATCTCGAGGTCGAACGTGGTCCGCTGGCGCAGTCGTGCCGCCTCGAGTGCGCGACCCTCGGCCTCCATCTGGCCGACCCGCTCCTCCATCTCGGCCTCGATGGTCTGGACCGCGATGAGCATCTTGTCCTTGGGGGTCACGAAGTGCGTGGCCGGGAAGACGTTGAGCTCCGTGCGCTCCGCGAGCAGCTCGCCGGTCAGCGGGTCCAGCTCGGTGATGCGTTCCACCTCGTCGCCGAAGAACTCGACCCGGACGATGATCTCCGAGCTGGCCGGGCCGATCTCCAGCGTGTCACCGCGGACGCGGAACCGGGCGCGCGTCAGGGCAGCGTCGTTGCGCTGGTACTGGAGGTCCACCAGGTGGCGGAGCACCGCGTCCCGGCGGTACTGGCCCCCGGTGCGCAGCCGCAGGATCGTCGCCCCGTAGTCGACGGGCGCGCCCAGGCCGTAGATGCACGACACCGAGGCGACGATGATCACGTCCCGCCGCTCGAAGAGGGCGTGGGTGGCCGCGTGACGGAGACGGTCGATCTCCTCGTTGCGGCTGGAGTCCTTCTCGATGTACGTGTCCGACCGGGGCAGGTAGGCCTCCGGCTGGTAGTAGTCGAAGTACGACACGAAGTACTCGACGGCGTTGTCCGGGAAGAACTCCCGGAACTCCGAGTACAGCTGGGCGGCCAGCGTCTTGTTGTGGGCGAGGACCAGCGTCGGCTTCTGGTAGCGCTCGATGACCTGGGCAATGCTGTAGGTCTTCCCGGAGCCGGTCACGCCCAGCAGCGTCTGGTGGCGGAGGCCGCGGCCGAGCCCGTCCGTGAGGCGTTCGATCGCCTGCGGCTGGTCGCCGGTGGGCTCGAACGGGGCGACGAGACGGAAGTCGGGCATGGTCGGATCCTACCACGGTGGGGTCTATTTCGAACAGGTGTTCGACGTCCGGACAACGCTTTCGGGCGGGCGCACTGGTACCGATGGGTGGTGCCGGGAGGCCTCACGAAGCGGCACCGTGGACATCGGCTCACGGGCTCCACCCGTGTCCCTCACGGCCCGCTCGCGGTCAGGCGGCGGTGCCGGCGCCCTGCACACCGCCGGAGAGGGCGCGGCAGCACCCGGCCGTCAGCGACGGCCACCCGGGAGGTTGACCGATGGAGATGGAATACAAGGACCCGTCCAAACGCGGACGGTTCATCGTCCTCCTCGGGCTGGTGCTGGCGATCGTCGCCGGCGGGGCCGCCTTCTACCTCGTGAACAACGCCACCAACTCGGCCAAGCAGCAGGGTGCGGCCGTCGTGTCCGCCGTGGTGGCCGCCGGGCCGATCCAGGCCGGCAAGGCGGTGGTCAAGGAGCAGGTGCTCGTGAATGCCGAGATCCCTGCGTCGATGGTGGACCCGGCCCTCCTGTTCACGAAGCCCGAGGACGTGATCGGGCTGTCGCTCGCGATCGATGTCCCGACAGGACAGATCCTCACCCGCAACATGCTCGGCTCGGCGACGGCCGGCCTCGAGTTCACGATCCTGCCGCCGCTCGAGACGGTGGCCCCCGACAGCGAGGCCTGGCGCGCGATCTCCATCTCGGTGCCCGACGATCGTGCTGTCGGTGGCGTGCTCGGCCCGAAGATGAAGGTCGACATCATCGTGACGACCGCCGTGCTCGGCCCATACGATCCGACGGCGGAGGCCGAGGGCGGCGATCCGGCGGCGACACCGCGTCCGACGCCCCGACCGGCCGCCTACTACGTCCCGGGCACCGGGACGAAGGTCACCTACCAGGACATGCAGATCCTGACCCGGAACGGCACGTTCTACGTGCTCAAGGTGCCGCTCCGGGTCGCCGAGGAACTGGCGCATCTCCAGACCGACGGCAGCGTGTGGTTCAGCATGGTGCTGCGGCCTGAGCAGGACACGCGGATCCTCGACGCATCCTCCCTGGGCGCGACCACCAACCGGATCATCGAGCGCTACGGTCTTCCGTACGTCGAGATGTTCCCGGCCCCCGGCCAGCCGACCCGCAGCAACCCGCCGATCCCGGAGCTCACGCCCGTGCCGTCCGTGACACCGGCTCCCGTGGATGAGCGGGGCACCGACACCGGTTCCGTCGGCATCGCCGGGCTGAGTTCCGTCGGCATCGCTGGGCTGAGCCCGGTCGCCGCCGGGTGAGTCGGTCGCATCGCAGGCTGAGCCCGGTCGCCACCGGCTGAGCAGTCGCCCAGGCTGAGCCCGGTCGCCCAGGCCGAGCTGAGCAGCGCCCAGGTACCGCCCAGGCAGAGCAGCGCCCTCGCACCGGCACCTGCCGACGCGATCCGCCGCCCACGAGCCAGCCTCCATCGCGCGTCGCTGACCCGACGCGCCTCCCATCCGCCCGGCCGGGCCCCGCCCGGCCGGGCGGGCTGCTGCCTGCCCTGCGGTCCGCGGCGATCAGCGGCTGCGCGGCGATCGGCGGTGCGCGGTCGCGGCCCGCTCGGGCCTCGTGCGCCAGGTGCAAGCACTGGGCGGTCGCTGCGCGATCTGTGCGACTGGCGGACAGCCCGTGCGGTGGAGTGGATCGCGGGGTCACAGACCGTGCGCGCAGCGCACAACCGGCGCCGGGAGCGCCCAGTGCTTACGCCGAGCGCCCGCCTGCCCGCTCGGCTGGTCGCAGGGTCGCGGTGCGCAGGGATCAGCGGTGCGCGGTCATCACCTCGGCCAGGGCGTCCACCACGGCCCGGCGCGTCGTCCGCCGGCGAGCCCGAGGTGTCGAGCACCAGGTCCGCACGCGAGGCCAGCCGCTCGGTCATCCCAGCCTGGGCCGCGATGCGCTGGTCGGCCGTCGCGGGCGGCGTTCCGCGCCCGATGATCCGCTCGCGCTGGACGTCGGGCGAGCACGTGACGAGCCAGACAGCGTCGCACAGCGAGGCCAGCCCGCCCTCGACGAGCTTGATCGCCTCGATGGCGACGGCGGCGGCGCCCGCCCGCTCCGCGTCCTCGATCGCCCGGACGATGACCGGCCGCGTCGCCGGATGGACGAGTCCCTCCAGGACCGCGAGCGCGGCCGGATCACCGAACACGATCCGTCCGAGGGCTGCCCGGTCGAGGTTCCCGTCGGCGCCACGCACCGCGTCGCCGAACTGGCGCAGGATCGCGTCGTGGACGATGGACCCCGGTGCGGTCACGTCGCGGGCCACCTGGTCGGCGTCGACCACGTGCACGCCGAGCTCGGCCAGCCAGCGGCCGACCTGGGACTTGCCGCAGCCGATGGGCCCCGTGAGGCCGATGCGGAGCATGCGCGGCCTGCCATCGCCGGGCTGCTCGCGCGGCGGAACCGGCGTGCTCACGGCGCCATCTCCTCGAGCTCCAGCCACGCGTCCTCGGCCTCGGCAAGCGCCCGGTCCACGTCGGCCAGCTCGCTCGTGACGCGCCGCATCTCCACGAAGTTCGCCGACACCGACGGCGTCACCATCGCCAGCTCCAGCTGGGTCTTGCGCAGGCCCAGGCGGCCCAGCTCGGCGTCGAGCGCCTCCTTGCGTCGCCGGTAGGCGTCCTTCGACAGCTTCGACTTCGCGCTCGACCTGCGCTTCGCGGGTCCACCGCCGGCTCGACGAGCCCGCCTGCGCCCGGCGGCCGCCGCCGCGGCCGGGGCGGCGGTCTTCGCGGGAGACGGGGCTGTCGGAGCCGGTCTGCGGCGGTGCTCGCCGCGTCCTCGGTCCCCGCGCGGCGGCACCGGGCGGTCCGCGGTTCGCGCGCCGCTTCGCCTCGGCTTCGACGGTCCAGCCCTCGGCCACCGCCTGGCGCCAGGCCCGGTAGCCGCCATCGAATGGGACGGCCATCCCGTCATCGACCACCCACAGCCGCTCGCAGATCGTCTCGAGCAGCCGGCGGTCATGGGACACGAGCAGCAGCGTGGCGGGGATCTCCGCGAGGAAGGCCTCGATCGCCTCGCGCGCCGCGATGTCCAGGTGGTTCGTCGGCTCGTCGAGGAGGAGCAGGTTGGACGGCATGATCCCGAGCAGCGCCAGCTCCAGGCGCGAGCGTTCGCCGCCCGAGAGCGAGCGGACCTCCTTGAACACGTCGTCGCCACGGAACAGGAACCTGGCCAGGTAGCCGCGCGCCTCGCCAGGCGTCAGCGGAATCGCCTCCATCAGCGCGTCGAGCACCGTGGCACCCGGGATCGCCGCGTCGCGCAGCTGGGCGAGATAGCCGGGCTGGACCTGGTGGCCGAACGAGACCGACCCGTCGAGCGGGTACAGGTCGCCCGCGATGGTCCGCAGGAGGGTCGTCTTGCCGGCGCCGTTGGGCCCGACGATCCCGATCCGATCCCCACGCTGCGCAGCCAGGAATGGCGCGGTCGCGATGTCGATCGGCTCGGTCGCCTCGGCGCCATCCTTCGCCAGGGCCCCACGCCCGGGCAGGTAGCCGACGTGGAGGTCCTCCGCCTTGACGACGAGCTCGCCGCTGCGCACCGGCCCGCCGGCCAGCGCCGCACCGTGGAGATGCAGGGTCCGCGATGACTTGCGGGGCGCCTCGATGCGTCCGTCCTTGAGCTTCTCCAGGCGCGCCTCGTGCTCGTGCATCTTCACGTGCTTGCGCTGGCTGCGATAGCGCTGGACCAGCTCGACCTCGCGCTGGATCTGGTCCCCCTGGGACTCCGCCTCACGCTCCAGGCGGGCGTCGCGCTCGATGCGCTGGCGGTGATAGGCGCTGTAGTCGCCGCGGAAGACGGTCATCCGGCGGTCGCGCAGCTCCCAGACACGGGTCACGGTGGCGTCGAGGAAGGCGCGGTCATGCGAGGCCACGAGCAGGGCGCCGCCGCGGCGGCGGAGGTGCTCCTCGAGCCATTCGATCGCGTTGATGTCGAGGTGGTTCGTCGGCTCGTCGAGCATGAGCAGGTCCGGGTTCGCGACGACGAGGCGGGCGAGCGCCGCGCGGGTCTGCTGGCCACCGGACATCGCCGTCGGGGGCCGGCCCCACTCGTCGCGCGCGAAGCCAAGGCCGCTGAGCGCCTCGTCCACGCGCTGGTCCAGGGTGTAGCCGCCGAGGATGTCGTAGCGGTGCTGGAGCTCCGCGTAGTGGGCGCCGCCCGCCTTCCCGGCATGCTCGAGATGCTCCAGCTCCTCCCCCATCCGCTCGAGGTGCGCGGCGCCGTGGCGGACGGCCGCGCGCAGGTCGGGGGCAGCCATGAACGCTTCGTCGAAGTGGGCCTCCTGGCTGAGCAGGCCAAGCGTGAGACCGCGGCGGCGCGTGACGGTGCCGCCATCGGCCTCGGTTCGCCCGGCGACGATCCGCAGGAGGGTCGTCTTGCCGGCGCCGTTGGGCCCGACGAGGCCGATGCGCTCGCCGGGAGCGACCGCGGCGTCGATGGCGTCGAGGATGACGAAGGTGCCGATCTCGCGGGTCACGCGTTCCAGGCGGACGAGACTCATGCGGGCACCGTACCGGCTCGGGCGGCTGCGCGCCGCGTGGCTGCTGCAGCCTTCGTCCTGGCCGCACGCCGGCGGGCCTGCTCGGCCTGCTCGGATTCCTCGGCCGTCCTGCCCAGCGCCCCCTCGCCGTCGAGCTCGACCCATCGGCGGCCCTTGCGCCCGGTGGCGGAGCGTCCAGGGCGTGGCGTCATGGTCGCGAGCAGCGTCGCGCTGGCCGGGCGCTCGGCCGACGGCAGGCGCTGGCAGAACGAGCAGAAGTGCGTGGCCCGGATGCCGATCACGATGCGCCGGACCGGGCGGCCGCAGCGGTTGCACGGCTCGCCCGTGCGCTGGTAGACATCGAGGTGCTCCTGCATTCCGCCGTCTCCATCGGGCGCCGTGTAGTCGTCGATGGAGCTGCCACGCCGTTCGACGGCTTCGGCCAGGATGTCCACGACGTTGCGGTAGAGCACGCGCTCGTCGTGCGGACGCAGGGAGGCTGCCGAACGGAGCGGGTGGAGCCTCGAGCGCCACAGGGCCTCGTCAGCGTAGATGTTGCCGACACCGACCACGAATGACTGGTCGACGAGGAGCGGCTTGAGGCGGCCGCGGCGCGTGCGCAGGCGGACGCGCCAGGCCTTGAGCGTGAACCGGGGGTCGAGCGGCTCAGGGCCGAGTCCGTCGAAGGGGTTGTCATCGGCTGCGTAGAGCTCGATGCGGCCGAACTTGCGCACGTCGCGGAAGCGGATCTCCCGGCCATCGGCCAGTGCGAGGGCGACGCGCTCGTACGGGTCGCGCGGGAGCGCGGCCGGCACGACGAACACCTGCCCGGTCATCTTGAGGTGGATGGTGAGGAAGGCACCGCCGTCGAGGTTCACGACGATGTTCTTGCCGCGCCGGCCGACGCCTTCGATGCGGCGTCCCGTGACGCCTGCGATGAAGACCTCCGGGTTCTCGCCGCGCAGCGTCCGGGTCCACGACACGCGCGCGCCGGAGATCTCCGGGCCGGGCGCCCCCTCGTCGGGGAGCAGGTGGCGGCGGAGGTCGCGGGCGACGGTCTCGACCTCGGGAAGCTCAGGCATCGCCGCAGAGGGTAGAGCAGGTGCGCGTTCGCGGCCCCGGCGGCGGCGGAGATCCTTGATCGGCCGCACCGATCGCCGGCGCGGAGACGCGGACGAACGATCGGCTGCAACGATCAGCCCGACGTCGCACCGTCCCCCGCGGGCTGCGTCCCGGCCTGGAGCGCCCCGGGGGTGTCGCATCGATCGGCCGTACCGATCACGCCGCCGACGCGCCCACGTGGTGATCGGCCCCACCGATTGCGGGCGCCTCGGGCACCATGGGGACACACATGGAGACTCCCGCCCGGGCCGCCGCCACGACCGCAGGCCCGACCGCCGACATCCCGCCCGCCGCCGTCGAGCCCGTTCCCGACATCTCGCTGGCCCGGGCGCGTGCGGCACGGATCGCCGTCTCGGTCATCTTCCTGGCCAGCGGCGCCATCTTCGCGTCGGTCCTGCCGCGTCTGCCGGCCATCCAGGACTCGCTCGGCCTCTCGCAGGGCGAGCTCGGCACGGCGGTGGCAGCGATGGCGGTGGGCGGTCTCGTGGCCGGGGGCTTCGTCGGCGCTACTCGTCGGGCGGTTCGGGTCTGCCCGCATGACCGTCATCGCCGGGACGGCGACGGCACTGCTGCTCGGGGTGATCGGACAGGCCTCGACGTGGGCGATGCTGGCCGGCGCGTATCTCGTGCTCGGCATGTTCGACGCGATCATGGATGCCTCGATGAACGCCCACGGGGTCGGGCTGCAGCGGGTCTACGGCCGCTCGATCCTCCAGGGCTTCCACGGTATGTGGAGCGTCGGCGGGGTGGTCGGATCGTTCGTCGGGGTGCTGGCCGCGACCGCCGGCATCGCCGTGGCCGTGCACCTGGGCATCGCCGCGGCCGTCCTCGCGCTCACCATCCTCGTGGCGGGGCGCTTCCTGCTGCCGTCGGCTGTCGCGGACGCGCCGCACGACGCGCTGACCGCCGCCGAGCCGCTGCGGCCGGCGATGATCCCGCGCCTCCTCCGCGTCCTCATCCCGATCGCGCTGCTCGGGATCCTGTGCGTCACCGTCCAGGGATCGGCCGCCACCTGGAGCGCGATCTTCCTCTCCGACGTGCTCGGGGCTCCCGCCGGCGTCGCCGCGGCCGAATTCATGGTCTACATGGGGGCGATGGTCGTCGGCCGGCTCACCAACGACCGGTGGGTCAATCGCATCGGCAGCGCACGCCTGGTCCGCGTCGGGGCGATGGTGGCCGGCGGAGGTCTCGTGGCGGTGATCGCGTCCGCGCCGATCCTCGCCATCCCACTTGCGTTCGCCGGGTTCGCGCTGGTGGGCCTGGGCACCTCACCGATGTTCCCGGTGATGGTGTCCGCTGCAGGCTCCCGGCCGGGGATCCCCTCGGCGCACGGGATCGCCCTGGCCTCGTGGCTCGTGCGGGTCGGCATGATCATTGCGCCGGCGCTGGTCGGGATCGCCGCCGATGCGTGGGGCCTCGCCGCAGCGCTGGTGATCCCGCTCGCGGCGGCCGGGCTCGTCGCCGTCCTGGCCCCGGTGCTCTCCGGCGCCCCGCTGCGACGACGGGCGCCGGACCCGGTCGAGGCGGGCTGACGCGGTCGCAGCGGGCCGACGCGGTCGAGGTGCGGCTGGCCGCCGGCAGCCCCGACGGGTCGGCGGTAACGGGCCACGAACGTCAAGGTTGCGACGAAGCCGGCCCCCCTAGCGCCTGGATGCCGGACCCTTCGACCGCCGACGCCCAGTCGCACGACCATGAAGCCGTTGCCCTCGGACTGCATCTGGACGAAGCCCCAGTCCGACAGGAACGCCGGCGCGGTTCCCGCGATCTCGATCCGGACCAGGTATTCGCCGTCATGCAGATCGGCGCCGAGGACCCGGTACTCGAACGAGGACCAGTCGGATCCCTCGATCGCCTCGCGATAGCGGTCCTCCGACCCGAACAGGTCGGTCCGGATGTTCGGGTAGAGCAGGCCCCACCCGAGGTCGCCCGACTTCTCGCTCGCCGATCGCAGCCAGCCACGGACGATCGCCTCCGCCGTCACCGGCGGGCCGCCAACCGCTTCTCCCTGGTCAGCCGGATCGACCCTGGGCGTGAGGTAGGAGCAGGCGGCGAGCAGCAACGGCCACGACCGCGCACATGGCCGCCTGCGCGGCCCGCAGCCTCCACCGCCGAGACGGTTCCATCACGACCCGACGTCCCCCTACGCCAGCTCCGCCGGCGCCTCGTCGGCCTCCGCAAGCACGGCGTCGCGCCGGCTCACCGGGGTCATCCCCTCCCACGAGTCCCCCACCTTCGCCTCGACGGTGAGCGGCACCGAGAGCGGCAGCGCGCCCTCCATCGTCTCGCGTAGCAGCGCCACCACCCGGTCCACCTCGTCACGCGGCGCCTCGACGAGCAACTCGTCGTGCACCGACAGCAGCAGCCGCGCCCGGAACGAGCCCTCGCGCAGCGCGCGGTCGGCCCGGATCATCGCGATCTTCACGATGTCCGCGGCCGTCCCCTGGATCGGCATGTTGATCGCCATGCGCTCGCCTGCGGCCTTGAGCGCCCGGTTCGACGAGGTCAGCTCCGGGATCTGGCGCTTGCGGCCCAGCAGCGTGGACACGTACCCCTGGTCGGCCGCGGTCTCCCGGATATGGATCATGTACCGGCTGATGCCCGTGTACGCCGTGAAGTAGGAGTTGATGAACTCCTGCGCGTCCTGGCGCGAGATCCCCGCCCGCGACGACAGCCCGAAGTCGCTCATCCCGTAGGCGAGGCCGAAGTTGACCATCTTGGCCATCGAACGCTCATCGGAGGTGACGTCCTCGGGCGCCTTGTGGAGCACCCGCGCCGCGGTCTCGCGGTGGATGTCGGCCTCGCGGGCGAAGGCGTCGGCGAGGTGCTCGTCGCCCGAGACGTGGGCGAGCACGCGCAGCTCGATCTGGCTGTAGTCGGCGGCGACCAGCGTCGTGTCGGGCGAGCCGGCGACGAACGCGTGCCGGATCCGGCGGCCCAGCGGGGTGCGGATCGGGATGTTCTGCAGGTTCGGGTCCGACGAGGAGAGCCGCCCGGTTGCCGCCACGGCCTGGTGGAACAGCGTGTGCAGACGGCCGTCCGGGCCCAGCAGCAGCGGCAGCGCCTCCACGTACGTCGAGCGGAGCTTCGTGTAGGTGCGCCAGTCCAGCACGGGCTCGATGATCGGGTGGACGCCTCGCAGCTCCTCGAGGACCGTCGCGTCGGTCGAGTAGCCGGTCTTGGTCTTGCGGCCCTTCGGGAGCTTGAGCTCCTCGAACAGGATCTCGCCCAGCTGCTTGGGGCTGCCGATGGTGAACCGGTGGCCGACGATCGCGTAGATCTCGGTCTCGAGCCGCTCGATCTCCGTCGCGAATTCGGTCTCGAGCGCCCGCAGCGCATCGTGGTCGAGCGCGACGCCGGCCGCCTCCATGCGCGCGAGGATCGGGATCAGGGGCAGCTCGATCTCGGTGAACAGGCGCTCGACGCCCTCGTCCCGGAGCGCCTGCTCCAGGCTCGGCCTGACCGCGAGGGCGGACAGGGCCTCGAGGGCAGCCGTGGTCGCGGGCGGGAAGCCGGCTGCGGCCGGGGGAAGAACGAGGTCCAGCCGCTCCGCCACCACGTCCGCGATCCTCTGGGCCCGGAGCGCGGCGTTGACCAGGTACGCGGCGACCTGGGTGTCGAAGGCGACGTTCGTTGCAGGCGCCGACGCATCCTCGGCGAAACGCGCGGTCAGGAGCGGCTTGATCTCGTGCCCGACGAGCGGCGTGCCGACCTCCTCGAGGAGATGGCGCAGCGCGATGGCGGCCTCGGGGCCCTCGGCGGCGACGGCCCGTCCGTCCCGGCCCGCGACCGCGAGCGCAAGGGGGATGCCGGCCAGCGGACGCGGGCTGTCCAGCGCGATCGCGACCCCGACCGCGGGCTGCGCGCGGAGCCAGGCCTCGAGACCGGGCACCCCGCCCTCGGCGATGACCTCGAGACGTCCGGGGTCGTCCAGGGCCGCGGCCAGCGCGGCCGGCAGGTCCCCTTCCGCGACCGCGAGAGCCTCTGCGCGCGCTTCGGGCGTTGACGGGACGGCCGGGCGAGGGCTGGCATCGACCTCGGACGCGCCAGGCGAACCACCCGACACCACGTCGAAGTCGAGCGAGAGCGAGAGCTGGCCCCCGGCGGCACGCGGCCCGGTGTACTCGCGGGTCGCGCGCCCGCCCGAGCCCGCTCCACCCGGCGTCGGAGGCCCGCCCGCCGAACCCGGCTTCTGGGCCGCCGGGAAACCCCCGTCGCGCAGCTCGCGCATCGCCGCGACCGCGTCCTCCGGCCGCTCGCCGACGAGCGGCGGGAGGCGGTCGATGAGCGTCCGGAACTCGAGCTCCCGGAACAGGCGCACGACCTCCTCGCGGTCGTACTCCCCCACCCTGCCGCGGGCCGGATCGAAGGTGATGTCGCCGGCCCGGACGAGGCGCATGAGCTCGCGGCTCTCGAGGACGGTCGCCTTGTGGTCGGCGAGCAGCGGCTGCAGCTTGACCGGCGTGACCTCGTCGAGATGCTCGTACAGGGCGTCGAGCGTGCCCCAGGTCTGGACCAGCTTCGCCGCGGTCTTCTCGCCCACGCCGGGGATGCCCGGGATGTTGTCCGAGTTGTCGCCCTTGAGCGACTTGTAGTCGAGCATCTGGTCCGGCCGCAGGCCCCACCGCTCGTCGATCTTCGCGACGTCGTAGGTGACCGTGTTCGACACGCCGCCCCGGAGCGAGACCATGAGCTTCGTCCGGTCGCCCACGAGCTGGAGCATGTCCAGGTCGCCCGTGAGGATGACCACCTCCAGGTCCGCGGCCTCCGCCTGGCCCACGAGCGTGGCAATGACGTCGTCCGCCTCGAATCCCTCGAGCTCGTACACCGGGATGCCGAGCGCCGCGACCACCTCGCGAACCCTCGGGATCTGGACACGCATGTCGTCGGGCATGCGGGTCCGGGTCGCCTTGTACTCCGCGTACCGCTCATGGCGGAAGGTCGGCTTGCCCAGGTCGAAGGCGACCGCGAGCCGGTCCGGCTTCGCGTCCTGGATCGCGCGCAGGACGATGTTCGTGAAGCCGAAGACGGCGGTGACGAGCTCGCCCTTCGACGTGGTCAGCGGCTGGTCGATGAGCGCGAAGTAGCCCCGGTAGATGAGGCCGTTGCCGTCGAGCAGGAGGAGGCGGTCCATCGGCTCCGAGCCAGCGGGTTGGATCACGGCCAGTGTAGCCGCGGGCGTGTGGGCACACGACCCACGACCAGGATCGCCGGCGCCGGGCCGTCGGCGGCGGGACTGGCAATCCCGTTCTGACCCTGGAAGTGCGAGCGTCGGCCTTGTTTGGCGCGCTGCCGACCGGCTCGCCGCCTGCCGCGGGACTGGCAGACCCACTTTCCGGCGCGAAGCGGCCTGCGCTGGCAGGCCAGCGGAGTCGACGGCGCTTCGTCGTCGAGATCGAGACTGGCAGTCCCGCCCCAGGACCGGCCGTGCCGAACCAGGACCGGCGGTCTCGGCCTAGGACTGGCGATGCCGCAGACCGGCCGAACCGCGACATCGTCTGCACAACTTCTGCACATCCGGCCGCGATCGTTGTCCTCGTCAACCACGACAGCCCGCACGGAGCGGGCCATCAGGATCGGAGATCATCGGAAATGCGTGCAGCACTTGCGCTCCTCATCACCGGCGGCGTCGCCATCGCCGCGGGCGTCCTCGGCTTCCAGGCCGGCGTGGCCAGCAACATCGGGGCGGCCGGGGGCACCGTCGTGCTCGGCGGCGGGCTCGGCGCGTTCGGCCTGTTCCTGTTCATGGGCTTCCTGTTCTTCTCGTTCCTCGCACTTGCCGCGATCCTCGGCGGCCGCCGGCACCGGCGCGGGGGTTGGGGCCACCACGGGCCGATGGGACCCGGCGGGCCCGGCGACGCCCGACGCGCGTGGGTCGCCGAGGTTCACCGGACGCTCCACGAGGAGGAGGCGAATGCCTCCGGCCGGACCCCCGGCCCGACCCCCAGCGCCACCCCGAGCGCCGGCGCCTGACCCTCGCCTGACCGGCGCCTGAACCTCGTCATGACGCCGGGCGGGTATCCTCGCCCGGCGTCGCCAACCCCTGGAGTCGGAATGCGCACCATCCTCGTCGTCGACGACGAGCCCCGGATCGCCGGCCTCGTCCGCGACTACCTCGAGCAGGCGGGCTTCGCCGTCCTCACCGCCAGTGACGGTTCGGGCGCCCTCGTGCTGGCCCGCACCCGGCGGCCGGACGCGCTCGTGCTGGACCTGGGCCTCCCGGGCATCGACGGGCTCGACGTGATCCGCTCCCTGCGCCGCGACTCCGACGTCCCCATCGTCATCCTCTCCGCACGCGGCGACGAGAGCGACCGCATCGCCGGCCTGGAGCTTGGTGCGGACGACTACGTCGTGAAGCCGTTCAGTCCGAAGGAGGTCGTCGCCCGGGTGCGCGCCGTTCTCCGCCGCGCCGATGCCCGCTCCAGCCCCGGCGAGCGGATCTCCGCGGGCGGCCTCGAGATCGACACCACGCGTCGTCGCGTGACCGTCGACGGCCGCGTCGTCACCCTCACCCCCACCGAGTTCGAGATCCTGGCGACGCTCGCCCGCGAACCGGGCCGGGTATGGACTCGCTCACAGCTGCTCGATGCCGTCCACGGCTTCAGCCTTGACACCTACGAGCGCGCGATCGACGGCCACATCCGCAACCTCCGCCGCAAGCTCGAGCCCGACCCCGCCTCGCCGCGCTATGTGCGGACGGTGCATGGCGTCGGGTACGCGCTCGAGGAGCCGGCCGGGTGACCCGGTGAGCGCCCAGCACCCCGAACGGCAGCGCGCCGGCGGGTCCGGCGGCCCGTGGCGTGGACGCGGACGCGGTGGGCGGCACGGCCACGGTGGGGCTGTCGGCTTCGTGGGCTGCCTGACCGTGCTCGGCATTGCCGTGGTCGGCCTGTTCGCGGCCTTCGCAACCTGGGTCGCAGGCGTCATCCTGGGCGTCGTCGCGCCGAGCGCCGCCCCCAGCGCTGCCACCGTCGTGGCCGTGCTGGTCGTCATCGTCGTGTCCGGTGCCTGGATGACACGCCTGGTGGCCCGCTCGATCAGGCCGCTGGGCGACATGGCCGACGCCACCCGGCGCCTGGCCGACGGCGAGCCCGGCGTGCGCGTGGAGGTCCGCGGTCCGCGACCGGTACGCGAACTGGCTGCGTCCCTGAACACCATGGCCGAACGCCTCGACCGCTCCCGGGACGCCCGTACGAGCATGCTCGCGGACGTCACCCACGAGCTGCGCACGCCGCTCACCGTGCTGGCCGGGGGCCTCGAGGCCATGGTCGATGGCGTCCACCCCATGGACGAGGACCACATCGTGCCGCTCCTGGCCGAGACCGAGACGATGGGCCGCCTCCTCGACGACCTGCGCACACTCTCCCTCGCCGACGCGGGCGCCCTCACCCTCCACCGCGAGCCGGCGGACCTCGCAGGGCTCGCCGCGAGCGTGGTGGCGGCACAGGCACCGATCGCCGACGCCAGGCGCGTCGATCTCGCCGCGGGAGGTGACGCGCGCGTGGACGCCGATGTCGATCCCGTCCGTGTGCGCGAGATCATGGCCAATCTCGTCGCCAACGCGATCCGTCACACGCCCGCGGATGGCCGGGTCAGGCTCAACGTGACGACGTCGGGCGACGACGCCCTGATCGAGGTCGCCGACACCGGCGAGGGGATTCCGCCCGACCAGATCGGCCGGGTCTTCGACCGGTACGAGCGGCACGCCGACACCGGCGGCTCGGGCCTCGGGCTCGCGATCGTGTGGAACCTCGCCACCGCGCACGGCGGCAGCGTTACGGCCGAGAGCAGCGGCGTGCCGGGCGAGGGTTCGCAATTCGTCGTGCGCCTGCCGCTTCGGGCCGCGACATAGCGACGCGACACAGACGACGCGACACAGACGACGCGACGTCCGGCCGACGAGGCGGCACCATACGGGGCAGCGGGACATGCGCGGCCTGGACGCCGCCACCGCCGGACCAGGAGTGTGCCCCAGGATGTGCGGTGTCTTCGGCTACGTGACCGACCGGGACGAGGCGCTCGGCCCAATCCTGGTGGACGCCGCGCGGCGGCTCACGTACCGCGGCTACGACTCGGTGGGGGCGGCGACCTTCCGCGACGGCACGATCGACCTGCGCAAGGACGTGGGCCGGGTGGACGAGGTTGCCGCACGCCACGACCTGGCGGAGATGCGCGGCACCCGCGGAATCACGCAGTTGCGCTGGGCAACCTTCGGCGCGCCGTCGCAGGCCAATGCCCAGCCCCATCTCGACTCCGACGGCACGATGGTCGGGGCGCACAACGGCAACGTCGTGAACAACGTCGAGCTGCGGGTCCAGTTCCTGGCCGAGGGGATGACCGTCCGATCCGACAACGACGGCGAGACCTGCGTCCATGCGGTGGAACGCCACGTCCGCCAGGGCCACGAGCTGGTCGAGGCGATCCGGCTCGCCTATGCGGACCTCGAGGGCGACTACGCCTTCGTGATCGGGCGGGCCGACGACGATCGGCTGTACGCCTTCAAGAAGGGGTCGGGGCTCGTGGTCGGGATCGGGGACGGGTTCACCTGCGTCTCGTCGGACCTGCCCTCGCTGCTGCCGCTCACGCGGACCGTGGTGCGACCCATGGACGGCGAGATCGTCACCCTGTGGGCCGATCGCATCGAGGTTCGCTCGGTGACCGACGGCAGCCTCGTCCAGCGGCCGGCGGAGCTCGTCACCGAGACGATGGACGCCGTCATGAAGGGCGGCTACGCGCACTTCATGGCCAAGGAGATCCACGAGCAGCCGCAGGTGGCCCGGGAGCTCCTCCACCTCCTGGACGCCAGCTCCGACGTGGCAGCCGTCGTGGAACGGATGCGGACTGCCCGCCACCTCTACCTGGTCGGCTGCGGCACCAGCTTCCACGCGGCGGCCGCCGGCTCCGTGTTCCTCGCCCAGCTCGCCGGGCGGGCTGCGATCCCCGTTCTGGCACCCCAGTTCATCGCCCAGTACGCACCCGCGGTCGGCCCCGAGGACGTCGGGCTGTTCGTCAGCCAGTCCGGCGAGACGAAGGACGTGCTCAACGCGCTCGAGGCCGCGCAAAGCCGGGGCATGGACACCTTCGGGCTCGCCAACGTCGTCGGCTCCACGCTCACGCGAGCGACGAGGCTCTGCCTGCCGCTCGGCTGCGGCTACGAGATCAGCGTGCCGGCCACCAAGACGTTCACCAACCAGGTCCTCGCGTTCCTGTACCTCGCCTACCGCCTGGCCGGGCGGGACACAAGCGCCCTCGCGCGGATCCCAGACCTCATGGAGGCGACGCTGGCCGCCGTGGCCGACCAGGTCGAGGCGATCGCCGCCGAGATCAACCCCTGGGACAACCTCTACTGCCTTGGCTACGGCGCGACCTACCCGATCGCGCTCGAAGGCGCGCTCAAGCTCAAGGAGATCACCTACGCCCACTGCGAAGGCATGCTCTCGACGGAGTTCAAGCACGGCCCCCTCTCCGCTGTCACCGACGGCTACCCGATCATCTTCGTGGCGGGTCCGGCGGACGTGCCCCTGATCATCAGTGGGATCAACGAGGTCAGAGTCCGCGGAGCGCGAGCCATCACCATCGCGGAGGACGACCCCCGCCTGCGGGCCAACGGCGACGAGCTGGTGGCGATCCCGCCCTCGGACCCGCAGATCAACGCGCTCCTGGCCGTCCTGCCGCTGCAGTTGCTCTCGTACCACATGAGCGTGCTGCGCGGGATCGACCCGGATTTCCCGCGAAACCTGTCGAAGACGCTGACGGTGGACTGAGCACGCCGATCAGCCGGGGCCCGGCTCCAGCAAACAGGCAAGGGCGACGGCGTCCGCCTGGGGCAATTCCCGGCCGGCTGCCCATGCCGCCTCGAACGCCTCCCCGTCCAAGGCGCTTCGCAGACGATCCAGGTACCCGGTGAGCTCGGGGCTCTCGTCGAATGCCATCCGGGCTCCCGAGGTCTCCCGGATCGCAGCCGCGGCTCCGAGAAGCCGAGCGGCCCCGTCGAGGCGCCCGCGCTCGACATGCACGTACGCGATGTTCTCCAACTGGTTGGCGACAGCCCCCTTCTGGCCGAAGTGGACCCAGCCGCCGATCGTCTCGCGGTAGATGGCCATGGCCTGGTCGAGGCGTCCGCCTCGCCGGAGTGCGTGGGCCAGATCGCTGCGGCCTGCAAGCGCGAACCGCGTGTCGCCGAGCTCGGTGAACTGCCGGATTGCCACATCGAACGCAGCGACCGCTTCGTCGGTGTGGCCCGTGCGTCCGAGGGCTCGACCCTGGGCCATGGTGACCGCGCCGAGGGCATACGGGCTCCCCGACCGGTGGGCTGCCTCGACGCCCCGCCGAAGGAGTGCGGCCCCGGCCTCGGGATCGAACGAGCTCAGGCTCGTGCCCGCGAACCCAGCGGCGATGGCGACAGCCCAGAGCTCGCCGCTCCGTTCCGCGAGTTCAATCGCCTCCTCGAAGATCCGCCGTGGGACCACGGCCTCGGGACCGGCATCGCCCGAGAATGCCGTTGCGACGGCAAGACCGACGGCGGCCGCCCGCCTCGCGACAGCATCGCCGCTCAGGTCGGCCAGGCCGACTGCGTCCCTGGCCCAGGCGAGCGCTTCGAATGCTCTCCCGGTGAACCCCCAGACATTGGCGGCCTCGCCCATCAGGCGTGCCGCGACCGCCTGCTCGGCCGGGTCGGCGTCGGGACTGTCGTGTACGTGCGCCCTCGCCAGTCCGATCGCGGCAACGATGCGGGCCTCGTTGTCCCCGGATATCACCCGCACGCTCCAGTAGCCAAGGAGCGCGGAGCACATCCGGACGGCCGTCCACGGCGCTGCCTCGAGGCCCCACTCCAGGGCGGCGCCAAGGTTGTCGGCCTCCGCGTCGAGCCGGTCCAGCCAGTCCACCATGGCCGGGCCGCGGATCGGTCCCTGCAATTCGGCCGCGAGTTCCGCAAATGCGGCGAGGTGGCGATCCGCGAGATCGGACGCCTCGCCGGACTCGATGAGCTTCTCCCGCGCGTACTGCCGGATCGTCTCGAGCATCCTGTAGCGCGTTGTGGCGCCGCGATCCACGATCACGAGCGAGCGGTCGACCAGCCGCGTCAGGCCGTCGACGAGGTCTGCCGGATCCGCGGCACCGTCGTCGTCGCCGACGATCCGCGACGCCATCGCCACCGTCCAGCCGCCGGTGAACACCGCCAGCCTCCGGAGCAGGCGGCAGTCCTCGGGGGTCAGGAGATCCCAGCTCCAGTCGATGAGGGCATGCAGCGTCTGCTGGCGCGGGACCGCCGTCCGGCGTCCCCCTGCGAGCAGGCGGAACCGGTCCCCGAGGCGCCTGGCGATGTCGTCGGGCGACATGGCCGAAACCCGCGCAGCGGCAAGCTCGATCGCGAGCGGGATCCCGTCGAGGCGGCGGCAGATCTCCGCAACCGATGCGACGTTCGACTCGCTGAGGGCGAACCCCGGGTCGACAGCCACGGCTCGCTGGGTGAACAGCTGGACCGCTTCGGTCGAGGCGGCATCCTCGATGCCGGCCGGGGTGCCTGCGAGCGGACCCAGGGCCCCGCCGGCCGCCGGGCACGAGAGCGACTGGACGTGGAGCACGGCCTCGCCGGAGATCGCAAGCGCCTCCCGGCTCGTGGCCAGGATGCGGAGCTTCGGAGCGCTTGCGAGCAGCCGCTCGGCGAGCCTCGCGGCCCCGTCCACCAGGTGCTCCGCGTTGTCCAAGAGGAGCAGCAGGTCCTTGTCGGCGACGAACGCCTGCACCACCGCCAGCGCCGGCACGCCCGGGACCTCCGGTGCGCCGAGCGCACGCGCGACCTCCGACGCGATCTGTGACTCGTCGCCCAGCGGCGCCAGTTCGGCGAGCCACACCCCGTCAGGATGGCGATCGAGGAGCTGACCGGCAGCCTCGAGCATCAGGCGGGTCTTGCCTGTTCCGCCCGTGCCGATCAGGGTGACGAGGCGGTGGTGCTCCACGAGCGCTGTGACCTCCGCCACCTCCCTCTCCCTGCCGACGAAGCTCGTCAGTGCGACCGGCAGGTTGGAGCGGCGTGTGCTCAGTGAGCGGAGCGGAGGAAAGTCCCGCGGGAGATCGGCGACGACCAGCTGGTAGACCTGCTCGGGCCGGTCGATGTCGCGGAGCCGGTGCGAGCCGAGATCGACGAGCTCGACCGACGGTCCGAGCCGGTCGCGCGCGAGATCGGCGGCGACCGCGGAGCAGATGACCTGACCGCCGTGCCCAATGGACAGGATCCTTGCCACGCGGTTGAGCGCCGGGCCGAAGTAGTCGCCATCCCGGGTCTCCGCGGCCCCGGCATGGAATGCCATCCGCACCCGGAGCGGACCGGTCTCGCCCCAGGGCGCGTCGCGGAGGGCGCGCTGGGCTGTGAGAGCCGCGCCAACGGCGCCGAGCGGATCGTCGAACACGGCCAGCATCCCGTCGCCGGTCGTCTTGATCACGGAGCCGCCACGCGTCTCAACGGCCAGCCGCAACAGGTGGTCGTGCTGGGCAAGGGCCTCGCCCATCGCGGTCGCCCGCTCCTCCCAGAGCCGCGTGCTCCCCTCGATGTCGGTGAACAGGAACGTCGACGGCGGGCCTTCGACGCCGGCGCGCAGACCGGGCTGCGTCAGGGTGGGTCGCTCGGCCACGGCCTACGCCACGCCCAGCGCAACCGCGCTGCCAGAACCATCAGTACTGGGGTGCGGGCAAGCGGATTCAGGGCCGCCGGGGCGCACAGACACCGCGCCTGTGGACCCGGGCGTTGGGACGCGCCACATGGTGGCATCGTACGCCAACCGTCGTCGAGGTCAAGGCATGAGCGACGGGCCACTCGCCGACTGGCGCCGGCAGTCCATCGCCCGCTGTACCCCGGATCGTCCACCTTGATCTCCACGTCGACTGAGAGGCAATCGCTGGCGCGACCGGCCTCGTGCGCCGAAGATTGAACGTCTGGCGGTGGTGGACACCCATGGAGGGTGACCGCGGCAGATGGCCGCGCATCGAGGGAGTGTTGATCATGCGTCCTGTCACTCGTCGCACTCGGGCAATCCTCGGGGTCCTCGCCGCCTCCATGGCCCTGGTTGTCCTCACGGGTCCGGTCGCCGCCGCGTCGCCGCAGTCGGTGACAATCGACTCCCACGTGACCTTCAACCCCGACGGACCCAACTCCGGGGACTTCACGATCAGCGGGCCTGCCGCCGGGAGCGGCCTGATCTGCGAGAACGGCACGTTCGTCGATACCGGCATCAGCTTCGCCGGATACCAGAGCGATCGTGCCGGGCGCAGCATCGTCCAGCTCCAGGTCCGCAAGATGTTCACCTGCGGCGACGGCAGCGGCACCTTCTTCGTGAAGCTGCAGATCCAGGCCGACTTTGCCACCGGGCTTGAGACGTTCACATGGGCCGTGCAAGGCGGTACGGGTGACTACGAGAAGCTGAGGGGGAGTGGCTCTGGCACCACCGTCCGGGACGAGGACGGCAACGGCAACACCAACACCTATGCAGGCTTCCTCGTCGGCTGACGCCTCCTGCGGCCACCGCACAAGGACGACGCGGGCCAGGGCGGCACCCGGCCCGCGTTCAGGACGCTCGACGGTCTAGTCTCCGTCGCCCTCTAGCACGTCGACCTCTGTCTCCACCGGCTCCAGTTCCGGCCCCGCCGCCGGCAGCAGGGGGAGCCCCTCGCGCGGCGTCGTGCCCATGATGCCCACCTGGTGGTAGACGCGGATCTTCTCGCGCGTGTCCGCGATGTCCAGGTTGCGCATCGTCAGCTGCCCGATCCGGTCCAGCGGCGTGAAGAAGACCTCCTCGCCCTTCTCCATCGTGAGGCGCTCGGGGTGGTAGGTCAGGTTCGGGCCGGTGGTGTCGAGGATCGAGTAGTCGTTGCCGCGGCGCAGCTCGAGGGTGACCTCGCCGGTGATCGCGCGGGCGATCCAGCGCTGGGCGGTCTCGCGAAGCATCAACGCCTGGGGATCGAACCAGCGGCCCTGGTACAGCAGGCGACCGAGCCGCCTGCCATTGGACCGGTACTGGTCGATCGTGTCCTCGTTGTGGATGCCGGTCACCAGGCGCTCGTACGCGATGTGCAGCAGGGCCATGCCTGGCGCCTCGTAGATGCCGCGGCTCTTGGCCTCGATGATCCGGTTCTCGATCTGGTCGCTGGTCCCCAGGCCGTGGCGGCCGCCGATGGCGTTGGCCTCGACGAACAGTTCGAGCGGCGTCTCGAAGGTCCGGCCGTTGAGGGCGACCGGCTCGCCGTCCTCGAAGCGGACGCTCACGGTCTCCGCGTCCACGGTCACGTCTGCCCGCCAGGAGGCGACGCCCATGATCGGGTTCACGATCGAGACGCCCGCGTCGAGGAACTCGAGGTCCTTCGCCTCGTGGGTCGCACCCAGGATGTTGGAGTCGGTGGAGTAGGCCTTGTCGGCCGACATCTTGTACTCGAGCCCGGCGCCGTCGAGGTAGGCGGACATCTCCGCCCGGCCGCCCAGCTCGTCGATGAACTTCTGGTCAAGCCACGGCTTGTAGATGAGCAGCGTCGAGTTGACGAGCAGGCCGTAGCGGTAGAACCGCTCGATGTCGTTGCCCTTGTAGGTGGACCCATCGCCCCAGATGTTGACGCCGTCCTGCTGCATCGCGGAGACGAGCATCGTGCCGGTGACCGCACGTCCCAGCGGCGTGGTGTTGAAGTACAGCTGGCCAGCGGTGCTGATGTGGAAGGCCCCGGTCTGCAGCGCGGCGATGCCCTCGGCGACCAGCTGCGGACGGCACTCGATCAGGCGGGCCTTCTCGGCACCGTACTTGAGCGCCTTGAGCGGGATGCTGTCGTAGTCGTCCTCGTCGGGCTGGCCGAGGTGCGCGGTGTAGGCGTACGGGACGGAGCCGTGCTTGCGCATCCAGAGGATGGCGGCGCTGGTGTCGAGGCCGCCGGAGAACGCGATGCCGACGCGTTCGCCGACCGGGAGGCTCTGGAGGATGTTCGGCACGGGCTCGTCCTTGGCATTCCTGGTGCGCTGCGGGAGCATCAAGGCTACACCGCACCGGAGGGCAGGAGAGCGGCCACGACGGTCGCGGTTTGGTGTCGGAGGCCCCTCAGGCCACGCGCCGGGCAGTCCAGCGGAGGGCGGTCCAGCGGAGGACCAGCAGCCCGGCGCCGAGCGCGAGTGCGACGAACCCCAGGGCGGCAATCCACGTGGCAGGCGACACGGGCGGTGCGAGGGTGGATGCCTCGGCGGCAGCGACCGTTGGGTCAGGCGGCTCCTGGCCTTCAGCGGGGGCGCCGACCGCGGTCAGCATCTCGTCGGTCGGCTGCGGTTCGCCGCCACCGTCCGAGCGCTGGTCGCTCTCCTTGGGTACCGGGGGATCGCTGGAGGCAGGGCTGTCGTCACCGGCTGCGGGCGCCTCGGTAGCGGCGGCGTTGTCCTCGTCGAACTCGTCCGCTGCCGGTGCCATGGACGGCGCACCGGACGGCCCGCTCGCGGCCATCGGTGCGTACGCCTCCTGGTCGCCCGCCGGTGCGGCCGCGGCTCCCCCGCCCAGCGGGATGCCCGAGGCGCCCGCGACGAGGATGCCGGCGAGGCCGATGGTGGCGAGCCCGGTGCCCAGGGGCCGGGCGAACGCGAAGGAGGGGCCCGCGAGCGGCGCGAGGAGGCGGCGCCAGCCGGCCGGCCGGAGGGAGGCGGCCTGCTCGGCGGTGAGGCGGAAGTCCCGGGGGCGGGGCGACGGGGCGGCGGCGGCCGTGGCGGGCAGGGCCAGGGCGATCGCCCGCAGGTCGTGGTGGAGGGCGGCGCAGGCCGTGGCAGGTGGCGACCAGGCCCGCGGCCTCGTCCAGCTGCGCGCCCGTCGCGTCACCCGCGGCGTAGGCGGCGACGAGGAGCGGGTCGTGCTCCGCGTGGCCGGCGGGGGCGGTCGGGACGGTCGGGGCGGTCGGGTGCGGCATGTCCCTGCCTTGACGACACCCGTCGTGCTCAGGTTCCCGAGGTGGGTTCGGGCGCGCTCGTGCACGTGCCCAGGTGTCAGGCGGTCCGCTGCACCCTCGTACCGGCGTAGCGGAGGCCCAGGAGCGCCAGCCCGGCGACCAGCGCGATGAGCGACGCCAGGGCGACAACGGGCAACGACGAACCCGATGATCCGTTCGACGCGTCCTCGTCGGGGGTGGCGGCCCGCGCGACGGGCTGGCCCTCGCTGGTCGCGCCGTCGGTCGCGCCGGCGTTGGCGCCCTCCAGCGTGCCCTCGCCTCCGCTCTCGGTCGTGGCGTACGTGCCGGCGGCCTGACTGCTGGCGGCTCCGCCGGACCCTGCTCCGCCAGCGATCCCGGGCTCGGTGGCCGGCTGGGGGACGGCCATCGGGAGGGCGACGGGATCGCCGGACGCCTCGGCGGCAGCCGGCATCTCGACAGCTTCCATCGATGCGTCGTCGCCGGCCGTCATCATGACCTTCTCCTGTTGAGCCTCCTGGTCGCCCGCCGGTGCGGCCGCGGCTCCCCCGCCCAGCGGGATGCCCGAGGCGCCCGCGACGAGGATGCCGGCGAGGCCGATGGTGGCGAGCCCGGTGCCCAGGGGCCGGGCGAACGCGAAGGAGGGGCCCGCGAGCGGCGCGAGGAGGCGGCGCCAGCCGGCCGGCCGGAGGGAGGCGGCCTGCTCGGCGGTGAGGCGGAAGTCCCGGGGGCGGGGCGACGGGGCGTCGGCGGCCGTGGCGGGCAGGGCCAGGGCGATCGCCCGCAGGTCGCGGTGGAGGGCGGCGCAGGCCCCGCAGGTGGCGACCAGGCCCGCGGCCTCGTCCAGCTGCGCGCCCGTCGCGTCGCCCGCGGCGTAGGCGGCGACGAGGAGCGGGTCGTGCTCCGCGTGGCCGGCGGGGGCGGTCGGGACGGTCGGGGCGGTCGGGTGCGGCATCGGCATGGGGTCCGGATCCTGGTTCGGCATCAGTCGCCCTCCCCTCGGAACAGGCCGATCGATCCCTCGAGGCGCTCGCGGAGCGCCAGGCGCCCGCGGTGGATGCGCGACTTGACCGTGCCGAGCGAGACGTTCGTCATCTCGGCGATCTCGGCGTAGTCGTAACCCTCGACATCGAACAGCACGATGGCGGTCCGCTGGTCCGGCGTGATGGCGGCGAGGGCCGTGTTGAGCACGCGGGTGCGCTCGCCCTGCATCGCGGTCCGGACCGGGTCGGCATCCTCGGTGGCGGGCGGCTGCCAGCTCTCGTCCTCGAGCTCGGGATACGGCTGCGCGGGGCGGCGCTTCTTATAGCGCTGCTGGTCCATCGCGGCGTTGATCGCGATCCGGCTGAGCCAGGAGCGCACCGACCCGCCGCGGAACGAGCGCATGTTCCGATAGGCGGAGAAGAACGCCTCCTGGACGGCGTCGGCGGCCTGGTCGCGGTCCGGCACCATCCGCACGACCAGTGACCAGAGATGGTCCTGGTAGGCCTCGACGAGCTGGTTGAACGCGTCGAGGCTGCCGTCCCGGGCCTGCTCGAGCAGGATCAGGTCACGGCGCTGGATGGGATCGTCGACAACGTCCGACGGCCGGGCGTCCTGCACGACGGGCGCAACCCTCCCTGCGGCAATGGTGAGGCGCGGCGAGTCTAGCATCGGGCTCCGTCGGGCTCGGACGTCGCGGTGGGGCTGGGCATGCCGTCCAGACGCCATCACCCCGGTCCCGGTTCCGGCGGCGGCAGTGCATGCATCCACCGGCCACGCATCGGCTACGATCAGGCGGCCCGGCGAAGTGGCGGAATGGCAGACGCGGCGGTCTCAAACACCGCTTCCCGCAAGGGAGTGTGGGTTCGAATCCCACCTTCGCTACCAGGCTCCCAGGGTCGTCCAGGTCGGCCAGATGTGAGGATGGTGACCATGGAGCCCGCCGACCTCGGCGTCGCTGGCCCGATGGGCGGACCGTCTCGCAGCCATGCCGTCGGCGGGCAGCTGGGACCGCGGCGACGACGGCGCAGGCGGTATCCGCCACCTCCCGTGGTTCGAGCCGGGCGACGATCTGCTGCGCTTCCTCCGTGATGCGGGTGCGGCGGGCTTCGTGCAGCCGGTGGACTGGATGGCGTGGGCGGGCACACCTCGGGGGCTGGAACTCGCGCGCGACCCGGCGGCGGTCGCCACCGCCGACCCCGGCGAGCTCGTCCTGCTGATGACCTCGATCGTGCGCGGCGACCGCTTCAGCGAGGGGACCATCGACGACGCCTTCGAACGGGGGATCCTGGAGGCGGTCTGCCGGCGAGCGGCGAACCTTGCTGAGGCAGGTACGTCCTGATCAAGCCCAGCCGGGCGTCAGGCGGTGGGCCCTGCCATCCATGCGTCGTCGAGCCAGCGTGCCCGGGTCATCTCGTTGAACACGAGGTTCGCGATCAGTGCCGCCTGACCCTGGCCCGCCAGCGCGAGCATGTCGGCCGTGATGAAGGCGACGTGGTTGAGCTCGCCTTCGGGTCCCTGGAGCCACGCCCCGAGCGCGTGCGTGTCCACGGGCTCCAGGAGTTCGCGGCGGTTGAGGTCGTTGGCGAACATCGCGAGCGAGACGACCCCGGGATCGAGGGCGCCGCCTGCATCACGAAAAGGCCGTTGCCGAAGCCGGGATGCTCCGCGTTGTTGACCACCACGGTGAAGCCGCCGTCGAGGTGCTCTGCCGGCAGCACCACCACGATCGACTCCCCTTCCGCGCGCGCGGCGATGCCCAACTCCACGAGACGGGACGCGGCCAGGGCGTACGCAACGGGCCCGATGGGATTGGGCTCGTGCCCGCGGACCTGGACGGCGTTGACGACACCGATCATGTCGTCGGGCTCGGGACGCCGGCCGGAGACCGGGTGGCCCGCGAGGTCCGGGGTGCCCAGCATCTCGAACGCAGCCCGCTCGAGGCCGTGCGGAACCGCCACCTGGAGCACGCCCCCGACCGCGAAGATGCTCCGCAGCCAGCGCTCGTTGCCCTCGTGGAAGCAGGCCGCCATGCCGGTGAAGAAGGAGCGCGACGCTCGGGTCGAAGATCATCGCGCTGTAGCTGGCCTGGACGTTGGCGCCGAACAGGATCGCCTCGATGGGGGCGTCCTCCGGGGCGCCGGCGGAGATCGGGGTGACAGCGACAACGCGGGTGATGTCCGCGCCGGAGCTGTGCCTGGGCTGGGCCACCGTCACGGTCTGGCGGAACGCATATGGCCACCACGTGAGGGTCCGGCCGTCCCGGACCAGCCACGGAGCATCCATCTGGCAGGTCTCGCTGTACCAGTCGAGGAGCTCGGGTCCGAGATCACGCACGTGGTCGTCCTCGTGGGCCGGGCTTGCCGGCAAGGCTATGGGCTTGGGACTGCGGTGGTGGCTCCAGTGTGCCGAAGGTTCGCAGGCGACGAGCCGCCACGACGGGCCGGCCGCCGGGCGGACCTACCCGGCCACGAGCGGTCCGATGGTGGCGGCCGCGGCGTACGCGAGATCCTTCGTCGGCACGCACCCTGAGCTCGACCTCACCGCCGGCCGCGGCCACGCGCAGCCGCAGCCCCGCCGGCGCGGCAGCCAGCGCGAGGACCCTGCTCCGCTGCGCCACCACGAGGTCGACTCCGTAGGTGCCCATCCCACCCTGTCCCAGCGGCTCGATGGCGAGCTGCAGCTCGCTCGGGGTGAGGACGGCGATGCCCTGGTACGGCGGTGGCTTGGGCCGATCGACGACCCCGGCGACCACCACCCGTGGCTCGGGTCCGAGGGGCTGCAGGTCGGCCGAGAGCAGCACGTTCGTCCACTTGATGGGGACGTCGCGCGGGTCGGGGCCTGCATCGACCGTCTCGACGCCCGGCCAGAACGAGCGCCGGACCTCGACGAGCAGGTCCCGGACGACCTTGCGGGAGACGGTGTTGTAGCGCAGGACGATCGACTGGGACGATCCGATGATCTCGAGGCGTCCGTACAGCAGCACCGTGCGGTCCGCGATCGCCACGATGTCGGTGAACGGGATGCGGCCGACGACTGCGCCGCCGCTGCGGGAGTCGACCCAGTACGCCACCGCGTCGGTCCCGACGGCGAGGACCGCGGTGGGCGTGACCACCCAGGCAAGCTTGGAGGTCCCCGTCGGCCGCGGCGTGCGTGGCACGAGCAGCGCATCCTCGAGCTCGAAGGGACCAAGGGCGGCGCTGAGCGCGGCCGTCGCCGTCGCGGGCAGATCGTCCCAGTCGTCCGGCCGGCGCGGAAACGCGGCCATGCGCCGGCGTCCGTAGTCGAGCAGCTCGATCTCGCCGCCGCCCAGCTCCCACGGCTCAGGGGGCTCGCGGAGGTCGTCCTTGGTGATGTCCAGGATGCGGGGGGTCTGGGCGGGCATCGCGGTCCTGCAGTGGAGGCGCTGGCCTCCAGCGCCGACGCCCACCGTATCGCACTGGCCGCGCTCCAGCCCCGTTCCGCAGTACAACCGGCCCATATCGCAGGCACCGTGGCGAACCGGGTGATTCTCCGCTGAGGCGACCCGCGTGGCCTGACATGCCGAGAGCCGGTAGACTCGGCCGCCACGCGACCCGACCGCCATCCAGCCACGACCTCTCCGGAGCCATCGATGTCCTTCCTGCGCCGCGTCCTCAACCTCGACAACCCGGACTCCCCCGAACTGCCCGTCGATCCCCACAAGGCGCTGCCGCCCGGAGAGGCGGCCGACACGGACAGCGTGCGGATCCTCCAGGTCCGCCTCGAGGCGTTTCCGCCGGCTAGGGCCCGCTACATCGCCGCGTTCGCGTACCTTCTCGGCCGGGCGGCCAACGCGACCGGCGGCATGAGCGATGCCGAGCGTGACGAGATCCTCAAGATCGCGGCGGCCGGTGGCCTGGAGCCCGCCACGGCACCGATGATCGTGGACCTCGCGGCGACCCTGTCGGGCGAGTTCGGCGCGACCGAGGACTTCCTCGTGACGCGCGAGTTCAAGGCGATCTCGACGTTGGAGGAGCGCCAGCGGCTCCTCCGCTGCTGCTTCATGGTGATGGCTGCGGACGACGAGATCGACGCGACGGAGTCATGGCTGGTGAACCGCATGGCTGAGGAGCTCGACGTCGAGCGCCCGGACCTGAACGAGATCCGCGCCGAGTTCTACGAGCAGCTCTCGGGCATCAAGGCACTCCGGGCGGGCGCGACGGGCTGATCCGTCAGGCGAGGGGCAATGCGTTCCGCACGGCCAGGAACCATCCGGGCCGGTCGAGCCAGCGTTCGAACGCGAGCCCGGCTCGCTCGAGCAATTCGACCAGCGCATCCGCATCCATGACGCGGGCCTGGAACGACTGCTCCCACGTCGCACCGTCGACGCCGTACCGCACGACGGCCTGCAGCAGGTCGCCATCGACCGTGGCGGAGACGAACTCGACCGTGGCTTCGCCAAGGCGCGTCACGGTCCCCACCGCTGCCGTCGGGTCCCACCCGGGCGGGTAGGTCTGGCCGATGACGACGCCTCCAGGGGCGAGATGCGCCGCGGCGGTGGCGGCAATCTCCGGACCACCGTCCGGGTCGTTCACGAGGTGGCTGCTGAGCAGCACGGCATCGAACGTGCGGCCGAGCCGGACGACTCGGGCGTTGCCCACCACGCCTTCGACCCCGTCGGGGAGCGCCGCCACCATCGAAGGACCGTTGTCCACGCCGGTGACACGGTGCCCGAGAATCACCAGGGGACCGGCGAGCCGGCCCGGGCCGCAGCCGAGGTCGAGGATCGACGCACCAGGTGGCACGACCCCGTGGACCAGCTCCGGCTCCCCCATCGGCGGGATGCGCAGGTAGAACTCGACCGGGCTGCCGTCCGGCGCGACCGAGGTCACGCCAGTTGGAGGTCGATGACGCCGTCGCCCACGCGCCGGAACACCTCGGCGACGAGTTCGGCGTCGTAGGCGACGCCGCGCAGCTCCATCGGCAACGCGGCCCCGCCTGGCGCAGGCACGTGGACGACGACCCGGGTGGTACCCGGCCGCTCGCGCAGCACGACCCTGAAGGCCTCCATGGCCTGCACGACGCGCTCGGCGCCGGCCGTGCGGACGAACCGGACATTGAGCACGGCGCCGGGGGCCGCCTCGGTCGGGCGCGATGGGGCCTGGGCCGCTGCGGTCGCCCGCGAGCGGGCCTCGTCCGGGAGGGCCGGTTCGCTCTGACGTCGCGGTACCCGGGGCATCGGCCGCACCGGCGGCGCTCGGCGGCTCGGTGTACGTCGGGACCGGCTCGGCAGGACGGACCTGGGCAAGCGTCGCGGTGCCCGGGGCACCGGCCGCGCCGGCGATGGCTGGTGCGTCCAACACCGTTCCCGCTCACGGCACCATTCCCGCCGTTCCCGCCGTTCGGCCGTCCACCGTTCCAGTTCGAGCCGCCTGCGCCATTGCCGCCCTGGGGCCCGGGCCCACGCCGCGTGCGCTTGTCGAGCGATCCGACCTCGCGCGCGAACTCCTCCGGTCCCCGGTCCGACACCTGGTCCCAGTCCCACACGGAGTCCGCCAGCAGCGATGCCTCCTCGCCTCGATGGTCGACCCGCCCGGCGACCAGCAGGATCGCTCCCTCCTGCCAGATGGGCGCCGTCTGCTCCCAGGTCTTCGGGAAGGCGACGATCTCTACCGTGCCCTGGAGGTCCTCGATCGTGACCACGGCCATCGTCGATCTCGCCTTGGTGACGATCGTGCGCACGCCGGTGACGATCCCACCCAGCACCACGCGCTGCCCGTCGAGCGACTCGTCTCTCATGTCGCCCGAGTACGCGGTCACGAACAGGCCCACCTTCTCGGCCACCTCGCCCATCGGGTGGTCCGAGAGGTAGAGCCCCATCAGCTCCTTCTCCCAGCGGAGACGCTCGCGCACGGGCGTCTCGGGTGTCGTCGGGAGCGGCTTCTCCAGGGCGGAGGCGTCGTCGCCACCCATGTCGAACAGGGAGAACTGGCCACTGATCCGGTCGCGCTGGGCCGCCTGCCCGGCGGCGAGCGCATCGTCGACGCCGAGGAGCACCTGGGCCGGGTGGCCGAAGCAGTTGAGCGCCCCCACCTTGGCCAGCGACTCGAGCACCTTGCGGTTCGTGAGCCGGGTGTCGATGCGTGAGCAGAAGTCGGTCAGGGACCGGAACTCGCCATCGGCCTCGCGCTGGTCGATGATCGACTGGATCGCGCCCTCGCCCACGTTCTTGACCGCGAGCAGCCCGAACCGGATCGCCTCGCCCTCGACCGTGAAGCCAAGGTGGCTGCGGTGCACGTCCGGGGGGTGCACGTCGATGCCCATGCGCCGGCATTCCGCGACCGCAGCGGCCACCTTCTCGGCGTTGTCGCGGAACGCGGTGAGCACCGACGTCATGTACTCGACCGTGTAGTTCGCCTTCAGGTACGCCGTCTGGTAGGCGATCAGGCCGTAGCAGGTGGCGTGGGCCTTGTTGAACCCGTACCGCTCGAACGGCTCGAAGGCCTTGAACACCGCGTCGATGGTCTCGGGCCGGACACCACGCTGTGCTGCGCGTTCGACGAAGGTCTCCTTCATCGAGCGCAGGACCGAGGACTTCTTCTTGCGGATGGCGTAGCCGAGCATGTCGGCCTCGGGCCCGGAGAAGCCACCGAGGGCGACCGCGGCCGACATGATGTCCTCCTGGTAGACGAAGACGCCGTACGTCCGCTCCAGGAAGGGGGCCAGCAGCGGGTGGAGGTACTCGACCTTCTCCTGCCCGTGCTTGCGCCGGATGTAGGTGGGGATGTTGTCCATCGGCCCCGGGCGGTAGAGCGCCACCATGGCCGCAAGGTCGTACACGGTGGTGGGCTGCAGCTCGCGGATGTAGCGGCGCATGCCCGCGGACTCCAGCTGGAACACGCCGGTGGTCTCGCCCGACGCCAGCAGCTCGAACGTCTTGACGTCGTCGAGCGGGATCTGGTCGAGATCCACGACCACGCCCCGGTGCTCCCCGATGAGCTCGACGGCCTTGCGCAGGATCGTGAGGTTGGAGAGGCCCAGGAAGTCGAACTTGAGCAGGCCCAGCGCCTCGATGCCGTGCATCTCGTACTGGGTCATGAGCGCGTCCGAGTTGGTGGCCTTCTGGAGCGGCATCAGCTCGGTCAGGGGCTCGCGCGAGATCACCACGCCCGCGGCATGGGTCGACGCGTTGCGGGCGACACCCTCGAGCTGCTGCGCGAACCCGATCAGCTTGCTGACCTGCGGGTCCGCGTCGTGCATCTCCTTGAGCGTGGGGCTGGTCTCCAGCGCCTCGGAGAGCTTGATGCCCAGCTGGTTGGGGACGGCCTTGGCAATCTTGTCCACGTCGCCGTAGCCCATGCCCATGACCCGGCCGACGTCACGGATGGCCGCGCGGGCGAGCATCGTGCCGAAGGTGATGATCTGGGCGACGTGGTCCTGGCCGTACTTGCGGCTGACGTAGTTGATGACCTCGTCGCGGCGCTCGTCCTCGAAGTCGATGTCGATGTCGGGCATCGTCACGCGGTCCGGGTTGAGGAACCGCTCGAAGGGGAGGCCGTAGTGGAGCGGGTCCACCGGCGTGATACCCAGCGTGTACGTGACGATGGAGCCCGGCGCCGAGCCTCGACAGGAGGTGGCGATGCCCTGGGACCGCGCGTAGCTCACGAAGTCGGCCACGATGAGGAAGTAGCCCGCGTAGCCCATCGAGATGATGACGCCCAGTTCGTAGTCCAACCGCTCGCGCAGTGCCGGCGTGATCTCGCCGTAGCGGCCGACCAGGCCCCGGTCGCACTCCTTGCGCAACCAGGACTCGACCGTCTCGCCGTCGGGCACGGGGAAATGCGGGATTCGCAGCTCACCCAGCGGGAGCTTGAGGTCCACCATCTCGGCCACTCGCCGCGTGTTGAGCAGCGCCTCGCGCTGGTCCGGGAAGAGGCGGAACATCTCCTCGGCAGTCTTGAGGTAGAAGTCCGGACCCTCGAACCGCATCCGGTTCTGGGTGTCGAGGTTGTTGCCGGTGCCCACGCAGAGCAGGACGTCGTGCGCGTCGTGCTGCTCGGGATGGACGTAGTGCAGGTCGTTGGTGACGATGAGCGGCAGACCGGTCTCGGGGGCGAGCCGCAGGAGTTGCTCGTTGAGGACCCGCTGCTCGGGGATCTTGTGGTCCTGCAGCTCGAGGAAGAAGCGGCCCTTGCCCAGGATGTCCTCGTAGTCCTTGGCGATCGACCTGGCGAGGTCCCAGTCACCTGTCTCCAGGGCCTTGGGAACCTCCCCGCTGAGGCAGGCTGACATGCCGACCAGGCCCCTGGCGTGCTTCGCCAGGCGTTCGCGGTCGATACGGGGCTTGTAGTAGTAGCCGTCGATGTGGGCGTCCGTGACCAGGCGGCAGAGGTTCTGGTAGCCCTCCATGTCAGTCGCCAGCAGCACCAGGTGGTAGGGCTGCGCGTCGAACCTTGCTTCCTTGTCACGCATCGTGCGCCGGGCGACGTAGGTCTCGACCCCGATGATCGGCTTGATGCCTGCCTTGGTGGCCGCCTGGTAGAACGCGACGCTGCCGTAGAGCGCCCCGTGATCGGTCACGGCGAGGCTGTCGAAGCCGTGTTTGACGCTCGTGTCGACGAGGTCGGTGATGCGCCCCAGCCCGTCGAGGAGACTGAACTCCGAATGGGTGTGGAGGTGGACGAAGTCGTTCGGGGCGATGGGCATCAGGAGGTCAATCCTACCGGTCGTGGCCGGTCCGGGTCGGCGGAGCGAGGGTTGCGATCAGCCCCGTTCAGGCAGGGTCGGCGTAGGGCGCGGCGGGCCACCACCCGTTGCAGCGGAGTCAACGGAAAGCCGCGTCGCGACGTCGCGCAGCGTGGTTCGGGCCCAGCTTGAGGGGTTCTCCTGCGCCGGGCACCACGCCTGCCTCGACCACCGAGCCTGCTGCTCGCCCCGGGCTGGGCCCGATCGCACACGATCTCCACCGGCCCGTCCGACCAGCCAGTTCAGGCCGGGCGGAACCATTCCGGCCGCCCCAATCCCGATCGAGTGCGTGGGTGGGTACCGTCCAGGCGTCGGTACGAGCTCGTTCCGCTCAAGCGGAACGATCGTTCGGGATCGTGTCCTGGCGCGCCTCCAGCCCCACTTCCGTTCCGGCAAGCCACGCGATAATCCGGCCCCTGGCCTCGGGATCGACCGAGTATAGGAAGGCCCGGCGGTCGGCCATCGACGGCTGCCGGCGCACGAGCCGCGCCGCGCGGAGGAGGGCGAGCTGGCGGCTGACGGCGGGCCTGCTCAGGCCGAGTTCCCGGGCGAGGGCCGAGGGCCGCATCGGGCGCATCGCGAGGAGCGCGACAATCCGGCGGCGGGTGTCGTCCGCCAGCAGCGCGATCCCCTGCCCGTTTCGCCTCGGCATGGGTCTATCGTGGCATGTGGCACTTTGCGGGGACTTGGCGCAGCCGGACGGCCCCGCCCGCACATCCCTCCAGCCGGACGTTCCGCGTGGGCGGAACTACCCGGTGTGGCCGCTTGCCGGAGCACTGCCGCGGCCATCCGTGCGTGAAGCAGGCGGCTCGGGCCAGGCGGTGCGCTCGGGCCAGGCGGTGTGCTCGCCTCCCGCGGTGATTGCCGGGCAACACGGCGCGGCCGAGACTCGACGGCCTGCGGGCCTGAGCGGCCCCATGTCAAGCCGCCTTCACGAGGACGACCTCCTTCAGCGCACGGTGTGGGTCAGCGGCGGCGGGGTCGCGATTGGGCCTGGCGAGCCCGCCCGTGCCGCCCCTCAGCTATGTGGCGTCTGGCCCAGTTCCACGAGGAGCTCAGCCTCCGGATTGTCGAATTCCGCAGGCGAGCCACGAGGGCACGAGCCCGGAACGCCACATGTCTGGGGCACGGCGGGGGCTTCACGCGGCAAGCTCGACGGGGTGGACGTGGACGGCGTCCACCCACCGACCGGACCGTTCGCCGGGGCACCGCCGGTAGCATGAGGTCTATGGCCCGACTTCCCTACCCCGCCGCCCCCACCGCGGACCAGGTCGATGACTTCCACGGCACCCGGATCGCGGACCCCTACCGCCCGCTGGAGGACACCGACGCACCGGCCACGCGTGCCTGGATCGCCGCCGAGAATGCGCTCACCGAACAGGTGCTGGCGGCCAACCCGGAGCGCCCCGCCATCCGCGAGCAGCTCGCCCGGGTCTGGGATCACCCTCGGGCCGGCGTCCCGTGGCGGCGCGGCAGCCGCTGGTTCCAGCTCCGCAACACGGGACTCCAGGACCAGGATGTCCTGTGGACCGCGGGCAGGCCGGACACTGCCGACGACGCCACCGCCGATGACCGGATCCTCCTCGACCCCAACACCTTGGGCCGGGACGGCACCACCACGCTCGCCGAGGCCGATGTGTCCGACAGTGGCGAGCTCGTCGCCATCGCCACCGGTGAGGCCGGCTCCGACTGGCGGACCTGGACCGTCCTGTGCACCGCCACCAGGGAGGCGCTCCCGGACCGGCTCACCTGGAGCAAGTTCTCGTGTGCCGCCTGGACCGCCGACGACGCGGGCTTCTTCTACGGCGCCTACCCCGCACCGGCGGCCGGCGACAGCCTCGAGGCGCCGAACCGGGACATGGAGCTGCGCTACCACCGGCTGGGCACGGACCAGGCGGACGACGTCCTCGTGTTCGCGACCCCGCACGAGCCGGAGTGGGGCTTCCAGCCCGAGGTGGCCGACGACGGCCGGCTGCTCGTGATCAGCGTCTGGCGCGGCACGGATCCCGAGAGCCGGCTCTACGTCGCTGACCTCGGGGCTGGCGGCGGCGTCGAGGCGATCGAGGTGCGCCCGCTCCTCGACGCTGCAGACGCCCGGTACGACCACGTCGCCACGGTGGACGGCATCGTCTACCTGTCCACCGACAGGGACGCCCCGCTCGGCCGGGTGATCGCGATCCCGGCCGATGCGGCCCCCGACGATGCGTCGGCGGTCCGGGAGGTCATCGCCGAGACGGGCGATGCCCTCGAGCACGTGGTCCTGGCCGGCAACCGCCTGGCCTGCGTCTACCTCCACGACGCCCACCACCGCCTGGCCATCCACGAGCTCGACGGCACGTTCGTCGCCGACGTGCGGCTGCCCGGCATCGGCATGGTCACGGGCCTCGCCGGCCGCCGGGAGGACGAGGACCTGTACCTCGCCCTCGCAAGCTTCCTCGCCCCGGCCACCGTTCTCGCCGTACGCATGGCCGACGCCACCGTGCGCGAGGTCCGCCGGCCGTCGCTCGCCTGGGACCCGGCCGACTTCGAGACCGAGCAGGTCTTCGTCGCCTCGCCCGACGGCACCCGCATCCCGTTGTTCCTGTCCCGCCGTCGCGACGTGCAGCCGACCGGGGACGTCCGGACGCTCCTCTACGGCTACGGCGGCTTCCACGTCCCGATCGGTCCCTCGTTCAAGCCCGAGTGGCTCACCTGGATGGCCCGGGGCGGCCTGCTCGCCGTGGCCTCGCTGCGGGGCGGGGCGGAGTACGGCAAGGCCTGGCATGACGCCGGTCGCCTCGCGAACAAGCAGAACGTGTTCGACGACTTCGCCGCCTGCGCCCGCTGGCTGGCGGCCTCGGGCTGGACCACCAGCGACCGCATCGCCATCAGCGGCCGCTCGAACGGTGGCCTGCTCGTCGGCGCGACGCTCACCCAGCACCCGGAGCTCATCGGCGCCGCGCTCGCCGAGGTCGGCGTGATGGACATGCTCCGCTTCCACCGGTTCACGATCGGCTGGGGCTGGACGTCGGACTACGGGTGTGCCGAGGACCCGGAGCAGTTCCCGTGGCTCATGGCCTACTCGCCCCTCCACGCCATCCGCCGTGGGACGGCCTACCCGCCAACACTGGTCACGACCGGCGACCACGACGACCGGGTCGTCCCGGGCCACTCGTTCAAGTTCGCAGCGGCCCTCCAGGCGGCGCAGGCAGTCGACGCGCCCGTGCTCATCCGGGTCGACATGGACGCCGGGCACGGCGCCGGCAAACCCGTGGGCAAGCAGCTCGACGAGCGGTCGGATGTCCTTGCCTTCCTGGAGCACGTGCTGCCCGACTGACACCCGCGGGGATGCCGGCCGCACGACACCCGACGCGACACCGGTGCGATGATGGACTCGATGGACCAACACCGCGTGCTCATCATCGGCGGCGGGTTCGGCGGCCTCAACGCCGCACGCGACCTGGGCAAGGATCCCCGGTTCGCCGTGACCTTGGTGGACCGGCGCAACTTCCACACGTTCCAGCCGCTGCTCTACCAGGTCGCGACGGGCGCGATCTCGCCGGGCGACATCGCACAGCCCCTCCGCTCGGTGCTCCGCAAGCGGCGCGGCGTCACGGTGCTCCTCGGCGAGGCCACTGGCATCGACGTGGACGCCCGCGAGGTCGTCCTGGGCGATGGCGGGCCCCTCCCCTACGACACGTTGATCGTGGCCACCGGCGCCCGCCACTCCTACTTCGGCCGGGACGACTGGGCGGCGACGGCACCTGGCCTCAAGTCGATGGAGGACGCGCTCGAGATCCGGCGGCGCATCCTGATCGCCTTCGAGGCGGCCGAGCGCGAGCAGAACGCCGTCCGGCGCCAGGAGTGGATGACCTTCGTGATCGTCGGAGCCGGACCGACGGGCGTGGAGCTCGCGGGTTCCCTGGGCGAGATCGCCAAGGACACGCTCAAGCGGGACTTCCGCTCCATCCACTCGCCCGATGCCCGCATCGTCCTCGTGGAGGCACTGGACCGGGTCCTGCCGCCGTATCCCCCGGACAGGTCGGCGTCCGCCCGCCGCCAGCTCGAGAAGCTCGGCGTGGAGGTGCGGACGAGCACCCGCGTGATCGCGATGGACGAGCACACCGTCACCGTCCAGACCGCGGACGGCGAGGAGGTCATCCGGGCCCGGACGCGGCTGTGGGCCGCAGGGGTGCAGGCATCCACGTTCGTGAAGACCGTCGCCGCGGCCACCGGCGCGGGGACGGATCGTGCCGGGCGGATCCTCGTCAACCCGGACCTCACCGTGCCCGGCCACCCGGAGATCCTCGTCCTGGGCGATGCAGCGGTCCAGCCATGGAAGGAGGACCGCCCGGTCCCCGGCGTGGCCCAGGGTGCGATCCAGGCCGGCAAGCACGCTGCTCGCACCATCCGCGCGCGCCTGGACGGCAGGCCGGTGACGCCCTACCGCTACCTCGACAAGGGCGATGTGGCGGTCATCGGCCGTCTGCGGGGGGTGACCAACATCGCCTGGATGGGCCGGCTCGGCCGCCAGGGCGGCTTCGTCGCGTGGGCGATGTGGCTCGTCATCCACATCTTCTACCTGATCGGCTTCGCGAACCGGATCGTGGTGCTGGTGCGCTGGGCCTGGTCGTTCTTCACGAGCGGCCGCGGAACGCGGCTGATCACCGGCTACCCGTTGCTGCCGCCGATCGAGGAGCCGGCCCCGCCCGCCTGGTCGGCCGACCAGGATGGGCAGCCCGGCGAGGTGCCGGCCGCGATCATGGCCGAACCGGGTCAGACGATCGGCTGATGCCCGGCGGCGCTGCACCAGGCAAGGCCGCTCCGGCGCTTCAGCCCACCACGCGGCGCAGATCCCGGAGGAGGACTACGCTCCGTCCGATGGATGAGATCGACGACGATACGTTCGAGGACTGGGTCTTCGAGGCGATCGACATGCTTCCCGAGCAGTTCCGGAGCCGTCTCGGGTCGGTCGCGATCGTCATCGAGGAGCGGGCGACCCAGGCCGAGCTCGACCGCCTCGGCGTGCCCGGGCTCTACGGCCTCTACCACGGCGTCCCGCGCTCGGCGCTCGGCGCAGACCACAGCGCGATGCCGTCGAAGATCACGATCTACCGGGGGCCGTGCATCGCCTCCTCGCGCACGGCTGAGGGTGTCCGCGACCGGGTCATCGACACCGTGCACCACGAGATCGCCCATCATTTCGGCATCAGCGACGCGCGCCTGCGCGAGCTTGGCGCCGGCGGCCATCGGCACTGAGCACTGGAGGCCGATCCCACCATGGACGCCCGGATCCTGCTGGTCGAGGATGACCCGTCGATCCGCGAGGTGACCGCACTCGGCCTCCGGGCCGCGGGGTTCACCGTCACCACGGCGGCGGACGGTGCCGACGGGCTGGACCGCTGGCGCAGCGATGCGCCCGACCTCGTGATTCTCGACGTGATGCTCCCCCGCCTCGACGGGCTCGAGGTGTGCAGGGCGATCCGCCGCGACTCCACGGTCCCCATCGTGATGCTCACGGCCCGTGCGGACACGATCGACGTGGTCGTGGGCCTCGAATGCGGTGCCGACGACTACGTGCGCAAACCGTTCGAGATGCCAGAGCTGGTCGCGCGCGTCCGCGCCGCACTGCGACGCCGCCGCCCAGCGCCCGGCGCGACAGCGGAAGGGGCGGGCGGCTCGACACCACTCGTCCTCGGGCCGCTCGTGATCGACGAGGCCGGCCGCACCGTGACCCGCGATGGCATCGACGTCCCGCTCACCCGGACGGAGTTCGACCTCCTCGCGGAGCTTGCCCACCACGCGGGACAGGTCCTCAGCCGCGACCAGTTGCTGGACCGGGTCTGGGGCTACGACTACCTCGGCGACTCGCGTCTTGTCGATGTCGCCATCGGCCGCCTGCGGGTGCGTATCGAGGTCGATCCCGCGGATCCCCGGCTCATCCTCACCGTCCGCGGCGCCGGATACAAGGCCGCGCGGCCAGGCTGACGGAGGCATCGGTGCCCGGCGTACGCAGCCGCCTCGCGATCACGCTCGTCGCGCTCGTGGCGCTGACAGCCGGGATCATCGGTGCGGGCTCCTACCTGTTCGTGGAGGCCTCGCTGCGGGCCAGCCTGCTGGAGACGGCCAGGCGCGAAGCCGACTTCGACCTCTCGGTGCTGCTGCCCGGGGCCGACCCGGCACCCGTCGATGCTCGGGCGTTCGCCGCGAGTGGCCTGCCCGATGCCTTCGGCCGCAGCGGGGGCATCCGCACAGTCGCGGACTTCGGCGACGGCGCCCCGTACGAGCCCGCCGGTCTCGAGGGCGCGACCGGGCAGCTCGACCCGACGTTGCGCTCCATCGTCGCGGGCGGGCAGCTCGGCTTCGCATGGCAGACGCTCGCTGGCGAACCTGTGCTCGTGGTCGGCGGCCGGCAGGGCGGCTACCCGGAGCTCTACTTCGTCCACCAGGCGCGCACGCTGGAGGAAGCACTCGCGCAACTGCGGGTGGGCCTGCTCGCCGGGGCGGCCGTTGCCCTCGCGCTCGCCCTCATCGCCGCAAGCTTCATGGCGCGGGGAATCCTGCGGCCCGTCGCCGACGCCGGCCGCGCCGCCCGCCGTATCGCCGGGGGCGATCTCGCGGCGCGGGTCCCCGTCCGAGGACGCGACGAGCTCGCAGGCCTCGCCGTGGAGCTCAACCGGATGGCCGCCTCACTCGAGATCACCGTCGCGGACCTCGAGGCATCCCAGGCCCGCAATCGCGAGTTCACCGCGGATGTGGCGCACGAGCTGCGCACGCCGCTGGCAGCGTTGCTCGCCGAGGCCACGCTGATCGAGTCACAGGCCGCCGCCATGCCGCCGGAGAGCCGCCGTGCCGCTGAGCTCCTGGCAGGCGACGTGCGAAGGCTGCGAGCGCTCGTGGACGACCTCCTGGAGGTCTCCCGGTTCGACGCAGGCGCCGAGCGACTCGCCAGCGAGCCCGTGGACCTGACAACGGTGGTCACCGCGGCAGTCGCCGCGCGGCTGCCCGATGCCGCCGTGGCCGTGCCGCCGGCGCCGGTCGTGGTGGCCACCGACCCACGCCGACTCGACCGGATCATCGGCAACCTGCTCGACAACGCCCGCGCCCACGCGCCTGGCGCCCCGGTCGAGGTCGCCCTCACGACGTCCCGCGACGGCGTGGCTGTCATCGTCGCGGACCGGGGTCCCGGCGTCGCTCCGGAAGCCCTGCCACACCTGTTCGACCGCTTCTACACCGCTGACACCGCACGGAGTCGCGGCAGCTCCGGCCTTGGCCTCGCGATCGCCGCCGAACACGCGGCACTCCTCGGCGGGACACTGCGAGCGCGTGCCCGACCGGGTGGCGGGCTCGTGTTCACCCTGTCGCTACCGGTGACCGGATCGTTACCCTCGGGACATCTGGCGGACACGACGTCGCGCGATGCTGGCCTCACTTCGGAATCGCCAGCGAGGATCGAGCCATGATCCGCCTCACCTGCAGCCTCGTGACCCTGGCGGCGCTGCTCCTCGCAGCCGCCGCGTGCACCCCCGTCTCCGGCCAGCTCGGCACACCGGCGACACCCCAGGCCAGCCCGGTCTCGACCGGCGCCGCACCGACGGACGAGCTCCCGAGCGCCGGCCCCACGGACGCGCCGGCGACTCCAACCCCTTCTCCGTCGACGGCCCCGTCGGCCACACCGCCGGCGTCGCCCGCGGTGACCTCAGCCCCGACCGCGACGCCAACGCCTGCCCCAACCGGCACCACCACCGTCCGGGCCTACCTCGTCCACGGCAGCTTCACCGGCGACGAGGGCCTCGTCCCGGTGCTGCGCACGGTGCCGCAGACGAGAGCCATGGCCCGCGCAGCTGTCGAGGCGCTCCTGGACGGCCCGAACGATGCCGAGATGGCCGCATCCCCCTCGATGTACACCGCGATTCCGGACGGAACCCGACTCCTGGGCCTGGCCGTGAAGGACGGGATCGCCACCGTCGACCTGTCGTCCGAGTTCACATCGGGCGGCGGCACCTACTTGGTCACCGCCCGCCTCGCCCAGATGGTCTACACCCTGACCCAGTTCCCGACGATCGACAAGGTCCGCTTCTCGCTCGACGGCAAGCTCATTACCACCTTCAGCAGCGAGGGCGTGGTAATCGACGGACCCATGGACCGCGCGGACTACCGGGACATGCTGCCGCCGATCTTCATGGACCGGCCGGCCTGGGGCGCGGCGCTCGGCAACCCCGGGCGGGTGAGCGGCCTCGCCAACGTGTTCGAGGCCACCTTCCGGGTCCAGCTGCTCGACGCGAAGGGCAACACGCTCGCCGACAAGCAGGTCATGGCCAGCTGCGGCACGGGCTGCTGGGGCCGGTTCGACATTGACCTGGACTACGACGTGGCCAAGGGACAGTACGGAACGCTCCGGGCGTTCAACCTGTCCGCGAAGGACGGGACGCCCGAGCATGTCACCGAGTACAGGGTCTGGCTGACGCCCCGGGGCTGAGGCTCACGCGGGCGACCTGGTCCTCTCGTCGCCCCTGCGCTCAGGATGGTCCGCGGCCGGCAGGCCGCGGACCAGCGATTCCACTCCGAGGCGGAACGCCTCGTCCACGTCACCACCAAGCTGGAACGCCCCGGCCTGCTCCATAGTGGTGAAGCCGTAGGCGAACGAGGTCAGGACGCGCGCCGCCGGGAGCGCCGCCTCCGGCCCGACCAGGAGCGCGGTGGCCTCGATGACCGGCGCCGCCGCCCTGGCCGCCACGTCGACCGGCGCCCCTGTCCCGTGTCCGAGATCGGCGAAGAGCACGGCCGCAGAGCGCGGCGACCGATGGGCGAATGCCCGGTAGGCGTGAGCGAGCGCTGCAACCCGCGCTGCCGGATCCGTGCCTGCCTCGACCGCCGTCGTGGTCATCGTCCGGCCGAGCTCTTCGGCCGCGTCGATCGCGACCGCGTCCAGCAGTGCCGCACGATCGCGGACGTGCTTGTAGAGCGAAGGTGGCTGCACGCCCACGCGCCTGGCGACGGTCGCCATTGTGACCGCGTCGATGCCGCCCTCCTCGAGCAGCGCCCGTGCTGCCTCCACGATCCGTACCCGCGACGTCCGCGCCGGCGTCGGGCTCATTGCCCGCCGGCCCGCTGCTTCCCGATCCGGCCGAGATGCGTATCAGCGAACGAGGTCGGGTACTTGAGGCCGTAGCCTGCGAGGCGGTCCATCCCCGTGTGCAGCCCCAGCACCGCACCCGCCAGGAGCAAGGGTGCGGAACCGGTGGCAGCACCCGCGCCCAGCACCAGCAGGGCCGTGGCCTGACTGTGGGCGACGTTGTACACGAACGCCCCCGTCCGCGGCCCGGCAAGGTACCCGGCCATCGAGATGTCCACTGCCAGGACCAGTGGGACCAGGAGCAGCAGTGGTCCCCCGGCGGCGATGTAGAGCGCCGCCCCTGCCAGCAGGACCGCCAACCCCTCGAGGCGCAGCCATCGGCGCGGTGTCCCCGATACGGCGCCCGGTCGTGCGATAGCTCCTGCAGGCGCCGTTGGCAGGGTGGGCCCGTTGGGATGGGACGGCATGGCGGTCATCGTCGATCAGGCTCCTTGTCGGTCTCGTGCGGGTCATGGCTATGGTACCTAGCCTTCATGGCTACTGTCAATAGCCTTGGTCCCGGAGCGGGGAGCACCGTCTGCCTGTGCGTCGAGTCCAGCGCGAGCGTCAGCGGTACGAGGCGACCGCCGCGATCACCAGGTCGGCGAAACCGGCCCGGTCGATGTCCAGGGCGACGTCCACGTTCGGGATGATGCCCAGCATCGGCCGCCGGTCAACCACGGTCATCCCGCGCGTGATGTCGCCGTCCACCGCCACGTCGACGTGGTGCGGCTCCGTGGTGACGATGCCCGGCAGGGCGACGTGGGCCACGGCCACCGCGTCATGGATCGGCGTGTCGGCCACGCCGTAATGCTCGAGGTGGAACCGCACGAAGAAGCGCATCAGGTCCGCGAACACGGTCCCCACACGGGTCCCGATGGCGTCAAGCCGCTCGATCTCAGGGAAGCCGAAGAGCGCCTTGTGGGTCACGTCCAGGCCGTGCATGGTGATCGGCAGGCCGCTGCGGAACACGATCCGCGCCGCCTCCGGGTCCACCCAGATGTTGAACTCCGCCGCCGGCGTCCAGTTGCCGTGGACCATGCCGCCGCCCATCAGGCTGATCTGCCCGATCTTCGGAGCGATCCCCGGGTAGGTGCGCAGGAGCCGCGCGATGTTGGTCAGCGGGCCCACCGGGATGAGGGTGACCGGACCCGGCGACGCATCGAGGGTGGCCCGCAGGAACTCCAGGGCTCCCTCGGGGCGCGGGGCGCTCTCCGGCTCGGGCAGGTCCGCGCCGTCCAGGCCGCTCACGCCGTGCACGGCCGTGGCCGTCTGCAGGGGACGGACGAGCGGGTCCGGGGACCCGGCGGCCACAGGCACATCGGTCCGGCCGAGCAGGGCGAGAATCCGCAGCGCGTTGCGGGTGGTGTTCTCGAGCGTGGCGTTGCCGCCGACGGTCGTGATGCCGAGGACCTGGAGCTCCGGCCGGGCGAGAGCGAGCGTGATGGCCAGGGCGTCGTCGTGGCCGGGATCGCAGTCGACGATGACGGGGATCGGGGTGCCAGGGGTCATGGGAGCCTCGCAAAGGCGTCGATGAGCAGCCGCTCGAAGCGGCCCCGGTCGATCGACGATGCCCACGTCGGCGTTGGGCGTGCGCCCGTCGCGGCGGAGGCGGTACGGCAGTCCGTCGCACACGGTCCGCCCGCGGGCGGGGCCGTTCGTCGTGTCCACCCGGACGTGGTACGGCGCCACGGCGACCAGGTCCGGCACCACCAGGTGGGCGATAGCCACGGCGTCGTGGATGGCGGACGTCGTGGCCCCCGACCACTCCAGGTTCCTGTCGAGCGCGTAGTCGGTCAGCTCCGCGGCGACCGCACCCGACCGGGTGCCCGTCTCGCGCAGCGCGAGCGCGGCCGTGCGGTCCAGGAGGGCCTGGTGGGTGACGTCGAGGCCGATCATCGTGATCGGGACGCCGGACCGGAACACAACGTCGGCCGCCTCCGGATCCGCGATCACGTTGAACTCGGCCGAGGCCGTGGTGTTCCCCTCCCCGATCGAGCCGCCCATGAGGCAGACGTGGGCGATCTTCGCCGCAAGCTGCGGGTACAGGCGGAGCAGGAGCGCCACGTTCGTGAGGGGCCCGATCGGCGCGATGGCCACGGGCTCCGGTGACGCCTCGAGGAGCCGGGCCATGAGCGCGACCGCCCCCTCGGGGAGTGCCTGGTTCGGCGAGACCGGTAGCACCGTGTCACCGATCCCGCTCTCGCCGTGCACCTCGGTGGCCCGCACCACCGAGCCCAGCAGGGCACCGGCAGCTCCCTCGGCGACCGGCACGTCGTCACGCCCGAACACGTGGAGCAGGCGCAGGGCGTTCTCGGTGCAGCGTGTGACGTCGGCGTTGCCCCCGACCGTGGTCACCGCGAGCAGCCGGAGCTCCGGGCTCGCGCAGGCCAGTCCGATGGCAAGGGCGTCATCGAGCCCCGGGTCGCTGTCGATGATGAGCGGAAGCGGACGCTCGGGCGTGCCGAACGGCGCCGTCCGCTCGCCGGCGCCGGCCTTGTGGTAGGTGGGGACCGCATGGACCGGTCCCCACTCCTCCACGTTGTAGCCCGCGCTCACCCCTAGCCCTGGTCGTACGGCTGGCCGGCCGCCGCCGGACCGCGCACCCGCCCGACGACGCCCGCCACGACGATGATCGTCGTGATGTACGGGAGGCTGTTGAGCAGCTGGGGCGGAACGTCCACGCCGAGGATGGACAGGAGCGCCTGCGCGGAGTCCGCAAAGCCGAACACCATGGCCGCCCCGAAGGCGAAGATGGGGTTCCAGGCGCCGAAGATGACCGCCGCAAGAGCGATGAAGCCGCGTCCTGCGCTCATGTTCATCTGGAAGCTGCCTGCCGAGGCGAGGCTCAGCGACGAGCCCGCGATGCCCGCCATCAGCCCTGCGATGAGCATCGCCCGGTACCGGATCTTGATCACGTCGATGCCCACGGTCCCGGCCGCGGACGGCTTCTCGCCGGAGGCGCGCAGCCGCAGACCCCACCGGGTCCGGTACAGCATGTAGGCGAAGGCGATCATGACGATCAGGGTGAAGTACAGGTACGGACCGCTCGAGAACAGGATGGGCCCGATCACCGGCAGCTCCGAGAGCACCGGGAACTTGATGGATTCGATCGTTGGCGGCGTGTTGAACTGCGTGTTGCTCTGGAGCACGCGCAGGTAGAGGAAGTTGGTGATCCCGAGGGCACCGATGTTGATGACGATGCCGGCGATGATCTGGTCGACCTTCCAGCGGATGCCGAGCCAGGCGAGCAGCAGGCTCACGAGCGCCCCGGCGATGGCCGCCGAGACGATCCCGATGAGGACTGCGACGGTCGGGTTGGCTCCCTCGCCGCCCACGAGCATCGCCGTGCTCGCCGCCACGGACGCCACGCAGGCGCCGATGAGGAACTTGCCCTCGATCGCGATGTTGGACATGCCGCTGCGCTCGGAGATGATGCCGGCGAACGCGCCGAGCGAGATCGGGGCCGCGAGGGTGAGCGTCCCGGACGAGCACGCCCGTCATGTTGGCCGGCTTGTCGACCAGCAGCGCCGCGAGGGTGGCAATGATCCAGAGGGGCAGGATCACCAGCAGCATCCGCCGCCATCGGAATGACGGGCCCCGCACGAGCTGCACGATGCCGGTGACGCCGGTCACCACGCCTGCGAGGATCCACAGCAGCCCGACGGTCGTCGAGATCGTCGCGGCGGATCCACCCTGCTTGTCGATCCAGAAGGTGAAGACGGCGGGCGTGTTGAGCGTGCTGAGGGACAACTGCAGGGCGAACAGCCCGAGCACGGCCAGGGCGGCACCTCGCAGGCGGGCAGCGCGAAGGGCCTTCCGTTCGGCAGCGCTGACCTCGATGGTCGACTCGTCGCAGGGTCGGGCTGGCTGCGGTCATGCCGCACCCCCTTCCGCCGCGGACTTGTCGGCACCCGGCATGCGGGTGCGGTCAAAGCGGTACAGGACCCTGACGAGCCCGGGTGCCGCCACGAACATGATGACCAGCGCCTGGATGAAGAACAGCAGGTCCAATGGGATGCCCGTCTTGACCTGCATCAGCGCACCGCCGGTCCGTAAGGCCCCGAACAACAGGGCGGCCGCCACGATGCCGGCTGGCCGGTTGCCGGCCAGCAGCGCGAGCGCGATGGCATTGAAGCCGTAGCCCGAGCTGATGTTGCCCGACATCTGGGACACGGTGCCCATCACCTCCATCGAGCCGCCCAGGCCCGCCAGCGCACCCGACAGTGTCATGGCGAGGATGATCGAACCGGACGCGCTCATGCCCGCGTAGCGCGCCGCGTGCATGTTGAAACCCGCGGATCGGAGCTCGTAGCCCTTGGTGGTCTTGAACAGGAACCACGAGACGACGACGGCCATCAGGATCGCGACCACGAACCCCCAGTGGAGGCGGATGGCGGGCAGCTCGAGGATCTGCGGCATGCGGACGAAGGCGGCGAGGTTCTTCGAGATCGGCTGGCCGCTGCCCTCCTGGCGCAGGAACTCCGAGCGCAGCCCGAACACGATGATCTCGGCAGCCACGTAGTTCAGCATGATCGTGGTGATGACCTCGTGGGCACCCGTCTTGGCCTTCAGCAGGCCCGGGATGAAGCCCCACAGGGCGCCGGTGAGGACGCCGAAGAGCACCCCGACAAGGAGGATGAGCGGGGCCGGCAGGACGTCCTTCATCGCGATCGCCGCCGCGGCGGCCCCGAACGCGCCGAGGACGAACTGGCCCTCGACACCGATGTTGAACACGCCACTCCGGAAGGAGATCGCGACCGCCAGTCCGCAGAAGATGAGCGGGGTTGCCGAGACCAGCGTCTCCGTGATGGGCCGGACAGCGGAGGCCAGTGCCTTCGGCGTCGGGTCCGCCAGGGCCGCCGCGATGCGGGCCGGGTCACCGAAGGCTCCGACGACCATCGCGTAGTAGGCATTGCCGATGGTCCCGAGCGCGCCCGTGATCGCACCCACCGGATCGCTGCCCAGCCTCGCGAGGTTCTCGAAGTCGGTGATCAGGATGAAGATGGAGCCGACGATGAACGCGGTGACGACTGCCAGGATCGGGATGAGCGCGGGCCTGATGGCGTTGCCGATGCGCGTCATTCGCCGGCCCCACCCATCAGCATGCCCACCTTCTCGTAGGTGGCGTCCGGGCCGTCCAGGATGCCCACGATCTTGCCTCCCAGCATGATGGCCACCCGGTCGCCAACCGCCAGCACCTCGTCCAGCTCCGTGCTCACGATCAGGACAGCGGCGCCCGCGTCGCGCTGCTCCACCATCCGCCTGTGGATGTACTCGATGGACCCGACGTCGAGACCGCGGGTCGGCTGCGCGGCGACCACCAGCTTGACTGGCCGGCTGAACTCGCGGGCGACGACGACCTTCTGCTGGTTGCCACCGGAGAGCGACCCGGCGTACGTGTCGATCGACGGGGTCCGGACGTCGTAGTTCTTGACGGCCAGCTCGGCGCCCTCGGCAATGGCCTTGGCGTTGAGGCTGCCGCGCTTGCTGTACGGCTCGCGGTGATAGGTGTCGAGGATGAAGTTCTCGGCCACCGTCATGGCGCCGATGAGGCCATCACGCATCCGGTCCTCCGGCACGTGTGCCACCCCGAGGTCCGACACGTGGCGCGGCGACGAGGCGGTGGTGTCGGCGCCGTCGATGATGATCTGGCCGGAGTCCACCGTCCGGAGGCCCACGATCGCCTCGACGAGCTCGGTCTGGCCGTTGCCCTGGACGCCGGCGAGGGCGACGATCTCCCCAGCCCGGACCTCGAGGCTCACGCCCCTGACGGCCATGTGCTCCCGGTCGTCGCGCACATGGAGGTCCTTGACCGCGAGCACCACCTCGCCCGGCGACGCCGGCCCCTTGACGACCTTGAGCTCGACGTCGCGCCCGACCATGAGGTTCGCGAGGATCTCGCGGGTCGCGTCCTTCGGATGGACGGAACCGGCGACCCGCCCCCGGCGCAGCACGGTGATGTTGTCCGCGACCTCGAGCACTTCGTTGAGCTTGTGGGTGATGAAGATGATCGTCGTGCCGGCCGCGGCCAGGCCGCGGATGATCTCGAACAGCTCCTCGGTCTCGAGCGGCGTCAGGACCGCTGACGGCTCGTCCAGCACGAGGATGTCGCTCTTCCGGTACAGCGCCTTGAGGATCTCGACCCGCTGGCGCACGCCGACGGGGAGGTCCTCGATCTTCGCGTCGGGATTGACATTGAGGTTGTACTGCTGCGAGAGCTCGACAACCCGCGCCCGTGCGCTCTTGCGGTCGAACGTGCCGAACGGTCCAGTCACGCTCTCGGCGCCCAGGGCGACCGCCTCGACGACGTCGAAGACGGGGACCAGCTGGAAGTGCTGGTGGACCATGCCAATGCCGGCGTCGATCGCCTGCCGCGGGTCCGTGAAGATCCGAGGCGCCCCATCGATCAGGATCTCGCCCGAGTCGGGCTTGTACAGGCCCGACAGAATGTTCATCAGGGTGCTCTTGCCGGCACCGTTCTCGCCAAGCAGGCCGAGGACCTCCCCGCGATCGGCGGAGATGGAGATCCTGTCATTGGCGAGCACGCCCGGGAAGCGCTTGGTGATGTCCTTGAGCTCGAGGCGCATCGACGGCTCCCATCCTCGTGGTGCGACCCAGATACTGCAGCCCGCCCGTCCTCGGGGACCGAGGGCGGGCGGGCAGAGGTTGCTCGGTGAGGTGGCCCGCCTACTTGAGGTAGTCGGACACCTTGACTGCGCCCGAGGCGATGTCCGCCTGGAGCTGGTCGATCTCGGCCTGGAGCTCCGGCGGAACCATCGACGCGAGATCGTGGTACGGGGACATGCGGACGCCCTGTTGGCGAGGGTGCCGATGAAGTTCTCGCCACCCGTGTCGCCGCCGGCGTTCTTCTTGATCGTCTCGAGCACCGCGACGTCGATGACCTTCTCGGCGGACGTCAGGATCGCCTTGCTGTACTCGGGGAGGGACAGCGCCTGGTCGGTGTCGACACCGATGGCCCACTTGCCGGCCGCGAGCATGGCCTTGATCGTCCCGTTGCCGGTGCGCGCCGGCGACCGGGTGGACGATGTCCGCGCCCTGGTCGATGAACTGCTTCGCGAGCTGCTCGCCCTTGGCCGGGTCGCCCCACGGGTTGGTGCCGCCCACGAAGGTGCCGGTCTGGGTCGGGGCATCCCAGCCAAGGAGCTTGACGTCGGTGCCGTTCTTCTCGTTGTAGATCTTGATGCCGGCATACATGCCGTCCATGAAGCGCGTCACGCCCGGGAACTGTGCGCCGCCGTACGTCCCGATCTTGCCGGTCTTGCTGACGCCGGCGCGACAGGTAGCCGGCGAGCGTTGCGGCCTCATCGATCTGGAAGTCCAGGCCGGTGAAGTTGGGCGGGAACGGCATGTCGTCCGCCGTGCCCATCTCGAAGTCGGCCCCGGCCTCGTTCCAGGTCGCATCGACCTGGCCGAAGTTGACGTCCGGGTTGGCGAGGGTCGCGGCGATCGTGGCGTCGGACTGGGTGAACCCGACGGTGATGATCGTCTGGCAGCCCTCGTCGATCAGGCGCTGGATGTTGGGTGCGAAGTCAGCCAGGCCCTTGGCCTCGCTGTAGGCGGTCTGGAAGCCCGCCGCGGCTGGCGGCGTCGAGACCCTTCTTGGCGAGATCGTTGAAGCCCTTGTCGCCAAGGCCGCCGCTGTCGAACGCGACGCACGCCTTGTAGTCGGTGGCCGCGGGCGCCTCGGTCGCCGCCGGGGCCTCGGTGGCCGCGGGCGCCTCGGTCGCCGCCGGGGCCTCGGTGGCCGCGGGCGCCTCGGTGGCCGGAGCAGAAGTGGCAGCGCCGCCGCCACACGCAGCAAGAATGATGGCCGACGCCGCACCGAGGGCGAACAGCCGCTTGGAAACCTGCAAGGTGAGACTCCTCCTATGATCCCGGGCACCCTTCGGCGTGGGACCGGGTCTGTCGTACTGTAACGCGACAATGGTAGTCGTCGCTGGCACCGACGGATACGGTCTGAGGCGCAAGGTGGCCGCGAGGCGAGGAGGCGGCGGATGGCGGGATCGGGCCGGGCGGACCGGGAGTGGGTGGCGACCCTGATCGAGGTCCACGAAGGTCGTTTTCCCCTGCCGCTCCTCGATGAGGACGGGATCCGCCGGCTGCTGGCCGGGCGCCCGCGGATCGCGATCGTCGGAGCGTCGCGCCAGCCCCTGGCGTCCGTCGCACGGCGTGCTCCGGTCGCTGCGCGAGCTACGGCTATGACGTGGTTCCCGTGTCGCCCGCCGCCGACGAGGTGGACGGCCTCCGCTGCTACCCGACGCTGGCCGATGCCGTCGCGGCCACCGGACCGGTCGGACATCGTCGACGTGTTCCGCAGGCCCGACCAGTGCGTCGAGCATGCGCGGGAGGCGGTCGCGGTCGGTGCGCGGCTGCCTGTGGCTGCAGCAGGGCATCGCGAATGCCGAGGCGGCGCGGATCGCGCACGACGCAGGCCTGTCCGTTGTCATGGATCGCTGCACGGCGGTGGAGCACCAGCGGCTGCTGGGGACAGGGTGGGCATGACGACCCCCTCGGGCCCGTTCCCGCCGGATCCGGGGCGCGCGTCGCGGAACGCCGGCCTGCTCGCCAGGTGCGGCGCGGCGTTCGGCGATGCCCTCGCCGAGGTGCTGGCCGGAGGGCAGCGGGATCCCCGGCACCCGGCGGCCGTCGTCGGGTCGGCTGCCGTCGCACAGCTCATGGCCGCCTTCGACCTCGTTGATCCCGAGGAGGCGGCGGTCCTCGCCCTGGCGACGGCACGGACGCTCGCTCGGCCGCCGGTCTCCGGGTACCACGTCGGCGCCGCCGCCCTGACGGCCGACGGCGACCTGCTGCTGGGCGGGAACGTGGAGTGGCCGGGTGCCTCGATCTGGCAGACCGTCCACGCCGAGGGGTTCGTCACGCTGCTGGCCCGCGCGCGCGGGACCCGCCTGACCTCCCTCGTCACGGACCAGGCCCGCCCGTGCGCGCACTGCCGCCAGGTCCTGGCCGAGATGGACGGCGCGGACGACCTCGTCCTGGCCGATCCGGCCGGGCGGCGGCTGCGCCTGACCGACCTCTACCCCTGGCCGTTCGCGCCTGCTGATCTCGACGTGGCCCCTGCCGGGACGGACGACGCGCCATTCCCCTACCTCGGGCTGGCCCCGGCCGACACACCCGGGGAGGTCGCGTCCGCGCTGGTCGCGGCCGGGCGACGAGCGCACGCTCCGTACAGCGGCGCTCCGGCGGCCTGCGTGCTGGTCCTCGCCGACGGAAGCCTGGTGCCCGGGACCGTTCTCGAGAGCGTCGCGTTCAACCCGACCATCGGGCCCGTCCAGGACGCGCTGGTAGGGTTGCTGGCAGCTGGCGGCTCGGCCGCGGAGGTCGCCCAGGCCTGGCTGGGGGTGGGGCGCGCTGCCGCTGTCGGCCATGAAGGGGTCGCCCGGGACCTGCTCGCCGTCACGGTCCCCAGCGCGGCCGTCCACGTCCGATACTGGGCCTGACGCCGGCAGCGGACGGCCGCGCCGGCCCCATCTCCACAGGAGCACCGATGCCGCAGATCCACCTCCACGCCGAGCCCGGCGACTACGCGCCCGTCTGCATCATCCCCGGCGACCCGAACCGCGCCACCCGCATCGCCGAGCGCTTCGACGGCGGCCTTGAGGCGGCCCGGCTCGTCACGTCGCACCGTGGCCTGCTGGGCTACACCGGGACCGTCAGCGGCGTCCCGGTCTCCGTCCAGACGACGATGATGGGCACACCCACCACCTCGATCGTCATGGAGGAGCTGCTGAACCTCGGTGTCACCACGTTCATCCGCGTTGGCACCACCGGCGGGTTCCGGCCCCTCAACATCGGCGATGTGGTGGTCGCCCTGGCTGCTGCGGGCGCGACCGGCATGAGCGACATCCTGGGCGGCGGCGATGCGACGGCCCCGACGGCCGATTTCGACGTCGTGAACGCCCTCGTCGCAGCGTCCCAGGCCGCGGGTCTCACGACCCACGTTGGCCCGATCGTGACCAGCGACGTGTTCTACGACCCGGCCCCGGGCGGCGCCGGGCGGTGGGCGGCCCGCGGCTACCTCTCGGTGGAGATGGAGTCGGCCGCGGTCTTCCTCCTGGCCATGCGCGAGCGCGGCAAGGGCCGGGCTGTCCGCGCGGGAACGATCCTGACCGTGTCGGACGTGATCGTGACCGAGGGCGGCCTGGTGGGCGAGCTGCGCGACTTCGGCGACAACAAGTGGTTCCGCCCGCCGGAGGAGGAGGTCACACGCCGGGTGGACCTCACGATCGGTGCGGCGCTGGCCGCGGCGGCCGCCCTGGGGGCATCGGCCTGACCCCTGTCTCCGACCGGCGCATCAGCCGGCCGGCGCCGGCCCCGAGAGCAGCAGCCACACGAGCGTCGGCAATGCGACCACGATGACCCGCGCCCTGATCTGCTGGCGTGAGGTGCCAATCGCGGTGCGCCTCTCTGACCCTAGCGGAACCACGGGCCCCCGGGAGCGTCGGCCGATGTCACGCCACTCCCCTATCCGACGTGCGCCAGGCCCAGCGCGAAGTCCTCGACGAGATCGTCCACGTCCTCGCATCCGACGCTCACCCGGATGATCCCGCCATCCTTGGGGCGGGGGTAGACGAGCGTGAACACGTCGCCCAGGCTCACGCCGATGTCGCACAGGCGCAGGTGGTCGGTGAACGCGGCCATGCCCTCGACGCCGCCGTTCGGCTTGAAGGTCAGCATCGCGCCGAACCGGCTGCCCAGCAGGCTGGTGGCCAGCCCGTGGTCCGGGTGCGACTCGAGCCCGGGATAGCGGACCCACTCGACCTTGTCGCTCGCCTCGAGATACCGGGCGAGGCCCAGGGCATTCTCCGAGCCCTTCGTGGAACGGAGTGGCAGCGTCCGCACGCCGCGCAGGACGAGGAAGCTGTTGAAGGGACTCGCCGCCTGGCCGAACGTGTCGGTCTGCTTGCGGATGGGATCGATGAGCGCCTTGGGTCCGGAGACCACGCCGCTGACCGCGTCGCCGTGGCCGGAGAGGTACTTCGTGGCGGCGTGGAGGACGAGGTCGGCGCCGTGCTCGAGGGGACGCAGCAGCGCGGGTCCCAGGAACGTGTTGTCCGCGACCAGCAGTGCGCCGTGGCGGTGGGCGATCTCCGCGACTGCCGTGATGTCGGGCATGCGCAGGCGCGGGTTCGTCGAGGTCTCGAGGAAGACCATCCTCGTGTCCGGGCGGATGGCGGCCTCGACGGCGGCGAGGTCGCACATGTCGACCGTGGTCACGTCGATCTGGCGGCGCGGGAGGTCCTCCTCCCAGAGCACCTTGGTGATGGCGAAGACCTCGTCGCCGATGAGGAGGTGATCGCCGGCCTCGAGGTGCGCGAAGAGCGTGGCCGCGACGCTGGCCATGCCGGATGCGGCGACGACACAGTCCTCGGCGCCTTCGAGGCTCGCGACCTTCTCCTCGAGCGCCCGGTTCGTCGGGTTCGAGGTGCGCGAGTAGAAGTACTGGCCCGGCTCCCATGCGAGGGCGCGATCGACGGCCTCCTCCTTTTCCGCGGCCGAGTCGAAGGCGAACGTGGCCGTGGCGTAGATCGGCGTGTTGTGCGCGTGCGTCGTGGGGTCGGGGCGCTCGCCCGCGTGGATCGCGCGCGTCGCGAAACCCTGTCCGTCCGTCCGTTCGCGCGTCATGCGGGTCGTGCCTCCTTCTCGTGCCTGGGGTGGCCGTGAGTCTATCCGGCACCCGCGGCACGGGTGCAGCGCCCCTCGGCGTGTCGACTCGCGCGCAGTCCTGCGCAGCGCGGCCTGCGGTCCTGAGCGCGCGGCGTTTCTACGGCGCGGGACTGCCAGTCCCGTTTCGGGCCGCCTTCGCGCGGGAACCGCCTCCGGCACCGTCCTCCACCCGGGAATCGGGACTGCCAGTCCCGCCTGGGCGCACCCACGGTGAACGGGCGTCCTGTTCCTGGGACGAATGCCCGGAAAGCGGGACTCCCAGTCCCGGCCCGACGGAAGACCGGCAACGACCGACGAGACCGCGACGACCGACGTGACGCCGCGTTCAGCGACCAAGCCGGACGCCTCGTGGCGGCCGGTCGAGAAGCTCGGCCTGCCCGCCATCCAGGCGCATCCAGACGATTGCCGGTCCGGGCCAGGGCATATCCCCCACGAGCGATGCCACGGCATCGGCGCAGCGTGCCGGGTACGCCGCCCGAAACGTCAACTCGTACGTCGCGGCGAGGTCGCGCAGGGCCCGTGTCGAACGCAGCACGAGCATCCTCGACGTCGTGAGCTGGCGCGTCCCGCCGTTCCGCGCGAAACGCCACAGCTCGGACGACGGGAGCGCCTCCTGCTTCTCGCGGTGCCACCGGATCTGCTGCTCCAGGCGGCGCAGCTGGCCCTGGAACTCCGCGGCCACCAGCGTGTCGGCAGGTTCGTCATCGAGCACGAGGTCGATCACCCCGCGAGACGGCGTCGAGACCCGGACCTCGAGGGTCGGAACCCATCGCCGATGGACGACACGCAGGAGCGCCTCCTCCATGGGTGCCTGCGTCCGGTCGTGGATCGCCGGCCCGGTCAGCGCGTTGAACGAGATGCCGATCTCCGCGCCGAGGACCGCAGCCACCGTGCTCAGCACCTCGACAGACACGCCACTTGTCGCCTGCTCGATCCGGTGGATGTACGTCCGGTCGATCCCCGCGGCGGCGGCGACGGCCGCACGGGACAATCCGGCGTCCTCGCGGGCCCGCCGGATCGATGTGCCGACCGAGCGCCGCACCTCCACCGCGCGCCACCGAGCCTCCCGTTGCAGCTTCGTCTCGCCCATGGTCGCCCTCCAGCAGGGTCGCGTGGCGGACGCGCCGCGAGGAAGTGTGCAACGCGCCACTCACCCGGGACTTGGGCGCCGTACCCTTCGCATCCATGGACGACAACGCGTGGTGGACGAACCTCCCGGCGGCGGCCGCCGCGGGCCTCGAGGCGACCTGGATCCCGGCTGGGCTCCCCGGCTTCGCGGGCGACGCCAAGCACCGCCGCGGAGCCATCCTCGACGAGCGCTTCGGCGCTGACGGGTGGCGCGAGGCACACATCGTGCGCGGGAGGATCGTGGGCTTCGACGAGGCGATCAACGAGTACGAGCAGGCCTACCGCGTCTTCCTGCGCGACCGGCCCGAGCTCGTGCGCTTCCTCGTCGAAGCGTGTGGCAACGTGTACGACGACCGCGTCGAGAACGTCCACGACACCGCCTACGTCCAGCCGCACACCGTCCAGAACCACTACCAGGACATCAGCGTCCGGCGGGTGATCGCGGAGCTCGTGGACGATCCCGCCTGGCCGTGGGTGACGGGGACCGAGCCGGGCGACGCCGACCTCCATGATGCCCATACGGGCATCACCCACCGGGTGCCGCGAGCCCGCGGCTTCCGCGGCAGGCTCCTGCTGCAGATCCGCGAACCGGGCTCGCCCGGCTACCTGCTCAACCCCGCCGTCGTGCCGGTCCACGACCCGGCCCTGATCACCACCATCCCCGACCGCACCGAGTGGTACCACCGCGAGGGCTGCGGCCACCTCTCGGTCGAGGCGTTCTGGCAGACCTCGAAGATCATCGAGGTCCGCTACGACCGGTTCCTGGCCCTGGGCCCGGACGAGGCGTCCAGCCCCCTGGCCGGCCTCTAGGTCCAGGCCCATATGGAGACGCGCACAGCCGCGGACACGGATCGCCGCCTGCTCCTCGGCCCCGCGAGCCTCGACATCTACGTCGGGCGCGACCTTGTCCTGCCTGGCGGCGGCGCCCTCAACATGGCGTGGCACCTTGGCTGCGCCGGACGACCGTGGCGGCTGCTCACCCGCGTCGGCGACGACCGGCCCAAGGTGTTCGCGGCCTTCCTTGCCCGGCACCGCCTGCCGGTCACGCCGGACCTGGTGGGCCCGGGCACCTCGGCCTCCATCGACATCGTCATCCAGCCCGACCTCCAGCCCTACATGGACAACTTCGTCGAAGGCGTCTGGGCCGCCTACCGCAGCACGCCCGGCGAGGAGGCGATGATCGAGGCCGCCGGCCGCCTCCACGTCGTCCTGGTGGAGGGCGCCGTCCGCGAGCTGGACCGCCTGCACCAGGAGGACCGCCTCGGACACCTCGAGGTGAGCGCGGACTTCCTCGGCTTCCGCCACTACACCGTGGAGCGGTTCGCGGCGACCATGCGAGCGGTGGATGTCGGGTTCGTCGGCTGGCCAGGCAGCACCGGAGGACACCACCGTCCGGGGCATCGTCGACGTGGCGCGCACGCTCGGCAGGCTGGTCATCGTGACGTTCGGCTCGCAGGGCGTCCTGGCGGCCGACGGCCGGCCCGGCGGCGTGGACCGGTTCATCCCCGTCGACGCCGTTCCGGTGGCGGGCACGACGGTGGGCTGTGGCGACGCGTTCGTCGCGGCCTTCCTCGATGCCTGGGGCATGACCGGTGGCGACCTCCTGGCAGCGGTCGCCAGCGGGCAAGGCCGCGGGCGCCGAGGCGACGCGCTGGCGCCGGCCGCTCCCGGACGACGCATACGGCGAGGAGGCGGCCGCAACGCTCCGCCAGGCCGACGAGGCGGCGCTGTCCGGCCAGGCCCGGTCCCGGCCTATCAGCCCTCGGTGAGCGCCTCGACCGCCACGCCCACGCCCAGGAGCACCAGTACGGACCCGGTGAGTCCCTCGAGCAGCTGACGGCCGCGGCCGCGCAGGATGCGGTCCCCGAACCGTGCGAGCAGCCAGCCATACAGCGTCAGCCACACGATGTTCTCGGCCGCGTGGATGCCCGCGAGCGCCACCGATGCGAGGAGGGGCGGCGCGCCGGGCGGGATGAACTGCGGCAGGAGCGTCGCGTAGAACACGCCGATCTTGGGATTGAGCAGGTTCGTGAACAGCCCGGTCCGGAAGGCCGCCCAGCGGGTCATCGGCTCGCGCTCTGGCGCCGGGGACGCCGCGCGCGGGTCGCCCGCGAGGGCTGCCCGGAACGCCGTCACGCCGAGGTAGACCAGGTAGACGGCGCCCGCCAGGCGCAGCGCGAGGAACAGCTCCGCGGATGCCGCCATCAGCGCTGCGATCCCAAGCGAGGAGGCCGCGCCCCACGCGAGCAGGCCTGCGCACGTGCCCAGTGCCGTCGGCACGACCACCGCCTGGCCGCCGCGCAGCACATTGCGCAGCATGACGGCCATGTCCGGCCCCGGCGAGAGCGTGAGGAGCGCGGCGACGCCCGCGAACGCGATGAAGGCGGGATCCACCGCCTACCCGATCACGAAGCCCGCTGCCACCGCGACGAAGCCCGCGACCACCACCAGGCCCGCCATCTGCACCTGGCGCTTGAGCACGTCCATCGCCACCGAGGCACCCGTCTTCCCGTCCGGCCGCGAGCCCCCGCGCCACGCCTCGTAACGCGCGATGTTCGCGTCCTCCTCCTTGAGCACTTGCAGGCGCCGGTACGGGCCGCGTGCCCGCTGGACGCCGACGACGATCAGCACGATGCCGAGGACGATCAACGCGAGGCTGGCGATGCCCATGGTTCAGCCCTCTCCCTCGAGGCGGGACCGGACGAGCGCGGTCACCTTCGCCGCGTCGGCCGCACCGCCGGTGCGCTTCATGACCTGGCCGACGAGGAACCCGGCCACCGGCTTGCCGGCCCGGAAGTCGTCGACCGCCTTCGGATTGGCCGCGATCACGGCATCGACATGCTCGAGCAGCGCGGCGTCGTCCAGGATGGGTCCGGGACCGGCAGCCGCGAGCAGCTCCACTGCCGGGGTGCCGTCGGCGAGATGGCGGGCGAGCAGGTCGCGGCCCGCCGGACGGGAGATGCGGCCCTCGACGATCGCGCCCAGGAGCGCGGCGATGTCCGCCGGCCGCGAGGCGCCGGCCGTACCCGTGCCGTTGTAGCCGGACTCCTTGGCGATCCTGGCCTGCGCGCCGGTCACGAAGTTCGCGACCTCCTTGGCCGGGACGGTTCCGGCGCCGAGGATCGCCTCGAAGGCCGTCGCCATGCCCGGGTCGGCGACCAGGACGGCGGCGTCGTAGGCCGACAGGCCGAGGCCTTCGTACCGCGCCCGGCGAGCCGCCGGCAGCTCCGGCAGCGCCGCCCGCACCCGCTCGATCCACGCCGTGTCCACCGCCAGCGGCGGCAGGTCCGGCTCCGGGAAGTAGCGGTAGTCCTCGGAGGTCTCCTTCGAGCGCATGCGGTAGGTCGCCTGGCGCCCGTCGTCCCAGCCCCGCGTCTCCATCACCAGCGGCGTCCCGCCGTCGAGCGCCGCTCCCTGGCGCCCGATCTCGTACGCGATCGCCCGCTCCACCGCCCGGAACGAGTTCATGTTCTTGACCTCGACCCGCGTCCCGAACGGCTCCGTGCCGCGCGGCCGCAGCGACACGTTCGCCTCGACGCGCATCTGGCCGCGCTCCATGTCGGCATCGGACGCACCGATCGCCCGGAGCAGCAGCTGCAGCTCCTCGGCATAGCGGCGGGCCTGCTCGGCGGTGCGGATGCAGGCCTCGGTCACGATCTCCATGAGCGGCGCGCCGGACCGGTTGAAGTCCACCAGGCGTGGTCCGCGGCGATGGCGGCGCCGGTCGACTCGCCGTGGATCGAGCTTGGCCGTGTCCTCCTCGAGGTGGGCGCGGCGGATGTCGATCGTGAACGGCCCGTCCGAGGTGGCGACCGCCAGGCGTCCGTACGCCGCGAGCGGGATCGCGTACTGGCTGATCTGGTAGCCCTTGGGGAGATCCGGGTAGAAGTAGTTCTTGCGCTCCCACTGGGTCCGCTCGGGGATGGCGGCCTCGATGGCCAGCCCGGTCGCGATCACGAACTCCACGGCCTGGCGGTTGATCACGGGCAGCGCACCCGGCAAGCCGAGGCAGACGGGGCAGCAGTGGGTGTTCGGCGCGGCTCCGTCGTACTCCGTGGAGCAGCCGCAGAACATCTTGCTCCGCGTGCGCAGCTGGGTGTGGATCTCGATCCCGATGACCGCCTCGTAGCGCTCGAGGATCGCGGCGACCCTGTCCGCCGTCGCCGTCAACCCGTCACCTCCAGACACCCGCCCGCGTACATCGCCGGTGAGTTTCGCATACGACGGGCGGTGCCGGCCCGCGATCGGCACCGTCAAGAGCGGTCGTCATCGACGTACGCATTCCAACGTCTGTGCTGGCTCGGCCGCCTCCGTCCCAAGCACCCGACTCCGGCCCGAATGCGCGGCCAGCGTGCGTACGGGCGGGTGCCCTGCGATTCCTGCACGCCCACCGTGCAGGAACGCGCCTCTGAGAGCCCCGGACCCCAGTTCATGGGCGCCCAGCGCGCAGGAACGGCATCGCGCCCGACGGTTCGCACGCCCAGCGCGCATCAGGAGGGCGGGGAGGGGAACCCGAACACAGGGGTGGGATGCCTCTCTCGCCGACCGGGGCTACCGCGGCCTCGGCACCGATGACGGCCAAGAAGGGCATCAGGCTCGACATCAAGGCCCCGCCGAAGAGAACGACTGGCTTGACCCCCATCGCAACGCTCTATCGGGTCGAACAGGCCTTCGCGCGCCTCGGATGCTGGCGGCGGCCGTCCCGGTGTGACGAGGGCACGCCCGACAGTGGCCCACGCCTGGCTCGAAGTGGCCGCACTCGGCTACCTGTTCGCGAGGCAGCGGGCGGACCCGCCGCGACTCGCCGTCACGGCGTGGGCGGACAGGTAATGGAGGGGCCAAGGGCGACGGTGTCGCCCAGCCCGGGCGGGTCGCTGTCCAGCTGGAGGAAGTAGCGTGGCAGCTCAGTCACCTGTTCTACCAGGACCACTTCGCCGCTGCTGGCCATGCGGACCTCCAGCGTCCAGGGGAGGCCGGGCAGGCGGCCGTCGCCGGGCATCAAAGAGAAGGTGGCTCCGCAGGGGACCTCGATGGGTGTCGAGCCCACGACGAGCACGAGATCAGGACCGCCTCGGTTCTCAACGTGGAGCACCTCGTCCGGGTCGCGCGAGGCCAGCGGAGGCACGAGCACGCTGCACCCGACGACGAGCAGGGCCGCGAGGAGCGCGAACGGTACGAGGACCCAGATACTGGGTCCCTCCAGTCGGGCTCGACGCTGGCACCTCGCCCAACGAAGTCAAGGGCCGCAACATTCATGCACCTGGTCTCAGTCCTCGGCGGGCGGGAGCTGGGCCAGCGCCTGCTGGATCGCCTCGTGGAGGCGGGCACCGGTCGGCTGGCCGTACAGCGGCACCACCCCGTGGGGCGGGTCGTCCTCCATGTTCGACAGCCCGATGCCCGGGAAGGTGAGCACGATCGGCACGGTCGGATGGGCATGGCGCAGGCCGAGGATGAGCTCCTCGGAGCCGTCGAGGTCGCCGCTGGCCCAGGCGTCGTAGACGAGGACGTCCGATTCGGCGGCCAGGCGGCATGTTCCTCCCGCGAGGATCGGGCAGGAGTTGGCCGTCGGGCCGCTGCACTGCTCCACCTGGTAGCCGAGCCGCCGCAGCGACTCGACCTCCTGGTCGGCGAGATCGATGTCGTGGTGGACGACGAGCGCTCGGGTCACTGGGCACCTCGATTCGACCCGGGGCCGACGGTCGCCGGTCCGCAGGATCGCAGGGTGCGCGCGGCCGGTCCAGGGCGGGAAGGGCCGGGCGTCACCAATCCACCGGGCGTCACCAGTCCCGCGGGCGTGATCAATCCGGCTGGCGGACCCGCAAGGCCCTCCCGTGCCGGTCTCAGTAGCGGTAGCGCTCCACGAAGCTGCCGATCCGGTCCAGCGCCTCTACGAGCTTCTCGTACGCCGTCGCGTAGCACATCCGCACATGGCCCTCGCCCGACGGTCCGAAGGCGTTGCCGGGCACACAGGCGACGGCCTCCTCCTGGATCAGCCGCTCCACGAACTCCTCGGAGGTCATCCCCGTGGAGGTGATGTCCGGGAAGGCGTAGAACGCGCCGCGCGGCTCGAACGTCGGCAGCCCCAGGCGGTTCAGGCCATCCACAAGGAGGCGCCGGCGGTGGTCGTACTCGGCGCGCATGGCCTCGACGTCGGCCTCGCCCTCCGTGAGCGCGACCAGCGCGGCGTCCTGGGCGACGGTCGGGGCCGACATGATCCCGTACTGGTGCACCTTGACGATGCCCTCGAGCAGGTGGGACGGAGCGCACAGCCACCCCACGCGCCAGCCGGTCATCGCGTAGGCCTTCGAGAAGCCGCCCATCAGGATCGTGCGCTCGAACATGCCCGGGCAGGGACGAGAACGCGCGGTGGCGATACGTTCCATAGGCGAGCCGGTCGTAGATCTCGTCGCTGTAGACGAGCAGGTCGTGGCGCTCTGCGATCCGGGCCAGCTCGTCCTGGACGTCGTCGTCGAGGACGGCACCGGTCGGGTTGGCCGGGTAGCCCAGGAACAGGGCCTTCGTCCGCGGCGTGATCGCTGCTTCGACGGCGGCCGGATCCAGCGCGAAGTCGTGGTCGAAGGACGTCGCCACGTGGACGACGGTGCCGCCTGCGAACACGACCGCCGGAACGTAGGCGACGTAGGAGGGCTCGTGGAGGATGACCTCGTCGCCCGGATCGCACGTCGCACGGAGGGCCAGGTCGACGGCCTCCGAGGCCCCGACGGTGATCAGAATCTCCTTGGCCGGGTCGTAGCGGACGCCGTACAGGCGGTGGAGGTGGTCCGAGAGTGCGCGGCGCAGCTCGACCGTCCCGTAGTTGGACGTGTAGTGCGTGCGGCCCTCGCGGAGGCTCTCGACGCCCGCCTCGACGATCTGCCGGGGAGTGTCGAAATCCGGCTCTCCCACACCGAGGCTGATGACGTTGTCCATCGTTGCCGCGATGTCGAAGAAGCGCCGGATGCCCGACGGGGGTACCGCGTTGACGCGCTGGGAGAGGGCACGCTCGGCAAGCGGGGCACGAGCGGGGAAGGCGTCGTTCGTCATGGCCGAAGCGTACGCCACGGCGCGCCGGGTCGGACAGCCCGGGGCGCCGCCCGTGGGTCGCGCGGCGGCGGGCCGGCTGGCAGGTGACAGCCGTGGGCGGGAGCGGCACGATCCGCCCATGCGGCGACGGGCAGCGCTCCTCACGGTTGCGACGACGCTGGCGCTTGGCGCGTGCGAACCGGTGGTGTCGCTTCTGCCCGCCAGCCAGCTCGACTGCGACGGGGCGGCACCAGAGCTGTGCCAGCAACTGGCGCGCATCGCGATCTCGGAGATGAACCTCACCGCGACCGGGCCGATCACGCTGGTCGTGCTCAAGCCAGTGGAGTGCGTACGCTGGGCACAATCCAATTTCCTGGGAGACCTGTCGAGGGCGACCGGTTGCTGGACCGCAGAGGTCACGGGCGAGCAGAGCCGCGGCGGCGGGACGATCGTCCTGTGGCCGGACGGCTCGCTCGAGCCCTTCTGGTAGCGCCGTCGGGGACCGTGATGTCGCGTCAGGCTCGCGCGGCCGCAGCCCGCTCCGCCGGCGTGGAGATCGATGGATCCTCCAGCTGTGCCAGCGCATGCGGCTGCACAGAGCGCCACGCGGCGCCGGCCGTGACCCCCTCGTAGCCGCGCGCAAGCCGGACCAGCCCGCCCTCGGACCAGGGCGCGCCGATCAGCTGCAGTCCGACGGGAAGGCCGTCGGCGAGGCCACACGGTATGGACATGCCCGGGGAGCCCGGCCATGTTCACCGGCAGCGTGCAGGCATCGGCCAGGTACATCTGCACCGGGTCGTCCATCTTCGCGCCGAACGGCCAGGCAGCCTGCGGCGATGTCGGGGCGACCAGGGCGTCGTACCCCGCCTCCCAAAGCAGGTCGAAGTCGCGCTTGATGAGCGTCCGGACCTTCTGGGCCTTCACGTAGAACGCGTCGTAGTAGCCGGTGGACAGTGCGTACGTGCCGAGCATGATCCGGCGCTTGACCTCGGGCCCGAAGCCGCCGCCGCGCGTCGCGAGGTAGTTGGCGAGGTAGTCCTCCCCGCCGCGCACGGAGTGGCCGAACCGGACGCCGTCGTAGCGCGCCAGGTTCGCCGACGCCTCGGCCGGGGCGACGATGTAGTACGTCGCGAGGCCGTAGTCCGTGTGCGGGAGGCTCACCTCCTCGACGGTCGCGCCCGCCGCCTCGAGCGCCGCAGCCGCATCACGGATCCGCGCCTCCACCTGCGGCTCCATGCCGGCGACGAAGTACTCGCGGGGCAGGCCGAACCGCTTCCCCCGCAGGTGCGCCGCCGCCTCGTCGTCCGAGGATGGCAGCGAGACGAGGTCGGCCGGGACCGGGACCGGCGCCGACGTGGAGTCCCGCGCATCCCGTCCCGCCACGGCGTGGAGCAGAGCGGCCGCATCACGGACGTCCCGCCCGAACGGCCCCACCTGGTCCAGCGAGGAGGCGAACGCCACGATCCCGTACCGGCTGACCCGCCCGTAGGTTGGCTTGATGCCGACAATGCCGGTGTGGGACGCAGGCTGCCGGATCGACCCGCCGGTGTCCGTCCCGATCGCGACGGGCACCTGGTACGCCGCCACTGCCGCCGCAGAGCCGCCCGACGATCCCCCCGGCACGCGATCGAGCGCCCACGGGTTCGCCGTCGGCCCGTAGCCCGAGTGCTCCGTGGACGAGCCCATCGCGAACTCGTCCATGTTCGTCTTGCCCAGGATCACCGCGCCGGCCTCGCGCAGGCGCTCGGTGATGTGCGCGTCGTACGGGGCGCGGTAGCCCTCGAGGATGCGGGAGCCGGCGGTGCACTGGCCGCCCTTGACCGAGACGAGGTCCTTGAGACCGACCGGGATCCCCAGCAGCGGATGCAGCGCATCGACCGCGGCAGGCCCATCGGCGCGCGCGGCGGCAAGGCGGGCGTCGGCGGCGTCGGCATCGGCCAGGGCACGCTCGTCGTCGAGCGCGAGCCAGGCGTGGAGGCCGTGGTCCGTGCCGGTGGGCGCGCTCGAGGTGCGCGACGGTCATCTCGCGGGCTGACACCTCGCCGGAGCGCAGGCGGGCGGCCAGCTCGTGGACCGGGAGGGTCGTGAGGTCGGTCATCGGCGACGGCCTACTCCCCGCCCAGGATCGCCGGGACGACGAAGAAGTCGCCGTCGCGTTCGGGGGCATTGGCCATGACGGCGTCCACCGGCAGCGACGGCCGGGCCACGTCGTCGCGCAGGATGTTCTCGAGCTCGATCACCTGGGCCGTCGGCGGAATCGCGTCCGTGTCCAGCTCGGCGAGCTTCGCGAACTGCTCGAGGATGTGGTTGAGCTGGCCCTCGAGGCGGGCGAGCTCGTCGTCGCGTCAGCCCGAGGCGGGCAAGGTAGGCGACGTGCTCGACGTCGGCGCGGGTCAGGGAGGCCATGGCCGCGATGATACGCGGCCGGATGGCCGGCGTCAGAGGTGGTCGCGACCCTCGATGTGCCCCATGTCCGTGAGCGCGCCAAACGGGCGGTCCGCGACCTCGTCGTGACCGTGGCCGTGCGCGGGCCCCTCGTCGGCGTGGAGGTGCAGGTCCTCGTCGGGGACGTGCACCTGGCCGCCCTGGTGGACGTGCGCCTCGCCCAGCGTGCGGGCGAGGAAGTCCCGAGTGCGCGGATCCTGCGGGTTGTCGATCACCTGCTCGGGCAGGCCGACCTCCAGGAAGACGCCTTCCTCGATGAAGTAGACGCGGTCCGCGGCTTCCCGGGCGAAGGCCATCTCGTGGGTGACCACGATCATCGTGGCGCCCTCGTGGGCGAGCTCCTCCATGACGTTGATGACCTCGCCGACGAGCGTCGGGTCCAGCGCGGACGTCGGCTCGTCGAACAGGAGGACCTTGGGCTCCATCGTCAGCGCCCGGGCGATCGCCACGCGCTGCTTCTGGCCACCCGACAGGCGGGCCGGGTACTCGTCGCGCTTCTCGGAGAGGCCGACCTTCTCGAGGTACTTCTCGGCGATCGCGACCGCCTCGTCCTTCTTCATCCCCTTCACGCGCACCGGGCCCTCGATCAGGTTGTCGATGACCTTGAGGTGCGGGAAGAGGTTGAACTCCTGGAAGACCATCTGCGCCCGAAGCCGCATCTGGCGGATGTGCTCACGGTGCGTGCGGTCGCGGGAGCTGAGGGGCGCCGCGTCCAACCGGAAGCCGTCCACCTCGATCGAGCCCATCGTGGGCTCCTCGAGGAAGTTGATGCAGCGCAGGAGGGTGGACTTGCCCGAGCCGGACCGGCCGATGAGGCAGATCGTCTCGCGCGGATAGACCTCGAGGGTCGCGCCACGGAGGACGTGGTTCTCGCCGAAGTACTTGTGCACGCCGAGGGCGCGCACGATCGGCGTGGCGCCAGCAGGCGTGAGGGCGCCCGGCCGCGCGTACGGGTCGTGCAGGTCGTCGGGGGCCTTGGTGTCGATGGGACTCGTCATCTCGGCCTCCTCAGATCCGCCGGTCGCTCTCGGCCATCCGCTTCTCCAGGCGATCCTGGACGATGGACAGCACGATCGTGAGACTCCAGTAGATGGCCGCGGCGATGATCAGCGTCTCGAGCGTCCGGAAGTTGGACTGCCCGACCCGCTGGGCCCGCCACAGCAGCTCCGGCACCGCGATCACGGACACCAGCGACGAGTCCTTGATCATGGAGATGAACTCGTTGGCGATCGCCGGGGTGATGATGCGGATCGCCTGGGGGAGGATGATCCGCCGCATCCTCGTGCGCGCCGGCATGCCCAGCGCCTGGGCGGCCTCGGTCTGGCCGCGGGGCACGGCCTGGATGCCGGCCCGGAACGTCTCCGTCATGTAGGCGCCGTAGTTGAACGCGAGGGCGAAGATGCCCAGCGCGATGGCCGGCACCGCGCTGACACCGGGAATGATCTGCGGCAGGGCGAGGTAGATGAAGAAGATCTGGACCAGCAGCGGCGTCCCACGGACCAGGGACACGTACAGCGTTGCAATCGCGTACACGACTGCGTTGCTGCTCAGCCTGCCGAGTGCGCCGACGACGGCGAACGAGATCGCGATCACGATCGAGAACACCGCCACGAAGATGGTGGTGGTGATCCCGCCGAGGATGTACAGGCCCCACTCGCCGATGAACGCGAAGTCGATCTTGTCGGCGACCACGAGCGAGCCGATCAGGCCGCCGACGAGGACGAGCCAGGTCAGCACGAAGATGATGCGGAACCTCGTCCGCTGCTGGCGCCGCTGGTCCGCGATCGCCGTCACGATGGGGTGCAGTTGCTCGGGGGACGCCGATGCGGGGGCGCCCATCGGGCCGGTCGAGGCGGTCACGCGTCTCCTCCCGTCGCCGGATATGCAGGACGGGAGCGTCCAGCGTGGACGCTCCCGTCACCGTGGATCAAGCTGTCGATCAGCCCGACGGGTCGACCGTCAGGTCGAGCCCGAACCACTTCTCGGACAGGGCCTTGAGGGTCCCGTCGGCTCGCATCTCGTCGAGGACCTTGTTGACCTTCTCGACCATCTTCGTCGGATCGGGACCGCTCTTGTCGAAGGCGACGCCCAACGGCTCCGAGTAGACCGGGTCGCCCACCTTGACGAGCGGGAGGCCGTCCGCGATCGCCTGTTCGACCGTCGTGGACGAGCTCAGCCAGCCCTGGAAGTCCTCGCGACCTGCCTGCCACGCCTCGGCGCACAGGCGGTCCGTGGACAGCGTGGTGGCCGTCGAGCCCTCGGGTGCCTTGTTCGTCGGCGTGTATGTGCCGAGGTCCAGACCGCTGGTCAGCCACTCGTAGTACGTCGTCGCCTCACCCGCGCAGATCACCTTGCCGGCGAGGCCTTCGAGCGTGGTGATGCCGGACTTGACCGACGCGGCCATCTGGGCCGGCGTGTAGTAGTACGGCTTGCTGAACGCGAGGACCTTCTCGCGCGGGGTGGTGATCGTCATCGAGCCCACGCTGAAGTCCCAGCGTCCGCCCCACGAGCCGGCCGTGATGAGGTTCCAGTCCGGGGTCTCGAACTTGATGTCCACGCCGAGCCGCTTGGCGATCTCGGTGCCCACGTCGATGTCGAAGCCCTCGAACGTGCCGTCCGACTTCACTTCCGACTGGGGCGGGTACTGGGGGTCGGTGGACATGACGATGACCTTGGCCTTCTCGACCTTCGAGAGGAGGTCATCGGAACTGCCACCACCACAGGCCGCGACCGCGACCATCGCCGCGGCGGCGACCACTAGCATTCGTCCGCGAAGGGACATGCGCTCCTCCTTTGCCCGGCGCCCACGGTGTACCGACCGCAGGACTCGGCTCGCGGCATTATCTCCTGTGACGGACAGCCCGTGGGGAGGGTCGAACGGCACCCCGATCGGTAGGCCGTTTACGTGACATCTGCCGGACGAAGGTCGCGGCGCCCGCCGCCCGCTCCTTCGGCCACCCTACCCGATGATCTGCCAGAAGGCCCCCGCGAGCCGCAGCTCGGCGGCCAGGCGGACCACGTTCGACATGGCCTCGATGACGTTCTCCCCCTCGGCACGGATCTCGCGAGACTGGCCGTCGACAAGGCACGCGACGCTGATCGTCACGGGTCCCTCGCCCTCGATCTCGAGATCCTCGATCAGGATGCCCGTCCCGAGGACCCGCTCCAGGTCCTCGGCAAGGCGTGCCGCGAGCTGGGCTTCCGCGTCGTTCACAGGCTCTCCTCGTCTGCAGGTGCGGTCGGCTCCTCCCCGGCGAGGAGGCGCCTGAAGGCGTCAGCGTCGAGTACCGGAACGCCGAGATCGGTCGCCTTCTGCAGTTTCGACCCGGCGCCGGGGCCGGCCACCAGGTAGTCCGTCTTCTTCGACACCGAGCCCGCGGGCTTGCCGCCGGCCGCGCGCACCGCGTCCTCGGCCTCCTCGCGGCTGAACCCCTCGATGGTGCCGCTGACCACGACCGTCCTGCCGGCGAGTGGCCCGCTCGCGGCGCCCTCCTCCTCGGCCCGCACGACCGGCCGCTCCGGGACCACGCCCGCCTCGACGAGCTCGCGCAGCACCTCGCTGGTGGCCTCGATCGGTGAACCAGGCGGCCATCGCGGCCGACACGGACGGGCCGATCCCGCTGACCTCCTGGATGGCCTCGGGGACTTCGGCGGCGATCCGGCGCAGGTCCGCCTCGACGGCGGCGAACCACGGGTCAGGCGTGACGGCCCCGTCCGCAGGCGGGAACGCGTCGGGCCGGGTGCGCGTCGCCAGCCAGCGCGCGAGGTCCACGGCGGTGGACTCCCCCACCTGCGGGATGCCCAGGCTGTTGAGCACCTTGGCGAACGGCCGCCCGACGCGCGAGCGCTGGATTGCCGCGGCCAGGTTCTCGGCGCTCTTCGGCCCGAACCGCTCGAGGGTGACGAGGTCGTCCGCGGTCAGCGCGAAGAAGTCCGCACGCCGGTGGACCATGCCCCGCTCGAGGAGCTGCTTGAGGACCGCCCAGCCCGCGCCCTCGATGTCCATGCCGCCCCGGCCGACGAAGTGCTCGTACGCCTGCGCCAGTCGAGCGGGGCAGACCGGGTTCGGGCAGTAGTGGCGGACGGCACCCTCGTCCTGGATCACCGGCGTGCCGCACACCGGGCAGTGCTCCGGGACCACGTACTCGCGGGCGTCCGGCGGGCGCTTGTCCAGGATCGGACGCACGACCTCCGGGATCACGTCGCCGGCCTTCTGGAGCACGACCGTGTCCCCGATCCGGAGGTCCTTGCGCCGGACCTCGGCGAGGTTGTGGAGCGTCGCCCGCGCGACCGTGCTGCCGGCGACCTTCGCCGGCCTGAGGTGGGCAACGGGCGTCAGGGTCCCGGTCCGGCCCACGTAGGCGACGATGTCCTCGAGGACGGTCTCCACCTGCTCCGGCGGGAACTTGAAGGCGATCGCCCAGCGGGGGGCACGGCTGACCATGCCGAGCCGCAGTTGCTGGTCGAAGCGGTCCACCTTGACCACCACGCCGTCGGTCTCGTACGGCAGGTGGTGACGGGCATCGCGCCAGCGTTCCAGGAAGGCGATCACCGCCTCGATGTCGGCACACCGCTCGCGGTCCGGGTTGACCGGGAAGCCGAGGGCGGCGAGCCGCTCGAGCGCGACCCACTGCGAGTCCACGCTCGGTCCAGTCCCGGCGGCCGGCTCGCGGCCGGCGGCGCGGCGTGAGTTCGTCGAACAGCCCGCCCTGCACGGGCGGAGCGTCCTCCAGCAGCTGGTAGACCCACGTCGCCAGCTGCCGACTCGCCGTCACCGAAGCGTCCTTCTGGCGCAGCGAGCCCGCGCCCGAGTTGCGGGGGTTCGCGTACAGGGCGAGGCCCTGCTCCTCGCGCTCCGCGTTGATGCGCTCGAACTCCGCCTTGGGCATGTAGACCTCGCCTCGGGCCTCGAGGCTGGCGGGCTCGGCGAGACGCGCGGGAACCTGGCGGATCGTGCGCAGGTTCGCCGTGACGTCCTCGCCGGTGGTGCCATCGCCGCGGGTTGCGCCACGGACGAAGATGCCCCCGTCATACAGGTAGGAGACGGCCAGGCCGTCGATCTTCAGCTCCGCGACGTAGGCCAGCCCCTCGGCCGGCTCGGGGGCCGCCGGCAGGCCGAGTCCCTTGCGTATACGGGCGTCGAAGGCGCGCAGCTCGTCGGGGCTGAACGCGTTCGACAGACTGAGCATCGGCCGCTCGTGGCGCACCTCGGCGAAGCGGCCGCCCGCCGGGGTCCCCCCGACCCTCTGCGTCGGCGAGTCCGGGCTGACGAGGACCGGGAATGCCGTCTCGAGGGCGACCAGCTCGCGGAAGAGCGCGTCGTACTCGGCATCGGAGAGCTCCGGCGCGTCGTCCTCGTAGTACAGGCGGTTGGCACGGCGGACCTGCTCGACGAGCTCCGCGTGGCGGGCGCGGGCGGCAGCCTCGTCGAGCGAGGCGGCCTCCTCGACCAGGGAGGGATCGACGGGGAGCGACTCGGTCACTCCCCGAGGATACGACGCAGCGCCCGGTTGGGGGCCAGTCCCATCGTCAGTTGGGCGGCGTGAACCTGATGGAGTCGATGATGGGCTGGGCGGCCGCGGCCGCCTCGTCGAACTTGCCGCCGTAGGACGACACCGAGCGCTCGATGATCACGGTCTCGCCGTTCACGTCGATGATGTCCCACCTGGCAAGCCGGTCAGCCTCGTACCCAAGCGCCCGCTTTGCAGGCACCCCGGTGTCGGTCAGCAGCAAGACGAAGGGCCCGAGGTGGTCCGGGCAGCGCGTCGTCCACGTCGATGCCACCGACAGGTCAATCGACTGGCCCCTGTACCCGTCCACCTCGACCGGCACGGGATCGGTCGTGTCGAGCCCAGGATGCGTCCGCGCGAAGTCGACGAAGTCCTGAACGGCGTTCCCGGCCCCGGCCTTCGCCTTCGGGCCACAATCGGGGGTCTGCTCGGCGATGGCGTTCATCACCATCACCTGGATCGGCGTCGCGATCCCGGAGCTGGTCTCCATGGTGTAGGAACGGTTGACATCGCGCGTGTTGGTCCAGCCCTCCGGGGTCGTGAAGCTGAAGGGCACCACCAGGTTGGCCGAGGCGTGGTCGCCGGCGGCGAGCGGTCCGGCGCAGCCCGGGACGTCGTCAGCACATGTGACGGCCCCGATGCTGGCCGACGGGCTCGGCGTCGGAGAAGGACTGGGGCTCGGCGTCGAAGAAGGGGTCGGGCTGGGGGCCGCGACGTCGGAGTTGGTCTTGAACCCGCCGACGAGGTTGAACCCGAGGAATGCCACGAGGATGGTCGCCGCCACGAGGGCGAGCGGCTTGAGGTAGCCGTTCATGGGATGGTGCCTCCAGGTGAGACGCCACGCGGGCCGCTGGGGCTGTTGGGCGATGCGGTCCGCGACCGTGTCGATGACGCGGTCGGGGGTGACCGTGGGGCCGTCGCTCAGCCAGGTGTCGAGGAGGCGTTCGATATCGCGTTCGTGCGTCATGCCGAACGATCCTTCTTCGTGACGACGCGGGCGTCCGCTTCGAGCGCGGCGCGCATGGCGCGGTGGGCGTGGTGGAGTCGCGATCGGGCGGTGCCGGCCGGGATCCCGAGCGTCTCGGCGATCTCGGTGGGCGCATACCCGAGGAAGTGGTGCAGGACGAGGATCGCCCGCTGCTCGGGCGGCAGGCGCCGGAACCCGCGATCGAGCTGGTCGCGGTCGGCGACCGAGAGGGTGTCGTCGGAGGCCGCCGGTCCGTCGACCGGGAGCAGCCGCAGGTTCGCGGTGCGGCGACGCTCGCGCGTCGCCTGGGCGATGCAGACACGGACCACGAGACGGGTCAGCCACGCATCGAACCGGTCCGGATCGCGGAGGTCCCGGAGGTCACGCCAGGCGATCACCAGCGCGTCCTGCAGGGCGTCCTCGGCCCGGTCGATGTCACGGAGGATCCGCTGGGCGGTCGCGAACAGACGGTTGCTGCGCACGCGGATCAGGTCGACGAACGCCGCCTCATCGCCGTGCTGCGCTGCCGCCAGGAGCTCGCGATCCACTCGGGCGCCTCTGCTGGCGTCCGCTTGGGGGGACGCATTCCGACTCTACTGGGTGATCGGGCGTCCGCCGCGTTCATTCTTCATCCGCCGGCAGCGCCGGAGACGCTCACGTGGTCCCGGAGTAGGGCGGACGGACGCGTGACGCCCGCGATCGCAAGCGCGCGGTCCAGTTCGTTGCGGTAGATCTGGAGGGCCTGGGCGACCCCGGCCTCGCCGGCACATGCGAGCGCGAAGAGGAACGGCCGCGCGGTGAAGACGGCGGTGGCGCCGAGCGCGAGGGCGACAAGGACGTCCGGTCCGCGTCGGATCCCGCCGTCGAGGTAGACCTCCGCCCTGCCATCCACGGCGTCGACGACCCCCTCGAGCACCGCGATGCTGGCCGGGGAGCGATCTAGCTGGCGGCCGCCATCGTTCGACACCCAGACAGCGTCCGCGCCGTGGTCCACCGCCATGCGGGCGGTCGCGGCCTCCTCGTCCATCGACGCGGCGGCATCGACGAGGGCGGGATCGACGGGAAGCGACTCGGTCATCGGGGTCGAGTCTGCGCGCGCGAGGTGTCGCCGGGTGTCAGGAATCCCCGCGAGCAGGCACGGCGAGCAGGACGGTGACAAAGCCCAGCGCCTCGCGACGCCAGGCGGCCCAGGTCGAGCGGAACCAGGCGGCGCGGGCCGTGAACTCGTCGTGGTCGGGGTCGTCCGGGCTGGCGGCCGCCCATCGCTCCACGGCGCCGGCGTAGGCGTCCTCGTAGGCGTCCCAGGCCTCCACGCCGGCCGTGCGCCAGGCGATCGTCTCGAGGCCGGCATCGGTCATGCGGGCGAGCGTGCCCGTGAGGTCCGCCAGTTCACCGGGGGCCGCCCCGAAGTCCGCCGCCTGCTCCACGGTGGGCTCGTGGCGCCAGTACCCCTCTCCGATGAGCACCCTGCCGCCGGGCCGCGCCAGTGCCGCGAGTCGTCCTGGCGCGAGCACCGGCCCGCCCACCGCCCCGCTCGCCCCCACACACGCGACGAGGTCATACCCGCCGTCGATCACGCCGTCGCCGGCGTCCGCGAACTCGAAGCGCAGACGTTGGGTCACGCCAGCGGTCTCGGCCAGCGCCCGGCCTACGGCGAGGAAGGCCTCGTTGCGGTCGATGCCCACGCCGCTCGCACCGCGCCGGGCCACCCGCACGAGGAGGTCGCCCTTGCCGCAGCCGATGTCGAGCGCGCTGGTGCCCATGCCGCCCGCCGCGGGGCCAGCCGCGTCCAGGAGGTCCTCGAGGTCCTCCGGCGTGGCCGGGCCGAGGATCGTCAGGTCCGCGTGGGCGATCGTCGTGAAGCGGAGGGGATGGCCTGCAGGAAACGCGTCGGACGGGAACGCGTCGGCGGCCGTCACCGGTTCGACCGCGCGACGTGGTCCTTGGTGATCGGGTCCAGTCGGACCGGTCGGTCAGTCATCGTGTCCTCCCACCTGGCTGGCTTGCAGGATAGGCCCCCGGTCGACGACGATGCATGGCATGGACAAGGACAGCGCGGCTCCGATCGATACCCGCCGCCCGGGGCACCCTCAAGGCCACGTGCCCAGAGCACCTCCTCCACCTCGCCTGAACGTGCGGTCGCTGGTCGTCGCCGTCCTGCTCGTCGCGGCGGCCTGCACGGCGCCCGTCCCGGCTCCGTCCACACCCGGAGAGACCATGACCGACCTTCGCCTCCACGAGGCCGCCGTCGCAGGCGATCTCGCCGCTGTTGCCGCCCTGCTCGCGGAAGGCGTCCCGATCGACGCGCCGATGCGGACCGGCCGCACGCCGGTCATGGCCGCGACCGCGGCCCGCCAGACCGAGTCCGTCCGGGCGCTGGTCGCGGCCGGAGCCGACATCGACCAGCGTGACAACCGTCTCGACAACCCGTTCCTGTACGCCGGCGCCGAGGGCCTGCTCGACATCCTGCGCATCGTCAACGAGGCCGGGGCGGACCCGGCGCTCACCAACCGCTACGGCGGCGTGGCGCTGATCCCGGCCTGCGAGCGCGGCCACGTGGAGACCGTCCGCTACCTGCTCGAGCAGAGCGACGTGGACGTGGACCACGTCAACAACCTCGGCTGGACCGCCCTGCTCGAAGCGGTGATCCTGGCCGACGGCGGCCCCGCCCACCAGGAGATCATCCGGCTGCTGCTGGCCCACGGGGCGGACCCGTCCATCGCGGACCGTGACGGGGTCACCGCCCTCGAGCATGCCCGCGCCAAGGGCCAGGCCGAGGTGGTGGCGATCCTGGAGGCAGCGGACGCGGACTGACCGCTACCCGATCAGCTCGAGGTTCGCGAGGCTGGCCAGCATCGTCTTGCGGCCCACCGTCGGGTCCTTGAAGACCACCTGGACCTCCTCGTCGTCACGGGTGAGCTTCGAGGTGATCACGATGCCGTCGCCCCAGCGGGCGTGCCGGATGCGGTCGCCGTCGCGGTAGCGGCGCTCGCCGGGAACGATTGGGCGAGGCGGGATCACGCCGCGTCCGTCCGGGCCACGGCCGACGTCCGAGGGCATCCGGCCCAGGGAGCCCGATGGCGCGCCCGCCGCGAACGCCTCGCGCTTCGCCTCGAGGTCCCGCGACGGGCGGAACGACTCGCCGGGCCGAGGCGCGCCGGGCGTCCCGCTCCCCTGCCGGTAGGCACCGCCGCCCGCCCGGATGCCGGCCCCGAACCGCGACCCGCGCTCGCGGAACACCAGGTCCGGGTCCAGGTCCATCCCCTGGTCCTGCGACCCGTACCGCAGCTGCGGCCCGGACATGAGCTCCGGCGGGATCTCGAGGAGGAACCGGGACGGGATCCCCTGCCCTGCGCCGCCCCACGTGTTCCGCCGCCAGGCATGCGAGAGGAACAGGCGGCGCTTCGCCCGCGTGATCCCCACGTAGGCCAGCCGGCGCTCCTCCTCCATCTCGCGCTCGTCGTCCATCGCCCGGTTGTGCGGGAACAGGCCCTCCTCGAGGCCCGCGATGAACACCACCGGGAACTCCAGGCCCTTGGCGGCGTGCAGCGTGATCAGCGTGACCGCGTCCTTCTCGCCCTCGTAGCTGTCCTGGTCCGCCACCAGCGCGGTCTCCTCGAGCAGGCGGTCGAGGCCGTCCTCGGGCGAGAGGTCGTCGTAGCGCGTGGTCACGGAGCGCAGCTCCAGCAGGTTCGCCCAGCGGTCCTCGCCGTCCTCGGAGCCGTCCGCGAGCATCGCGCGGTAGCCCGACTGCTCCAGGACCTCGTCGAGCAGCTCGGGCAGCGGCAGCACCCCGATCCGCCGCCGCAGCCGCGCCACCAGCACGCCGAACTCCCCGATGGCCGTCCGCGCGCGTCCCGGTCAGCCCCTCGACCTCGCCCTTGCCCGCCGCCTCGAGCGCCGCGAAGACCGAGCCGTCGTGCGCGTCGGCCCAGCGCCGGAGCGCCTGGATCGACTTGTCCCCGATCGACCTGGCCGGGACGTTGATGATCCGCTCGTAGCTCACTGCGTCCGTGTCGGAGCGCAGGACCCGCAGGTAGGCCAGGGCGTCCTTGACCTCGCGCCGCTGGTAGAACCGCGTCCCGCCGACCAGCTGGTAGCGGATGCCGTAGCGGAGGAAGGCCTCCTCGATGGCCCGGGACTGGGCGTTCATCCGGTACATGACCGCGACGTCCTTCGGCCGGAACGCGGTCCCCTCGTCGTCGTCGGCCCGCCGCGTCAGCCAGCCCGACTTCCCCGTGTGGCCGACCAGTCCCTCGATCTGGCGGGCGATCCACTCGGCCTCCTCCTCCTCGTTGAAGGCCTCGAACCGCTGGATCGGCACACCGCCCTGGTTCTCGGTCCAGAGCTTCTTGTCGGTGCGGCGCTCGTTGCGGGACACGACCGCGTGGGCCGCGTCCAGGATCACCTTCGTGGAGCGGTAGTTCTGCTCGAGCTTGACGACGGTGGCATCGGGGTAGTCCGACTCGAAGTCGAGGATGTTCTGGACGTTGGCACCGCGCCAGCCGTAGATCGACTGGTCGTCGTCACCCACGACGCACAGGTTGCGGTGGGCGGCGGCGAGGGCGCGGACCCACAGGTACTGCGGCCGGTTGGTGTCCTGGTACTCGTCCACGTGGAGGTAGCGCCAGCGGCTCTGGTACTTGTGCAGCACCTGCGGGGCCTCGTCGAACAGGACGACGGCCTTGAGCAGGAGGTCGTCGAAGTCGAGGGCGCGGGCCTCCTCCAGGCGCTCGCGGTAGCGGACGGCGAGGCGGGCGATGACGCGCTCGCGGTGGTTGACCGCGTTCTCGGCAAGGAACGTCTCGTCCAGCATCTCGTTCTTGGCCCGGCTGATCGCACCCAGGATCGCGGCCGGACGGAACTCGCCCGTCGCCGGGAGGTCCTGCTCGGCCAGGATCCGCTTCATCAGCTGCTGCTGGTCGTCCGTGTCGTAGATGACGAACCTGCGGTCGAGCCCGATCGCCTCGCCGTCGGCGCGGAGCACCCGGGCACAGAGGGCGTGGAAGGTGCCGGCCTGGACGTCCTTGCCGTGGTCGCCCACGAGCGCGGTGATCCGCTCCCGCAGCTCGCCGGCCGCGCGGTTGGTGAACGTGACCGCGAGGATCCGGCGCGGCTCGACGCCCTTCGCGCCGATCAGGTAGGCGATCCGGTGGGCGATGACGCGCGTCTTGCCCGATCCCGCGCCGGCGAGGATCAGCAGCGGCCCGTCGGTCGTGGCCACCGCGACCCGCTGCGGCTCGTTCATGCGGGCCAGGATCTCCCGGCCCCGGGTCTCGCGCCGCTCGGCGAGCGCGGCCGCCACCTCGTCCGGCGAGAGCGCCGGCCCCGACGCCTCGTCCACCACCGACGGGGCGTCGCGCATCCACTCAGGCTCCTCGGGCGGGGCGGCCTCCTCCGTGCCGGGCGCGCCGTCGCCCGTCCGGCCCATCGTCGTCCGGCCCGAGGTCGAGCCAGGTGCCCTGGCCGTCGGGCGCTTCGCGGCGGGTCCGGCGACGCTTTCCGGGCTCGCCTGCGGGGGTGGGACTCACGCGCCCATTCTAGGCCGGGTGCCGTGCCAGCAGCCTGTCACGGACGGTCAGCCGTCCACGAGCGCCCTCGTGTCAACCGGGCCCGGGCTCCTCGATCGGCACGGCCTCGTTCCAGCCCGAGAACTCGACCACCATCCGCAGGTCGACCGTCCCGTCCTCCGAGAGCGCGTCGAGATCGAGCTGCTGCGGCCGCAGGGTCTCCACGTCCGCCAGGAGCGTGACGACGGTGTACAGCGGGGGCAGCACCACGCCGCTGGCCGACGCCACCGACTGGCGCACGACGTCGCCCATGGTGAAGCCGGTGTCGACCGTGACCTGGCGGCACGAGCCCGACGCGGATCCGCAGGACACCTCCTCGACCGAGGGCGTCGGCAGGCGTGCCAGCGCCGCCCGCAGGCTGTCCACCAGCGTGATGGGATTGGCATCGAGGCCGGCGGCCGAGGCCACCTCGCCGATCGAGCCCTTGGTCCACGGCCCGTCGGGCGCGGTCCGATACCAGAGGGCGTCCCAGGAGCTGACCGTGTCGAGGTCGATGCCGGCCCCCGGCACCTCGAGGTGCAGCCGGGTCTTGGCCTCCTTGGGCCGGATGTCGGCGTCGGCAACGGTCCCCTCGAGATCGACGCGTGGCGTCCTCGAGGTCGAACACGGTGCCAGGCAGGGTCCCGGCGACCTGGAGGTCGAGGTGCACGGCGTCGGCGTCGATGATCGCCTGCAGCGAGCGCGCGGCCATCTCGCGCGGGTCCGTGACCGAGCCGGCCGGCGTCACGCCCGCCAGCGGGCCCGCACCCGCGAGCGCACCGACCCCGATGGCGAGCAGCAGCACGACGGCCAGACCCAGGGCGCCCTTGAGCGCTGCGCTCGCCACGAGGTTGCGGTTGCCGTCAGGAGCCTGAGCCGAAGCCGGCAGGCGGCGTCGGGCCGGTGCCGTGGCCGGGGGCGCCCGGTGAGCCGGGTGCGGGCCAGGCCGGCGAGGCCGGCGGCTGGTAGCCGGGAGCGGCACCCGGAGCCGACTGGGGGTATGGCGCCGGGTAGCCCGGGTAGCCGCCGGGCGCGCCCGGCCACGGTCCTTCGACCTGGACGTCGAGCTGGAGCCCACCGATCCTGCCGGCAAGCCAGTTGTAGAGCAGCACGATGATCGCCGTCATCACCCAGCCGATGACGGCGTAGAAGGCGCGCCCGAGGACCGACGAAGATCAGCGACCCGACGAGGCCCGCCCCGAGAAACGCCGCGCCCCCGCCCGAGTCGCCGCCGGCGCCGGCGATGCCTGCGATCCCGCCGATGAGCATGAACGGCACGAAGAACACCAGCAACGTCACGACGATGATCACCGCGTACAGCGCGGCAACGATGTTCGCCGTGCGCACGACGTCGAACCTGCGGACGGTGACCCGGTTCATCCCCGTTCTCCCTCACCAGCGGACCCCAGCCCGGCGAGTCTATCGGCCGCCGCCCCAAAGATGTGGCGTTTCAGGCGCGGGTCTCTCCAGGCTCGTCGGCGACATCCTGCAGATTCCCGCGGTGAGCTCTGCACGCCCGATGCGGATTCGCCTCATGTTTGGGGGGTCACCCCGTCCCCCGGACGCAGAACGGCCCCCGGAGGCGAATGCCTCCGGGGGCCGTTGTGCGGGTTTCGCGAGGGTCGGACTAGAAGTCCATCCCGCCGCCGTGCTCGTGACCACCGCCGGCGCCGGCCTGGGCCTTCTCCGGGATGTCGGTGATCAGGGTCTCGGTCGTGAGGACCATGGCCGCGATCGACGCCGCGTTCTGCAGCGCGGAGCGGGTGACCTTGGCCGCGTCGACGATGCCCTTCTCGAACATGTCGCCGTACTCGCCGGCCAGGGCGTCGTAGCCGTGGCCGATGGGCAGGGCGCGGACCGCGTTGACCACGACCTCGCCGGACTGGCCGGCGTTGTCGGCGATCTGGCGGGCCGGGGCCTCGAGGGCCTTGCGGACGATGTCGACGCCCACCTGGGCGTCACCCTCGAGATGGACCTTGTCGAGCGCCGGGATCGCCTGGAGCAGCGTGGTGCCGCCGCCGGCGACGAGGCCCTCCTCGACCGCCGCGCGGGTGGTCGAGAGCGCATCCTCGATGCGGTGCTTCTTCTCCTTGAGCTCGACCTCGGTGGCCGCGCCGACCTTGATGACGGCGACGCCACCGGCCAGCTTGGCGAGGCGCTCCTGGAGCTTCTCGCGGTCGTAGTCCGAGGTGGTCTCCTCGATCTGCGCCTTGATCATGCCCATGCGCGCCTTGATCGCCTCGGGCGAACCCTCGCCGTCCACGATCGTGGTGTCGTCCTTGGTGGCGACGACGCGGCGGGCACGGCCAAGGTCCTCGGCGGTGACGCTGTCGAGCTTGCGGCCGATCTCCTCGGAGATCACGGTGCCGCCGGTCAGCGTCGCGATGTCGCGCAGCATCTCCTTGCGGCGGTCGCCGAAGCCCGGGGCCTTGACGGCCAGGACCTGGAGGCGGCCCTGGAGCTTGTTCACGACCAGGGTCGCGAGCGCCTCACCGTCGACGTCCTCGGCGATGATCAGCATCGGCTTGCCGAGCTGGACGCTCTTCTCGAGCGCGGGCAGGAGGTCCGGAACCGCGGAGATCTTCTTGTCCGTGATGAGAACCATCGGGTCCTCGAGGACGGCCTCCATGCGGTCGGAGTTGGTCACGAAGTACGCCGAGATGTAGCCCCGGTCGAACTGCATGCCCTCGGTGTATTCCTTCTCGAGGCCGAGGGACTGGCCCTCCTCCACGGTGATGACGCCGTCCTTGCCGACCTTGTCCATCACCTCGGCGATGATCTCGCCGACCTCGGGATCCGCCGCGGAGATGGCCGCGACGGCAGCGATCTGCTCGCGGGTCTCGACCGGGCGTGCGTTGGCCTTGATCTCGGCGACGACCGCCTCGACCGCCTTCTCGATGCCGCGCTTGACGACCATCGGGTTGGCGCCGGCGGTGACGACGCGGAGGCCCTCGGCGACCATCGCCTGGCCCAGGACCACGGCGGTGGTGGTGCCGTCGCCGGCGACGTCGTCGGTCTTGGTCGCGACCTCCTTGAGGAGCTGCGCGCCCATGTTCTCGAACGGGTCCTCGAGCTCGATGTCGCGAGCGATGGTGACGCCGTCGTTGGTGATCGTCGGGGCGCCGAACTTCTTGTCCAGCACGACGTTGCGGCCCTTGGGGCCGATCGTGACGCGGACGGCATCGGCGAGGCGGTCGATGCCGCGCTTCAGGGAGCGACGAGCGGACTCGTCGAAGATGAGCTGCTTGGCCAAGTCAGGATTCCTCCGGGATGATGGTGTAGGTGGGAAGGCGGACGGGGAGGACTAGTCCTCGACGATCGCGAGGATGTCCTTCTCACTGATGATGAGGAGCTCGTCGCCCTCGACCTTGAACTCGGTCCCGGCGTACTTCGCGTAGAGCACGCGCTGGCCGACTGTGACATCCATGGCGCCGCGGCTGCCGTCGTCGAGCACCTTGCCCGGACCGACTGCGAGGACCTCGCCCTCCTGGGGCTTCTCCTTCGCGGTGTCCGGCAGGACGATGCCCGACTTGGTCATCTCCTCGCGCGGGGTGGGCTTGATGACGAGGCGGTCGCCGAGCGGGCGGAGCTTCGCCGAAGAGGCGCTGGCCAAGGTTCGTTCCTCCTGTGGCGGCCGGGCATGGCCGCCGATGCCCTGGTGGGTCGGGAGCGGTCGGACAGGACACCCGGGCCGATCCCTGTCTTCCTGTGAGCACCTCACCGGGGGGTTGACCCGGGGCCCTCCTCATCCGGTCTGCGGCCTACACTGCGGCCGGTTCCGGGCGGACCCTGCGGCGTCGATGCACCGCCGGTTTGGCACTCTCGCGTTGAGAGTGCCAACAATGTAGCGAGGTCGGTGCGCCGTGTCAAACGCCGGGTCCGGCCCAGCGTCCGCCCGCGGCCCTGCCCTGCCCTCCGTCCCCGCGGCTCCTCATACGCCCGCCTGGTGGGAACTATTGGGGCGCCAACCGCCATATGCCCGCCACGTGGGAGCTACCGGCCCCGGACCGGGCCTGACGCGCCATACGCCCGCCTGGTGGGAGCAAGCGCAGGTCCAAGGGCCAGGACATCGGATAGCGCCCACCTGATGGGAGCAAGCGCATCTCCTGGTGGACCGCCACGGTCAGCCCCGCGTCGTGGGGCCAGTGCCCGTGACGAACCCACCCGATAGCGCCCGCCTGGTGGGAATCTGACAAGGAATGGCCGCCCGGGAGAGGGCGCTGGAGCCAGGAGAGGGCGCCGGAGCCGGGCTTCCCGCGGGTGCCCTGTCCGAGCCCGGAAGTGCTCCCGTGGACGATGTCCTACCGGGCGATCCGCCGGTCGCCGTGCCGGGGCGCGCGCTGGAGCGCGCCTTCGAGATCTTCTAGGGCTGAGCGTCAGGTCTGGCCGGTGCGTGCGGCCGCTCGAGGGAATGCGGCGTCGTAGGCGCCGACGAGTCCGCTGCCGAGCAGCTCGAGGTCGTCCTCCCCCACGCCACGCCGCTCGGCAACCCAGCGCGCCGTGATCGCGACGAACTCGGGCGTGTTCCGGCCGCGGTTGCCGCCCGGCGGCGAGAGGAACGGCGAGTCGGTCTCGACCAGGAGACGTTCCGATGGCACCAGCGCCGCCACGTCCGCCGACGCCTCCTCGCCCTTGCGGAACACGAGGCCCGAGAACGAGATCACGCCGCCCAGCGCCAGCATCTCGCGGGCGTAGTCCACCGGACCGCTGAAGCTGTGCACGATCACCCGCGGCCGGTCGCCGAACGCTGCGTCGCCGGCGGCGCCGTCGAACCCCGCCGCGCGAAGCTCCGCCACCAGCGCGTCCTGGGCATCGCGCTCCCCTGTCCGCGACCGGCAGTGGAGGATCGGCGGCTTGCCCGTGGCCAGCGCCAGGGCGAGGTTCCGCCGCAGGTTGTCCAGCTGGTCCGGCCACGGCGAGAACATCCGGTCGGAGTCCAGGCCGGTCTCGCCAATCGCGACCACGCGGGCATCCCGCGCCCAAGCCTCGACGATCGCCCAGTCCACCGCATCGACCTTGGCGGCATCGTGGGGGTGCACGCCCACCGCGGCGTCCATCCAGCCCCAGCGGCTCACGACCTCGAGGGCGCGCTCCGATGAGCGGATGTTCCAGCCGGGCACGAGGATCCGCTCCACCCCCGCGGCAGTCGCGCTCCCGACAACCAGCTCGAGGTCGTCATCGAAGCGGTCCGCGTTGAGATGGCCGTGCGCGTCGACCAGACGCATTCCCTAGGCCGGGTCGAGCGCGCTGCGGATCTGCTCGACGTGCTGCAGACGGTGCGGTGCCCGCTCCACCCAGTTGGGGCTGTCGGCGGCCAAGGCACCCGCGACCTGCTCGTCGCTGAGGGCGGCGGCCAGGATGTCCATCGCCGCAGCGGCATCCAGGCACAGGGCCACGGCAGCCGCGCCGGGCACGAGGCGCCAGGTGGCCTCGAGGGCGTCGTTGTTGCGGTTCGAGACGTCGGGCGACACGGCGGGCGGGAGCGAGTCCCCGGACTCCGCGGCGTGGCGCCAGCGGGCCGCGTGCCAGCTGTCCCAGAACGCGAGGTGGGCCAGCGCCATCGACACGGTCCACCCGCCGCCGAGGTCCGCGCCGAGGTCGTCCACGGACAGCCCGGACACGAGATCCGCGAGGGCCGCGGTCGCCTCGGCGTTGGCAAGCTCGAATGCGCGGTCGCTCATGCGGGGCCTCCCGCGGCGGTATCGGCGTCGGCCGTCTCGATCTCCAGGCGCGGGAACAGCGGCTGCGGGGTCTCGATGACCTTGCCGGCCTCCCACGTGGCGCCCCACTCGAGCTGGCCGAGGATCGCGGGTCCGCCGTTGCCGTCCGGCCCGTACGCCCAGCCGTAGCCCAGCTGCTCGAGGATCCGCGGGGCCGCGGCCGGCATGAACGGCGCCACCGCGAGGCCGATGAGCCGGCAGGCCTCGACGAGGTCGGCGAGGACCAGCCGGAGTCGCGCTCCGGCAGCCTCGTCGCCCGCCTTCGCAGCCTTGGCGAGGTTCCACGGCTGCTCGGCATCCACGGTCTTGTTGGCGCCACCAACGAACTCCCAGAGCTCGGCGAGCGCATCGTGCAGGCGGTAGGTCGCGAGCTCGTCCTGGTACAGCCGGAGCGTGTCCGCCCAGCCCTCGGCCAGCGGCGACTCGCCGGCGGGACGTGGGGCCGGCCGCTCGCCTCCGAGATAGCGGTTGACCATCGACACGGTCCGGTTGACCAGGTTGCCGAAGTCGTTGGCGAGGTCCGCGTTGTAGCGGCGGACGAAGCTGTCCCAGTTGACGTCGGTGTCCTTGTCGAAGGCGACCTCGCGCAGCGTCACGTAGCGCGCGCCGTCGGCCCCGAATGCGGCGACCACGGCGTGCGGGTCGAGGAAGTTGCCGCGGCTCTTGGACATGCGCTCGCCCGACACCAGCAGCCAGCCGTGGACCCAGACGTGCTTGGGCGCGTCGAGCCCGGCGGACCACAGCATCGCCGGCCAGTAGATGGTGTGGAAGCGCGCGATGTCCTTGCCGATGACGTGCAGGTCGGCCGGCCACCAGTGCTGGAACATGTCGACGTCGCCCGGGAAGCCGGCGCCGGTGATGTAGTTGATGAGGGCGTCGTACCAGACGTAGATCGTGCCCGCGTCGGGGTCCCAGGTGCCGTCGGGACGCTGGGCGGTCTGGCCGTCCTCGCCGATCGGGAACGGGATGCCCCAGGTGGCGCCGGCACGGCTGATCGAGAAGTCCTCGAGGCCCTGGCGGATGAAGCCGAGCATCTCGTTGCGCCGGTAGTCCGGCTGCACGAAGTCCGGGTTGGCCTCGTAGTAGTCGAGCAGGCGCTGCTGGTAGGCCGAGAGGCGGAAGAACCAGTTCTTCTCGGTCAGGTACTGGAGCGGCATGCCCTGGTGGTTGGGACACTGCATGCCCTGCGCGGTCTCGAGCAGGTCCGACGGGGCCTTGAAGCCCTCGCTCGGGCAGTACCAGCCCTCGTACGTGCCCTGGTAGATGTCGCCGGTCTCGAAGGCCCGGCGGACCATCTCCTGGGCGGAGAGGTAGTGGTCCGGGTCGGTGGTACGGATGAAGCGGTCAGGGCTGATGAGCAGCGCATCCTCGGCGGAGGTGAACAGCTGCACCTTCTCGTCCACGAACTCGCGCGGCGTGCGGCCCTGGGCCTCGGCGGCCTGGGCGATGTTGACGCTGTGCTCGTCGGTGCCGGTCAGGAACCGGGTGTCGTCGCCCTGCATCCGGTGCCAGCGCGCGATGACATCGGCGCCGATGACCTCGTACACGGTGTGGAGGCCCGGCGCGTTGTTCGCGTAGGCGATGGCGGTCGTGAGATAGAAGCGACGACGATCGGACATGGCCCGGCGATGGTAGCAGCGGGAAGGCGCACCTCACCGGCCGCTCGCCGCGGGGCACGCCCCGCAGCGGTCGCGCAGTCGCTCAGTGGGAGCGGCGCTGCCTGCCGGTCTGGCGCCTGACGAGCGCCCGGTGGAGCCGCCGGACTGGCCCACTCCGGGCCAGGCGGTACAGCCGGTGGCGCAGTCGGCCCACGGCCGCCTTCGCATCATGACTGCGGACCGGTACACCGCCCACGCCGACCGCTTGCGGGAACGAGGTGCGTGCGAGCCGTGCATCGAACGCCGCCCCGCCATCGCCGTGGGTGAAGCACTCGCCGATCCCGTGCTGGCGCAGGAACCCCGCGAAGGTGGCGAACCTGGCTGCCTGACCCTGGCCAAGCCGGGCGTAGTCGGCCTCGTCGTAGAGGTCGGCTGCATCAAGCGCCCTCGCCCACCTGGGAGAGCGGCCTGTGCGGGATCGCGAAGTACCGGGCGAGCTCCAGGGTGCGGGAGTCGTGAGCCAGCACGTAGGCCGGCGTGCCGGCGAGGATGGCGGCGATGTTCCCGTGGATGCGGGAGCCGAAGGCGAAGTCGACAGAGCGCAGGTCCTCGATCCAGGGCCACGGCTCCACGTAGAAACGGACCCGGTCCTGCGCGAACAGCGGGTGGTCCCGATAGTCCGGGATGTCCGCGAGCCGCGACCCGTCCACGCTTCGCCCGCCGAGCAGCAGGAGCCCAAGCGCCTCGGCATCCTGGGGCACATAGGTCAGGTTCGGATAGCGGGCGACATGACGGGCCACGATCGGCCCCATCTCCCGCAGATACGGCGAGACGTTGAGGGAGATGCGCGCATCGAGGCCCAGTGCCGGCAGGCGCTTGACCACACGCAGGTCGGGCCCGTAGAGGAACATCGACGGGCATCCGATCACCTCCACGTCGCGATACCCGAGCCCGCGCAGGTACTCGTAGGTGATCTCACCCCGGACCCCGATGGACGGTGCATGGTCCAGCACGGCGTCGACGAACGCCCGAACGGACCTCTCGATGGGCCGGAGGCGATCCGCGTTGCCGTTGAGGTCAGCCTGTGCGCCAACACCGAGCACGATGACGGGAATCCGCAACCTGCGGATCATGGCTGCCATCTGCAGGAGCTGCGTCTCGAAGGAGAGCCGGAACGCGTTGGCAAGCGGGATGACGTAGGCGTCGAACCGCTCGTTGACCTCCTCGGGCCGGAGGGTCGCGGACAGGCCATCAGGCTCGATGGTGACCCCGGGGATGCCGAGGATCTTCCACGTCGCCGTAGGAAGACCAGGTTGCCGGCGTTCGTGCCGATCAGGTTTCTGTGGAGGACCTGCTCGGGCTCGACGACCTGGAACGGATCCTTCGGCGATCGCAGGAGAATGCGCGTCAGCCTCGGGGCCGCGAGCGGATCGGCCGAGATCGCGCGCGACCTGGCGAGCGTCATGTCCCCATCCATCATGTGCGCCTCCCCCTCCCCATCCGCGCCTCCCCTCCCCGGCAGCGGGCCGTGGGACTGATCGCGGTTCGGGTGCGAGGCACTGGCAGCCCGGCAAGGCCGGCCGCCGCCATCGTGGCGCCCGTCACGCAGGGTGTTCCGGTCTTCCTCGGCCGCCTCCGCGTGACCGCGCGCAACAGCTCCAGCACGCTTCGGATGCTCCGATTCACGATGACGGCCGCCAGGGCACCGGTTGGGACGGCCGCCACTTCACCGGGCTCGCCGGCGCGACCCAGGAGGATGTCAAGGACGCTCGATCGCCCGGGAGCCCGGGCGACGCCCGAGGCCTCGACGAGGGCCAGGGCGAAGCCGGCTCCCACGGTCACCGGCACGCGCGCCGCGCCTGCAGCGGCTGGTCCAGGCACCGGCAGCATCGGTCGGGCGGGGTCGGGCGCAACGTCGGACGGCCGGTCGAGCAGCACCTCGAGGTCGCCACGCACGTCGATGCCGAGGTCCCGGATCCTGTCCACGATGCCCGCCTGGAGCATCGCTATCTCAGGACGCGCAGAAGCTGGCACCACCACGCGTGGCTCGTCCGTCTCGGGTTGTCGCCGCTTCAGCAGGCGGACTGCCCCGAGGGGGACCAGACGATCGAACGCCCGCATGTCCAGGCCCGCGCCGTGGTAGGCACGGTTGAACTCGCGCACCAACTCGGCCTCATCGAGGGTGAGCGATCGGTTCTGGCGGTACTCCACCAGCGGGAGGGTTCCCTCGCGGAGGCCCGCCAGCGCTTCGAACGACCTGAGGACAGCCCGATGATCGTGGGGATCGACGACGACGACGTGGACGCGCCCTGGCCCTACGGCCGCCGCCCACCGCTCCACGAGCAGGTCGTGCCGCTGCCAGTGCCAGAAGGTGCCGGGCGTGGGATCAGCGCTCGCGCGCATGCTCGCCCTGAGCCAGGCGTCGAACCCCTGGCGCTTGCCACGTCCGACAGCCTGCTGCCAGTGCGAGGGCAGGATCGACATGAGCGGCCGGAGCGTGACGACGACATGGAGCCGCGCCGGGTCCAACTCGTGGACGACGCGGCGGATTGCGACGGCATCGGCGTGGGCGAAGAACTCGCTGCTCAGGACGATCCGGCTTGCCTTCGAGGCACGGATCTCACGGAGCACCATCGTCCAGTGGACTCTCGGCGGCGGCTTCTCGCTGTGGAGGATGTGCAGGCCGATCGCTGCCTGCGCCGCCGACGCAGGATGGCGCCTGTGGCCCGCGTAGAGGACGGCCTGTGCCTCGAGATCCTCGCGAGCCTCGAAGAATGCACCCTGCACCGCGGTGGTTCCCGTCTTGGGCGGACCGATATGGAGCAGGCAACTGCCGAGTGGAAGTGCGGACGGCGGCATGCCGCTCGTCTGCAGGCCGGTCGCATTCAACGCCGCGAAACTCCCACCTCCGTGTGGTGTCCGGGAGTACGCCGATACAGGCGCCCTATCGGCGATCGTACTCGCACGCCGATAGTACTCGCAGACGAGCCGGACCGACCCTGCCGTCATGTCGAGCGCTGTCCCGGCCGCGCGCTCGGTGGCGGTCTCCACGCTCAGGGCGCGGCGAGCCGCGCCGTGAAGAAGTCGACCAGGCGCTGCCTGTACTCAGCCGTGTCCACGAACGCGGCCTGCACATGCTCGACGTCCGGCAACAGCCACAGATCGACCGGGCTCCCGGCCTCGCGTGCAGCCGCCGCGAGCGCCTTCCCCTGCTCGACGTCGATGATGTCGTCACCTTCGCCGTGGACGATCGTGATCGGCCTGCCGTCGAGCGACTCCCGGAAGCCACGCTCCGGGCTGAGGCCGAGGAGCTCGTCCCCGCTGATGAGCTGGCCCATGGCGAGCATGCCCGGGACGAGGAAGGCGAGGCCGGGGACCGGCATGTGCTCTGCCATGAAGGCGGCCTCGGTCGGCATGTCGGCCCACGGGCTGTCAAGGAACGCTGCCGCCATGTCGGGTTCGCGGGCCATCGCGAGCGAGATGGCCCCGGTGCCCATCGACACGCCCATCAGCCCGATGGCCTTCGCGTCATAGCCCTTCTCCCGCAGCCAGTGCCAGGCGCCCGTCACGTCCTGCCACTCGTCGATGCCGCCGGCCCAATGGCCGTCCTCGCGATCGGACAGGCCGTTGTCCCGCAGGTCGATGACGAGCACGCCGAAGCCAGCCCGATGGAGCATGCCGGCGGGCATCAGGACCTGGGGATCGCCCCTGCACGCGTCACGGCCATGGACGACGAGGACGACGCCCCGACCGGGCTTTGTCGGGGCAGACCACCAGGCCCGAAGGGTCAGGCCTTCCGTGGCGCTGGCGATCTTCACATCCTTGAAGTCGTCCCACCGGTAGGGCCTCGAGTTGACGGTGAGATCCTCCTCGAACCGCCACTTCCCGGGGAAGTCCGCTGGGGTGACGTCGCTCCATTTGCAGTCATTCGCATCCGTCAGCGCCACCCAGCCGACCGCACCTGCGCCGGCATAGGCAAGGCCGAGGAGGATCGCGATCGCCAGGACCATCAGCGGCCAGCGCGGCCGCCTCCGCCGTTCCATCGGCGTGCCTCCCGAATCACGCGACGACCGGCGGACTCCGTCACCGGGCGGTCCCGTCCCTACGGTCGTGCCTTACGCCCTATCGGCGCGCCGGGGCCGGCCGGGGTGTCCGCAAGGGTTCGTCAGCCGGGAGACGTGTCGTCAATGCCGGAAGTGACGCCGGCCCGTCACCAGCATCGCGGCGCCGGCCCTCTCCACGTCCGCGAGGACCTCGGCGTCGCGCATCGAGCCGCCGGGCTGGACGATCGCGGTCACGCCGGCCTCGAGCAGGACGCGCGGCCCGTCCGCGAACGGGAAGAACGCGTCCGACGCGGCCGACGGCGCCGGTCGCGCCGGCGTCGCCCTGGAACTTGCGCGCCTTGTCCACCGCGCCACGGCAGGCATCCACGCGGCTCACCTGGCCTGACCCGAGGCCCACCAGCATCCCGTCGCGGACGAGGAGGATCGCGTTCGACACGACGCCGCGGCAGAGGCGCCAGGCGAGGTCGAGGTCGGCGAGCTCGCGCTCGGTCGGCGAGCGCGAGGTCGTGCACACCCACTCGGCGGGGTCGTCCGGCGTGGTGTCGGGCGCCGTCACGAGCACGCCGCCGCCCGCGGTCCGGAACGAGCCCAGCCAGTCGACGGCCGTCGTCGAGGCACGCGTGGCGCCCGCGTCCGCGTCCGCGTCCAGCGACGCGTCCACGACCAGCCGCAGGTTCGGCTTGGTCGCGAGCACCTCGAGGGCCGCCTCGTCGAACCACGGGGCCACCACGACCTCGAGGAAGATCGAGACCAGCCGCTCGGCCAGCGCCCGGTCCACAGTGCCGGTGATCGCCACCACGCCCCCGAACGCCGACACGGGATCGCCGGCCAGCGCCGCCTCCCAGGCCTCGAGCAGGGTCGGGCGCTCGGCGGCGCCGCACGGGTTGGTGTGCTTGACGATGACGACCGCCGGGCCGCGCATCAGGCGCCCGAGTGCCGCGGCGGCCGAGGCGTCGAGGACGTTGTTGTACGAGAGGGCCTTGCCCTGGAGCGGCGGCTCACCGCTCGCGAACGGACCCTCGCCGAAGCGCGGCTCGCGGTCCGTGCGGCGGTAGCGGGCGGCGGGCTGGTGCGGGTTCTCGCCGTACCGGAGCGTCTCCACCTTCTCCATCGAGACCGTGAGGACCGGCGGGTACGGGTCCTCTGCGCCGGGCAGGCCGGGCTCGGCCGGGAGGGGCACGCCGGCCTCGAACATGCGGCACGGCAGCTCCGACGCGATCCGGGCGTCGTAGGCGGCGGTGTGCCGGAACGCCTCGATGGCCAGGGCCGACCGGAGGCCGAGTGGGACCGACCCGTGCTCGTCGAGGGCCTCGAGGACAGCGTCGTAGCGGGCCGGCGACGTGACGATGGTCACCGACGCGTGGTTCTTGGCGGCGGCGCGGACCATGGACGGCCCGCCGATGTCGATCTCCTCGACCAGCTCGTCGAACGTGATCCCGGGCTTGCGGGCAGCCGCCGCGAACGGATAGAGATTGACGACGACGAGATCGAACGGCGCGATCCCCGCCGCTAGCAGGGCCTCGCGGTGGTCCGCGCGCCGGCGGTCGGCGAGGAGGCCGGCGTGGACGCGGGGGTGGAGCGTCTTCACGCGGCCGTCGAGCATCTCCGGGAAGCCGGTGACGGCCGCGACGTCAGT
>CAVONT010000012.1:0-109109 GCA_963697365.1 uncultured Chloroflexia bacterium
CACGGGCAGGCCGGCCTCCCGCAGGGCACGTGCGGTCCCACCCGTGGACACGAGCTCCCAGCCGCGGGCGACGAGACCACGACCCAGGCCCGCCAGACCGGTCTTGTCGGATACCGAGAGGAGGGCGCGACGCGCGACGGGGATGGCAGCATCGGCGGCCGCCGGCGAGAACGAGGCTCGCCGGGCGCCCGGTTGGACCGTGATGGCGCCCGCGAGCAGGCCCGCGACGGCAGCGGGCAGGAGCCGGTGCTCGACGGGATGGATCCGGTCGGCCAGCGTCTCCTCGGTGTCGCCCGCCAGCACCGGCACGGCCTCCTGGGCCACGATCGGCCCGCCGTCGAGCGTGGCATCGACCACGTGCACGGTCACGCCGGTGACGGCCACACCGGCGGCCAATGCATCCGCGATGCCGTGGAGCCCCGGGAACGACGGCAGCAGGGACGGGTGCACGTTGAGGATCCGCCCGCCGAAGCGCGCCAGCACCTCTGGCCCGACCAGGCGCAGGTAGCCGGCCAGCACCACGACATCGGGGGCGACGGCCTCCAGGGTCTCCGCGAGCGTCGCGTCATCGCCGCCTGGGACAAGGACCGTCTCGATCCCCTGCTCCGCCGCCCAGTCGAGGCCCGCACACGGGCGGTCCGCGAACACGAGGACCACGTCACCGCACAGGTCGCCACGCCGCGCGGCGGCGACAAGCGCCCGCAGGTTGGACCCGCTGCCGCTGACCCCGACCGCGATCGTCCCGCTCACCGTTCCACCTCCACGTAGCGCCCGCCGATCGCCGTGGCCTCGACCACCTCGCCGATGACCCAGGCCTCGATGCCGAGGACCCTGGATGTCTCCACCGCCGCCGAAGCGCCGGCAGCCGGCACGACCGCGACCATCCCGATCCCTGCGTTGAACGTCGCGCGCAGCTCGGCGTCGCCGATGTGGCCGAGCGCGCCCAGCACCCGGAACACCGTGGGCATCGTCCACGACGAGATGTCCACCCGGGCGCCGAGGTGCTCCGGCAGCGCCCGCGGCACGTTGCCGGGCAGCCCGCCGCCGGTGATATGGGCGAAGCCGCGGACCTCGTGCCCGGCGGCCTCCAGCGAGGAACGCAGCGCGAGCACGTGCTTCGCGTACACGCGGGTCGGCGTGAGCAGGACGTCGCCCAGGGAGGCGTTGATCAGCTCGGGCGCCTCGATGAGCTGGAGCCCGGACATCGAGCAGCCCAGCGCCCGGCAGGCGAGCCCGCCCCACGGCTGATCGTAGGCGAGCCGCTGGTCCGCGACGATCCGGCGCACCAGCGAGTACCCGTTGGCGTGAAGCCCTGACGACGCGAGGCCCACGATGACGTCGCCTGCGTGTGCCGCCGACCCGTCCAGCAGCCGCGACCGCTCCCCCACCCCGGTGCAGAAGCCCGCGAGATCGAACTCATCGGGCTCCATGAGGCCCGGGTGCTCCGCGGTCTCACCACCCACCAGCGCGGCGCCGGCCTGGCGGCAGCCCTCCGCGATGCCGGCGACCAGCGACGCGATCCGCTCCGGGTCCAGCCTCCCGATCGCGATGTAGTCCAGGAACGCGACCGGCTCCGCGCCCGTGCATGCGACGTCGTCCGCGCACATCGCCACGAGGTCGATGCCGATGGTGTCGTAGCGTCCGACGGCAGCGGCGATCGCGGTCTTCGTCCCCACGCCGTCCGTGGACGAGATGATCACGGGCTCCCGGTACCCAGCCGGGATGGTGAAGCCGGAGCCGAAGCCGCCGAGACCGCCCACGACCTCGGGACGCATCGTGGACGCCACCGACGCGCGCATCAGCTCCACGGCCCGCTCGCCTGCCTCGACGTCGACACCCGAGGCGGCGTAGGCGGACCGGTCGGCCGCGCCCTTGCCCCCGCTCATGCCGGCCCCACCGTCTTCTCGAGCACGAACTTGCGCTCGGCGACGTCGTAGGGCACAGGTTCCGGGTAGCGCCCGTCGAAGCAGGCGAAGCAGAACCGGTCGTACGGCAGGTCGAGGGCGGCGAGCACGCCCTGCACCGACAGGTAGCCCAGCGAGTCCGCGCCCACGTACTCCCGGATCTCCTCGACAGAGTGGGTCGAGGCGATGAGCTCGGTGTTTATCGCGGTGTCGATGCCGTAGAAGCAGGGGTGGAAGATCGGTGGGGCGCTGATCCGGAGGTGGATCTCGGCGGCGCCGGCGCGGCGCAGGAGCGCCACGATCTGCTTGGTGGTGGTGCCGCGCACGATGGAGTCGTCCACGACCACGAGGCGCTTGTCGCGGATGATCTCCCGCAGCGGCGAGAGCTTGACGTTCACGCCGCGCTGGCGCATCGCCTGGGACGGCTGGATGAACGTCCGCCCGCTGTACCGGTTGCGGACGAGGCCCTCGCGGTACGGGATGCCCGACGCCTCGGCGAAGCCAACCGCCGCAGGGGCGCCCGTGTCGGGCACCGGCATCACGAGATCCGCAACCGCCGAGTGCTCCGCGGCGAGCTGCATCCCCATCCGCCGGCGCGCCTCGTACAGGTTGACGCCCTCCATGTAGGAGTCCGGGCGGGCGAAGTAGATCAGCTCGAACACGCACAGGGCGGGCGTCGCCTCGGCGTAGCGGAACGACACCGGGTCCTTGCCCACCTCGAGCACCACGATCTCGCCGGGCTCCACGTCGCGCACGTAGTCCGCGCCGGTGATGTCGAGCGCCGCCGTCTCGGACGCCAGGATCCAGCCGCCGGACGCCTCGCCCCAGAGACCCGGGGTGTCCCCCACCGGCGAGTTCAGGCGACCCAGCACGAGAGGCCGGAAGCCGTGCGGATCGCGCACGCCGATCACGTGCGAGCCGTCCATGACCACCAGGCTGAAGGCGCCGCGGACCCGGGGCAGGACCTTGCGGAGGGCGTCCACGGTGTCGTCCGCGACCTCGTCGGCGAGGAGCGCGGTCAGGAGCTCCGTGTCCGTGGTCGCCGGGAGGCGTCCGCGCCCCCCTTGCAGCTGCTCGAGGAGCTCGCGCGTGTTGACGAGGTTGCCGTTGTGGCTGACGGCGATGGAACGCCGCGGCCCGAGACGCAGGGTGGGCTGGGCGTTCTCCCAGACCGTGCTGCCGGTCGTCGAGTAGCGGCAGTGCGCCACGGCCAGCTCGCCCGCGAGCGACGGGATCCGCCGCTCGTCGAGGACGTTGCCAACCATGCCCAGGTCCTTGTAGATCATCAGGTGGCCGCCGTCGGACACCCCGACCCCTGCCGACTCCTGGCCGCGGTGCTGGAGCGCGAACAGGGCCGTCGCCGCCGTTGCCGCGGCCTCGTGGCCGCGGTTGGGCAGGACCACCCCGACAACGCCGCACATCAGCCGGCCACCTCGGCACCCGGGAGCGCGGCATCGGCGACGTGATCGTCGGCGCCGGCACCCTCCCAGCCCAGCGCCCGCGGGAGCCCGTGCTCCCAGGCGTGCCGGAGCTCTGCCACAGGGACGTCGAGCGCGTCGGCCACCCGGCTCCCTCGATCCTCCGCCGCGCCAGTCGCACCCTCGCCGGCGAGGCCGATGTACAGATGCGTGCCGCCGGTCGTCCCGATCGAGGCCACGTGCAGACCGAACTGCCGGGCGAGCAGCTCGAAGGCGGGCACGTGGCGCGGCTGGACCTCACACACGAGCCGGCTGGGGCTCTCGCCGAAGAGCGCGACCGCCGGCGAGTCGCCGACCGGGAGCCGCAGGGTCGCGCCCCGAGCGCCCCAGATGCACATCTCCGCGACGGCGACGGCGAAGCCGCCCCCCGACACGTCCTGGCAGGCCGCGACGAGACCGCGGTCGATGGCCTCGCGGATGAACTGCTGCGTCCGCTTCTCCAGGTCGAGGTCCAGGTGCGGCGGTCCGTCCTCGGACGCTCCGCCGGCGAGCCGCTCGTACTCTGAGGCCGCGAGACCCGGCCCCGCGTGGCCCACGAGCAGCACGGCGTTGTCGTCTGCGGTGAACGACGGGCCGACACGCTTGGCGATGTCGTCCAGCAGGCCCACGATCCCGATCTCCGGCGTCGGCGCGATCGCCGATCCCGGGGCCTCGTTGTAGAGCGACACGTTGCCGCCGGTGACCGGCAGGCCAAGCGCCGTGCACGCGTCGGCGAGACCGCGCACGCCCTCGGCGAGGAACCAGAAGGCCTCGGGCCGCGTGGGATCGCCGTAGTTCAGGCAGTTGGTGACGCCCAGCGGGCGGGCACCGGTGATCGACACGTTGCGCGTCGCCTCGGCGACGGACATCGCGGCCCCCAGCCACGGGTCCAGGGCGCCGACCGGCGCGTTGGCGTCGGTGGTGGCGACGAGCGCCTTCGTGGTGCCCTTGATCCGCAGCACCGCGGCGCCCTTGCCCGGGGCGGCAACGGTGTTGGACTGGACATTCGAGTCGTACTGCTCGAAGACCGGGTGGCGCGAGGACAGGTTCGGCGAGCCGAGCAGCGCGAGGAGCACGGCTCCCGGGTCCTGGCCACGGAGCGGCAGATGGTCGACGGGCTCCTCCGGGGAGCCGGGAGCCGGGGCTGCCCGGCGGCGCGACGGCGCGCGGGACTCGCGGTCGAAGACGATGGCCTCCGACGCCAGCGCCCGGGCGGGCATCCTTCCCAGCTCGACCGCGCCTGGCACCGGTCGTCCGTCGGGATCGAGGGCGCCCTTCCCGTCGGGGCCGGTGAGCACGACGATGTCCGGCTCCTCGGTCACCGTGCCGATGATCGCCACCGGGAGGTCCCACCGCTCGCAGACGGCCTTGATCGCCTCCCAGCGGTGGGGCTCGACGATCGCGAGCATCCGCTCCTGGGACTCGCTGATCATCACCTCGAACGGCTCGAGGCCGGGCTCCCGGCGCGGGATGGCGTCGAGATCGACGAGGATCCCGGTGCCTCCGCGGTCCGCGGTCTCGCAGGTGGCACAGGTGATGCCGGCGGCCCCGAGGTCCTGGATGCTGACCGCGAGGCCCTTGGCGATGATCTCGAGCGTCGCCTCGATCAGCAGCTTCTCGGCGAACGGGTCGCCCACCTGGACGGACGGGCGCTTGGACGGGTCCTGGTCGCCGAAGGTCGCGCTGGCCAGGACCGAGGCCCCGCCGATGCCGTCGCGGCCGGTGGCGCTGCCGTACAGGACGACGAGGTTGCCCGGGCCGTCAGCGGAGGCGTGCATGAGCATGCCGTCCTCGAGCAGGCCGATCGCCATCACGTTGACCAGCGGGTTGCCCTGGTAGGAGGGGTCGAAGACGAGCTCGCCGCCCACGGTGGGCACGCCGACGCAGTTGCCGTAGCCGCCCACGCCGCGCACGACGCCGTCGACAAGGTGGCGCGTGCGTGCGTCCGACGGGTCGCCGAAGCGCAGCGCGTCGAGCACGGCGATCGGGCGGGCGCCCATCGCGAAGATGTCGCGCAGGATCCCGCCCACGCCGGTGGCCGCGCCCTGGTAGGGCTCGACGGCGGACGGGTGGTTGTGGCTCTCGATCTTGAAGGCCACGGCGAGCCCGTCGCCGATCGCGATGACGCCGGCCTGCTCGCCGATGCCCGCGACGACGTCCTCGCCCTTCGTCGGCAGCGTCCGCAGCAGCGGCCGGGAGCTCTTGTACGAGCAGTGCTCCGACCACATGACGCTGAACATCGCGAGCTCGAGGCCGTTGGGCTCGCGGCCCTCGAGCTTCTCGCGGATGGCGTCGAGCTCATCGTCGGTGAGGCCGAGAACGCGGTGGAGCGGGACCTCCGCGGTCATGCCGCACCTCCCGCCACCGGCGCCGGTCCGGGCGCCGCGTTCGTGAAGCTGATCCGGCCGGTCTGCGCCCACTCCTCGGCGGACACGACCAGCGAGCGGATGATCCCGAGGCCGTCGTCCGAGCCGATGATCGCCTCCACCGCCGTCTCCGGGTGCGGCATCAGGCCCGCCACGTTGCCCGCGGTGTTGCGGACGCCGGCGATCCCGCGCAGGGACCCGTTGGGGTTGCCTGCGTCATCGGGCCCGGCGACCGAACCGTCCGGGTTCGCGTACCGCCACATCACCTGGCCGTCGGCCTCGAGGGCATCCAGCGTGGCCTCGTCCGCGTAGTAGCAGCCCTCGCCGTGGGCGACGGGCATGCGCAGCGGGCGCCTGCCCTGGAGCTCGCGGGTGAACGGCGTGTCGAGGTGCACGGGCAGGAGCGTGACCTCCTTGCACACGAACCGCAGGCCGCGGTTGCGCAGGAGGGCGCCCGGCACGAGGCGTGCCTCGGCGAGCACCTGGAAGCCGTTGCAGATGCCCAGGACCGGGCCGCCTCGCCCGGCGAAGTCCGCCACCGCCCGCATGACCGGGCTGAACCTCGCGATCACACCGGCCCGCAGGTAGTCGCCGTAGGCGAAGCCGCCGGGCAGCAGGATCCCCGCGACCCCGGACAGGTCCGCGTCCTCGTGCCACAGGATGACGGGCTCGGCGCCCGCGACCGTGAGCGCATTGACGGCGTCGATGTCGCGGTTGGAGCCCGGGAACAGGACGATGCCGACCCGGACCGTCATCCGCCCATCCCCGCGACCGCCCGGGCCTCTGTCTCGCCCAGCGGCTCGACTGTGAACTGCTCCATCAGCGGGTTGGACAGGAGCTCGCCCGCGAGGTGGTCGACGATGGCCCGTGCGGCCGCCTCGTCGGCGGCGGACACCGTGAGCTCCACGCGCCGGCCGACCCGGACGCCGGTCACGCCGGTCACGCCGAGGTGCGGGAGGCTGCGCTCGACCGCCTTGCCCTGGGGGTCGAGGATGCCGGGCTTGGGGGTGACGTTGACCGCGAAGCGGAAGGCCGGGCTGGTGTCGCTCATCGGGCGAAGACGTCCTCCGAAAGGTAGCGGGCGAAGCTCGCCCCGGTGATGCGCTCGAATGCCTCGACGTAGCGCCCGCGGGTGCCGGCGACCACGTCGTCCGGGAGCTGGGGCCCCGGTGCCGTCTTGTCCCACGCCTGCTGCTCCAGCCAGTCGCGGACGAACTGCTTGTCGTAGCTCGCCTGGGTGCGGCCCGGCTCGTACGCCGCGGCCTCCCAGAACCGTGACGAGTCCGGGGTCATCACCTCGTCGATGAGGATCAGCTCCCCGTCGGGGGTGACGCCGAACTCGTACTTGGTATCGGCGAGGATGATCCCCGCCCGTTCGCAGATGATCGATCCGCGCGCGTACAGCGCGAGGGACGCGATCATGACCATGTTTGCGAGCCGGTGGCCGACCAGCTCGGCGACGCGGCGCAGCGGGATGTTCTCGTCGTGCTGGCCGGCGGGCGCCTTCCACGCGGGCGTGAAGACCGGGTCCGGCAGGCGGTCAGACTCGCGAAGGCCGGGCGGCAGCTCGATGCCGCACACGGTGCCCGAGGCCTGGTACTCCTTCCAGCCGCTCCCACTGATATAGCCGCGCACGACGCACTCCACCGGGAGGACCTCGGCGCGCCGGCCCAGCATCATCCGGCCCCGCAGGTCGGCCAGGACCGCGGGGTCGCCGCCGGTCAGCTCCGCGGGCACGTCGGCAGGATCCGTGGAGAGCAGGTGGCTCGCGATGATGTCCGCGGTCTGCGCGAACCAGAACCGCGAGAGGCCGGTCAGGACGCGGCCCTTGTCCACGATGGGCGTGGGCAGGACCACGTCGAAGGCGGACAGGCGGTCGCTGGCCACCAGGAGCAGCCGGTCCTCCCCCACCGCGTACAGGTCGCGGACCTTGCCGGACCGGACGAAGGCGTCAGCGAGCGCCATCGGAGCCCTCCGGTGCGCGTCCGATCCCGGTTGACCGCTCGCGGACCTGGGCTTCGAGCGGCTCGAGACGCCCGATGATGGTCGGGACGTGGCGCATGACGACGTCGTCGTCGAAGCAGGCGTCGAGATCGGCCAGCGGCAGCTTCTGGGCGACCTCGGGATCGGTGGCCAGGAGACCGTGGAGCGCGACCCGCTCGTCCGCGGCCCGCAGGGCGTTGCGCTGGACGATGACGTAGGCCTGCTCGCGGCTCATGCCGCCCTTCTCGACAAGGGCCAGGAGCACGCGGGAGCTGGCGTGGAGACCGTGGCCCCGCGCGATGTTCTCGCGCATGCGCTCGGGCCGCACGACCAGTCCCTCGACCAGGCCCGTGGTCTTTGCGAGCATGTAGTCGAGCAGGATCGTCGCGTCGGGCAGGATCACGCGCTCGGCGCTGCTGTGGCTGATGTCGCGCTCGTGCCACAGGGGCTGGTTCTCGAAGGCGGTCGTCGCGTACCCGCGCAGGAGGCGCGCGAGCCCCGCGATCCGCTCGGACAGGATCGGATTGCGCTTGTGGGGCATCGCCGAGCTGCCCTTCTGGCCGCGCTTGAAGGGCTCCATGACCTCGGCGATCTCGGTGTGCTGGAGGTTGCGCACCTCGGTCGCGAGGCGCTCGAGCGAACCGCCGATGATCGCGATCGCCGCGAGGAAGGCGGCGTGCCGGTCGCGCTGGACGATCTGCGTGCTGACCGGATCGACCCGCAAGCCAAGGTCCGCCAGCACCTCGGCCTCGAGGTCCGGCCCAAGGTGCGAGTACGTCCCCACCGGACCACTGATCTTGCCCGTGCCGATCTCGGCGGTGGCCGCGGCCAGGCGGTCGCGGCCCCGGGCGACCTCGAAGGCCCAGCCCGCGCACTTGAGGCCGAAGGTCGTGGGCTCCGCGTGGACGCTGTGGGTGCGGCCCATCATCACCGTGCCGGCCTCGGAACGGGCGCGCGCGATGAGCGCCAGGATCAGGCGGTCCGCGCCGGCCAGGAGCTGCTCGCCGGCCGCCCTGAGCTGGAGCGCGAGGGCCGAGTCGACCACGTCCGAGCTGGTGAGGCCGAGGTGCAGGAAGCGTCCCTCGGGACCCACGGTCTCGGCCACCTGCGACACGAACGCGATCACGTCGTGGTCGGTGGTCTGCTCGATCTCGTTGATCCGCTCGACGTTGACGACGGCGCGTCCCTCGATCGACGCGAGGGCAGCGGCGGGGACGAGGCCGCGCCTGACCTGCGCCCGGCAGACGGCGATCTCCACGTCCAGCATCCGCCCGAAGCGGGCCTCCTCGGACCACAGGGCACCCATCGCGGGCAGCGTGTAGCGGCGGATCATCGGGCGGCCTCCGGCAGCGTGGCGGCGATGTCGTGGCGGCGGATCATCCCGTCCCAGGTGATGGCGTCGGCGGCGCGCTCGGCGATGACCCGGGCCGCCGGCACGTCAGGGCCGAGGCCGGTCACCGCGAGCACGCGGCCGCCGTTGGTCCCGAAGCCGCCCTCGGAGCGCTGGCGGGCGACGGTGCCGGCATGGAAGACGAGGGCTCCCTGCGCCCCGGCCGCATCGATGCCCTCGATCGGATCGCCCCGCCGCGGGTCGTTCGGGTAGCCCCCGGCGGCGAGCACGATGGTGACGGCAGCCGTGCCGGCGGCCGGGAGCAGGGCCGGCAGGTCGGGCGCCAGCGCGCCCCGTGCGGCGGCCAGCAGGACCGGTGCCAGGTCCACCTCCAGCCGGGGCAGGATCGCCTGCGTCTCGGGGTCGCCCAGCCGGACGTTGGTCTCGAGCAGCGCGGGGCCGGTCGCGGTGAGCATCAGCCCCGCGTACAGGAAGCCCTCGAAGGGGGTGCCGCGGCGGGCCATCTCGGCCAGGATCGGCTGGTGGACGGTCGCCAGGATGCGTTCGACATCGTCGTCGGTGAGGTCCGGCAGCGGCGAGTAGGCGCCCATGCCACCGGTGTTCGGGCCCCGTGTCGTCGTCGCACAGGCGCTTGTGGTCCCGTGCCGCCGGGAGCGCGACGGCCCGGCGGCCGTCGCAGATGGCGATGACGCTCGCCTCGGGGCCCTGGAGCCGCTCCTCGACGACGAGCGCGATCTCGCCCGGGGTCCGCCCCACGAGGAAGGACGGCGCAAGCTCGAGCGCCTGCTCGAGCGAGTCCGTGACGATGACGCCCTTGCCCGCAGCGAGACCGTCGGCCTTGAGCACGGCCCCCGCACCTGCCGCCGCGAGGTCGCGGATGAAGCCGAGCGCCGCCTCCTCCTCGCCCCCGCTGAAGGCCATCGCCCGGGCCATGCGGACGCCGGCCGCCTCGGCGACCTCGTGGCAGAACGCCTTCGACGTCTCCAGCCTTGCGGCGGCCGCCACGGGGCCGAACACCGGGATCCCGGCGTCGCGGAGGGCATCGGCCACCCCGGCGCCCAGCGGTGCCTCCGGGCCGACCACGACCAGGTCGACCGCCTCGGCCTGCGCAAGCGCCACCACGGCCACCGGATCGAGCGGGTTCACGGGCACGCACCTGGTCCCCGGTGTCAGCCCGATGCCGGCGCTTCCGGGGGCCACCACCACCTCGGTGACGCCCTGCTCGCCCGCCAGCTTCCAGGCGAGCGCATGCTCGCGCCCGCCACTCCCGATGACGAGGATCCGCGACGGCACGTCGAGGGTCACTGCTGGTCTTCCGATCGCGCGCTCAGGGGGCGTGCCGCTCAGGCCGGCAGCTGGGGTCGGCGGCGCAGCGGCCGCCAGGCCCGCTCGATAGTCTGGGTCCGCTCCGGGCCGACGCTCACGAACACGATCGGCACGCCCGCGTGGTCCTCGAGCGCCTGCACGTACCGGCGCGCGGCCTCGGGCAGGTCGGCCAGGCTGCGCACATCGTGGATCGGCTGCTCCCAGCCTTCGAAGTCCTCGTAGATGGGGACGGCCCGCTCCAGCGCCGAGCCTGACGACGGCCAGGTCTCCACCCGCCTGCCGTCGAGCTCGTAGGCCACCCCGAGCTTGATGGTCTCGAGGCCGGAGAGGATGTCCAGCTTGTTGAGGACGATGGCACTCGTGGAGTTGACCGCGACCGCATAGCGCAGTGGGACGGTGTCGAACCAGCCGACGCGCCGGGCTCGACCGGTGACGGTGCCGAACTCGTGGCCGCGCTGCGCGATGCCCTTGCCGATCTCGTCGAACAGCTCGGTCGGGAAGGGCCCGGAGCCGACGCGCGTCGAGTAGGCCTTCATCACGCCGATGACCTCGTCGACCTGGAGCGGTCCGATTCCGCCCCCGGTGCAGGCCCCACCCGCCACCGGGTTGGACGAGGTCACGAACGGGTAGGAGCCGTGATCCAGGTCAAGCAGCGCGCCCTGGGCACCCTCGAGCAGGACATGGTCGCCGCGGCGCAGGGCGTCCTGGACCAGCCACGTGGAGTCGTCCATGTGCGGCTCGATCCGAGCGCCCCACTCGAGGCACTGGGCGACGAGGGCCTCCACATCGAAGGTGTCCGCGCCCATCGAGGCGAGCAGCAGATTCTTGTCCGGCAGGGCCCGCCCGATCCGCTCGCGCAGGACCGTCTCTTCGACGAGATCCTCGACGCGGATGCCCAGGCGCCACGCGCGGTCCCCGTACGTGGGGCCGATGCCGCGGCCGGTGGTGCCCACCTTGGCACCTGCGAGCCGGGTCTCGTTGGCCTTATCGAGGGCGACGTGATACGGCATGATCACGTGCGCGCTGCGGCTGACGCGGATCCTGCTGGTGTCCACGCCCTTGCCCGCGAGCATGTCCATCTCGCGCAGCAGCGTGGCCGGGTTCACCACGACGCCGTTGCCGATGACCGACGTGATGTGCGGGTACATCACGCCCGACGGGCACAGCTGCAGCTTGATCGTCTCGTTGCCCACGACGACGGTGTGGCCGGCATTGTCGCCGCCCTGGTAGCGGACCACCATGGCGACCTGCTCGGCCAGGAAGTCGGTGGTCTTCCCCTTACCCTCGTCGCCCCACTGGAGGCCGGTGATCACGGTCGCAGGCATCAGGACAGCCTCCCGGAAATGAAACGACCCCGGCGCATCGTGCCGGGGTGCTGGATACACGTCTCCCGCGTCTGCCCGCCGGTGTCCTGGCGGACCGGGTGACCGAAGGTGCGAACCCGTCTCACGGGGCGGATCCCGCGCCTTCCTCGAGCAACGGTAGTCCCTCCATCGCGGGGCCGGTCGATGGCCGGCTTCCGAGGAAGGGCGAGTATACGCGACGGGGATCCCGTCCGACACGCCGGCGGGGGTTGCGGATCGGGGTCCACGCCGCGCGGCAGGCAGCGGACGGCGGCCGCCGCCAGGGCTCTTCGCGTAAGCGCGCGGTGAGTGCGGCGTAAGGGCGCGTGCAGTGGCGGCGCCTACGGTGTGCATCCCGTCGCACCGCCCGCCGCAGCCGAAAGGAGACCCCCGGATGAACCGGGTCATGCTGACCGGTCGCCTCACCCGCGACCCCGAACTCCGCACCACCGCCGGCGGCAAGGCGGTCGTCCAGTTCTCGATCGCGTCGCACGAGTTCGTCGGCGGCAAGGAGAAATCGGAGTTCCATTCGATCGTCGCATGGAACCGCCTCGCGGAGACGTGCGGCCGCTACCTCGGCAAGGGCCAGCAGGTGGCCGTCGAGGGGCGGATCCAGACGCGCACCTGGGACGATTCCGAGGGCAAGCGCCACTGGCGCACGGAGATCATCGCATCGTCCGTCGAGATGCTGGCGGGACGCCGGCGCCGCGACTACAGCGGCGACCAGGCGGCCGACTCGCTCGAGGCGCAGGCCCAGGCGGCGGGTGTTCCGCCCGACGCGTCGGAGCCGGTGGCCGACGAGAGCGGCTTCGCCGTGCTGCCCGGCACGGACGAGGACGAGGAGGAGGACGAGTTGCTCGAGGAGGCCGTCGCGGCCTAGACGTCCTTCTCCCCGGCGGCGGCACGGCTCCCCCCTCCCGTGCCGCCGCCGCTCATCTGCAGAGGCAAGCGGTCGTCGGCCCGGTGCGGGGGGCTCCTCCGGCCGGTGCGCCGCGTTCCCGACGCGTATTGTTGGACGCGTGAGCCCTGCGATCCCCCGTATTCCGGATCGCACCGCTGGCGCACCCGCGAGGATCAGCAAGTGACGACCGAGACCGCTCCGGCACGCGCCCAAGCCGTCGTCGTCGGCGGAGGGATCCTCGGCACATCGGTCGCCTACCACCTTGTGAAGCGGGGCTGGAGCGATGTCGTCCTGGTCGAACAGGCCGACCTCACCGCCGGCACGACCTGGCACGCGGCCGGCCTGATGGTGCAGGTGCAGTCGTCGCGCACCTCCACGCGCTGGGGCACCTACAACGACGAGCTGATCCCCGAGGTCGAGACCCTGACCGGCATGGCGACCGGGTACCGCCGCACCGGATCGATCCTCATGGCCAGCACGGAGGCCCGCTGGGAGGAGATCGGACGGTCGATCTCGATGGCGCACGCGGCCGGCGTCGAGGTGCAGGTGATCGGAGCTGCCGAGGCCAAGCGGGCCTGGCCGCTGCTGGACACAACCGGGATCGTGGGGGCCGCCTGGTACCCCAACGATGCCGTGGCCAACGCGACCGACCTCACGCAGGCCGTCGCGGCGGCCGCACGCCTCGGCGGAGCGCGCATCCTCCGGCACACGGGCGTGACCGGCGTGGACAGCGCCGACGGTCGCGTGACCCGGGTCAGGACGACCCGCGGGGACATCGTCACGGAGACCGTCGTGAACTGCACCGGGATGTGGGCCCGCGAGTTCGGACGGCGATCCGGCGTGTCGGTCCCCCTCCACGCCGCGGAGCACTTCTACCTCGTCACCGAGCCGATCGAGGGGCTCACTCCTGACCTGCCCATGCTGCGCTGCCCCGATGAGCGGACGTACGTCCGCGAGGACGCGGGCAAGCTGCTGATCGGCTTCCTCGAGCCCGTCGCCAAGCCCTGGGCGACGATGGGGATCCCGGAGGGCACCGAGTTCATCAGCCTGCCGGAGGACTGGGACCATCTCATCCCGGAGATCGAGCTTGCCGCGCGCCGCCTGCCGCTGCTCAACGACGTCGGCATCAAGCTGTTCTTCAACGGACCCGAGAGCTTCACGCCCGACGACCGCGCGATCCTGGGGCCGGCTCCGGAGCTGTCCGGCTACTGGGTGGCGGCGGGGTTCAACTCGCACGGACTGCGCAGCGGAGCCGGGGCGGGACGGGCCCTCGCCGACTGGATCGTGGACGGCGACCCGCAGGAGGACGTGTGGGAGGTGGACATCCGCCGGTTCGCCCCATTCCAGGCAAACCGCCGGTACCTGCACGAGCGGATCCGCGAGTCCGTCGGCCTGCTCTACGCGCCGCACTGGCCCTTCCGTCAGGTCGAGACGGCGCGGGGCGTCAGGAGGACGCCGTTCTACGATCGCCTCGCGGCGCGGGGCGCCTGCTTCGGGGAACTGATGGGCTGGGAGCGCGCCAACTGGTTCGCGCCGCCCGGCGTCGAGCCCCGGTACGAGTACTCCCACGGCCGCCAGAACTGGTTCCCGTACTCGGCAGCGGAGCATCGGGCCGCGCGCGAGGGTGTCGCGATCTTCGACGAGTCGACGTTCGGGAAGATCCTGGTGGCTGGGGCCGATGCCTGTGCCGTGCTCAACCGGATCTGTACGGCAGACGTCGAGGTGGCGGTTGGCCGGATGGTGTACACGCAGTGGCTCAACGACCGGGGCGGCACCGTCGCGGACGTGACCGTGACGCGGCTGGACGCGACGACCTTCCTGGTGGCCACCGGTGGCCCGGTGCTCTACCACGACCTGCACTGGGTCCGGCGGCACATTCCCGAGGATGCCCGCGCGGTCGCGGTGGACGTCTCGAACGCCTACGCGGTCCTGGGCTTGATGGGCCCCCGCTCGCGGGATCTCCTTGCCTCCCTGACTCGACAGCGACCTCTCGAACGAGGCCTTCCCGTTCGCGACGTCGCGCGAGATCGATCTCGGCCACGCCTTCGTCCGGGCCTCTCGCATGACCTACGTCGGCGAACTGGGATGGGAGCTCTGGATCCCGTCAGACGTCGCGCTGCACGTCTACGACACGATCATCGCCGCAGGTCATGCCTTCGGCCTCCAGCATGCCGGCTTCCACGCGATGGACACGCTCCGGATCGAGAAGGCCTACCGGAGCTGGGGGCATGACATCGGCGAGACCGACACCTCGCTCGAGGCCGGGCTCGGGTTCACGCACGCCCTCGACAAGCCCGGTGGGTTCATCGGACGCGAGGCCGTGCTTCGCCAGCGCGAGTCGGGGCTGCGGCGGCGCCTGGTCGGGTTCGCCCTGCACGATCCCCAGCCGCTGCTCACGCACAACGAGCCGATCTGGCGGGACGGGGTCCTGTGCGGCAGGATCACCTCCGGCGCCTACGGCCACACGGTGGGGCGGTCGATCGGGCTGGGCTACGTCGCGCATCCGGAGGGCGGCATCGTGACCCCGGAGTGGGTCGACTCGGGTCGCTACGAACTGGAGATCGCCAATGTCCGGGTGCCGGCGACGGCCTCGCTGCGTGCGTTCTACGATCCGACGAACCGGCAAATCCGCGGGTAGTGCCGTCCGCGCAGAGGATCGGGAGGCCGGAAGGTCAGGATTCGGTGCCGCCGTACAGAGAGCGGCGCGGGATCCCGGTCGCCGCGGCCACGCGCTTCGCCGCCTCGCCCCGGCCCGCGCCATCGCGCACCAGCCGGTCCACCTCGGCACGGGCGGCCGCCAGCGCATCCTCGCTGGACGCGGCGGCCGCCTCCTCCACCACCGCTCCCCTGCCCCAGCCCACGACCAGGACGAACTCACCGCGGGCCGGGATCGTCCCATCCTCAGCGGCCGTCGCCAGTTCCGCGAGCGGACCCCGGGTCACCGTCTCGTGGAGCTTCGTCAGCTCGCGGCAGACAGCGCCCGGCCGATCCGCCCCACAGACGGCGGCCAGGTCGCGCAGCGTGGCGGCCACGCGATTCGGCCCCTCGAAGAGCACGCAGCCCCGCTCGTCGGCGGCAATCGCCGCCAGCCGCTCCTTGCGATCCCGGCCGGAGCGCGGCAGGAACCCCTCGAACGTCCAGCGGGGACCGGCCAGTCCAGCCGACACCACGGCGGCAAGCACGGACGACGCGCCGGGCACGGCGACCACCTCGCCGCCCATCGCCGCCCAGGCCGCGACCAGCCCATCCCCCGGGTCCGAGACCGCCGGCGTCCCGGCGTCGGTGACCAGCGCGAGGTCCCTTCCTGCAGCCAGGTGCGCGAGCAGCTCCCGCTCCTTCGCGGGCGAGCTCTGCGCGTGGTAGGCCGTGGACCGGGTGGCGATGTCGTAGCGTGCGAGCAGCTTGTGCGTGACCCGCGTGTCCTCCGCGGCGATCAGCGGCACGGCGCGCAGCACCTCGAGCGCGCGCAGCGTGATGTCGCCCAGGTTCCCGATCGGCGTGGCGACGACGTACAGCGTCCCGCCGGCGGCGTCCGGTCCGCCCACGGCTACGACCGCGCCGCCGACCCCGGCCGACGCCTCGGGTACAGGTAGTCCACGCCGGCCGTCCGCGGGCCGAGCTTCGCGATCGGGGGCACCTGGCGCTTGAACTCGGAGCCCGCCACCATGCGGTCCACGCGCTCCACGAGGGCGAGGTCGAAGCCCATCGCCACCATCTCCTCGACCGAGCGGCGCTTGTCGATCCGCCAGAACAGGAGCCGGTCCAGGACGGGGTACGCGAACCCGGCCTCGGTCTCGTCGGTCTGGCCGGGCCACAGGTCGGCCGACGGCGCCTTGCGGATGATCGCCTCGGGCACGCCGATCGCGGCGGACAGCTGGCGGACCTGGCTCTTGTACAGGTCGCCGATGGGGTTGAACGCGCACGCGGAGTCGCCGAACAGCGTCGTGTAGCCGATCAGCGACTCGGTCTTGTTGCCGGTCCCCACCACGAGGCCCCGCCACGTCACCGACCGGTCGTACAGCACGGACATGCGCATCCGGGCCATGAAGTTGCCCCGCCGCAGCGGCGCCGCCTCGAGCGCCTCGGGCCCGCCTTCGCCGGCGACACCGTCCCGCCCGAAGTAGCCGTCCACCATGCCGGTGATCTCGACGAGCTCGCCCGCGCAGCCGAGGTCCGCGATGACCGCCTCCGCGTCACCCTGCGAGGCGGGCGACGACGTGCGGTACGGCATCATCACGCACAGGAGCTTGTCCGCCCCGATCGCCTCGGCGACGAGGTACGCGACGAGCGCGCTGTCGATCCCGCCCGACAGCCCCAGGACGGCCTTGTCGAAGCCGGCCTGCGCGAGCTGGCCGCGAATGAAGCCGGCGATTGCGGTCCGCGCGACACCGGCGTCGATCGCGAGCTCGTCCGGCAGCTCGAACAGCGGCTCACTCACGGGTGGCGCCGGCGACGAACGGGCCCTGGTCGGCGGTGGTGTCGAGCGCCAGGCCCGCCCGCTCGGCGATCAGGCGCCGCCACTCGCGCGCGACAAGCTCCGGCCGCTCATCGCGCAGCAGGGGCAGCCCGATCCGCTCGCGCCGCACGTCGCCGAGCTCGATGTCGGCGAAGAACAGGCCCTCCTCGAACATCGGCGCCGAGAAGACCGGCGCCCCGGTCGGCCCGATCACCTCCGAGCCACCCCAGAACGAGAGCGACTCGTCCACGCCCACGCGGTTGCAGAACACCACGAACGAGGTCGTCAGCTGGGCATACGTCCGCATGAGCGTCCGCCACGAGCCCGCGGTCCCCAGGCCCACCTCCGAGGTGCGCGCGAGATCCCGCCCGGGCGACGATGACACGTTGACCAGCACCTGTGCCCCGTCGAGCGCGAGCAGCTGGGGCGTCGACATGTGCCAGAAGTCCTCGCACACCGCGAGGCCCATCGCCCACCCCCAGCCGCGAGGGCGTCGCCCGGATCACGTCACCCGGCGCGAAGAACCGGCGCTCGTCGAACAGGCCGTAGGTGGGCAGGTGCACCTTGCGGTGGACGTGGCGGACCTCTCCGTCCTCCACGAGCGCCGCGGCGATGAACAGCCGGTGGTCGGCCGACTCCTCCACGAAGGACACCACGGCCGACAGCCCGGTCGTTGCGGCGGCAAGGCGGGCAAGGCGTGGGTCGTCCGGGCGCATGGCGACCTCGGACGCGAGGTCCTGCAGCTGGTAGCCGGTCAGCCCGAGCTCCGGGAAGACGACCAGCCCCGCACCGCCCGCACGGGCCTCGTCGAGGAGCGCCAGGTGGCGCGCCAGGTTGGCCTCGACGTCACCGAGCCGCGGGGCGACCTGGGCAAGAGCGATCCGGAGCGGTTGCACGCGCCAAGTCTAGTTGTGACCGGGGATGTGGGGCGGCTCCGGGTTGTCGTCGTGCATGATGGGCGCGCCGAGCATCATCCCCGGGTCGGCGACAACGGGGATCTCGTACACGGGGGCATCGCCGCGGATGAGCGGGTCGTCGCCCTCCCCTGACAGGGCCGCCGGCACGGGCTCGTCGCCGAGCGTCGCCGGATCCGGGGCAGCCGGCACCGACACCGGGACGGCTGCCGCCGCCTCCTCGCCACCCGCGGGGGCCGCCGTGGAGATCCCCGACCGGCCGGTGGACTGGAGTTGCTCCTTCGAGCCGTCCACCTCCTCGGCGAAGTGGCATGCGACCTCGTGGCCGGTGGAGAGCTCCCGCAGGGCGGGGATCTCGGTCGCGCAGCGCTCGGGGCTGCCGATGCGCTCACGCAGCCAGCACCGCGTGTGGAAGTGGCAGCCGGACGGCGGGTTCACGGGCGACGGGACGTCGCCCTTGAGGATGATCCGCCGCCGCCGGCGCTCCACCTTGGGATCCGGGATCGGGACCGCCGACAGCAGCGCCACGGCATACGGGTGGAGCGGTCGCGTGTTGAGCTCGCGCGATGGCGCCAGCTCCACGATGCGACCGAGGTACATCACGGCGATCCGATCGCTGATGTGACGCACCACCGAGAGGTCGTGGGCGATGAACAGGTACGTCAGGCCCAGGCGGTCCTGCAGCCGCTCCAGCAGGTTGATGACCTGTGCCTGGATCGACACGTCCAGCGCGGAGATCGGCTCGTCCGCGACGATCAGGTCAGGGTCCAGGGCGAGGGCCCGGGCGACGCCGATGCGCTGCCGCTGGCCGCCCGAGAACTCGTGCGGGTAGCGGTCACCATAGTCGGGGTTGAGGCCGACCGTGGCCAGCAGCTCCCGGACCCGTTCGCTGCGCTCGTCCTTGCTGCCCACACCGTAGACGGCGAGGGGCTCACCGACCGTCGCGCCGGCGGTCATCCGCGGATTGAGCGACGCGTAGGGGTCCTGGAAGATCATCTGGAACCGGCGCCGGAGCCGCTGGAGCTCCTTGCCCTCGATAGCGCTCACGTCCTGGCCGTCGAAGATGATCCGGCCCTCGGTCGGCTTGTTCAGCCGCACGATCGCGCGCCCGGCGGTGCTCTTGCCGCACCCGGACTCCCCGACGAGACCCAGGGTCTCGCCGCGGCGCAGGCTGAAGCTGATGCCGTCGACGGCGCGGACATCGCCGACATGACGCTCGAAGATCAGGCCCGACGTGATGGGGAACCAGACCTTGAGGTCCTGGACCTCGAGGAGGGTGTCCGAGGCGGCGTGATCGTGGCCGGCGTGGCCGGCGGGCCCGTGCGGGTCCGGCATGCCGGCCGCCGGCGACGTGGGCACTGCGGTCATGCACCGTCCTCCGGGTGCTCGTGCGGACGGGTCTCGCCGGGCTCGGCGTCGTGCGCCTCGGACGCCTCGGACGCCTGGAAGTGCTCGACGGCGACCGCACCGTCCGCCAGCGCCGCGTGCGAGGCGAGCTCGTCCAGCTGGCCTGCGGGCGCCGGCGCGGGCACATGCCCGGGTCGGCTGGGATGGCCGTGGATCGCCTCGTCGGCCAGCGGCGGATTGAAGCAGGCGATGCGGTGTGTTGCAGTCGGGCCCGTGGTCACGAGGGCGCTCCCGGGGTCGAGGGGCTCCAGCGACGGGTTCTCCGTCCAGCAGCGCTCCAGGCGCCAGGCGCAGCGCGGGGCGAACGGACAGCCGCGGGGCTCACGCCGCATGTCCGGCGGCCGCCCTTCGATCGGGATGAGCGGCTCGCCCTCGAGCGCATCCACACGGGGCATGGAGTGGAGCAGGCCCACCGTGTAGGGATGGGATGGCGTCTCGAACAGGTCGCCGGTTGTCGCAGTCTCGACGATGAAGCCCGCGTACATGACGTTGATCCGGTCGGTCATGCCGGCCACGACGCCCAGGTCGTGGGTGATCAGGATGAGCGAGGTGTCGGACTCCGTGGTGAGGCGGCTGATGAGCTCCAGCACCTGGGCCTGGATCGTCACGTCGAGGGCCGTCGTGGGCTCGTCCGCGATCATCAGCCTCGGCTCCAGCGCGAGCGCCATCGCGATCATCACGCGCTGGCGCATCCCGCCGGAGAACTGGTGCGGGAAGCTCTTCAGCCGCTTCTCGGCCTGGGGGATGCCGACCAGCCCCAGGAGCTCGACGGCCCGGGCACGGGCGTCCGTCTTGGACACCTTCTGGTGGGCCTGGATGGTCTCGACCATCTGCTCCTCGACGGTCGTCACCGGGTTCAGGCTCGTCATCGGGTCCTGGAAGATCATCGCGATGTCGCGGCCACGGATCTCCCGTACGTCAGCCTCGTTGAGCGTGACGAGGTCCCGGCCATCGAACATCACCTGGCCGCCCTCGATCCGGCCTGCCGGCTTGGGGAGCAGCCGGATGATCGCCAGGTTGGTCACGCTCTTGCCGCAGCCGGACTCGCCGACCAGGCCGAGGCGCTCGCCGCGCGCAAGCTCGAAGCTGATGCCATTGACGGCATAGATCGTGCCGTCGTGGGTCCGGAAGCGGACGAGGAGGTCGCGTACGTCGAGGAGGACCTCACCCGTCGAACCCACCGTGCCGGTCGCAGGGGCAGCTGCCGCCGTCATCGCTTCATCCTCGGATCCAGGGATTCGCGCAAGCCGTCGCCGAGCAGGTTGAACCCGACCGCGCTGATGACGATCGCGATGCTCGGGAACAGGACCAGCCACGGTGCCGTCGCCAGGAAGCGGCGGGCGTCGGTGAGCATGGTGCCCCACTCGGGGGTGCGGGGATCCGGCGGCCCGAGGCCAAGGAAGCCGAGGCCCGCAATGTCGATGATCGCCGTCGCCAGGACCAGCGTCGCCTGCACGATCAGGGGCGTGAGCGCGTTGGGCATCATGTGCCGGGACAGGACACGGCCGCGTCCGGCGCCGACCGAGCGCGCGGCGATCACGTAGTCGGACTCGCGCAGGGCGAGCAGCGAGCCCCGCAGCAGGCGCGCGAAGATCGGCGCATACGTCACGGCGATGGCCAGCATCAGCTGCCACATCCCACGGTCCAGCCACGCGACGATCCCGATCGCCAGCAGGATGCCCGGGATCGAGAGCAGCACGTCGGTGCTCCGCATCAGGACCGCGTCCACCTTGCCGCCGATCCCGCCCGCCGCGGCGCCGATGATGACGCCCATGATGAGGGCCATGATGACGGCGACCACGCCGACCTGGAGGCTGATCTGGGCGCCGTAGAGGATGCGGCTGAACATGTCGCGTCCCTGCACGTCGGTGCCCATGAGGAACTCGGCGCTGGGCGGCTGGAGGCTCTTGCCCGGCCGGTCCAGAGGGCCGTAGGGCGCGATCAGCGGCGCGAACAGCGCGACCGACACGAAGAGCACGATGCAGATCAGGCCGAACATCGCGGGCTTGTTGCGGACAAGGCGGCGCGCGGCGTCGGACCACAGGCCGCGGCTGGCCCGTCGTTCGGCGACCGGGATCGCGGACGGAGTGGTGGCGGGGGCGGTCAAGGCTGGCGTCCTCCGCTCACGAGTACCGGATCCTGGGGTTCAGGAACGCGTACGACAGGTCGACGATGAGGTTCACGACCAGGAAGATGACCGCGAAGATCATGATCGAGCTCTGGATGATGAAGTAGTCGCGGTTGCCGATCGCGTCGACGACATAGCGGCCCACGCCCGGCCACGAGAACACCGTCTCCGTGAGGACGGCGCCGGCCAGGAGTCCGCCGACGGACAGGCCGATGACGGTCACGACCGGCAGCCAGGCGTTGCGCATGATGTGGCGCGAGTCGACCCGCTTCTCGGTGAGGCCCTTGGCGCGCGCCGTGCGCACGTAGTCCTCGTGGTTCACGTCGAGCACCGACGCGCGGGTGATGCGCGCGATGATCGCCATCGGGATCGAGCCCAGCGCGATCGCGGGCAGGATCAGGTGCGAGACGGCATCGAGGAACAGGGGTATGTCACGCATCAGGAGCGAGTCGATGAGCACGAAGTTGGTGCGGTACTCGATCTCCGCGCGTGGACTCAACCGTCCCTGGGACGGGAGCCACTCCAACTGCACCGCGAAGATGTAGACGAGCACAAGGGCGAGCACGAACACCGGGATGCTGATGCCCACCAGGGAGATGATCGTCACCCCGCCGTCCACCCAGCCCTGGGCATTCCGGGCGGCGATGCGACCGAGGGGGATGCCCACGCTGACCGCGAAGATCATCGCCGCCATCGCCAGCTCGACGGTTGCGGGGAAGCGGACCCCGAACTCGGTCAGGAACGGCTTGTTGTTGACGATCGAGGCGCCGAAGTCACCGGTCAGCAGCTTCCGCAGGTACTCGATGTACTGGACGATCAGCGGCTGGTCCAGGCCGAGGTTGGCACGCATGCGGTCGCACGCGGCCTCGGTTGCGTGCTGGCCCAGGATGGAGCGGCAGGGGTCGCCGGGCAGGAAGTGCACGAACGCGAACAGGACGATGGACAGCCCGAGCAGGACCGGAATGGCCGCGAGGATCCGCCGGATCGTGTACTTGAGCACGCTCGTCCACCTGCGCTGGATGGGGATGCGCTCCCGGGAGCCGGTTGGGCTCCCGGGAGCGCGCGTGGGTCCGGGTCAACCGGCGTCCGCTGGGCGGGCGCCGGCGCCGTGCGGGACTAGCGGTCGAGCCAGACCGAGTTCAGGTACTCGTTCAGGGCGCCGCTGCCCACGAAGCCCTTGACGTCCGCGCGGGCGGCGCCCGGCGGGGTCGAGGACACGAGCGGGACGGTCGGGAGGTCGGCGCGGATCAGGTCCTGGGCCTTCTCCCACAGGGTCTTGGCGGTCGCCTCATCCGTGGCGGCGAGGGCGTCGGCCATGACCTGGTTGAGCTCGTCGTTCTGGTAGGCGAACTCCTCCGACGGCTTGCCGTCGACGTAGTTGAAGAACGCCGTGCGCAGGAAGTTGTCCGGGCCTGCCCAGTCGCAGGTCCAGCCGATCAGCCACGCCGGGTAGTTGCCCTTGAATTCCGCGTCGAGGTAGTCCGGGTTCCAGGTGGCGGTGTTGGGCGAGATGGTGAAGCCGACGGCTTCGAGGTCAGACGCAATGGACTCGAAGATGCCCTTGGGATCCGGCATGTACGGGCGGGTGACGTCCGACGGGTACCAGAACTCGAGGGTCAGGTCGGTCTCGCCGGACTCGGCGATGAGAGCCTTGGCCTTCTCGGGGTCGTAGCCGGGCAGGCCGAGGGGCTTGTAGAACTGGGTGCCGGGCGGCATCCAGTTGTCGGCGATGACGCCCTGGCCCGCATAGAAGGTGTCGATCAGCGCCTGCTTGTTGATCGCGTAGGCGATCGCCTCGCGGATCTTCGGGTTCGCCACCAGCTTGTGGGTCTGGTTCATCGCGAAGTGGAACAGGTTGCACGACTCGCCGCGGTCGATGACCTGCAGCTCGGGGTTGGACGCGATCGCTGCGATGTCGACCGGCGCGACGGTCTGCACGAGATCGAACTCACCGGTGGACAGGCCGTTGAGACGCTGGGCCTCCTCGGCGACCGGCTTGAAGATGATCTCGTCGACGTAGCCGCCGTTCGCCGGGTCCCAGTAGTCCGGGTTCTTGACGATCTTGACGTTGTCGCCGAGCGTCCAGCTGTCGAACTTGTAGGGTCCGGTCCCGATCATCGAGCCCGCGCCACCCTGGGCGTACGGGATCTGGGTCACGTCGGTGACGGTGTTGTCAGCGCCACCGGCCTTGAGTGCGGTCGGGCTGCTGATGACGAACGGCGTCAGCGTCTGCGAGAGCAGGAAGCTCGACACCGGGCTCTTCAGTGTGATCGTGAAGGTCATCGGGTCGGGTGCCGCGGTGGAGGCGATGTTGGAGCCGTCGCCGTAACCGCCGAAGACCGCGCCGGCGTAGTAGCTGTAGTCCTGCAGCTCCGTCGGGAAGTTCAGCCAGCGGTCGTAGTTGTACTTGATCGCCTCGGCGTCGACGGGCGTGCCGTCGTGGAACGTGACGCCCTCGCGGAGCTTGAAGGTGTACGTCAGGCCGTCCGGCGAGAGCTCCCAGGAGGTGGCCAGGCCGGGATCCAGCTCGCCGGTGGTGCCGGGCTTGAGCCGGACGAGGCCCTCCATCACGTTCTGCATCACGTACGACGTGTTGCTGTCGTCGATGAGCGCGGGGTCCGTGCGCTTGATGTCGCCGGGGATGGCGACGACGAGCGTGCCGCCTGCCTTCGGCTCGCCTGCTGCGGGCGCCTCGGTCACTGCCGGGGCATCGGTCGCAGCCGGGGCCTCGGTCGCTGCCGGGGCATCGGTCGCAGCCGGGGCGGTGGTCGCTGTCGATCCACCGCACGCCGCGACCACGATGGTCGCTGCCGCGATCAGAGCCCCGATTCGAATACGGGACATGCTGTCTCCTCCTCCAGCCGGGTGACGACGATCGAGATCGTCAGGCGGCCGGCCCGGCACCGTAGGTCCGCCATTCGGACTGCATCATACCCATCCGTGCCAGCCTTGCCGATCGGGACGGCACCGGGCCGGGTGGCTTCGTGACCGCCGCCCCGGTGCTAGGCTCGGGGCACCATGACGTTCCCGCGCCGGCTGCTGCCGGCCTTCGCGCTGGCCACCTTCGTGGCGTGCGCCTGCGGGACGGCCCCCGCCCCCTCGATCGCGCCATCGGCGGCGCCGGTGCGAACCCCGGCCCCAATGCCCACTCCGGCCGTCGAGCAGCCGTTCGAGGCCGTGGCGTGGCCGGCCACCGGATCCCGGTGCGACACGCCGGACGCGGCGGCATCGGGCGCCCGCATCGGCCGGATCGAGGCTCCCGATCGCCGCACCGTCCGGTTCACGCTCTGTGCCCCCGACGCCGCGTTCGGCGCACGCCTCGCGGACCCGGTCGCGGGGGTGATCGATGCCGCGGCCGTCGACATGGTCGCGGCCGATCCAGCCTCGGCCCGGTTCGCAGCCGGCGCGGGACGCTATCGCGTCGATGCCTGGTACCCGGGTGACAACGTCCGCCTGGCCCGGGTCGCCGACGAGCCGGGATCGAAGGGTGACGACAAGACGCCGACGATCGTCATGCGCTGGGACGCCAACCCCGCTGCGCGGACCGGTGCGCTCCGCGAGGGCACGGTCGATGCGATCGATGGCGTGGGCACCGGGGAGCGCGAGGTGATTGCGACCCTGCCGGAGATCACCGGGCTCGACCGGGAGGGCATGACGACGGCCTACCTGGGATTTGGCTATGGACCCGACTTCGCGCCGGTCGCGGTGCGCCGGGCATTCGCCCAGGGCCTCGACCGCGACGCCCTTGCGGCCACAGCCTTTCCCCCCGGATCCACGGTCGCCAGCCATGTCACCCCCTGTGCTGTCCCGCTCGGCTGCGCGGGTCCTGGCTGGTACGAGACGAACGCCCCTGCCGCCGCCGCGGCCCTCGCCGCCACCAAGTTCGACCGCAAGGCCACCTACCCGCTGTACGTCCCGTCGGAGCCGGTCCCGGGCCTCCCTGAGCCGGCAGCTTTCGCCGAGGGGCTGCGGGTGCAGGCCGAGGAGCGGCTCGGGGTGTCCCTCGAGGTGACGCCGATGGCGCCGGACGACCTCGCGGCCGCGCTGGCCGAGCGCCGCCTGCGCGGGCTGTACCTCGCGGCCGTTGAGTCCCGCCTTGCCGACCCCTCGGGCTTCCTGGAGCCGCTGTTCGGCACGCGCGCCAAGGGCCTCACCGCGGATCGGGCAGGCGACGCCGGATCGGACCTTGCCACGGCCGCCGCCACGGCGGATGCCGGCAAGCGGGAAGAGGCCTTCGCGGACGCCAATGCCGCGATCCGCGACGAGGTCCCGATCATCCCGATCGCCCACGCCGGATCGATGATGGCCGTCCGTGACGACGTGCAGGGGGCTGCGACCTCCCCGCTTGACGTGGAGCCGCTCGGCCGGTTCGTGCCGGGCGACCGGTCACAGCTCGTGCTCATGCAGACGGCCGAGCCCGCGACGGCATGGTGCGCAGTCGCGGCGACGTCCGACGACCGGCGGCTGTGCGGTCTCGTGACCCCGGGGCTGCTGGTGTTCCGGCCCGGCACGCTGGAGACGACGCCGGGACTCGCGACGCGCTGCTCCCCTGACGATCAGGCCACCACGTGGACCTGCCGGCTGCGCGCCGACACAAGGTTCACCAGCGGAGCCCGGGTGGATGCCGGCGACGTCGTCGCCTCGTTCGCCGCCCAGGCGGACCCGGCGAGCGACCTCCGGGCGGCGCTGCCGCGCGGGGCGTTCGCGGCCTGGGACGAGCTGTTCGGGGCGCCGGCTGGACCCGAGCCGCTGCCCGCGGTGACACCGTCACCTGCCACGTCGGGCGCCCCAGCCGCGCCATCCCCCGCCGCAACGCAGTCGCCAGCCGCGCCATCTCCCGCCGCAACGCAATCGCCAGCCACAAAGTCCTCGGCCGCACCGTAGTCCCCCGGCGCAGCGTCGTCGCCCGGCATGGGCCATGAGCGCCGCGGCTGGAGGCTATTCGATCGAATCCGAACCGATCGCATGATTCGACTTCCAACCCGCGTGCAAATCTGCGATGGTGTCGTCCACGCGCGGCCACCCGCGCGCGATGCATCACGTCGCGGAGGTATGCAGTGCTCGCTCGCCGGTCCCGGTTGGTCCTGGTTTCGGCCGTCTCGGCCGTCATGCTCGCAGCCGGCGCCTGTGGAGGCGATGGAGCGGGCGAGGCCGCCTCGGTGGCTCCCCCCCAGAGCAAGGTGACCGTCACGCCGGAGACCGCAGGTACGCCGTTCGCCCTGGCCGAGGGCAACTACCGGGTGAACTGGAAGACGACCGACTGCAAGAAGGTGACCGTCGTGCTCACCGGCGACACTGGCTACACCAAGGAGAAGTCGTCCACCATCACCAACTTCAGCTGGATCGCCACGAGCGTGCCGGCGGGCACCTACACGGCAACCCAGACGGATCCCGCGTGCACGGACTGGACGCTGGCGATCGAGAAGGTCTAGGAGCGGTCAGTCGGCGACGCCGGGCGGAAGCACGGCGTCGGGCGCGGGCACGACCTGCGGGTGATCCGCGGGCACGACAACCTTCGGCGCGCTCGCGACCGGTGGCGCCTGCTCGGTGACCCCAACGGCCGCGCGGATCTCCGCGCCGACATTGTCCATCGCCTCGGCATGGTGGCAGGCGACCAGGTGGCCGCCACCGATGTCGCGGAACTCCGGCTGGTCGATCGTGCAGTTGTCGGGGTTGCCCAGCCGCTCCCGCAGCCAGCAGCGGGTATGGAACCGGCAGCCGGACGGCGGTGCGACAGGCGAAGGGATGTCGCCCTCGAGCACCAGGCGCTTCTTGCGGATCCGCGGATCCGGATTGGGGATCGCTGACAGCAGCGCGACCGTGTACGGGTGGCGCGGGTTGGCGTAGAGCTCGTCCACCTCGGCCAGCTCGACCATGACGCCCAGGTACATCACGCCGACCCGGTCGCTGATGTGCTCCACCACGGCCAGGTTGTGCGCGATGAACAGGTACGTGAGCCCGAGCTCCTGCTGCAGGTCGTCGAGCAGGTTCAGCACCTGGCTCTGGATCGAGACGTCCAGCGCCGACACCGGCTCGTCGCAGACGATGAAGGCCGGGTTCACCGCGAGGGCACGGGCGATGCCGATGCGCTGGCGCTGCCCGCCCGAGAACTCGTGCGGATAGCGGTGGATGTGGCTCTGGTTGAGACCCACCTTGGCCAGCAGCTCGCGGACCAGGTCATCGCGCTCGTTCTTGTCGCTCATGCCCTGGACACGCGGGCCTTCGCCAACGATCTCGCCGACGCTCATCCGCGGGTTGAGCGATGCATAGGGATCCTGGAAGACCACCTGCATGTCCTTGCGCAGGGCCTTGAGCCGCGAGCCGGACATCATCACGGGCTTCTGCTGCGACTTCTTGCCGTTCTTCGCAGGGACGGAGAAGACCACCTCGTCACGGAACCGGACCTCGCCCGACGTCGCAGGCAGCAGGCCCAGGACCACCTTGCCGAGAGTCGTCTTGCCGCAACCGGACTCCCCCACCAGGCCCAGGGTCTCACCGGCCCGCACGTCGAACGACACGCCATCGACCGCGTGCACCGCACCCACGCTGGTCATGCCCAGCAGGCCGCCCTTGATCTCGAAGTGCTTCTTGAGGTTGCGGACCGAGAGGAGGGTCTTCTCGTCCGGCCCCGCGCTGCCCACCGGCGGCGTCGCCGCTTGCTCCGTCGTCACCAGGTCCCTCGCGTTTCGTGTCGGATCGCCATCTGGCCTCACGCCTCCTCGGTCGAGGCCTGGGCCGCGGCCGCGGCGGCCACCTCCGCGCTCGCGGCGGGCCCGATATCCGGAGCGTCACCGGTCGCCGTGAGCCAGCACCGCGACAGGTGGCGCTCGCCAACAAGCTGGTACGGCGGCGGCGTGTCGCAGATGGGCATCGCGTAGGGGCAACGGCGCTTGAACAGGCAGCCGGGCGGCAGGTTCAGGGGATTGGGAACCACGCCCTTGATCACCTCGAGGCGATCTCGCTTCTCGCCGAGCCTCGGGATCGACGCCAGCAGGCCCTTGGTGTACGGATGATGCGGGCGCTCGAAGATCGAACCCACGTCGGCCCGCTCCACGACCTTGCCGGCGTACATCACGACAACCTCGTCGGCCATCTCGGCGATGACCCCGAGGTCGTGCGTGATGAGCAGGATCGCCATCTTGTTCTGCTCGCGAAGGCTCTTCATGAGCTCCAGGATCTGGGCCTGGATCGTGACATCGAGCGCGGTCGTGGGCTCGTCGGCGATGAGGAGCTCCGGGTCCGTGGACAGGGCCATGGCGATCATCACGCGCTGGCGCATGCCACCCGAGAGCTGGTGCGGGTAGACCTTGGCCCGCTTCCGGGCGGCCGCGATGCCGACCTTCTCGAACATCTCGACGGCGCGCTCCCAGGCCTCCTGCTTGGTGACCTGGCGATGACGCTGCACCACCTCCGCGACCTGGTCGCCAACCGTGAACACGGGGTTGAGCGACGTCATCGGCTCCTGGAAGATCATCGAGACCAGGTTGCCGCGGACATCGCGCATCTCGTCGTCGGAGAGCTTGAGCAGGTCGCGGCCGTCCAGGAGCACCTCGCCGGCGATCGTCTTGCCCGGCGGCTCGATCAGGCGCATCGCGGACATCGCGGTGATGCTCTTGCCGCAGCCTGACTCCCCCACCACGCCAAGCGTCTGGCCGTAGCCGATCTCGAACGAGACGCCGTCGACGGCTTTGACCGTGCCGTCCTGGGTGTAGAAGTGCGTCCTGAGGCCACGGATCTCAAGGAGATAGTCGGCACCACCCCGCGACGGGCGCCCGGCGGTATCGATTGCGGACTGGGGAGCGGTCAAGACGGCGATCCTGCTTCCATGTGGGCCCTGTTGTATGAGCGGGGGCTAGCTCTCAATTCGCTGCCGCGGGTCGAGCGCGTCGCGCATGCCGTCACCGAGGAAGCTCGCGCAGAGCACGATGGTGACCAGCATGAGTCCCGGGTAGAGGATGCGCTCCGCGTGCTCGTAGAAGTACTCGCGGTAGTTGCCCAGCATCTGGCCCAGGCTCACCTCGGGCGGCGCAATGCCGAAGCCGAGCACCGACAGCGCCGACTCCGTGATGACGGCGTCCGCGACGCCCAGGGCGCAGGCCACGACGAGCGGCGCCAGTGCGCCCGGCAGGAGGTGGCGCGAGATGAGGCGGCGGGGACCGGTTCCAAGGGCCTTGGCAGCCTGGGCGTAGTCACTCTCGCGGATGGTCAGGAACTCCGCTCGGACGAGGCGCGCGGCGGTCGTCCAGCCGACAATGCCGATCGCGATGACGATGACCCGGATGTCCTTGATGCCGAAGAAGCCGACGACCAGGAGGATCATGAACAGGAACGGCAGCGCCAGGATGATGTCGATCAGGCGCATCAGCAGGTTGTCCACCTTCCCGCCCTTGTAGCCCGCGACCGAGCCGACGAGGGCGCCGACGCTGCCGATGATCAGGACAGCGGCGAACCCGACAATCAGGGTCGTCTGGGTCGCCTTCCACAGGCGGACCCACAGGTTCTGCCCGATCTCGTTGTAGCCGAGTGGTGCCGACAGCGTCGGCCCGGCGTCGATCAGCTGCAGGGAGGACTTCCTCCAGGCCTCGCCACCCGTGATGGGGACCACGATCGACATCACGATCAGGATCGACAGCGTCACGAGCGCGATCACCGCAAGACGGTGGCGCAGGAAGCGCATCCTGACCAGCTGCCAGTAGGTGCGGACCGGGACCAGGTCGACCTCGTCGACCTCGCCGGCTTCGGCGAGGATGCCCGGGGTAAGGGTGTCGGCGCTCTGCATCTCGGTCTCGCTCAGTACTTGATGCGCGGGTCGACCACGCCGTACATGATGTCGGCGGTCAGGTTCCCGAGGATCACGAACAGGCCGGTCAGCATGCCGGTCGCGTAGATGACGGGGTAGTCGCTCTGCCCGATCGCCTGGATCGTGAGCTGGCCGAGGCCGGGATACGAGAAGATCGTCTCGGTGATCACCGCGCCGGCCACCAGGGCGGGCAGCGACAGCCCGATCAGCGTGATGAACGGGATCAGCGCATTCCGGAGCGTGTGGCGGTAGGTCACCCGCCGCGAGGACAGGCCCTTCGCCTTCGCCGTCCGGACGTAGTCCTGGCGGAGGACCTCCAGCATCGAGGCGCGCAGGTAGCGCGAGTAGCCGGCGATGGACCCGATGGCCAGCGTCAGCACGGGCAGCACGAGGTGCCAGGCGATGTCCAGCGGATCGCCTTCGCTGCCGAGCGACTGGCGGCCGAACAGCGGGAAGTAGATCGCGCCGCCGGTCACCTCGCCAAGCCAGACCCCGCCGATGAACAGGATGTAGATACCGAGCAGGAAGGAGGGCATGGCGTACCCGATCGTCCCCAGCGCCGAGATGATCTTGTCCGTCCAGCTGTACTGCTTGACCGCCGCGAGGATCCCCATCGGGATGGATACGACCATCGTGAGGATGAGCGCGGTCCCCATCAGCAGCACCGTCGCCGGGAGGCGCTCGAAGATCATGTTGCGCACCGGCTGGTTGGTGATGAACGAGATCCCCCACGCCTCCTCGTTCCAGGGGAACGTGAAGAACGTGATCAGCCAGGCGAAGTACTGCTGCCAGATCGGCTTGTCGAGGCCGTATGCCGCCATCAGGCGCTCGAGGACCTCGGGCTTGATGTTGGGGTTCCGGAACCTGTCAACGGGCTCGCCGGGTGCTGCCTGGACGATCAGGAAGATCAGCAGGCTGATACCCAGCATGATGGGGATGGCCTGCAGCAGACGACGGATGGTGTAACTGGCCATGCCTTGGGGGGACCTGCTCTAGGGGGCCGCGTGAGCGTCGGAGGATGCGATCGTGGCGGCCGCCAGGCGGCCGCCACGGATCAACCTACGCAGGTGGATGAACCGAGGCGGGACCGCTGTTGGCAGTCCCGCCTCGACGAGCATCAAGCTACTTGATGTTCGTGAGCTTCTCGGTCTCCCAGAACCAGGTCGGGGAGTCCGTGACGAGCGGGCCGGCGGTGGAGCCGACGGTGCCGCTGAGGCCCTCGCGGGCGATGTCGGCCCAGGCGTAGATCACCGGGAGGTCCTTGGACTGGAGGACCGCGTACTCCTGGTAGATCTTGGCGCGCTCGGCCTGGTCGAACGTCAGCAGGCCGGCGTCGATCAGCTTGTCCACTTCCGGGTTGCTGTAGCAGATGTAGTTGTACAGCTGCGGCTGCTCGGGCGTGGTGCACTGGGAGCCGTGGTAGAGGCTGAACGGATCGGGATCAAGGCTGGTGCTGAACCCGCCGAAGTAGGCCGCGAACGGCTTGCCACCCGTGGGGTCGGCAGCGTTGACGTGGGGGTAGTTGTCGAGCATGTTGAGGATCGCTGCGAAGTCGACTTCCTTGTACTGGATGTCGATGCCGCAGTTCTCCTTGATCTGGTCGCTGAAGAGCTGCATCCACTTGGACCGGGCCGGGCGCTCTGCGCGGACCGCGGCGACCGTGGACAGCTTGGCGCCGTCCTTCTCACGGATGCCATCGGAACCCTGCGTCCAACCGGCCTCCTCGAGGAGCGCCTTGCCCTTCTCGGGATCGAACGCGTACTGCTCGAGACCCTCGGTCGGGAAGGCCCAGGACGCCGGCGGGATCTCGCTGTAGATCGCGACACCCTGGCCGTCGGTTGCAGCATCGGTGGTCGCAGCCTTGTCGAAGCAGTAGTTCGTCGCCTGGCGGACCTTCACGTCGGCCCACGGGGAACCCGAGTCAGGCCGCTGGTTGAAGTACAGGGAGAAGAACCCGAAGTCCGGGTACTCGATGAACTGCAGGTTGGGGTTGTCCTTGATCTGCAGGTAGGTCGGGCCTTCGAGCGAGTACTTCCAGTCGATCTGGCCGGCCGCGAGGGCCTGGCCGCCCGCGATGTCGTCCTTGATGATCGGGATGTTGAAGTTCTTGATCTGCGGCGCACCCCGGTGGTAGTCGGCGAATGCCTCGTACGACAGGGACTCACCCGACTTGAACTCGACGAACTTGAACGGGCCCGTGCCGAGTCCGACGGGGTTCGTCTGGATGTCGAGGTACGGGTAGGCCGCAGCCAGGGCGTCGGTGCGCTCGGCACCGTAGGTCGCCAGGACGGCCTTGAGGCGGGAGGAGAGGTCGGTCACGTAGCCGGCGAAGTCGACGGTGCCGTCCTCGCCCGTGTAGACCGCCTTGTCCGCCAGCTCCTGGCCGGCCTTGGTCAGCAGGGCCTCGAGCTCGGCGACGAACTGCTCGTAGTTGGCGGTCGCGGCACCGTCCTCACCGGCCGGGCCGGTCGGGGTGGCCTCCTCGGCAGCAATCTTGTCGAGTGCAGCCTGGATCTCGGCCTGGGTGGCCTGCTGCGCCTCGGCGAGATAGCGGTCGTACGATGCGTCGACGGCCTTCTTGTTCTCGATCAGGATCGCCGGCATGTACACCGTCGCCCAGGTCGCGTTCGGGGTGATGAGCGTGAACTTGACCGTGTTGTCGTCGATGGCCTCGACCTTCTCCAGCACCGAGCTGAGGCAGATGGAGGGGTTGTAACGGCAGTTCGTGCTCTGGGCGATCTGGTACGTCTGGATGACGTCGGCGGCGGTCATCTCGGTGCCGTCGTGGAACTTCACGCCCGGCTTGAGCTTGACGGTCCAGACCTTGCCGCCCTCCGTGACCTCGGCCAGCTCGCTGGCCAGGTTCGGGACGGGGGTCAGGGTGGCGTCGTACGTGTAGATGGCGTCGTACAGGAACTGGGCCGCCTCGGCCGTCGGGACGTTGTCCGCGGCGTTGGTGAGACCACCGGAGATGTCGCCGTCGATCGCCATGATCATGGACTGGTCAGCGGCGGGGGCCTCGGTCGCGGGGGCCTCGGTTGCTGTTGCCTGGCTGGCCGGCGCCTCGGTTGCGGGTGCCGGGGTCGTGGTGGTCCCGCCGCAGGCGCCGACGATCACGGCACCGGTGACGAGCACACCGATCAGGCGTTTGTGCATCTACGATCTCCTCCTACTATGCGCAAGCTGCGCGATCCACGTTCGTGGTCGGTCGATGGGGCGTGACTCGCGATCGCCGGGGCCCTTAGGGGCCGAGGGTCGGTTCGCGGAGACGTGCCCGCATTGTCCAACACACGGCATGGCCTCGCCGCTGTCCGGGCCAGTCTACGCGAGTCGACCGAACGAGTGTCAAGTTCGGGCCGGGCTCACCGGCGTGCGACTCAGTCCGGGCAGGGCATCTGGGCTCCCGTCATCCCCCGCCAGCGAAGATTCGGGTGACGCGCCGCAGTCGCCTCGTCGAGCCGTTTGACCGGTGCGGCATGCGGCGCCGACTTCACGACCTCCGGGTCGGTCTCGGCTTCATGGGCGATCTCGATCAGGGCCTCGACGAAGGCGTCGAGCGTCTCCATCGATTCCGTCTCCGTCGGCTCGATCAGCATCCCCTCGTCCACCGTGAGCGGGAAGTAGATCGTCGGCGGGTGGAAGCCCTTGTCGATCAGCCGCTTCGCGATGTCCAGCGTCCGGACGCCCGTGCGTGCCTTGATGTCGGCCGCCGAGGCGACGAACTCGTGCTTGCACGGCCGCTCGAAGGGGACCTGGTAGGTGCCCGCCAGGCGGTGCTTCATGTAGTTCGCGGCGAGCACGGCATCATCGCTGGCCTCGCGCAGGCCGGTCCCGCCGTGGGCGCGCAGGTACGTGTACGCGCGCACGAGCACGCCCGTGCTGCCGAAGAAGCTGCGCGACCCGCCCGATGGACGTCGGACGCTCGCCCTCACGCTCGAGCCTGAACGAGCCGTCGGCCTCCTGCAGCACCCGGGGCCCCGGCAGGAACGGCTCCAGCACCGCGCGCACGCCGACCGGGCCGGCCCCGGGGCCGCCGCCGCCGTGCGGGGTGCTGAACGTCTTGTGGGTGTTGAAGTGCATGACATCGAACCCCGCCGCGCCGGGCCGGAAGCGGCCCATGGTCGCGTTGAGGTTCGCGCCGTCCATGTAGGCGAGGGCACCCGCCGCGTGCGTCGCCTCGAGCAGCTCGCCCACGCGCGCCTCGAACAGGCCCAGCGTGGACGGGTTCGTGATCATGATCGCCGCCGTGGTCGGCCCGAGGGCCGCCCTGAAGGCCTCGATGTCCACGCCGCCGTCGGGTGCCGACGGGATGGTGATCGTGCGGAAGCCCGCCATGGTGGCGGTGGCCGGGTTGGTGCCGTGGCTGGAGTCGGGGACGAGGACGTCCGTCCGGGCGACATCGCCGCGGCTCCGGTGGTAGGCGCGGATCATCAGCAGGCCGGTCAGCTCGCCGTGCGCGCCGGCGGCGGGCTGGAGCGTGACGGCGTCCATGCCCGAGACCTCGGCCAGGATGGCCTCGAGCTCCCACAGCAGCTGGAGCGTGCCCTGGGCCGTGGCGTCGGGCGCGAGCGGGTGGAGGCTCGCGAAGCCCGTCGAGGCGGGCGGCCCACTCGTTCAGCTTCGGGTTGTACTTCATCGTGCACGAGCCCAAGGGGTAGAAGCCCGTGTCGACCGAGTAGTTGAGCTGCGACAGGTTCACGTAGTGGCGGATCACCTCGGGCTCGGCGAGCTCGGGGAGGGCCATCGGCGTGGCGCGACGCGCGCCGGCCGGGATCCGGTCCAGGGCGCCGGGTGCGATGTGCGGGATCTTGGAGCCGCCCCGGCCGGGCCGGCTGCGCTCGAAGATGGTGGGCTGGAGCCTCTCGCCGACGACGCTCATGCGGCACCTCCGGCCAGCTCGGCGCGGAGCACGTCCGCGAACAGGGCGATCTCCGCCTCGGTGGTGACCTCGGTCGTGCAGACCAGCAGGCCCTCGGCAAGCGCGGGCTCATCGGGCAGCAGGTCGGCCGTCGGGATGCCTGCAAGCACCCCGCGATCGAGCAGCCGGGCATGGACGGCCCGGGCATCGGGGACCCGGACCACGAACTCGTTGAGGTACGGCGCCGCGTGCAGGCGCGGCGCACCGGCGGCCGCCAGGGCAGTCTCGAGCTCCGCAGCCCGGCGGGCGCCCCAGGCCACGACGTCGCCGAGCCCGTGCGGCCCGATGGTGGACACGTACACGGACGCGGCGAGCGCCAGGAGCGCCTGGTTGGTGCAGATGTTGGAGGCCGCTTTCTCGCGGCGGATGTCCTGCTCCCGGGCGCGCATGGTCATGACGAAGGCGCGCTTCCCATCGAGGTCCGTGGTCATGCCCACGAGCCGGCCGGGGATCTGGCGCACCAGCGCGTCGGAGCAGGCGACGATCCCGAGGTAGGGGCCGCCGTACGCGAGCGGGATGCCGAGCGACTGGCCCTCGCCTGCCGCGATGTCCGCGCCGTACTCGCCTGGCGTCGCGAGGGCCGCCAGGCTCACCGGCTCGATGACGGCGACGAACAGGGCGCCGGCACCATGGGCGAGCTCAGCGATCCGGGGCATCGCCTCGAGCAGCCCGAGCACGTTCGGGTTGGCGGCGACGACGCCCGCGACCGGGGTGCCGTCGGCGAGCATCGCCTCGAGGGCGTCCATGTCCGTGAGGCCGGCCAGCAGCCCGTCCGCGACGAGCGGGACCTCGTCCACGCGCAGGCCGGCGCCCTCGGCGTACGTCTCGAGCGTGCGCCGGTAGTGCGGGTGCACCGCGCGCGAGACGAGGATCCGCTCACGACGCGTCTGGCGACATGTCATGAGCGCCGCCTCGGCCGTAGCCGCCCCACCGTCGTAGTGCGAGGCCGAGATGACGTCCATCCCGGTCAGGGCCGCCATGATCGACTGGTACTCGTAGATGCTCTGCAGGGTGCCCTGGCTGACCTCCGGCTGGTACGGCGTGTACGCGGTGTACCACTCGCCACGGATCAGCATCTGGTCCACGGTGGGCGGGGTCCAGTGGCGGTACGCGCCGGCGCCCAGGAAAGACGCGAGGTCGACCCGGTTGCGGGCCGCCATCGCCCGCAGGCGGACCGAGAGCTGGAGCTCCGGCTCGGGTCCGTCGAGGGCCAGGGGACCTGCCCGCAGCGCTTCCGGGATGTCCTCGAAGAGTTCGTCGACGGAGGCGATCCCGATCGCCTCGAGCATCCGCGCGCGGTCGTCCGCGGCGTGCGGGCCGTACGGCATCGATCAGCCCTCGGCAGTGAGCTGCTCGTACGCCGCCGCGTCCATCAGTCCATCCAGCTGCGCCGCATCGGCAAGGCGGAGGCGGAGCATCCAGCCCTCGCCGAACGGGTCGGCGTTGACGAGCTCCGGGCTGCCCGCGAGTGCCTCGTTGGCCGCGACGACCTCGCCGGCGATCGGGGCGAACAGGTCACTGACGGCCTTCACGGACTCCACCACGCCGAAGGTCGCGTGCGCATCAAGCGCTCGACCCACGTCGGGAAGCTCGACGAACACGATGTCGCCGAGCTGGTCGGCGGCGAACTTGGTGATGCCCACGACGGCCTCGTCGCCATCGACGCGGACCCACTCGTGCTCCTTGGTGTAACGCAGGTCGCCGGGGACCATTCGGTGCTCCTCCTGTGGCGCCGGGTGCGATCCCGGCTGGGCGCAAGTGGCGATGAGAGGCGCGGGGGCGACGCGAACGACGATCAGGCAGGCCGCTTGTAGAACGGGAGCGGCACCACCTCGGCAGCGACGCGCGCACCACGGATCTCGATGTCGAGCATCGTACCGGGGTTGGCGTGCCCGGTGGCGACGTAGGCCATCGCGATCGGCACGCCCAGGGTGGGGCTCATCGTCCCGGACGTGACGACGCCGGTGGGGCCGGCCGCATCGAGGACGGGGTACCCGTGCCGGGCGATCCCGCGGCCGCGCAGGACGAGGCCGACGAGCGAGCGCGTGGTGCCATCCGCGTGGACCTTCTCGAGCGCCGCCCGCCCCGTGAAGTCGCCTGTCTTGCCAAGCTTGACGACTCGTCCAAGACCGGCCTCGTAGGGCGTGGTGGTGCGGCCGAGCTCGTTGCCATACAGCGGCATGCCCGCCTCGAGCCGGAGCGTGTCGCGGGCACCAAGGCCGACCGGGACGAGGCCATGGGCACGCCCGGCCGCGAGCATCGCATCCCAGGCCTCCCCTGCCCGGTCCACGTCGACGAACAGCTCGAAGCCGTCCTCCCCGGTGTAGCCGGTGCGTGCGACCAGTGCCGGGATGCCGGCGACCGTCCCCTCGGCGATGCCGTAGTACTTGATGCTGGCGATGTCGATGTCGGCCAGGGGGCCGACGATGTCGACCGCGCGGGGGCCCTGCACGGCGACGAGGCCGGTGGCCAGGCTGCGGTCGTCGAGGACGGCGGCGAAACCGGCGATCCGCTGGGTGAGGGCGTCCGAGACGACGTCCGCGTTCGACGCGTTGGCAACGACCAGGAACCGGTCCTCGGCGAGGCGGTAGACGATGAGGTCGTCGATGATGCCGCCGTCCTCGGCGCAGATCATCGAGTAGTGGGCGCGGCCGACGGCCAGCGTCGGCGGATCGGTCACGAGCGCCGCCGCCAGCGCCGCCCCGGCCGCCGGTCCCTCGATGAACAGCTCGCCCATGTGGGACAGGTCGAACAGGCCGGCAGCGGTGCGCACGGCCCGGTGCTCGTCGATGATCCCCGCGTACTGGATCGGCATCATCCAGCCCGCGAACTCCACGATCTTCCCGCCCAGCGCCTCGTGGCGGTCGAGGAGGGGTGTCGGGGTCGGGTGCGGCGCGTCGCTCTCGGTCATCGGTGCGATCAGACCTCGCTGGGTGCCGTGGCCCGGAACGTGCCGTCGGTCGCGGCGATTGCGGCGCGGGCGACCAGCGCCCGCTCCGTCTCGAAGGAGAGGAGCGCCCCGGCCTCGGTGAACGGGATCCAGCGGACCTCGTCGAACTCGTGGTCATGACGCCCCAGGTCACCCCCCGTGGGAACCATGAGGAAGTAGTGCACGGTCTTGTGGATGCGCGTCCTGCCCTGCTGGAACGTGTACTCGATCGAGTCGAAGGGGCGGATGATGCGCACCTCAAGGCCGCTCTCCTCGCGAACCTCGCGCAGGGCGGTCTCCTCGGTCGTCTCGCCCTGGTTGGGCGTGCCCTTGGGGAGCGTCCAGGTCACCCCGTCACGCTCGCGCTTGCGCTTCCCGACGACAAGCTGGGCGGATCCGTCGACGTAGCGGACGACGATGCCACCGGCCGAGGTGGCGACGGCCTGCTTCAGGCGCGCCACGCGGGCGCCACGCTGGGCCGCAGCGCGACGCTGCCACGTCCCGAACCTGTCCAGGCCAGACTGGTGCGGGGCCGGGGCCGACCGCTCGTGACGGGCCGCGGGGACGCCACGACGAGCGATCGCCACGAGGCTCGGAGCGCGACGAGCGGGGCGGCGTCTGCCCGCTGGACGACCGTCCGGTGGACCGGAGCGGCGCTGAACACCGGCCCCGCGTTGAGACCGAGCCGGCGCTCCCGGGCCCTCGGCACCGGGTGGACGTACCGGGCGTGCCAGAGGGCGTGGCGGGCCACGATGCTGTGCTGCATGGCCAGATCGTACCCCCTCAGCGCGTCGAGGCAAGTGCGGTGCGGAGGAGTTGGGCACGTTCCGGTGACAGCGCGCCACGCTGTTCGGCCAGGTCCACCTGGCGGGCCATCAGTGCCGCGTACACGGGTCCGGCGGCAGGCGCGCTCCTGGCCAGGGCGTCGAGATGCGCGGCCACGGTCCCGGCATCCCCGCGCGTCGCCGGACCGGTGAGCGCCCCCGCGACGCCGAGCGCGCGGGCGTTGCCGAGGGTCTGCTCGAGGAGCGGCAGGTACACGCGCAGGGCACCCTCCTCGTCCATGCCCGCGAGGGCCGCCAGCTCGCGGATCGTGTCGAGCAGGGCGGTCACCCCGCCGGCGGCGAGCACGGCCGCCGCGTGGTAGGCGGTCTTCGAGCCCGGGGCCAGCCGCACCGGCACCCCGCCCACGGCCTCCGCCATGTCCGCGAGATGCGCGGCGAGCTCGTCGTCACCCTCGATCGCGATCGTCGCCCCCTGCAGCGCCTCGATCGCGCGCTCCAGGTCGGCGAAGGCGACGAGCGGGTGGAATGCGCCGGCCTGGGTCCCGGCCGCAAGCGCCGCCTGCAGCACCTCGGGTCCCAGGAGCCCGGAGGTGTGGACGATCGCCTGGCCGGAGTACAGGCGCAGCGTCGCTGCGAGCGCTGCGACCACGTCATCGGGCACCGCGAGGATCACCAGCTCGACGTCGTCCACGAGCGCGGCCGCCTCCGCGAACCCGCGGACGCCGGGGACGAGCGAGCGGAACGTCTCGCGGCGGCCGGCATCGCGCGACGCGACGGCCCCGATCGGCCAGCCGGCCCGGTGCAGCGCCACACCCAGCGCGGTCCCGACGTGCCCGGCGCCGACGATCCCGATGACCGGGTGGCCATCGGACGCCTTGTGGCCGTGCCCCTCGCCGGGGGCCGCCTCGTCATCGAGCCCTGCGTCCCCGCTCGCGGGATCGAGGTTGATCCCATGCGCTTCGAGCTCCGCCAGGCGCGCGGCATCCTCCTCGGCCCGCGCGTCCGCCTGGCGCCGGACGGCGTCGTCGGCCTCGTCCCAGGCTCGCATCGGCTAGCGGCCCCTGCCCATCGGGCGCGGCGCGCGGTACACTTCCACGCCACGAGTGTAGCGAGCGGTTCGAGGGCGCACCCTCATCGCCCGATCCCCACCAGCGGAGATCTGTGCATGCCCACGCCCAACGCATTCGGCTCACGGGCCACCCTCGGACCGGGCCTTCCCGACTACTACCGCCTGGCGGCGCTTGGCGAGGCGGGCGTGCCCCTCGGCGTCCCCCTGGATCGCGCGCCGGTCACCCTCAAGATCCTGCTCGAGAACGCCCTGCGCCACGCGGGCGGCGGGATCGTCCGCGAGGAGGACGTCCTGGCGCTCGCGTCCTGGGCACCAGGCGCCGGTGGTGAGGTCGAGGTCCCGTTCATGCCCAGCCGGGTCGTTCTCCAGGACTTCACCGGGGTGCCGGCGGTCGTGGATCTCGCGGCGATGCGCGATGCGATGGCGGAGCTCGGCGGCGACCCGGCGCGGGTGAACCCCCTCGTCCCGGCCGATCTCGTCATCGACCACTCGGTCCAGATCGACGCCTGGGGCGGCGCAGGTGCCTTCGCGTTCAACGTGGGTCGGGAGTACGAGCGCAACGGCGAGCGGTACCAGCTGCTGCGCTGGGCGCAGACGGCCTTCCGCGACCTGCGGGTGGTCCCGCCCGGCACCGGGATCATCCACCAGGTCAACCTGGAGTACCTCGCCCAGGTCGTCAACGACCGCGAGGACGAGGCCGGCCGCGTCGCCTTCCCCGACACCCTCGTCGGGACGGACTCCCACACGACGATGATCAGCGGCCTCGGCGTGCTCGGCTATGGCGTCGGCGGCATCGAGGCCGAGGCCGTCCTGCTCGGCCAGCCGCTCTACCAGCAGATGCCGCGCATCGTCGGCGTCCGCCTCAAGGGCGAGCTGCCGGCGGCGGCCACCGCAACGGACCTCGTGCTCGTCATCACCGAGATGCTGCGCGCGTTCGGCGTGGTGGGCGCATTCGTGGAGTTCGCGGGTGACGGCCTGGCCGGCCTGACGCTCGCGGACCGCGCCACGATCTCCAACATGAGCCCGGAGTTCGGGGCCACGACCACGATCTTCCCGATCGACGAGGAGACCCTCGCCTACCTGCGCCTCACGGGCCGCACGCCCGAGCGTGTCGCGCTGGTCGAGGCCTATGCGAGAGCCCAAGGCCTCTGGCGCCAGCCCGGTGACGGACCGGAGTTCGATGCCCTGCTGGAGCTGGACCTTGCCACCGTCGAGCCCAGCCTCGCGGGCCCACGCCGGCCGCAGGACCGCGTCGCCCTCGGCGGCATGCCCGACAACTTCCGGGCTGCGTACCCCCACACTGCGGACGTCGCGCCCAAGACCGTCGAGGCGCGCGGCCAGGTCGCGCAGATCGGCCACGGGTCGGTGACGATCGCGGCGATCACGTCGTGCACCAACACGTCCAATCCTGCCGTGATGATCGGCGCGGGCCTGCTGGCGCAGAAGGCGGTCGCCAAGGGTCTCAGGAGCTCGCCGGTCGCGAAGACATCGCTGGCTCCGGGCTCACGGGCCGTGACCGGGTACCTGGAGCGGGCCGGGCTCATGGAGCCGCTGGCCGATCTCGGGTTCGCGCTGGCGGGCTACGGCTGCACCACGTGCATCGGCAACTCGGGACCCCTCGACGAACCGGTGGCCAGGGCGATCGAGGAGGACCAGCTCGTGGTCGCCGCGGTCCTGTCGGGCAACCGCAACTTCGAAGGCCGGGTGCACCCGCTGGTGCGTGCCGCCTACCTCGCCTCGCCGCCGCTCGTGGTCGCGTACGCGCTCGCCGGCCGAGTCGACATCGACCTCACCAGCGAGCCCCTGGGCACCGGGTCCGACGGGCAGCCGGTGATGCTGGCCGACGTCTGGCCCACCCCCGAGGAGGTCAAGGCGACCATCGCGTCGTCGATCGACCCCGAGCTGTTCGAATCCACCTACCGGGTCGTCTTCGAGGGCGACGAGCAGTGGCGCGCGATCTCGATCCCGCAGGGTGACCGCTACGCGTGGGACCCCGAGTCCACGTACATCGCCAACCCGCCGTTCTTCCAGGGCCTGACCAGGGAACCCGTGCCCCTCACGGACATCGAGGGCGCACGCGCCCTCGCGGTCCTCGGTGACTCGGTCACCACCGACCACATCTCCCCCGCCGGGTCCATCGCCGCCTGGTCGCCGGCCGGCCAGTGGCTCCAGGCCAACGGCGTGGCTCCCGTGGACTTCAACCAGTACGGCGCCCGACGCGGGCACCACGAGGTGATGATGCGCGGCACGTTCGGCAACATCCGCCTCAAGAACAGGCTCGTCGAAGGCAAGGAGGGCCCGTACACGGTCCAGCTGCCCGATGGCGGGGAGACGTTCATCTACGACGCTGCCATGGCCTACAAGGCTGCCGGCGTGCCGTGCGTGATCCTCGCGGGCAAGGAGTACGGCTCCGGCTCCTCGCGTGACTGGGCGGCCAAGGGCACCACGCTCCTCGGCATCCGCGCGGTCATCGCCGAGAGCTACGAGCGCATCCACCGCTCGAACCTCGTTGGCATGGGCGTGCTGCCGCTCCAGTTCCTCTCCGGCGAGAACGCGGCGTCGCTGGGCCTGACCGGGCGTGAGGCGTTCACGATCACCGGCATGGCAGACCTCCGGCCGCGCCAGGTGGTCACCGTCGTCGCCCGCTCCGACGAGGACGGCAGCGAGCGGACCTTCGAGGCGGTCGCCCGGCTCGACGGCCCGATCGAGGTGGAGTACCTGCGCCACGGGGGCATCCTGCCCGCGGTCCTGCGACGGCTCGCGGCGGACTGACTGGGAGACGGATCGATGACCGAGATGGCCGCACTGCCCCTCGACGGCATGCGGGTGGTGATCTTCGCAGCGGAGGGGGTCGAGGACCTCGAGTACTGGGTGTCCGTCATGCGCCTCCGCGAGGCCGGAGCGACCGTCACGAGCGCCGGCGTGGCGACTGGACCCGGTCCGGGGCAAGAACGGGCTCGCGATCCAGGCGGACGTGCTCGTGCGTGACGTCGACGCGGCCGGCGTGGACGCCCTCGTGATCCCGGGTGGCTGGCTGCCGGACAAGCTCCGCCGCTACGCCGAGGTCATCGCGCTCGTGCGGGCCGTCAACGAGGCCGGCAAGCCGATCGGGATCATCTGCCACGGTGGCTCGATCGCGATCTCGGCGGGCCTGGTGGGTGGAAACCGGCCCGTCACCGGGTCCCTCGGGATCAAGGACGACCTCGTGAACGCCGGCGGGCGCTGGGTGGACGAGCCCGCGTTCCGCGACGGCAACCTGGCCTGGGGCCGGATCGTCGAGGACATCCCCGCCTTCGAGCGGGAGATGGTGGCCCTGTTCGCCGAGCACCACGTCGGCCGCACCGGCTGAGGATCGTGCCGGGCGCCTGAGCCCCAGACAAGGAGCTGCCCCGTGGGACGGGGAGGAGGTCCGTTCCACGGGGCTGTTGGCTCGTGCGTGGGACGCGCGCCGTTGGAGGACTGTGACGCCAGGCGGCGACATCGTCAGGCGGTCGCCGGGCCGGAGACGGCGAAGCCCCGGTCCGGGGACCGGGGCTTCGCAGCTGCTGCGGACTAGAAGCGCCTGCGGCCGGGACCGGGGGCCCCCCGTCCGGGCGTGACAGCGGCGGTGACGACGGCGGCCTTGGCGATCGGCGAAGGACCCGGGCCCGGGGCTCCCGCGTCCAGGCGTGACAGCGGCGCCGACGACGGCTGCCTTGGCGACCGGGTTGGGGCCGGGCGTCACCGCGGCGGTGACGACCGCGGCGCGGCCGATGCGGGAGTTGGCAAGCGGCATGTCAGGCTCCTGCCTCAAGGGCGGCGTCCGCCTCGATGGCGGCGATGATCGCCTGGACCGGGATCCGGCCCGCCGCGCGCAGCTGGCCACCGGCATGGCGGACCGCCGCACCGAACGGCGCGGCCCACAGGTTCTCGTAGACGAGGACCGCCGCGATGCTGCCATTCGCCATCTCGTCGCCGAACGTCAGCACATCGGCCTCGGCCAGCGTCTCGGCGAGCTCCGTCTCGACCCGGGACAGCTCGCCCATGTCGTCGAGATCAGCCAGCTCCTGCGCCATGACGGTGCCGTCATCGCCCTTGGCGATGAACACGAGGTCCATGATCCGGACGATCCCGGCGTCGTGCAGACGCAGCAGCTCGGTCGCAGCCTCGCCTGTGAAGTTCTGGTGGCCGGGCGGAAACTCCACGACCAGGTAGTCGACGGGCCCAAGCTCGTCGATCGTTCGCTCCGTCATCGTTCCTCCAGTTCGAGCGCCGTTCGGCGCTGCACCATACGGTATACCCCCGACGTCCCTCGCCCGCATCACCCGAAGGGTATGGACACGCGTTTCATGCACACGGGCTGAGCGCGAGCGGCACGATGCCGTGCATCATCGGGGTATGGCAGGAAGCGAGGAGGAGCGCTACACGGAGCCACCGCCGCGACCGGCGGTCGACGTGCGCGCCCTCATCCGGCGTTTCGTCCCGATCACGACCTGGCTCCCCGCCTACGATCGTTCCCTCCTGCGCCCGGACCTGGTCGGCGCCCTCACCTCCTGGGGGGTCATGGTGCCGGTCGCCCTGGCCTACGCCGGGCTGGCGGGCGTGCCGCCCGAAGTGGGCCTCGTCACGGCGTTCGCCGCGCTCGCGGCGTATGCCGTCTTCGGCACGAGCAGGCACCTCAAGGTCACCGTCAGCTCGACGATGGCGATCATGTCCGCGTCGCTGGTCGCCGGCATCGCGGGCGGTGACGCCGCCCTGTACGTCGCGCTCACCGCGTCGCTGGCGATCATCGTCGGCGTGATGCTCGTCGGGGCCGGCCTCGCCCGTCTCGGGTTCATCGCCGACTTCCTCGCCAAGTCGGTGGTCACCGGGTTCATCTTCGGCCTCGCGATCACGATCATCATCGGCCAGATCCCCAAGCTCCTCGGGGTGCCAGGGCTGTCGGGAACGCTGCCGGAGCAGCTCCAGCAGCTCGTGGCCTCGGTCCCCGAGACCAACCCGTATGCGCTTGCCGTGGGCGCGGTGGCCCTGGCCCTGATCCTCGTCCTGCGCCGCATCTCGCGCAAGATCCCAGGGCCGCTCATCGCGCTGGTCCTCGGCATCGTCGCGGTCAAGGCCTTCGATCTCGAGGCCCTCGGGGTGAGCGTCGTGGGCGAGGTGGCGACGGGCCTGCCGAAGCCCTCGGTGCCGTCGGTGCCGATCAGCACCCTGCCCACGCTTGCGCTCGGCGCCCTCGGGATCGTGTTCCTCGCGGTCGGCGAGTCGGTCGGCGCGGGGCGGGCGTACGCCGCGAAGCACAAGTACACGATCGATGCCGACCAGGAGATGGTCGCGATCGGCGCCGCGAACCTCAGCAGCGGCCTGTTCGGCGGGTTCACGACCGATGCGAGCCTGTCCCAGACGGCCACCGCGGAGTCGGCCGGGGCGCGCACCCAGCTCGCCTCGCTGGTCACATCGGCCCTGATCCTCGCCACCGCGGTCCTCCTCGCACCCTTGTTCGCCGATCTGCCGAACGCGGTGCTGGGGGCGATCGTCATCGCAGCGGTGCTCGGCCTGATGGACGTCGCCGAGCTGCGGCGCTACTGGGCGTGGCGGCGGACCGACTTCCTCATCGCCATGACGGCGATGATCGGGGTGCTCCTGACGACCGTCCTCACCGGCATGGTCCTCGCCGTGCTCCTCTCGGTCGCGTTCCTGCTGTACCGCGCCAGCCGGCCGCACATCGCCGCGCTGGGCCGGATGCCCGGCCTCCGGTCGACCTTCGGCGACCTGGCGCGCCACCCGGACGCTGCGCCCGTCGACGGACTCGTCATCGCCAGGCTCGATGCCCCGCTCTACTTCTTCAACGCGAACGTGGCGCAGGCCCAGATCCTCGACCTCGTGATCACGCCCATCCCGCGCCCGCGGGCCGTTCTGCTCGATCTCGGCGCAACGGCCGATCTCGATGTGACCACCGGTGACATGCTGGCCACGCTCGTCGATGACCTGCAGGAGCACGGTGTCACCCTGCTGCTGGCGCAGGTCAAGGGCCCCGTGCGCGACCGCCTGCGCAGGACCGGCCTGATGGAGCGCATCGGGGAGGCCAATGTCCACCTGTCGGTCGCGGCAGGGGTCGTGGCGTTCGAGGCGCCCGAGGCGCCCGTGCCGACGGTTGCGTCCGCGCCGTCTGTTCCGCCGGTGGCGCCCATGCCGCCGGTTCCGTCCGCACCGTCGGTTCCGCCCGGGGCGCCCCCGCCGCCGGCCTGAGGTCGCGGGACATGGCGAGGGGCGGAGACCGAAGTCCCCGCCCCTGGTGCGGTCGGAGTGGTGGGCGATACTGGACTCGAACCAGTGACCTCACGGATGTGAACCGTGCGCTCTAACCAACTGAGCTAATCGCCCGGGTCCCCGAAGGGAGGAGCATTCTACCCTGCCGCGCGTGCCTGCGCGGTCAGCAGCGGAGCCCGGGCCAGCGGGCCTCGATCGCGCCCGGAGTGAGTCCGTCGACCTGCACCAGCTTCGTGCGCGCCGTCTCGCCGCTCACGATGCGGACAGCACTCCCGGGCACGCCGAGCGTGTCCGCGAGCAGGGAGGTCAGCGCGCGGTTCGCGGCGCCGTCGACAGGCGGGGCGGTCACCCGCACCCTGAGTACGCCGTCGGTCACGCCGTCCACAAGGTTGCGCCCGCCACGAGGGGTCAGCCTGACGGTGAACCGGGCGGTCGGGCCGCTCAGCGCAGGAGGGCGCGCCAGACCACGCCCAGGACGACCAGCACGAGCAGCGTCGAGAAGTCGAACGCGCCGTTGGACGGCAGGAAGCGTCGCACCGGGGCGAGCAACGGCTCGGTGAGCGCAATCACCATCTGCGAGGCACGCGATCCGCCGCGCGGATCGATCCACGACAGCATGACCCGCGCGAACACGAGCAGCCACAGGAGCACGACGAAGATGCCGGCGAAGGTCTGCGCAAAGCTGAGCACGGCGCGAGTCTAGCAGCGGCGTGCCCGGCAGCCGGTCAGGCCGATCCCACCGGCGTGGTGCGTGCCCCGAAGATCGCCCGACCGACCCGCACGATCGTCGCCCCCTCCTCGACCGCGACCTCGTAGTCGTCGGTCATGCCCATCGACAGCTCCGGGCCGAGCGCCGGACAGTCCGAGCGGAGCGCAGCCGCCAGCGCCGCCAGGGCGCGGAACGTGAGTCGCGCCTCCTCGGCCGTGGCGACGAGCCGGCCGATGGTCATGAGGCCGTCGATCCGCAGGCCGCGCAGGTCGAGCAGCTCCGGAAGCACCGCGCGTACCGCCGCCTCCTCGAAGCCCGCCTTGGCGGGATCATCGGCCACGTTGACCTGGAGGAGGACCGGGAGTTGGTGACCCGGCCGCACGTCGAGGGCGATCCGGTCGAGGCGGCGGGCAAGGTCCACCGAGCCGACGCTCTGGATCACGTCGAACAGCTCGATGGCACGCCGGGCCTTGTTGGCCTGGAGGGGCCCGACCAGGTGCCATCGGGCTCCGGCAACCGCGGGGATCTTCGCCTGGCCCTCCTGGACACGGTTCTCGCCGAAGATCTCGAAGCCCGCCGCGACGGCGGCCCGGATCCGGGCCACGGGTACGGTCTTGCTCACGGCGACCAGCGTCACCCCGGCCGGGTCGCGTCCCGCGCGCGTCGCCGCGGACGCGATCCGCCCCTCGATGTCAGCCCTGACACGGGCGAACGCCTCGATCTGCGATTGATCGAGGCGCTCGTCGGTCATCGGTCGTGGCCCGCGCTGTGCGGGGGTGCGCTACTTGCGGCGCAGGAAGCTCGGGATCTCGAGGTTGTCGGCGTCATAGTCGCCGGCCTTGCGGGGCACCGAGGTGGTCGGCGTCACCGGGCGCGGGGCGGGAGCGGCTGCGGCGCCGGTGCCATCCAGGCCCCGGACCGCCGGCACGTCCCCTGCGGGCGCACTGCGGCTCTCGTCCTCGAGGGTGTCGATGAAGCTGCGGGTCGGCATCGGCGCTGCCGACGGCGCGCTGCGCACTGCTGACGTGACCCGGTCGCGGTCCGCGGACGACGAGCGGGCATCGGGCCGGCGGCGCCCGTCGAAGCCGGTGGCGATCACGGTGATCATCACCTCTTCGCCGAGGCGCTCGTTGAAGCTGGTGCCGAAGATGATGTTCGCCTCCGGGTCGGCGGCGGCGCGGATCTCCTCGGCGGCTTCGGTCACCTCCCACAGGGTGAGGTTCTGAGAGCCCGTGATGTTGAACAGGATGCCCTGCGCGCCCGAGATGTTGATCTCGAGCAGCGGGCTGGCGATCGCCTGGCGCGCAGCCTCCAGGGCGCGGTTCTCGCCCGCAGCCCGGCCGATGCCCATGAGCGCGGACCCGGCGTCCTTCATGATCGTCCGGACATCGGCGAAGTCCAGGTTGATGAGCCCGGGGACGGTGATGATGTCGCTGATGCCCGCGACGCCCTGGCGCAGGACATCATCGACCACCCGGAACGCGTCCACGATGGTGGCGTTCTTGGGGACGACGTCCTTGAGGCGGTCGTTGGGGATCGTGATGAGCGTGTCGACCTTGGCCTTGAGCTCCTCGGCGGCCTTCTCGGCGATGAGCTTGCGGCGCTGGCCCTCGAAGCTGAAGGGCTTGGTCACGACGCCAATGGTGAGCGCACCCGATTCCTTGGCGATCTCCGCCACGACCGGTGCGGCGCCGGATCCGGTGCCTCCGCCGAGTCCGGCGGTGATGAACACCATGTCCGAGTCCGCGAGGGCCTCGGAGATCTTGTCGCGATCCTCCTCGGCGGCTCGCTGGCCCACCGAGGCGTCGCCGCCGGCGCCGAGGCCGCGGGTCACCTTGTCGCCGATGCGGATCTTGTGCGGGGCGTCCGACTGCAGGAGCGCCTGGGCATCCGTGTTGCAGGCGATGAACTCGACGCCCATCATCTCGGCGCGGATCATCCGGTTGACGGCATTGCTGCCGCCGCCACCCACGCCAATGACGCGGATCAGGGCGAAGTTCTCGGAGTCGGAACGCAGCGGCATCGACGCTCTCCTTGGATGCGCTGGGGAAATGGCGGTGTGCGTGCCGGGTGCATCGCCGGGCCGGCACCCGCATGGAGTTCGCATGAAGCGGGTCCTGCAGTATGCCCCGTGGGGCGCACCTCCGTCCACCCCGTTGCGCTCGCGTTGTGCTCGCGTGTCGGTCGGGCGGTCGCCCAGTGGCGGCCGGGCGGGACTCAGCCCTTGAGGAACGAGAGCCGCACCTTGCGCGTCGCGTTGTCCTCGTTGGGATCGAGCAGCGTGATCGACTGCCACGTCCCGAGCGTCAGCCGCCCGCCGATCACCGGCACCGAGAGCGACGGCGAGGCGAGCAGGGGCAGCACGTGATCGGCACCATGGCCGGGTGAGCCGTGACGGTGTCGCCAGCGGTCGTCACGCGGCAGCAGCCGGTCCAGGGCGGCCAGGGCATCGCCGTCGGAGCCCGCGTTCAACTCGATCACCACGATGCCCGCGGTGGCATGCGGGACGAAGACGTGCAGGAGGCCGTCGCCGCCTCCCGACGCGTCGGCGGCGAAGCGCACGCAGGCGGGCGTCAGGTCGGTGAACCCGCGGTCGCGGCCGGTCCGCACCTCGAGCTCGAGGGATTGCATGCGACCCGGTCCCGGACTACGGGAAGATCGAGCGGATCGCCGAGCGGATCCGGCCCGAGGCCGCCGCCGCCCGGCTGGGACTCGTAGACCTGCTCGCCCTCCGCGATCGACGCCGCGCCCCAGCGCAGGAGGCCGATGGCCGTCGCGTACGACGGGTCCTGGATCGTGTCGACCAGACCGCCGATGCCCTGCGGCCCGCTGACCCGGACGGGGACCTGGAGGACCTCGCGCCCGAGCTCTGCGATGCCGGCCAGCTGGGCGCCCCCACCGGTGAGGATGATCCCGGCGGGAAGGATGCCCTTGCCGCTGCGCAGCATCTCGCCGCGGAGCAGCTCGAACGTCTCGCGCATGCGCGCGTCGATGATCTCGCACAGCTCGAGCCGGCTGACCGTCCGCCCAGCGTCCTCGCCGAGGCCGGCGACCGGGATCTCGTCGTCGACGACCCGCGACAGGTCGCAGCTGCCGAAGCGGATCTTGAGCTCCTCCGCGGCCGCCGGGTGCGTGCGGACGCCGATCGCGATGTCGCTCGTGACGTTGTTGCCGCCGACCGGCAGGACCGCCGTGTGGTACGGCGAGCCCTCGTCGAACATCACGAGGTCGATGGTGCCGGCGCCGATGTCGGCGACCGCGACCCCCTGCTCCTTCTCGACCTCCATCAGGACCGCCTCGGCGGAGGCAAGCCCGTTCACCACGAGCTCGTCGATCTTGACGCCGGCCTGCTGGACGCACTTGGTCAGGTTCTGGACCGCGGTGGCAGAGGCCGTGACGATGTGCGCCTCGACCTCAAGGCGCAGGGCGCTCATGCCGAGCGGGTCCTTGACGCCCTCCTGGCCATCGACCGTGAAGCCCCGGCGTTCCACGTGCATGACGTCGCGGTTGTTCGGGATCGAGACCGCCCGGGCGACCTCGATCGCGCGGTTGATGTCCTCGCGGGTGACCTCGCGATGGTGCGCGGTGACCGCGACCTGGCCCGTGGAGTTCATGCTCTCGACGTGCTGGCCGCCGACGCCCACGAACCCGCGGTCGATCTTCCAGCCCGAGAGACGCTCGCTCCGCTCGACCGCGTCGGCGATGGACCGGACCGTCTGGTCGATGTTGACGACGACACCACGCTTGAGGCCGCTCGTGGGCACGGTGCCGTGACCCATGATCGTCAGGCGGCCATCCCGGCTGACCTCGCCGATGAGCGCGCAGACCTTGGACGTGCCGACGTCAATGCCGACGAGGACCGCTTCCCGTTCCACCTGTGGTTCGTCCCCTTAGATGAAGTGGCGCCGGATGAGCGCGACGTTGTTGAAGATCCGGAAGCCGAAGTTGATGAGAGCCACCAGGTAGAGGTCGAGGCTCAACCGGTCGCCGATGAAGACGAGGAGCACGGCCACGATCGCGTTGACGACGAAGCCACTGATGAAGATGCGATTGTCGTAGACCCCGTCGAGCTCCGCCCGCACCGCCCCCAGGACCGAATCGAGTGCCGCGAGGATCGCGACGGCCGAATACCTGGAGAGCTCGTAGCTGACGTTGACATTGAGGACGAGCCCGGCCAGCACGCCGATGAGCAGTCCCACGAGGGGCAGGAGCACGAGCGGGCAGCCTCCGGCCGGATGAACGTCCCGGATACGCTACCAGACCCTCGCGCGACCAGACCGGACCCAAGTGCGACCGGACCGGCCAGCCCGGTCCCGAACCCGTTCATCCGCCCCCCTTGCTGGGCTTCCTGGTCGGCTCGGGGGTCGGCCTGGGAAGGATCGTCCCACTCCTGTCGTCCGAGAGGATCACGCGCTGGATCGCGTCCTCCTGCCCGGCGAGCAGGCTGCGCAGGAGGCGGACCTGGCCCGGGATGAGGTCTGTCGTGCGCAGGGTGGGCGTGTAGAAGCCGAACACGGCTGCCCAGCTCGCTGGACGCGTGCGCATCGTGAAGCCGTTCGCGTCGTCCACGCGCAGGACCAGCGACCTGGCTGCCGTGCCGACGTCGGCGGTCGTCAGCGACCCGAGCCGCAGCGCCGCGTCGAGGGTGACGGGGTCGAGCACATCCCCCACCTTCATCGGCTTGGACGTCAGGCGGGCATCCTCGATCACCGGGAGGGTCGCCGTCGCCTCCGGCGCGTCCTCGCCCAGCTCGGCGAAGAGGATCCCCTCGCGATCCACCAGGAAACGCCGTGAGCCGACCCTCCAGGCGACGAGCGGCACGCGCTCGTCGACGCTGACATTGAGCTGGCCCGGGAGCGCGACGGTCACCTTCGAGGACCTGATCGCGGGGATGACGTCGATCCGGCGCTCGAGCTCGCCGGTCTCGACCGTGAAGGCGTTCTGGCCAGGCGGAACCGCCATCACCTCTTCGACGAGGGCTTCCGATGTCCATGTGGCACCCTCGATCGACACCCCGGTGACGGCGAACGCATCGGAGGAGGCGAGGCCGTACATCGCGGCAGCCGACGCGATCAGCGCGAGCAGCGCGCCGGCCCGCGTGGGCGAGAGAAGCGCGGACGCGCGGCGCACCGGCTTGGTGCGACGGCCGAAGCCTCCGGGCCGGGCACCGGGACGCATCGCAGACGGACGGACGGGCCGGGCGGCCGGTGGTGCGGAGCGGCGGATCGAGAAGCCGGGCATCAGCGGGGCAGGTCTGCGGCGGTGAGCCGGTGCCGGACGCGGCGGCGCTCCCGGTCCAGCGCGAGGTCCACGATGCGCCGGCACACGGCGCCGAAGTCGTAGCCGCCCTGGGCGCACAGGCCGGGGAACAGGCTGATGGGCGTGAAGCCGGGGATCGTGTTGATCTCGGACACGACGAGGGTGTCGCCGGCGAGCAGGAAGTCGATCCGGGCGAAGCCCTCCGCGCCCACCGCCGCGTAGGTCGCCCGCGCGAGCTCGAGCAGGTCGGCCCGCACATCCGCGGGCACCTCGGCGGTCGAGGGTCGTCCGCGACAGGCCGGGCGTGTACTTCGCCTGGTAGTCGTAGAACTCGTGGCCGGACATGATCTCGCCCGGGCCGTACACCTCGAGGGCGGCCGGATCGTTGCCGACGACCGACACCTCGATGTCCCGGGCGCCCGCCAGGTAGCGCTCCACGAGGACGAGGTCGTCGAAGCGGAATGCCTCGTCCAGGGCCGCCGCCCGCTCCCCCGCGGTGTGGGCCAGGGTCATGCCGACCGAGCTGCCGAGACGGGCGGGCTTGACCATCAGGCGGGCGTCGGCGCCGGTCGCCGCGAAGACCTCGAGATCGGCAAGCACGCCGTCCGGCTCGGCCGCCCAGCGGGTCGCCCGGACCTCGAGCCAGTCCACGACGGGCAGGCCCAGGCCGCGCACGAGCCGCTTGAAGACGGCCTTGTCCATCCCGATGGCCGACGCCGTCACCGCGGAGCCCGTGTAGGCGAGTCCGGCCGCCTCGCACAGGGCCTGGGCGGTCCCGTCCTCGCCGAACGGCCCGTGGAGCGCGAGGAAGACGACGGGCCGCACCGGCCAGTCGGCCAGGCGCCCGATCGCGATGGCTGCATCGAGCGGCCCCTCGGCGCCAAGGTCCGCCGGATCGTCGTACGACGCCTGTGGCCGGCCCGCACGGCGGAACCCGGCCGGCAGGCGCCACCAGGCCCCATCGAGGGCGATCAGCCACGTCTCTACCGGGTACCCGGCATCCAGGAGCGCGTCCGCGATCGCCGATCCGGACACGATCGACACATCGTGCTCCGCGGACGGGCCGCCGAGCACCACCGCCACGGGCGTTGCCGCGGGCTCGTGGCTCAGCGACGGGACGGGCATCAGGCGGCCTCCTCGGGCGTCCAGGCCGACCAGTCGCCGGCGAACTCGATCTCGAACACCAGCTCGAGGCCATACGCGGTGCGCACGCGCGCGCGCACCAGCTCGGCAAGCCGGCGGACGTCGGCGGCGGACCCGCCCTGGTCGTTGACGATGAAGTTGGCGTGCTTCTCGGACACGACCGCGCCGCCCACACGGTACCCCTTCAGGCCCAGGGTATCGATCAGCCGCCCTGCCGAGTCACCCGGCGGGTTGCGGAACACCGAGCCTGCGGAGGGGATCCCCAGCGGCTGGTGCTCCCGCCGCCAGCGGCGGATGTCGTCCAACCGGTCCTTGATCGCGACCGCGTCGGCGGGCTGCAGCGCGAAGACCGCGGCAAGGACGATCTCGTCCGGGCCGGAGGCATCGCGGGTCCGCGTCCTTGAAGCGGCTGTGGCGGTACGCAAACCCGAGCTCGGCCGCGGGCAGGTCCGCCTCGTGTCCGTCGGCGGACAGGACGGTCGCATGCTCGATCACGCTCGCCGTGTCCCCACCGTGCGCCCCGGCGTTCGCCCACACCGCTCCCCCGACGGTTCCCGGGATCGCCAGCCCGTACTCGAGCCCGGTCAGACCCGCCTTCTGAGTCTCGGTGGCTGCTCGCGCCATCGGCACGCCCGCCTCGGCGAAGTAGCGCGTGCCCTCGATCCGCGAGCCCTCCAGGCGAGCCTGCACCACCAGGCCGCGGATGCCCGCATCGCTGACGACAAGGTTGCTGCCACGGCCGAGGATCGTGAGCGGGATGGCACGGGCGCGGGCAAATCGCACGAGGCCGCGCATCTCGAAGACGTTGTGCGCGACGGCGAACAGGTCCGCAGGACCGCCCACGCGCATCGAGGTGTGCCGCGCGAGCGACTCGTCGCGGATCGTCTTGACCCCGAGACGCCGGGCGATCTCGACGCCCGCCGCGAGGGCGTCGAACGGCTGGCCGGCGGTCACGTGCGTGGGCCCCGCGCGATGGCGTCGATCGCCTCCTGCGACGGCAGCGCCTCCCGGCGAGCGGCGGCGATCACCAGCGCCGCGACCGCACCTGCGGCGTCCGGTCGACCCAGCTCGCGGGCAGCCGCGGACATCCGGGCATGCCGCGCAGGGTCGGCCAGGAGGCCCGCGACCTCGAGCAGCCTCGCCGCGTCGAGGTCCTCGTCCTCGATCAGGATCGCGGCGCCCGCGTCCGCGAAGGCAGCCGCGTTGAGCCGCTGGTGGCCCGACGCGTGCGGATACGGGACGATGGCCATCGGCAGGGCGAACGCAGCGGCCTCAGCAAGGGTGGACGCCCCGGCCCGCCCGACGGCGAGATCGGCCGCACCGAGGGCCGCCGTCATCTCGTCCCCGTGGAGGAATGGATGCGGGCGGTAGCGGTCGCGCAGGTCCGGCGACAGGGACTCCCGGGCGGCGAGCGCCGGGCCGTAGCCGTCGTCGCCGGTCACATGGATCACGCGCACCCGCTCCACGAGCTGCGGCAGGGCGCCCGCAACGGCGTCGTTGATCCGGCGGACGGCCTGCGAGCCGCCGAAGACGAGCAGGATCCGCTCGCCCGGCCGGCCGCCGAACATCGCCCGCGCGTCGTCGGGGTCGATGGCGCCCGCCTCGCGGATGGGCGTCCCGGTCACGTACGTGCACGGACGGCCGAGGTCTCGTCCCGTCTCGGCATGGGAGACGGCGACCACGCTCGCCCACCGCGCAACGGCCCGCACGCTCCGGCCGGGCACCATGTTGCCCTCCCAGAGCACGCTGGGGATGCGCAGGACGGCGGCTGCCAGGAGCGTGGGGATCGCCACGTACCCGCCGGTGGTGAAGACGGCGGCTGGACGCCGGGCAACCAGCAGGGCGAACGCCTGCGGAACGGAGAGCCCGAGCCGGACCGGGTCCAGCACCAGGTGCACGTCACGGCCGGCCGAGCGCAGCGAGCGCAGCGCCAGGCGGGTCAGCGGGATCCCGGCCGCCGGGACGATGCCCCCCTCGAGGCCCCGGTGACCGCCCAGCCAGCCGAGCTCAGGCTCGCTGGTTCGGGCGCGGAGCGACCGTGCGACGGCGAGGGCCGGGTAGATGTGACCGCCCGTTCCCCCGCCCGCGATCAGCAGGCGCATCGTTCCAGGTTCCTTTCTCGACCGTCTCGCGCGAGATCGACAGCAGGATGCCCACCGCGGCGAAGGAGATGATGAGCGACGAGCCGCCTGCCGACACGAACGGCAGCGGGATGCCCGTCACCGGGATCAGCGCCCACGACCACGCCGATGTTGATGAACGCCTGGAGGCAGATCCAGGCGGTGATCCCGGCCGCGAGCAGGGCGCCGAACGTGTCGGGCGCGCCCAGCGCCGTCCGGATGCCGAGATAGCCGAAGGCGAGGAACAGGAGGATCACGAGCCCCGCCCCGATCAGCCCGAACTCCTCGCCGACGATGGCGAAGATGAAGTCGTTGAACGCGTTGGGCAGGAACAGGCCGCCCGCCAGCCGGCTCTCGCCGAGGCCGGCGCCGAAGATGCCGCCGAGCGCGAGCGCCAGGAACCCCTGCACGCTGTGGAAGCCGTCGCCCGCCTTGTCCGCCCAGGGATCGAGCCAGGCCGTGACCCGGGCCATCTGGTAGCCACGCATGAACATGAACGCCACGACGGGCACGGCCGCGACGACCATGGCGACGAGGTGCACCAGGTTCGCCCCGGCCAGGAAGAACATCGTGAACGCCGTGAAGGCGAGCACCGACGACGTGCCGAGGTCCGGCTCCAGGAGCACCAGCACGATCACGGGTGCCACGATCACGAGGAACGGCACCGTTCCCGACCAGAAGCCGCGGACGCCTCGTGCCCTTCTTCTCGAACCAGTAGGCGAGGTACACCACGAGGGCGAGCTTCATGTACTCGGCCGGGTGGACCGCCGGCAGGGGCCCGATCTTGAGCCACCGCGCGGACCCGCCGACCTCGATGTTGATCTGGTCGATGAACACCAGGAGCAGCGACACGATGCCTGCGATGAACATCGGCATCGCGGCCACCCGCATCCAGCGGTAGTCGATGCGCATCATGACCAGCATCGCCACCAGGCCCAGTGCGGCCCACTGGATCTGCGGCCCGACGATCGCGAACGGATCGTCCTCCTGGAGATAGGACTTGATGGCCGAGGACGAGTAGACCATCAGGATGCCGATGGCCGCGAGCGCGACCGTCGCGACCAGGATCCCGTACTCGGGCTCGTGGCGCTCACGTTCCAGCGTGTTGTGGGTCCGGTCCTTGACAGGAGCGCGGACGGCCGTCAACGGCGTGGTGCTCATCCGGGTCTCCCGTTGGCTGCGGTGCTGCTCGTCCGGCGCGCCGCGAGCGCCCCGACAGCGGCGATGAACGCGCGACCCCGGGCCGCGTAGTCGTCGAACATGTCGAACGAGGCCGCGGCCGGGCTCATCAGCACGGTCGCGACCGTCCCGCCCGGGGCCTCGCCCAGGGCGAGGTGCGCGAGGCTGTCGGCCACTTCCACGGCCTCGTCCATCGTGGCCGCACGAGCCGTGCGGGCCAGGCCGGCCTCCCGGAACAGGTCCTGCAGCGCCGGCCCACTCTCCCCGATGAGGACCGCGGCGAACGCCGTCTCCGCGACGACACGGGCGAGGCCGGTGAGGTCGATGCCCTTGTCTCGACCACCAGCGATGAGCACCACGGGTGCGGGGAACGCGCGCAGGGCGGCGATCACCGCGTCCGGCTGGGTGCCCTGGGAGTCGTTCACGAAGCGCACGCCGTCGACGAGGCCGACGGACTCCAGCCGGTGCTCGACCCCCGTGAAGGCGGCAGCCGCCCGACGGATGGCATCGGGAGCGATGCCGAAGATGAGGCCGACGGCGATGGCGGCCAGGGCGTTGCTGACGTTGTGGCGCCCAGGGATGCCCAGCTCGGCCACGGGCATGATGCCGCCACCCGGCCCCGCCTGGGCGACCCCGCCACCTGCCAGCGGAAGGCGCTCCACGGCAGCCGCCACGATCCAGTCGTCGATGACGCCGAGACCGCCAGGCACGGGCGCATCGTCGCGATAGAGCACGACCGGGGCGGTGCCGAGGCCGGCATAGCCGCCGGTCACCGGGTCCGCAAGGTTGAGCACGAGCGCCCCATCGGGATCGACCAGCTCGGCGAGGCGGCGCTTCGCGCGCCGGTAGGCCTCCACGCTGCCGTGCCGGTCGAGGTGGTCCGAGGTGACGTTGGTGTACACCGCGACCGTCGTGCCCCTCGAGAGGGCGGGCAGCTGGAGCTCCGACAGCTCCACGACCACGCGATGCTCGGGCGTGAGCTCCGGTAGGCGTTCCACCAGCGGCGTGCCGATGTTGCCGCCCAGGATGGCCGGGTGCAGCGGATCGGCGGCCAGGATCGAATGGGCCAGCGAGGAGGTTGTCGTCTTGCCCTTGGTTCCGGTCACGCCGATCGTCGGCGCCGGGCAGAGGCGCAGGAACAGGTCCGTCTCGGACACGAGCGCCGGCGTGCTCGCGTCACCTGCCGCCCGGGCAGCAACCAGGGCCTGCAGCTGGGACCGAAGCCGCGGCTCGGTGGTGGGATAGGCGGGCGTGATCGACGGCGATGTCGTCACCAGCGCGGCACCGGCCCAGGCTGTCTGCGGGTCCACGCCGGGACCGCAGCGGAGGGTGACCACACGGTCGCCCAGCTGCGCGATCGCCGCGCCCAGGTCCGCCTCGGGCCGCCCGTCGTACACGGTCACCACGGCGCCGGCGTCGTGGAGGAAGCGGGCCAGGGCGATGCCGCTGCGTGCCAGACCGAGCACCGTGACCGGCCGGCCGGCGAGGGCGCCCGACTTGACGTCCTCGATCGTCAGCGCGTCGATGTCGATCATCGTCATCGTCGTGCTCACTGCAGCGCGTTGATGGACGCCATGAACAGCGTCACGCCGAGGAGCCCGGCCAGGATCCCGACGATCCAGAAGCGGAGCGTGATCTTCTCCTCGTCCCAGCCGGAGAGCTCGAAGTGATGGTGCAGCGGCGCCATCTTGAAGACCCGCTTGCCGCCCGACATCTTGAAGTAGCCGATCTGGATGATGTCGCTCACCGTCTCGACGACGAAGACCAGGCCGATCAGCGGGAGCACGAGGATCTGGCCGGTGATGAGCGCGATGACGGCCAGCGCCGCCCCGAGTGCCAGCGAGCCGGAGTCACCCATGAACACCTGGGCCGGGTGGACGTTGAACCACAGGAAGCCCAGGAGCGCCCCGATGATCAGCGCGCACAGGAACGCGATGTTGGTCTGCGGCACGGGGGCGTTGAGCAGCGCGATGATCATGAAGCAGACGAATGCGAAGGCCAGCGTTCCGCCGGCGAGGCCGTCGAGGCCGTCGGTGAGGTTCACGCCGTTGGACGCGGCCACGATCGCAAAGGCGCCGAAGGCGATGTACAGCCAGGGTTCGATCGGCACGTCACCGATGAACGGCACGCGGATGCCGGTGATCGCGTAGGTGCTCTGGATCTGCCAGGCGACGAAGCCCGCCACGACCGTCTGCCAGAGCAGCTTCTGGCGGGCGCGGATGCCCTCACCGGTGCGCGCGTTGAGCGCGTCGTCCACGGCGCCCAGGATGCCCACCAGCGCCAGCGTGGCGAGCGGCGCGATGATGCCGCCCTGGACGGGCCAGCGCAGGAGCATGTAGATCCCGAGGACGACGAGGATCAGCAGGAGGCCGCCCATCGTGGGCGTGCCCCACTTCACCATGTGGCTCTGGGGACCTTCCTCGCGGATCTGCTTGGCGAACCCGAAGTGGCGCAGCAGCCGGATGTACGGCGGCATGAGGATCACGACGAGCGCGAAGGCGAGCAGCAGGCCCTGGATCAGCTCGAGCGTCACGCGACGCCCTCCGGGCCGCCGAGCGAGGCCACGAGACCTTCGACGGCACGCTCCAGCTCCACGCCACGCGAGGCCTTCACGAGCACGACGTCACCTGCAACGAGCCGGCCGGCCAGCGCCTCGACGGCAGCGGCGGCATCGGGGACCGCGACGACCTCCTCGACCGGGAGCCCGGCTGCCCGCGCCGCCTCGGCCAGTGGAGCCGCGGCACCACCCACCTGTCCGTCGACGACGACGAGCAGGCTCAGCGTGCGGCCCGCCGCGGCACCCGCCGCACGGTGCCCCGTCTCGTGCTCGGCCCCGAGCTCCCGCATCTCGCCCAGCACCGCGACATGACGGCCCGGGAGACCGGCGAGCAGCTCGAGGGCGGCGACCATGGAACCCGGTGAGGCGTTGTAGGCGTCGTCGACGATCGTGACGCCTCCGGCCCTGATGACGACCGAGCGGTGCGGGGCGGTGGAGGCGGCAGCAAGCCCCGGGACGATCGCATCGAGCGGCAGGCCCGCGTTGAGCCCTGCCGCGGTCGCCGCCAGGGCATTGTGGACGGCGAGGCGGCCGAGTGCGGGGATCGAGGCGTCGGCCATGCCCGCCGGCGTGACGAGCCGGAAGCGCATGCCGTCGAAGCCGGCGGACTCGACAGCCTCGGCCCGCACGTCCGCCCGTGCGTCGAAGCCATAGGTCACCACCCGGGCCCGCGTGCGGTCCGCCATGCGCAGCACACGCTGGTCGTCGGCATTGAGGATCGCCACGCCGCCGTCGCCGGCCGCCGGAAGCTCCTCCACGAGCTCCGCCTTCGCCGCCTCGATCGCCTCGATGGACCCGATCCGCGAGAGGTGGACCGGCTGGACCGCGGTGACGATACCGATCCGGGGCAGCCCGATTGCCGCGAGGTCGCGGATCTCGCCGCCGGTGTACATCCCCATCTCGAGCACCGCGGCGTCATGCTCGGGGCCGAGGCGCAGGACGGTGAGCGGCAGGCCCACCTCGTTGTTCTCGTTGCCCTCGGTCCGGAGGGTCGTGAAGCGCTGTGCAAGGACACCCGCGACGGCTTCCTTGGTCGATGTCTTGGCGATCGAGCCGGTCACGCCGACGACGAGTGGATCGAACCGCCGCCGCCATGCCGCGGCGATCGCGTGCAGCGCCCGGAGCGTGTCCGGCACCCGCACGATCGTCACGTCGCCGAGCTCCTCGAACGGGATCTCACCGGCGCCGGGGTCCGGGTCGCGCGCGACCAGCAGCGCGGCAGCACCCGCGGCGACCGCTGCCGCGAGGAACCGGTGGCCGTCGGTCCGCTCGCCCGCCAGCGCGACGAACAGGCAGCCGGGCGTCACGCGGCGGGAGTCGACGGCGCCACCACGGACCGGTCGGCTGGACCGCCGGATCAGCGTGCCGCCGGTGGCGGCGGCGAGGTCCTCGGCGGTCAGGGAGGGCGAGCCTCCGCGGTTCGTCACGGGTTCGAGTGTCGCACAGGATCCGGTCACCAGGCGGCCGTCAGGGATACACGGTGGATGCCGGGTTCAGGTGCGTCTCGGGCACGAGATCCGGCGTGGTGATGGCGTTGTGCGCGATCCGGCGGAACAGCTCGAAGGACATCACGGGCATCTCGAGCGAGCCGACCCGCGCCACAGTGGGCCGGCCCTCCTCGATCCGCACGGCGACCACGAGGTCCGGCTTCGCCTTCTGGCGCGCGATGTAGCCCACGAAGGAGTAGTTGAAGAGGTTGATCTTCCAGTTGCCCTTCTCCGAGTCCCAGATCTGCGCGGTGCCCGTCTTGCCGCCCACCTCGAACCCGCGCACCTTCGTCCGGCCCCGGTAGAACTCGACCTCGCTGATCACGTGCTTCATCATCCCGGTGAGCGTGGCCGAGAGGTCGTCGGTCATGAGCCGGCCCTTGACAACGGGCGCCGTCTCACGCTCGCCCACGCTCTTCACGACACGCGGCTGGACGAGCACACCCCCGTTGAGCATGGCGCCGAACGCCTGGGCGAGCTGGATCGGGGTGACGGCGACGCCCTGGCCGAACGAGCCGTTGGCAAGGTCGATCTGCGCCCACGGGCGGTTGGCAGGGTCACGGACGAGGCCGCCGACCTCGTTGGCGAGGTCGATCCCAGTCGGCTGTCCGAACCCGAACTGGGTCCACGTCTTGAACAGCTTCTTCGAGGCGGCGTCGGTCGTCTTGCCCAGCCGGAGGGCAGCCTTGGCGGCCACGACGTTGCGCGAGTACGCGATCGCGTCCTCGAAGCTCATCCGGCCCTTCCCCTTGCGGTCGGCGTTGTCAACCTTGGCGCGATGGTTGTCGAGCCACAGGGTGCCGACGTCGGTGAACTTGGTCTTCGTGGTCACCTTCCCGTCGGCGAGGACGGCGGCGGCGGTGAACATCTTGAACACGGAACCCGGCTCATAGACGGTGGACACGACCGGGTCCACGAAGCGCCCGGGGTCCTCGCTCGCGATCGTCCGGTACTCGTTGGCGTCGTAGGACGGGTAGCTCCCGTACGCGAAGACCTCGCCCGTGTAGGGGTCCATGACGACGGCGGAGACGCGCTTGGCGCGGTCGGCGACCCAGGCGGCGAGCAGCTCCTGCTCGAGCGCCACCTGGAGCGACGCGTCGATGGTCAGGGTCAGGTCCTGGCCGGGATAGCCCTGCTCGAGGATCGTGGAACTGTCCGGGATGGCGTTGCCCGACGCGTCCTTCTGGGCGGCCACGAAGGTGGACAGGCCGGCGAGGTCGTCCTGGTAGAACTGCTCCACCCCGTACTGGCCCAGGCCCTCGCGGTTCACGAAGCCCATCAGGTGCGCGGCGAGCGTGGTCCGCGGGCCACCGCCTGACTGGGGGTAGAGGCGGACGGACTGGGGCTCGAGGATGAGGCCGGCCAGCTCGGGCTTCTCGCCGCCCGACAGCTCACGGATGCGGTCCGAGATCGCCGGATCGATCTCCCGGGCCAGCACCGTGTACTCCGCCCCCGACGTCATCTTCGAGCGCAGGGCGGCCGCCGCCTCGTCGGTCAGCCCGAGGAGGGCGACGAGGCGCTCGGCCACCTCCTTGCGCCGTCCCTCGGAGAGGAGCTTGGGGTTGGCTGCGAGGCGGTCGCGCGATACGGAGGTGGCGAACACCACGGTCCCGGTCCGGTCGTAGATCGAGCCACGCTCGGCAGGGATCTCGTAGCTCATCGACGACTGCTGGACCGCCATGGCCGCGAGCTCGTCGCGCCGGACCACTTGCCAGTAGGCAAGGCGCACGCCGAGGCTCCCCGCGAACACGACGAACACGAGGAGCAGCAGGATCAGGCGCGTGCGGGAGTCGGTCCGGCCGAGCATCGTCGATGGGGCTCCCGGTCGCTAGCGGGCCGTGATGACCACCGGCTCGGGCAGCGGGCCCATGCCGGCGTCGATCGCCTGCTTGCGGATGGCAGGAGCCTTGCCGAGGCGGTTCAGCTCGTTGCGGAGGTCCTCGACGCGGTTGTCGAGCTGCATCTTCTGCGCGGCGAGGCGATCCATCTCGTACCCGGTGGCCGAGACACGGATGTCCTGCGAGAGCGAGAAGAAGGCGCCCGCGAAGAGGACGACGATCACGGCCAGCAGGATGCTGATCCGGGACGATCCGTGTCGTGCGCGGACTGCCGCCCGCATCCGGCGGCGCGGGAGCGTGGGCGCCTGGGGCACCGCGACCCGCGGGGCCTGCGCGCCACGCGGGATGACGACGGTGCGAGGTGCTCGCGCACCCTGGTAGACGGCCATCGCTCAGTCGCCGGTCGCGTAGTGCAGCCGTGGCGTGCGGGGATCAAGGAACGCGAGGCGGTCGGCGATGCCGGTGCCGGCCAGGTCATCGGCCCCCATCCCGAAGTCCTCGGGCTGGTGGTCGCGCTGGCGGCGCTCGTACAGCTCGTGCTGGCGGCGGCCGTAGTTCTTGCGGCGGTTGGACTGGTGACGCTTGCTCACGGGACTCCTCCTCCGTGGGCTCGGGCCGGCTCCCTCCTGGGTCCGGATCGACAGTGGCGCGGGTCGGCGCGTGGGGCTGCCAGTCTTCTTCTCCTCGTCCTCCTCCTGTCCGCTCAGGCCGCGAGCCGCTCGGCGGCACGCATGCGCGCGCTCCGGGCCCGGGGATTGGTGTCGATCTCGGCCTCGGTGGGTACGGCCGATGGGCGTGTGACGAGGCGCAGGCGGGGCAACTTCCCGCAGATGCACACCGGTGCCGACGGCGGGCACGTGCAGCCGCGACGCTCCGCGTTGAGGAACTGCTTGACGATGCGGTCCTCGAGCGAGTGGTAGGACAGGACGACCAGGCGGCCACCCGGCCGGAGCAGCTGGAGCGCGGCGGCGAGGCCCTCCTCCAGCGCATCGAGCTCCTCGTTGACCGCGATCCGGAGCGCCTGGAACACGCGCGTGGCCGGATGGGTGCGCCGGGGCTGGCGGGGGTTGCCGGGCACGACGCGCTCGACGAGCGCGGCAAGATCCTCGGCCGTCTCGACCGGGCTCGTGGCCCGAGCCGCAACGATTGCCTTCGCGATCTTCCACGCGGCGGGCTCCTCGCCGTACTTGCGGAACAGGGCCGCCAGGTCGTCGGCCGACATGGTGGCCAGCAGGTCCGAGGCCGGCACGCCCTGCGTGGTGTCGAAGCGCATGTCCAGTGGGCCGCCGGCTCGGAAGCCGAAGCCGCGGTCCCGGTCGGCGAGCTGGTAGGACGAGAGCCCGAGATCGAAGAGCGCTCCGTCGATGGCCGCAAAACCCGCCGCGGGAGCCACGTCCGCGAGCTCCCGGAAGTTGGCCTGGCGGAGCACGAGGCGATCGCCGAAGCGCGCCAGCCGCTCTCCCACCCGGTCGATCGCCAGCTGGTCCGCGTCGAGTCCGAGGACCCGGCCGTCGGGGCTGGCGGCCTCCAGGATCCGCTCGGTGTGCCCACCGCCGCCGAGCGTGGCGTCGATCTGCAGGCTGCCGGGTGCCGGGGCCAAGGCCTCGAGGACCTCGACCGGCATCACCGGTGTGTGCCCTTCCTGCATCTCTCCTCCACGTGTGGGTTGCGGATCCCGAGCGGACCCTGGAAGCGCATGTGGTGCGACGTCAGATCCCCAGGCCCGAGATGGCTTGGGAGAAGGCGCTGGGATCGTTCAGCCCCTTGGCGTAGTCGTCCCAGCGCTCCGGCGCCCAGATCTCGGCGTGGTCCAGGGAGCCCACGATCTTCGCCTCGCCGCCGAGGCCCGCGAACTCGCGCAGGCCGGCCGGGATGAGGATCCGGCCCTGCTTGTCGAGCGTCTCCTCGGATGCCATGGCGAACAGCTGCCGCTGGAGAAGCCGGGCATTGGGGTCCGTGAACGGGAGCGCCTTGACCTTCGCTGCGAGGACCTCCCAGTCGGCCATCGGATAGACCGCGAGGCAGTTCTCGATCCAGCGCACGACCACGCACCCGTCGGCGAGCTGGCCGCGGAAGCGAGCGGGCACGGCAAGCCGCCCCTTCTCGTCTATCGCATGCCGGAAGTCACCGAGGAACACCGTCCGTCTCCCTGACGTCAGGCGGCGCGCTGGCGGTCTGATCAACCCCTGGTTCCGGCTCCGGTCACCCGGATCTTCCCCACTTTCCACCACTTTGCGCCACTTCAGGGCATGATAGCGCCCGATCGGGCCGAGTCAATGCCGAATTCGCACGCGGGCTTGCGGGTTGGAGCTCGAGCGGGCACCGTTGGGACCCGGGGCGTCATTCGACGAAGGTGGCCAAGGCGAGGCGTGCGCCCGCCGCGCGATCCGTCCGGTGGAACGCCAGGGCGCGAGCGTCTCCCAGGGCGCGAGCGTCTCCCAGGGCGCGAGCGTCTCCCCGGGCGCGAGGTCAGCGCGGCGGCAGGAACCGGTACCCGAGGCGGCGCTCGGTCTGGATGTAGCGCGGATGCTCCGGGTCGTCGCCGAGCTTGTCGCGCAGCCTGCGGATGTAGACGCGGACGTAGTCGGTCTCGTCCACGTACTCTCGACCCCAGACCTTCGCCAGCAGCGTCCCGTGCTGGAGGACGTGCCCGACGTTGCGGACCAGGTGGTACAGCAGCTTGTACTCGGTCGGCGTGAGGTCGAGGCGCTCGCCGCGCAACCGGGCCTCCTGGCGCGCGAAGTCCACCTCCAGGTCGCCCGAGCGGAATGACGGGGCGCGGCTGGCAGGGGCAGGCATGTCGTGGCGGCGCAGGACCGCTCGCACACGGGCCATCAGCTCGAGGTGGTTGAAGGGCTTCGTGACGTAGTCGTCGGCGCCCGAGCTCCAAGCCCTTGACCTTGTCCAGCGCGTCGTCGCGAGCCGTGAGCATGACGACGGGCACGTCCGAGAACGCACGCAGCTCGCGCAGGATGTCGAACCCGTCGCGCCCAGGCAGCCCGATGTCGAGCAGCACGATGTCGGGCGCCTCGTGCTCGACGATGTCGAGGGCCGCGCTCGCCGTCGCCGGCGCCGAGGACATCGACCTCGCGCCACTGGAGGGCGAAGCCCAGGCGCACCAATTCGACGACGTCCGGCTCATCGTCCACCACGAGGATGCGCATCATGGCGCGTCCTCCTCCGGGCCCGCCGTCGGCACCACGAGGCCGAAGCGGCTCCCCTCGCCCACCACGCTCGTGACCTCGATCGTCCCCCCGTGGGCCTGGGCGATCGCGAGGGCGGTCGGCAGGCCCAGGCCAACTCCTTCAGGCCGGCCAGACCGGTCACGGCGGCCGACGAAGAATCGTTCGAACAAGCGTGCCTGGTCCGCCTCGGGAATGCCCGGGCCGTCATCGGCCACGCTCCAGACCGTCGCCGTCCGCCCGCCGGCTCGACGGTCACCCGTATCTCGCCACTCGGTCGGGCGAGAAGCGCTGGGCGTTGGCGACGAGGTTCACGAGTGCCTGCTCGAGGCGCCGGCGGTCACCATAGACGCGGTGGTCGGCGCTGACGCGCACGTCGAGGTCAATCCGCTGGCCGTGCGTGGCGGCCATGGGCTCGACGACGGCGATCGCGGACTCTGCGAGCGCAGCCGCCCCGAACCGGCGCAGCTGCAGCGTGACGTGGCCGGCCCGGAAGCGGGAGAGCTCGAGGATGTCGTCCACCAGGCGCTGCATCCGGTCCCCGTTGCGTTCGATCGCCGCAAGCAGCGCGCGACGCTGGTCGTCGGTTGGCTCGGACGTCGGGTCGAGCAGCAGGCCGGCACTGGTCCGGACAGCAGTCAGGGGTGTGCGCAGCTCGTGGGCGATCGTGGACAGCAGGTCGGTTCGAAGTCGCTCGAGCTCCTCGAGCGGGATGGCCGCATCGCCGTGGATCGCCGCCTCGACGGCGCGCTGTCCAAGCGATGTCACCACGTAGTGGGCGCCATCGTCGTCGCGCCGCGAGCACGCACGAGCCCCAGCCGGGCGAGCTCGCCCAGAAGTCGCTTGGCGACACCGAGCTCACAGGTGCGCTCCCTCCCGGCGAAGCGGGCGCAGATGTCCGCTGCCGTGGCCGACGGAGGGACGACCGCCAGCACGGCCGTGAGCAGTGGCGAGCGCGTCCGAGGTGCGGCGGACCACTGGCCCTGGATGCGGCGGACAGCGACATGCTTGGAGCATAGACGCCTTCAGCCCACATCGACGACGCGAGCCTCCCACGCCCGCCAGCCCCGATCTGCCGGGTTCCCCGATCCGCGCCCAGCGGCCCTGGGTGTGACGCGGGCCGCACGCGAAACGAGCCCGGCAGGTGGTCCTGCCGGGCTCGAGTGGGTCGATGTGGGGTGCCTACCTCGTGGGCGGCGGCATCCGGATCTCGGCGCCGACCTTCAGGCGGGCGCCGGGGTACTGGGGGTTCCAGGTGTAGATCGTCCTGAGCGAGTGCCCGAAGTAGTTGGCGATCGAGAACAGGTTGTCGCCCGAGCGGATCCTGTAGATCCAGCAGCCGTTGCGGTCCGGGCACTTCACCAGGAGCTTGTACCGGTCGCTCCTGGGCGTCGCAGTGGGCTTCGGCTTCGGCGTAGCCTTCGGGGTCGGCTCGGCCGTCGGCGTCGGCCTCGCAGTCGGCTCAGCCGTCGGCGTGGGCAATGCTGTGGGCTTGGCCGTTGGCACGGCTGTGGGCGACGGGGTGACCTGGACGGTCGGTGTGGCCTCCGGGGCCAACGCCGACGCACCAGGCGCTCCGTCTGACGGGACCTCGGCCGGCGGTGCGGTCGGCGGCGTCACCAGCGCTTCGGGCGTCGGCGTGCCAGCCTCGGCGACGGCGGGCATGTCCAGTCCGCCACGCTGGACGACGTAACCGAAGGAGATCCCTGCCGAGAGGATGAGGATCAGAAGCGCCGCGAGCGTGGCGCGGGGCACGGCCCGCCTGGATCGGGCGATGCGTGGGGCCGGCGCAGGGGCACCGTGCAGGAACCGGGGACAGTCGCGATGGGTGCCGCGAAGGCAGACCAGCTGCTGCTGGCTCCGCGACTGCGCACGTGGTGGCCCGATGGCGATGCACAGCTGGCCGTCGACCGCGGCGCTCGCCGGCGCCACCAGGGGCCCCTCGGCGCCGCGCAGGAACGGGCAGACACCATGGACCTGGGACGGCCCGGCATCATCGGCGACCGGACGTGCGGAGTGTCTGCTCGCCGCCTGGTCCTTCTCGGTGCCCTGGGTGCCCGGCACCGGCTCCTCGTTCAGGGCTGCCTCCTCCGCCATGGTCGATCATGGTCCCAGCGCTCGAGTCTAGTACCTCCTGCACCTTGCAGGTTGGGGAATTGGCGGTGTAGGCTGCGCGCCCACCCGTGGCGTCCGAGGCCGCGGTGACGCTACAGTGACGCACGCATCCTCCACGTTGAGGGCAGGGCACCGAGGGCAATGGCGCTTTCGCTCGCCGCACCAGACGCACCGCGCAGCCATGAGAGCGATCCGGGCCGGCTCGCCCCGCACCGGATCAAGCGCTGCACGTATCGCCGCCTCATCGCGCTCGAGCGGCCGCATGAGCGGGTCTACGAGGTCGAGTGCCTCTACCCGGACCGGAAGGTCCCGATCCCCCTGGGCGACCTCGACACCGCCACGCCGGTGTGCAACGTCTGCACCGCCGCGCACATCTTCCGCGCCGCGAGGAACGCACTGGCCGCGGGGTCATCGACCGCACGCCCCAACAGGCGAGGGACTCGTCGGTCCGGATTCCGCACGAGAAGCCCTCACCGACGCCGATGTCGCGGAAGGAGCCCTCGGGAGGGCTGCTGGGCCCGACTCGTCGGAGCCCCAGCACATGGCGAGACCGTCCGTCGTGACGGCGCAGCTGTGGTCGACACCACGCTCACGTCAGCGTAGGTGCCCGTGGGCGACATCGGCAGGCCGGATCCCCAGCAAACGAGACGATCGTCGTCGCGGATGGCGCAATCGCGGCTGATCGACGTGAAGCTCCCGGACGGCAAATTCGGCACGTTCCCGCTCTCCGCACCCCAGCAGGCGATGGAGCCGTCGTCGCGGCGGATGGCGCAGCTGTAGTAGTCAGGCCGAACGCTGACAGCACGGAAGGTGCCTGTCGGCGGCACGGGCCATGCCTCTGCATCGTCGTTGCCCCAGCACCGCAGCGTGTCGTCAGCCGCGATGGCGCAGGCGTACGAGCCATCGACGCTGACTGCCCGGTAGGTGCCGGAGGGTACGGCATTGCCGATCCATCCCCAGCACGAGAGAGCGCCAGTGGCGAGCACCGCACAGACGCTCTCCGAGTCGAGGTCACCGCCGGTGCTGACGTCCAGGAACGGCCCCTCGGGCAAGGCACCCGGGACGGCTCCCCAGCACGCGATGCTGCCGTCGTGCTTGAGGAGGCACGCCGTCTCGGCACCGGTGCGCAGGCTGGATGGGGTCGCAGGCGGATCCCCTGCTGCCGTCGGACCCGGCACCGCCAGGCTGGCGACGAGGGCTGCGACCGCCAGGAGGCCGGCCCAGCGTCGGGGTCGCAGGCGGCTCCCGGGCCGTACCTCCGCGTCCATGGTGAACATGTTGGCCGCCTCCCCAATGCGAGCGCCCCGGCCGTCGGACGCACGTGCCGCGCGCCGGGGACCCCGTGCGTGCGTGGGCCGCTCCGCTTCGCGGCCCTGTCTGCCGTGACGGTCGCAGCGGGCGGTGCCCGCCGTCCAGAGGCATAGCGACCGCATGCGACCGGCAAAGGGCATGCTGGGCTGACCTCAGACGAGGATCACTGCGCCGCACAGCACAACGAGTGGCAGCGCACAGCCGACGAGGAGCGCGCCCGCCACGACGAACGGTTGGGCTCGTGGATGGCGGCCAGCGAGCTGGGCGAGCACGCATGCGAGCCCGACGGAGCCAGGAAGGGCATGGCGGCCAGCGTGAACGCGACGGAGAACAGCATCGCCGCGAGCCCCTGTCCGTATGCCTCCGCTGTCTCGCGCTCCCCCATCTCGCCGCCCGACACGTACGCCGTCTGCATCACCAGGAGCATGCCCAGGCACACGCAACCCGCAAGCAGCACTGGGATGGCCCAGCCGGGCCGCTGGCGACGAGCAGGCGGCGCCGGGCCGTCAGGGCTCGCCGGGCCGTGACCAGCCTTCTCGTGCCATGTCAGGTATGGCATCTCCTCGACGCCGGTCGGACGAGCCGCCAAGCACCATCGACACGAGGTGAGGCCGGTGTCGTTGAGGGTGTTGCAGCCAGGACACGTCCAGCCCATGCGCACGGTGATCCCTACGCGGACAGCGTTTCTCACTGGCCGATCGCCGCCAAGGGCCCATCGGCCTCCCGGTGGCACCCGGGCCATCGCGCATGGGATCGCACGGGAGCCAGACCCGGCACGCGTCGGACCGTCGGGGTGTGCCAGCGAGGCGGCCTGTAAGCCGAGTTGCTCCCGACGCCCCGTATGAGCGTGGCTCGGACCCCTCCGCTGAGCGTGAATGCGTCCGATACGTCCACCCAATCTGAGCCCAAACGCGTGCAGAACCGTGTGCAACTTCTGCACCCGGACGCAGCCGCTCGAGCTCTCCGGCCAGGGCCGGGATCGCTGTCGGCCCACGAGGCGGGGGGTGCTGGGCAGCATTGTCGGTGCCGCTCACGTGCGGCTTACGCGGGCAGCTCCACAGATGTGGACGAGCTGTTGTCAACCTACTCGTTTGCCATAGCCCGGAGCCGGTGTCCTAGGGCGCCCGGTCACCTGCGGGTGGAGTCTTGAACTCGCCCTCGCTGGGGTCTGATGGCGTGAGGCGATGGGCCTAGTCGTTGTACGCCCTGGTGGCGCCGTACTTGGCCTGCTTCGCGGTGAAGCCCTCGTACTCCAATTGGCCGATGAGGCCCTTCAGCGAGAACGACGTGTAGTCGAGGTAGTTTCCTCCCGGACAGGTATGCCTGCTCTTTCCAGTCCACCGCGATCGAGTCAACCGCGAACGTCGCGACCGCCTTGGTGCATCCCTCGTACTTCAACTGGTCGATGAGGCTCTTGCGCGAGAACGCCGTGTAGTCGAGGTAGTCCTGCGCCGATTGGATGGCGTTCTCCTGTGCTGCCGTGAGCGCACGTGTGGCGGCCGGGGCCGGGGTCGCTTCTGGAGTCGCGTCGCAGGCCGCGACAGCCGACGCGAGGACGGACATATCCAGCGTCGGCGCCTTGGCTGAGGCGTCGGCAAACATGCTGCGGAGGCCGTCGCAGTCGCCCGCCACTGCGAACGTGGACGTGAGGGCCTCGATGTCACCCTGCGTCCACGGCGTGTCAGTCGCACTGGGCTCAGGCGTGGCGACCGGGGCCGGGGTCGCTTCTGGCGTCGGCTCGGGGGTCTCGGCTCCCGGGGTCGCAAGCCCCGCCGCGAGTCCGTCCTCCAAGCCCCGTTGCCCGTCCGGACTTCCGAGCGCGGCAACTACCACCAAGACGCCGATGACGATGGCAGAGCTGACGATGACACGCTTCTTGGTGAATCGGCCCTTCGGAGCCGACTGCGGCAGCCCTGACTGAGGCGGGAGCGGCGGCGGCACGGGCTGATGGGTCACGTCATCCTCTGGAAGTCTCGGGTCGGAAGCTCATGGCGGCACTGCCAAGAGCGCTCGCACGAACCGGGCCTATCGATTGCAGCACGGACCGTCCGGCGGACATGGGGCCACATGGCCCGGCACGCCGGGCCGATGAAGGAACTGCCAGAAGCGAACGGCCCCCAGGGACTCCCCGCCCTGCACCTCTCCGGCTTCGCCGCGTCGCGTTGAAACCGTCGACGACGGTGGCGTGAGGATCCTCGCGGCGATGCCAGGTCGGGCGGGAACTCCTGCCACTGCTAGCGTGGACGAGCCACACGCGCGACCCGCTGAGGCGTCCCAACGGGTGCGTCCGGCTCCCGGAAGGAGTTGCCATGCGCCGTCACCAGGTCGTCCTCGTCACGATCCTCGCCGCCACGATTGCCGCCTGCGGCGCCGCACCGGCGGGGCCGCCGGACAAAAGCCCCGATGTCACGCTGCCGTCCGCCCCAAATCCAGGTGCGACGCCCGCAAGTCCGTCGCCGACGGCTGCTGCAGCGGCGCCGACCGCCGAACCCCGCTCTCCGAAGCCGACCCCTCCGTCCACCGCGAAGCCCGTCCCACTTCCGCCCAAGCCGAGCGGTGTGACGTTCGATGTGATTGGTCGCGAGATCAAGAACGGTGACGACTACGAGTTGACCTACACGGTCACCTGGAAGAAGCCGCAGACCAAAGGCGTCGAGATCCGGGTCTACGGGGTCAGCCGCTGCCTCAGCATCCCGGAGGACGCGCCCTACAACAGCGACGGGCCGTGTCTGGTCAAGGGCACGACGCTGCCGAGAGGGGTGCTCAAGCTCATCGCTAAGGCAAAGTCGTCCGACCACGTCGTGAGCTGGAAGGCGCGCCAGTCGTGGGGCGGCTGCGACATTGCAGACCAATTCCTGGGTCCGGACAAGGGCATCTTCTTCGCCATCGTGCTCGCCGCCTACAGCCCGTCGGAGCACTCCGTGTTCACGATCGCCGAGCCTGGCCGATGGTGGATGCCCGGCGAAGGCGACACGCCCTGTTGATCGGCGGCCAACTGGATCGCCGGTCGCCCCGCCCTGTACCTCTCCGGCAGCGCCGGGATCGCGGAGGGCTGCAGGCCGAGGGCTACCTGCCGCCGGGTAATCGACGCTCGCGAGACCTGAACCGACGGCGCTTCCCGGCGGCCGAGGCAGGTTCGGCGGCCGAGGTCGGAACCTCGGGCCAGTCCGGATACCCAGGTGTCCCCTGGCCCGGGACTCGCATCACCTGGTCCGCGCTTCGCTTGTACGCCGCCATCAGCCCTGCCAGGAAGCGGACAGGAAGCGCCTGGGGCCGGTCGTCACGCATCTCGAGCTCCACTGCCTGCCGGCCGCTGCCGGTACCCGTTTGGACGCAGCGACGCTCCTCGGTGTTGCAGCGCCAAGGATGGCCAGCCGCCACGGCCACGTGCGGCCCGCCGTGCCCGAGTTGGTCCGCAGCACAGGATGGACACGTTCATCCGCAAGGCGTCGGCGAGGGCGTCAGCCCGTAATCCGCAGCAGCTCCGCCAGGTCGCGTAGCGCGTCGATCTCCGTCGGCCCCTCGCCGATAACGGTCACGGGCGCCGGGCCTACGTCGCGATCGCCGCGAAGCAGGTGCGAATTTCGGCGCCTTTCACGACAAGCACGGCCCCTACGACCTGATGGGCCGGCGCGTCTGCCTGGCACACGAGTGGGACGACGGCGCTATGGAGGTCGACGCGATTGCGGGTTCGGTCTACAAACGCTACGAGGACGGATCGACCGCACCGCCGAGTCGCTAACGCTGAGACCGCTGCGCCGTCGGTGTCCGGGGTTCCCGGCATGGCGCCTTCCGTCGGACACGCCGACGCACTCGCGGGCTTGTGCACCACGGTTCTGCTCGGCCGTGGCAGCCGTGTGGATATGGGTGACACCCGCCGAGCCGAACGGGCCGCAGCGGGCGTCGTGGACGTGCTGGGGGGATCCTAGTCGGGCTCCCTCTCGAACCGGTCGACCACGGCCGCGTGCTTCGGCGCAGTCTCGCCGGTCAGCCGCCCGCTCCCGGCGACCATCCGCCCGATTGACCAGGTGCGGCGGCGGCACCTGCCCGGAGGCAATGTGCCCTTCGGAGAACCCGGACGCCCTGCCCTGCACCTCTCGGCGGACCAGAATCGGGCGGGCGGGCGCGGTGCCGGGGCGCCGCCACCATGACAGGCGCCGCTTACCGCGGCCTTAGCGGGCCTATGGACAAAAGGTGGCGCCCCAAGCGCCGTGCGGCCGTCCTGGGGCGTTGTAGGCGTCGTCGGAGGTCCGATGACCTGACCAACGCCTGCCTAGGGCCGGGTAGTCCTCACGCCGGTGGCAGCGGCACCAGCGGGTCGGCGGTCAGGCTTGCGCAGCGAACACGGGGCGCGAGCCCACGCCTACTGCGGCCAGTAGTACGTCCCGACTTGTCTGTAGGTGCTGGCGTCGTATACACGCGCGGGGTCGTGCGACAGGTACGCGTTCATGGTTTCGCCTGCACCGCTGATCGGCAGAAGGCGTCCCACAACCTCTTGCTCGGGGTCGGGTAGACGTTCGATGTGGCATTCGCACTGCCAGGCGCCCGGCCGACGAAGAACATGGGGTTCTCAGGGACGGTGTCGGTCAGCGCAAAGCCAGTCAGCGTCATGTCGATGGTGAACCAGCAATTGTTGGTGCCGAAAGGCCGTGACCCGGTGAGCACGCGGATCGTCACCGAATGCGTCTTGTCCCAGGCGTAGGTCCCAGGCGTGAGGGTGAGCACTGCGCCTGAGCAGGAGGCCGTCGCCGGGGTGGGCGCGGGCTTCGGCTTTCCACTGCCCGGGGCCGCCAGCGCCGTGCTCGACACCAAAAGGGCGAGAAGCATGCCGAGGATGACGAGCGCCCCCATGGTCGTCGTTGAAGAACGTTTGTAACCCACAGGTCCCACCCTCGCATGGCGGCGGAGGCCGCCTATTCTTCGCGACTGGTACGGGCGGGACGCGCCGCGTGGCACGGATCGTATCCGCTCACGGCGTGCTGCGCGTCGTGCCTGCGCACAAGACCTGAACCGGGACTTGCCGCTCCGCCACGCTGGTTCGAGCGGCAAACCCTTGGGCGGCGCCCCCCGGTCGCCCCGCCCTGCACCTCTCCGGCGGGGGCGGTCGTCACGCCGGGACGAGGTCCTCGACGAGCGTCTCCAGATCCCGCATCGTGTGCACCGCGCGGATCCCGTCCTCGAGGCTGATCGAGAACGCGTCCTCGACCGCGACGAACAGGTCCGCGAGGTCCTCGCGGTCCAGGTTGAGGTCCTCCTCGAAGTCGGTGTCGGGTGTCAGCTCGTCCGGCTCGGTCCCGAGCACCTCGGCGCACACGGCGCGCAGCCGCTCCTGGTCGAGATCGTTCATCGGTGTCCCCTCCATGCCGGACGCACGACCATCCTGACCGGAAGGGGGCCATCGCGCAATGGCTGGCGCGGAACCGCCCGGTCCCACGCCGGCCCCGCGACGCCCGTGGCGGAGGGTGGCCTCCGAGGCAAGCGTCAGGGCACGAGTGTCACCGATGCGGCGGAGGCATAGCCTGCGAGGGTGGACCCTCGGAATGGCCTCCCCCGGACGCCCTGCGACTCTCCGGCAGAGCCGGGATCGGGCGTCAGCCCGTCGTCTCCAGCCGCTCCGCCAAGTCGCGCAGCGCGTCCAACTCCGTCGGCCCCTCGCCGATGACGCACTCAGGCGCCGGTCCTCGCCGGCCTCCCAGCGTCGGCCCGATGGCGACGGCCTCCCACCGGGCGCGGCCAGGGTCGAACGATGGCGCGGTGGTGCGCCAGCCAGACGGGAGGCGGTCGAGGATCTCCGACCAGAGGTGCTGCCGTTCGTCCATGCGGCCACGGTAGCCGCAGAGACGCCCCGCCGTGGGCTGGCCGGCGGACCGGGATGGGTCCGACGGGCGCGCTGAGCCCCTACCCCTCCGGGAACGTCCCGCGCATCTCGAACGCGCCGGCGCCGACGTTGAACCACCGCGCCTGTCCGGTGGCCTCGTCGAAGTCGAAGGCGCCGCTCGCGTCCCTCACGTGGCTGAACGCGACCTGGTTCGGCCTCGTACGGTCGAGGGGATCGATGAACATGACGGCCCACTCGTGGCAGTCGGTGTCCCCGACGCCCGTGTAGGTGCACTCCACGCCGTCCGCGTATGCGACATTTGCGCCGCCCTCGTGGCCCTTGTCGAACCAGTAGCCCGTGCCGGCGATGATCGTGTGCGCCTCGCGGACGAAGTACCCCGGAGCGCCCACGAAGCTGAACTCGCCCGGCACCAGATCCTGATCGGTCGGCACCGAGAGGCGGGCGTTGATCATGCCCAGCACGTTGCCGTCTGCGTCGAGCTCCGCGAAGTTGCCCGTGAAGCCGAGCGCCGGCTTCGCGTCAGCCGCGAGGCTCGACCCTGCGAGGGACGCCGTTAGGACGACGGCGGCGAGAAGGGAGATGATCCTGCGCATTCAAGTCCTCCCGGGACGCATCCGCGGCGGCGCGCGCCGGTCGCACGGTGCCCGCAGCGGATCAAGACCCGGCGACGCAGACGGCCGGCCCCGCCGACTCCGTCTCATCCCGGTGTCCAGACCGCCGCCACATACCCGGAAGGATGGACGCCGGCCGCGTCGGCCGTGAAGGGCCATACGCCATGAGACGCGCCCCCGGACGCCCCGCCGTGCACCTCTCCGGCTCGATGCCGGCCCGTTCGGGGTGGGTGGCAAACCGACCGTCGTCCGCGCCGGCGAGGTCGAGGCACGGACATCCGCCGTGGCCGTCCAGCATCCCGAGCTGTTCAGGCCGGCCACTGAGGCCGACCTGGCCAACTAGAACCCCTGGGCCGCGCAAGGGCAGATGGGCACTACCAACTGGGTGAGGCGAAGACGACCGTCTTGGCGATCTTCCGAACCGCTTGCCCGCAAGGAATCCCGCCGTGGTAGGGCCGGCGGACCGGGATCGAACCGGCGAGCCCGTTGCTCTGGGTCGGCGCATCGTGGGCCACGCCCCTTACGCGCGGCCCACCGGGCCGGTGGACAAGGTGACGACCCAGGCACCTTGCAGGCGTCGTGGGCCGTCCTGGGCGGGCTGGGGAATCGTCAGGCGTCCTCGGCCTCGACAAGGAGAACCCCGCCCGGCGGAGGGGACGCCGGGCGGGCGGGGTATGCCGCTGGTTCGGCCTACTTGAACTTGAAGTTCGCGACGTGGACCGGCCGTCCGCGGTCTCTACGTCGGTGGCGGTCTGCCGACGTCGGTCAGGGTGCCGGGTACACCCACTGGTTCAGGACCTTGCCGTCCTTCAGTTCGACCACCCCCAGACCCGGGTACAAGGCTTCGGCGGCGCCGAACTTGACGAAAACGGCGACGAAGTCACCCTGCCGGATCGGGGCCGAGGTGCTCGTGACCTTGAAGTTCTGAGAGGTGTAGTCCTTGACCTTCGCCTGGACCGCCTCGAGACCGGTCGACGTCTCATTGGCAACCATGTCGTGGAACACCGCGTCGGTCGCATAGAGCGTCGCGACCTTGGCAGCGTCGTACGGACTGCTCCACAGGGCGTCCAGGTCGGCCATGAGGGCCGCATCCTCGCTGGCTGTCGGCGACTGGGTCGCCGCAGGATTGGCTGTCGGCGACTGGGCCGCGGTCGCGCCGCACGCGCCCAGGAGAGCAACGGCTAGCAGCAGCAGCCCGACACGTACCGCCACGCTCGAGAGGAGCATCTGCATTCCTCCTTGGGGACGCGACACGACGGGTCGGTCTCGCCAGTGGCTCGGCGCGGTCCCGGCGGCCGGGTGTGGGCCGCGTGTCAGAGCCTCCCGCAACGGACCGACGCTGGGCCGGGCGGATGTCGAGGACAAGAGGCTGATGGCACCAAGAGACGCCCCGCCGTGATCTGGTCGGGCACGGCCGAGATCGAGCCGACGGGCGCGGTGCTCTGGGTTCGACCATTGTCGAACCCACGACTTACGCGCGGCTTGTCGGGCCTGTGGACAAGTCGGCCCAGGCACCTTGCGGGCGTCCTGGTGGCTCCTGGGCGGGCTGGGCTAGTGGTCAGGCGTCCGCGCTCTCGCGGTGCCCTGGGAACACCTGGCGCCGCAACGCCTCGTAGCACACGCTGCACGGGCTTGAGCCGCGCTCGACGACATGAGCCGGGTCGCCTGTGTCGGCGTGTTCGGCGACGAGCGCGGCACCACCTGTGCCCGGTTCGTGCTCGACGCTGCCGCGTTCTTCGCGTCCCACGGCGTCCGCATCGAGCGGGTCCTCACCGACAACGCGAAGAACTATGTCCAGTCGTTCGCATTCGCCGATGCCATCGCGAGGATCGGCGCGCGGCACAAGGTCACCCGCCCGTTCCGGCCGCAGACCAACGGCAAGGCCGAACGCTTCAATGGCACCCTGCTCACGGAGTGGGCCTACGTGCGACGCTACGACACGAACCAGGCGAGGCTCGACGCCCTGCCCGGGTTCATCGCCTACTACAACGAGCGACGACCCCACGGCTCGCTGGACGGGCGGTCACCCATGACCGCCCTCGTCAACAACGTGTCCGGGAATCACAGCTAGCCGAGACTGTGTGCAGAACTGTGTGCAGGCCCCCTGAGCCATCCCGCCCAGGGGGCCGTTTCACGTTCAGAGTCGGGGTCGAGGCCAGCGAGGCGGCCTGTAAGCCGAGTTCTGTACCGCGACCCTGCGGTCGCGGTGACGGTCATCCATCTGGGGCCGCCGGTTGCCCGACGGCTCTTGCAGCCGACCCGAGGGCTGGGCAGCGCACCTCTCCCCCCGGCGAACCGGGGTTGCGCCCTCCTATTTGGCCTTGCTCCGGGTGGAGTTTGCCGCGTTTCACTCCGGCCCCGAGGGGCCGGCATCGTCACTGTGGCACTGGTCCTCGCCTCACGGCGGACGGGCGTTACCCGCCACCCTGCGCTGGGGAGCTCGGACTTTCCTCAGGCCGTCCGGTTGCCCGGCCGGCCCGCGACCATCCGGCCGCCTCGCTGGCCCGCGGATTGTACGCGCGAACTCCCGGGAGAGCCGCTCCGTCGACGCAGCGCCCCAACACTGTGGCGAAACGCAACCTCGCCCTCGTGGCTCGATCCCGGATTCGACGAGATCGGCCTTGAGTTCCTCGAGCGGGCATTCGATTCGCCACATACTTGGGGGACGGGTCCAGAGCACACCACCTGCGCGCCGGCCTACGGCGTGTCGAAGACCAGCGCCCGGTCGCCCGCGGTCAACCGGAGCCGACCGGTGCGGGTCTCGATCTCGAAGCGCGGCGTGTCCCCGAGAACGGCGAGGAAGGCCTGCTCCTGGCTGTCGGCGGGCTCGCCGCACGCCATCGCCGTCAGCTGCGTGCCATCGACGACGATCCGGTTGCCGTCGATCGAGTAGGTGCCGCCTCCGCTGTTGCAGCCGGGCCGCACGGTGAACCGGCCGTCGGCGTCGAACTCCACGGCTCCTTCGGCCACCGGCACGGAGCGGTTGATTTCCACCAGCTTCCACGGGCGGTTCGTGATCGCGTCGGAGGCGGGCATGCACGCGGCGGCAAGCACGGTGACGACGGACAGCGCGAGCAGGGTGCGGCCGATGACGGGCAGGTTCATGCCGCCGATCATAGGAGCGAGTGCACGACCTCGGCCACCGCACGACCGAGCGAGGTGTGCCCGGTGGCCGTCAGGTGCACCCCGTCAGCCGGGTCCACCTCCGCCACAGGCCCCGCGTCGAGGAACGCCACGCCCTTGAGTTCCGCGGTAGTCCGGTACAGCGGCGCGAACTGCTGGCTCCTGGCACGGGCCTCGCCGAAGCCCCACAGCTCGGAGGTCGCCGTGCGCCCGCCGAGGACCGGCGGTGCAACCAGGAGCACGCGCGGCCGACCGCCGGCCGGCCCGGTCCCGGAGAGCAGCGCCAGCTCCACGAGCGCGCCTGCGCCTGCGGCGATCTCCGCGGCCGACCGCCCGAAGATCGACTTGAGGTCGTTCGTGCCAAGCATCAGCACCAGCACATCGACCGGCGCATGCGAGCGCAGGCACGGCAGCAGGTAGGTCCGTCCATTGCGGCCGTCGAGGTACGGATCGTCCCAGATCGTGGTGCGGCCGTTGAGGGCTTCCTCGATCACCTGGTGCTCCGGACCCAGCGCAGCGGCCAGCACCCCCGGCCAGCGCACGTCACGCGGGAACCGGGCGCCGGTGGCGGACGAGCCGTCGTAGCCGTGGGTGTTCGAGTCGCCATAACAGAGCACGACTGCCATCGAGCCGACCTCCTACTCCGCCGGTGCGGTGCGCCTGATGCGGGCGACGCGCACGGGACCCCCGGCCGCCACGCGGTCGAGCGCCTCGTTCGCCAGCCGGTCCGCCGTCGAGTTCTGCTCGCGCGGCACGTGCGTCGCGGACCAGCGACGGAACGAGCCAAGCATCACCTTCGCCTCCGCGTGGAGTGGCTGCAACTTGGCGTCCTTGACCCGCCAGCGGCCGTGGAGCTGCTCCACGATCAGCTTGGAGTCGAGGTACATGTCCACGACCTCGGCACCCAGCCGCTGGGCCAGCCTGAGCGCCTCGATCACGCCGGTCCACTCCGCCACGTTGTTGGTCTGGACGCCCAGCGCCTGCGAGATCGTGGCGTCGGGAGGGGCCGACGGGTGCCGGGCATCGTCCCGCGACCCGTCGATCAGGGCAGCACCGAGTGACGCCGGGCCCGGGTTGCCCCGGGCTGCGCCGTCGGTGCGGATCACGATGTGCGGGATCACCGGGAGCGGGGCAGCCGCGGGCCCCGCCCCGGAACCAGCGCCGGTCAGATCCGCCGTCCGGTGATCGCCGAGGAGACCTCGAGGATCGCCTGGGTGATGTGGATGTCACGCGGGCACGCATCGACGCAGTTGAAGATCGTCCGGCAGCGCCAGACGCCGTCCTTGTCGGCGAGGATCTCCAGCCGCTCCTCGGCGTGGTCGTCGCGGGAGTCGAAGATGAACCGGTGCGCGGCCACGATCGCCGCCGGACCCACGTACTCGGGCCTGGCCCAGAACGAGGGGCAGGACGTCGTGCACGCGGCGCACAGGATGCACTTGGTGGTGTCGTCGTAGCGGGCCCGGTCCGCGGCAGACTGCCGGCGCTCCCGGACGGGGGCGTCGTCGTCGGCCTGGAGGTAGGGCTGGACGCTTCGGAACTTCGCGAAGAAGCCCTCCATGTCCACCACGAGGTCCTTCATCACCGGGAGGCCGGCCAGCGGCGCCACGGTGATGCGCTTGCCACCCAGCTGGTTCACCCGGATCTTGCAGGCCAGGCGGTTGCGCCCGTTGATGCGCAGGGCATCGGAGCCGCACACGCCATGGGCACACGACCGGCGGAACGTCAGGGTCCCGTCCTGCTCGTACTTGACCTTGTGGAGGAGGTCCAGGACGCGATCCATCGGGTTCGCGTCGACCTGGTAGGTCTCCTCGTGGGGCTTCTGGTCGCGCTCGGGGTCGTAGCGGAGGATCCGCAGCTCGATCTGCATCGTCGTCACCCCCTCCTAGTAGACCCGCGGCTTGGGTTCGAACTTCGTGATGGTCACCGGCTTGTAGTCCAGCGCCACCCCGCCGTCCGCGCCCTTGGTCGCGAGCGAGTGGGTGAGGAAGTTGACGTCGTCGCGCTCGGGGAAGTCCTCGCGGCTGTGGGCCCCGCGGCTCTCCGTGCGGTTGATGCACGCGGCAACCATCGTCTGAGCGCAGTCGAGCAGGTAGCCCACCTCGCGTGCCTCCAGGAGGTCCGTGTTGAACACGGTGCCCTTGTCGTCCACGCTGACGTTCAGATAGCGGTCACGCAGCTCGTCGACCTTGACGCGGGCGCGCTCGAGACCCTCGGCGGTCCGGTAGACACCGGCGTCGTCCATCATCACGTCGGCCAGCTCCGTGCGGATGGCCTCCTTGCGCTCGCCCTTCGGCCGGCCCTTGAGGGCGTCCAACTCGGCGCGGACCGGGTCGGCGGCCGACTCGGACACGTCGGGCAGCTCCAGGCCCCGGATGTCCTGGGCCATCTGGCGGCCCGACCGACGGCCGAACACCAGCAGGTCCACCAGCGAGTTCGTCCCGAGCCGGTTGGCTCCGTGGACGGACACGCAGGCCGCTTCGCCCGCGGCGTACAGGCCCGGGATCACGGTGTTGGCCGCGTCGCGCGTGGCCTGGGCACGCAGGTTGGTGGGGATGCCGCCCATCGCGTAGTGGGCGGTCGGCTGGATCGGGATGGGGTCCGTGTACGGCTCGATGCCCTGGTACACCCGGACGAAGTCCGTGATGTCGGGCAGCTTCTCGTCGATCTTCTTCCGGCCCAGGTGGCGGACGTCGAGGTAGACGTAGTCCTTGCCGTCGATGCCCCGGCCGGCCCGGATCTCCTGGTGGATCGCCCGGCTGACCATGTCGCGCGGCGCCAGCTCCATGAGCTTGGGCGCGTAGCGCTCCATGAAGCGGAAGCCGTCGTTGTCGAGGAGGTACGCGCCCTCGCCGCGGGCGGCCTCGGACAGGAGGATGCCGATGCCGACGATGCCGGTCGGATGGAACTGGTAGAACTCCATGTCCTGCATCGGGACGCCGTGGCGGTAGGCCAGCGACACGCCGTCACCGGTGAGGCTCCAGGCGTTCGAGGTGACCCGGAACATGCGCCCGAAGCCGCCTGTCGCGAGGAGCACCGCCTTGGAGCGCAAGGTCACCAGCTCGCCGTCGGCGATGCGGTAGGCCACGACGCCCGCACAGCGGCCGCCATCGCCCAGGTCGCCGCCCTCGGCGACGAGGTCCACGACGTGGTACTCGTCGTAGAACTTGACGCCGTACTTGACGCACTGCTGGTAGAGCGTCTGCAGGATCATGTGGCCGGTGCGGTCCGCGGCGAAGCAGGCCCGCATGACCGGGCCCTCGCCGTAGTTGCGGGTGTGCCCGCCGAACCGGCGCTGGTCGATCTTCCCGTCAGGGGTCCGGTTGAACGGGAGCCCCATGTGCTCGAGCTCGATCACCGTCTCGATGGCCTCGCGGGCGAGCACCTCGGCCGCGTCCTGGTCGACCAGGTAGTCGCCACCCTTGATGGTGTCGAACATGTGCCACTCCCAGTGGTCCTCCTCCTGGTTTCCCAGGGCGGCACAGACACCGCCCTGGGCGGCGCCGGTATGGGAGCGGGTGGGATAGAGCTTCGTGAGGACGGCACTGTCGATGCCGGCCTTCGCGAGCTCGAGGGCGGCCCAGAGGCCGGCGCCGCCGGCGCCGACGACCAGGGCGTCGTGGTCCTTGATCATGCGGGCACCTGCGGCAGCGGCAGCGTGAAGACGACCATCGAGCCCATCGCGAGCAGCAGGAGGCCGACGAGGTACAGGAGGATCATCAGCGCACTGCGGACGCCCCCGTGCGTGTAGTCGCCGATGACCGTGCGCATGCCCATGAAGGCATGGAACAGGACGAAGACCAGCATCAGCCAGTCGATCGTCCGCTGGGCCATGTTCGCCCAGCGGACCGTGACCCATGCGGCGTCCTGGTAGGCCGGATCGAAGACGAAGTGGACGACGATGTAGTGGGCCAGGGCGAGGACGAACAGCCCGATCCCCGTCAGGCGGATCAGGTACCAGACGGCCAGCTCGAAGCCGCTCCCGGCTGGGCGCGCGCGGCCGGCGCGGGTGACGCGGAAGGTGCTCATGAGCCGAACCTGAAGGGGGGCTCCATCCCGAAGGCGGGAGCCATGATCTGGACGAGGATCGGAAGCCCGATCACCACGAACAGCACCCAGTTGAGGTACCACAGCTGCTTGTGGTAGCGGGTCATCGAGGGCCAGAAGTCCATGATGATGATCCGCAGGCCGTTGAGCGCGTGGTACAGCAGGGCGGCCCCGAGCAGCGACTCCATCACCCGGCCGAACGTGCTGGCGTAGATCGCCAGGACCTCGTCGTACAGGTCGGGAGCCACGCCAACGAGCCAGATGTCGAGGACGTGGAGCAGGATGAACGCCCAGATGGCGACACCCGAGATGCGGTGGAACGCCCACGCGAGCATTCCCTCGCTGCCCCGATACCGCAGGAGCATGGAGCCTCCGTTCTCCTTCGGCCCGCGTCGGCGGGTCGCCGTTCAGTGGTGGCCGACGATCAGCCGAGCCGCGCGATGATGGCGTCGGCGAACTCACGGGTGCCCGCCGGTCCGCCAAGGTCGTAGGTGGTGGCCTTCCCCTCCGCGATGACCTCGCGCAGGGCGGCCTCGACGCGCACCGCCGCCTCCTGCTCGCCGAGGTGGCGCAGCATGAGGACGCCCGACAGGAGCAGCGCCGTGGGGTTTGCCTTGTTCTGGCCCGCGTACTTGGGTGCGGAGCCATGCACCGGCTCGAACACGGACGCCTCGATGCCGATGTTGGCGCCCGGTGCGACGCCCAGGCCGCCGACAAGGCCCGCGCACAGGTCGCTGACGATGTCGCCGTAGAGGTTGGGCAGGACCATCACGTCGTAGAGCTCTGGCTTCTGCACCAGCTGCATGCACATGTTGTCGACGATCCGGTCCTCGAACTCGATCCGGCCCTCGTAGTCGGCCGCGACGGTCCGGCAGCTCTCGAGGAACAGGCCGTCCGAGAGCTTCATGATGTTGGCCTTGTGGACCGCCGTGACCTTGCGGCGGCCGTTCGCCACGGCGTACTCGAAGGCGAAGCGGGCGATCCGCTCCGATGCGTCGCGGGTGATGATCTTGATGCTCTCGGCGGCATCGCGGCCGACCATGTGCTCGATGCCTGCGTACAGGTCCTCGGTGTTCTCGCGCACGATCACCAGGTCCACATCCTGGTAGCGCGTCTCGAGACCCTTGATGGACCGGGCGGGACGGAGGTTCGCGTAGAGGCCCAGCACCTGGCGCAAGGTCACGTTGACGCTGCGGAAGCCCGATCCGACCGGCGTGGTGATGGGGCCCTTGAGGGCCACCTTGTTGCGGCGGATGGACTCGAGCACGTGGTCCGGGAGCGGCGTCCCGTACTGGGCCATGACGCCTTCACCGGCGTCCTGGACCTCCCACTCGAACGCGACGCCCGAGGCGTCCAGGACACGGCGGGTGGCATCGGCGAGCTCGGGGCCGATGCCGTCCCCGGGGATGAGCGTGACTCGGTAAGGCATGGGAGCCATTCTACGCACGCCGATCGGCTCGGGATGGGCAGGACGGCCCCTCTTGCGCGCATGCCGGACGGTGGTCCAGCGGGTGCCATCCGGCCATCCCGGCTGTCACGGGCCGGTCGGCATGCCGCGGGCGCGACCAGCGGTCCGCGGAGGCCGCCCGCGCGCGGGCTATGATCGGGTCCTCGCCATCGCCCGCCCTCGGAGGTCTCGCAAGTCGCGTGAAGATCCACGAAGCCGACGCGAAATCGCTGCTCGTCGCCCAAGGCCTGCCGGTCCCCGCCTGGGAGGTCGCGCGAACGCCCACGGCCGCGCGGGCGGCCGCCGTGAAGTTCCTGGCCGACCCATCCAACGCCACCGGCAAGGTCGTCATCAAGGCCCAGGTCCTCGTCGGAGGGCGCGGCAAGGCGGGCGGCGTCAAGCTCGCCTCAACGCCGGACGAGGCGGAGGACGTGGCCGCCCAGATCCTCGCCCTCGAGATCAAGGGCCTGCCGGTCCGCCGCGTGCTCGTCGGTCCAGCCGCCGAGATCGTCAAGGAGTACTACCTGTCGGTGCTTCTCGACCGGGCGACCAAGCGCCTCATGTTCATCGGCTCGTCCGAGGGTGGCGTCGAGATCGAGCAGGTCGCCGTCGACAACCCTGACGCGATCGTCTACCAGCACGTGGACCCGCTCCTGGGGCTGCCCGACCATGCAGCCCGCGAGCTCGCGTTCAAGATCGGCTTCGGCGCCCACTGGAAGGCTGGCGCGGCGATCGCCAAGGGCCTCCTGCGGACGATGCTCGCCAACGACGCGGATCTCGTCGAGATCAACCCGCTCGCGGTCATCCGCGAGCACAGCGCCACGGGCACCCCGGTGGAGCGGCTGGTCTGCCTCGACGCCAAGATCACGCTCGACGACTCGGCCCTCCCCCGCCACCCCGGGCTCGAGGAGCTGCGAGACCTCGATGCCGAGGATCCCGCGGACGTCGAGGCGCGGCGCTACGACCTCACGTTCATCAAGCTCGACGGCAACATCGGCTGCATGGTCAACGGCGCGGGCCTGGCGATGACCACCATGGACCTTGTGAACCGGGCGGGTGGCGAGCCCGCCAACTTCCTGGACATCGGCGGAGGCGCCAAAGCGGACCGGGTCGCCGCCGCGATGCGTCTGATCCTGGCCGATCCGAACGTCAAGGCGATCCTCGTGAACATCTTCGGCGGCATCACCCGTGGCGACGAGGTCGCGCGGGGGCTCATCGAGGCCCGTGCCCAGCAGGAGCGCGAGGTCCCGATGGTGGTCCGCATCGTGGGCACCAATGCCGCAGAGGCGGCCGAACTGCTGGAGGCGGCCAGCTTCGTGACTGCCGACAGCCTGGACGAGGCGGCCGTCAAGGCCGTCGCGGCGGCGAAGGGAGCGGCGGCGTGAGCATCCTGATCGGGCGCGACACCCGCCTCGTCGTCCAGGGGATCACCGGGCGCGAGGGCGAGTTCCACAGTCGCGCCATGCTGGAGTACGGGACCCCGCTCGTGGCCGGCGTCACCCCGGGCAAGGGCGGTCAACTGGCCCTCGACGGCCGCGTGCCCGTGTTCAACACCGTCGTCGAGGCCGTCCGCGAGGCGGGTGCCAACACGTCGTGCATCTTCGTGCCTGCGGGCGGTGCCCCGGACGCGGTGCTCGAGTCCGTCGCCGCGGGGATCGGCACGATCTTCTGCATCACGGAGGGCATCCCTGCCCTCGACATGATCCAGGTGGTCGAGGAGGTCAACAGGGCGGGCGCCCGGCTGATCGGCCCCAACTGCCCCGGCGCCACCAGCCCCGGGCGGGCCAAGGTGGGCATCATCCCAGGCTCCATCCACCGTGAAGGACGCATCGGCGTGGTGTCACGCTCCGGCACCCTGACCTACGAGGCGGTCCAGGCGATGACCGACGCCGGCCTCGGCCAGTCCACGTGCGTGGGTATCGGCGGCGATCCGGTGATCGGCACGCAGCACATCGACATGCCTCAAGCTGTTCGCCGAGGATCCCGAGACCGAAGCCCTCGTGCTCATCGGCGAGATCGGCGGGATCGGCCGAGGAGGAGGCCGCTGCCTGGGCGGCCGAGCACATGGCCCACATCCCGAAGGTCGCGTTCATCGCCGGACGAACTGCACCCGAAGGGAAGCGGATGGGCCACGCGGGCGCGATCATCTCGGGCGGCAAGGGCACCGCTGCCTCCAAGGTGACCGCGCTCGAGGCCGCCGGCTTCCGGGTCGCGGCCTCGCCCACCGAGCTCCCGGGGCTGCTCCGCGACGCCGGCTATCGGGGCTGACCGCCCAGCCTGGCCGACACCGGTCCTTGTTCGCCGGGCGACCTCGACACGATCGTCCCGGCCGCGGAATTCGCCCGCCATACCGCGGGACGGTACCGCTAGACTTGCGCGTCAACGGGCCGCGACACTGGTGATTGCGGACAGCGGAAGGAGGATCGGCGCCTCGGGCGCCTATGGGCAGTCTGATGGACCTCGTTGCGGGTGACGCCCGCGACATCGTCCTCGCGCTCTCGATCGACGATGTGGCGTCGTTCGACGACCGTGACAGGTTCGTCGCTCACCTGCCGCTCGGCGGAGGCCTTGATCCCACGTGGCTCGACCTGTTCTCCGAGGCGGTTCGTTCCGTGACCGAGAGCGCCGAGCCCACCGACTTCCTCGACGCCCGCACGGAGCTCGAAGGTGCGGGACCGTCGGTCGAGCGGATCGTGGACCGCGTGGACGCCGACTGGATCGAGTGCGTCGGCAAGGTGCCCGATGATCTGCTGGGGCCCCTGGCCGGCCGCTGGATCGAGCTGCTCGAGGAGGAGCTGGGCCTGCTGCCGCGCGAGGAGAAGCCCTGGATACGGGACCTGGCCGGCCGCATCGTGACGTTCTCCCGGGATGCGATCAGCGCCCGTGACGTGGTGTTCGCCTGGGCGTTCTGAGCCGTCTCCCAGTGGGCCGCGCCATCGGGAGCTGTGACGCACCCGCGCCGATGCCGCTGATGCCGGCCGCTGGACCCGTCCGAGCGGCCCGCAGAAACGGGACATCGGCCCTGCCCGCTGACACACGCCGCGGGCACCCTGTGGACATGATGACGACCGCCCCTGCCCCCTCCCCTGCCCCTGCTGCGCCCGTGGAGGCCACGACCAGCCACGCGGACCCGCCGCGTGCGCGGGATGCCGGCGCCCTGGCCTTCTTCAAGGTCCTGAACCGCTGGTTCATGGTGCCCGTCGTGCGGGCGGGGTTCGCGCCGTGGGTCTCGTGCCCACTCGGTGGCTACATGGTGCTGGTCCGCGTGCGCGGCAGGAAGAGCGGGCTCGTGCGCGAGACCCCGCTCAACTACGTCATCGCCGACGGTTCCGCCTGGGTCCTGGCAGGCTTCGGGCCGACGCACCGAGTGGTACCGCAACATGCTCGCGGATCCCGAGGTGGAGATCGTGCTCCCGGGTCGTCCGCCCATGGCCGCCGTTGCCTCCGAGATCACCAGCGCCCCCACCCGGTCCAAGCTGATCCCGGCGATCATCCGCTCGACCATCGGGCCGTCCCTTGCCGCCGGCCTGAATCCGTTCGCGACCACCGACCAGGCCATCGCGGACGACATGGCCTGGGTGCCCCTGGTCAGGCTGACGCCGGTCGACGAGTTCCTTGAGGCTGGAGCGGACGACCCGGGCGGCCGAGCCTGGATCTGGCGTCAGGCCATCGCTGCCGTCGCAACGCTCGCGGCCGCGCGCGTGCTGCTCCGACTCGTCGTCGGGGTGGGTCGGGCGGTCCGCTAGCCCTCGACAGCCGCCGGCGTCAGTACCCGAGGGCCGCCCAGCTCGGACCTCCAGGAGCCTCGATCAACTCGACGAGCACCCCCTGGCAGCTGCGCGGGTGGAGGAAGGCGACCGGGCCTTCGGCACCCTTCCGGGCGACGGTATCGATGAGCTCGATGCCGTCCAGCTCGAACCGCATCAGCGCCTCGGCGATGTTCGGCACCTCGAAGCAGACGTGGTGGAAGCCCTCGCCCTTCTTCTCCAGGAACCGGGCCACGCCGGTCGTGTCGTCGGTGGGCATCACGAGCTCCACCTTGACCTCGCCCACGGACAGGAACGCGATGGTCACCCGGTCGAACTCGATGGGCAGCACCAGCTCGAGGGGCAGCCCCAGCGTGTCCCGCCAGAAACCGAGGGCCGTCTCGAGGTCCCGGACGATCACCGCGACGTGATGGATCTTGCCGATCTTGCGGATGCTCTCGGGCACGCGGCCGGCGGGCGCGGCGGGGTCGGTCATCTGGGCCTCCTCAGACGGTGATCAGCTCGCGGTGGACGCCCCAGACGGAGCGCAGGCTGTCGGCGATCTCGCCCACCGTGGCGTAGGCCGCCACGGCCTCGACGATCGGCGGGACCAGGTTGTCCTCGCCACGGGCCGCGTCCTCCAGGCGGCGCATGGACGTCTCCCAGGCGGCAGCGTCGCGACCGGCCCGGACCCGGCGCAGGCTCTCCACCTGCATGCGCTCGCCTTCGGGATCGATGCGCAGGAGGGGCGGCCTCGCTGCCTCCCCCTCGTCCCGGAACATGTTGACGCCCACCACGATGCGGTCCTGGCGCTCGATCTCCCGCTGGACGCGGTAGGCCGACTCCTGGATCTGCCGCTGCTGGAACCCGCCTTCGATCGCCGAGAGCGTCCCGCCCATGGCGTCGATCTCGGCGAGGTAGGCGGTGGCGGCCTCCTCCAGCTGGTCCGTGAGGGACTCGACGAACCACGAGCCGGCAAGCGGATCCGGCGTCTCGGTGACCCCGGCCTCATGGGCGATGATCTGCTGCGTTCGGAGGGCAAGCCTCGCAGACTCGACCGTCGGCAGGGCGAGTGCCTCGTCGCGTGAGTTGGTGTGCAGGCTCTGGGTGCCCCCGAGCACGGCCGCGAGCGCCTGGAGGGTGGTCCGAACGACGTTGTTGTCGATGGACTGCGCGGTGAGCGATGAGCCTGCCGTCTGGGTGTGGAAGCGGCACATCATGGACTTCGGGTTCCGGGCGCCGAACCGCTCCTTCATGATCCGGGCCCACATGCGACGAGCCGCCCGGAACTTGGCGACCTCCTCGAACAGCTCCGACCAGGCAGCGAAGAAGAAGGACAGGCGCGGCGCGAACTCGTCGACATCGAGTCCCCGTGCGAGGGCGGCCTCGACATAGGCGATGCCGTCGGCCAGGGTGAAGGCGAGCTCCTGGGCCGCCGTCGCGCCGGCCTCGCGCATGTGGTAGCCCGAGATGCTGATCGTGTTCCACTTGGGGAGTTCGCGGCTCGCGAACTCGAACACGTCCGTCACGAGGCGCATCGACTGGCGGGGCGGGTAGATCCACGTGCCCCGCGCCACGTACTCCTTGAGGATGTCGTTCTGGGTCGTGCCGCTGACAGCGCCGCGGGCGACGCCCTGCTTCTCGGCAGCCGCGACGTACATCGCCAGAAGGATCGGCGCCGTGGCATTGATGGTCATGGACGTGCTGACCCGGCCGAGCGGGATCCCGGCAAACAGGGTCTCCATGTCGGCAAGCGAGGACACCGGCACGCCCACCCGGCCCACCTCCCCCTCTGCCTCGGGGGCATCGGAGTCATAGCCCATCTGTGTCGGGAGGTCGAATGCCACCGACAGGCCGGTCTGGCCCTGGTCGAGGAGATACCGGAACCGCTCGTTGGTCTCTGTCGCGGTGGCGAACCCCGCGTACTGGCGCATCGTCCAGAACCGCGAGCGGTACATGGTCGCCTGCACGCCCCGCGTGAACGGGTACTCGCCCGGCAGCCCGAGGTCGGCGTCGAGGTCCCGCCCGGCGAGATCCTCAGCAACGTAGACGTCGTGGACAGGGATCTCCGACGTCGTGGCGAACGCCTCCCGCCGTTCGGCCGATGCCGCTACCGCCCTGGCTCGCGTCGAAGCACGCCAGCGCTCCACCCCGGACAGCGACTCGCTGCGGCCATCGTCCCCGTTGCCTTCCTCGCCCACCAGGTCCTCCGCTAGTTGATGACCACGAGCAGGTCACCGATCTCGATGTTGACACCCACGGTCACGCCGACACGGTCGATAGTGCCATCCCTCGGCGCGCGGAGCTCGTTCTGCATCTTCATCGCCTCGACCACCAGCAGCTGCTGGCCGGCCGTCACGGTGTCTCCTGCGGTCACCGAGATCGCAACCACCTTGCCCGGGATGATCGCCTTCACCTGCAGGGGACCGCTGTGTGCGCTCGCCGTCCGGCCCTGGCTCGCCCGCTCCCGGAGCGCGGAGATCCGCTCCGACTCGGTCTCGACGAGGAACCTGAAACCATCCACGAGCACCTCGCGAATGCGTGACCCGTTCGAGCCATCGCTGTCCGGCTCGATCACCACGCGGGATGAGCAGCCGGGCTCCTCCAGGATCCAGCGGCCTGCACCGAGGTCCCGCACCTTCGCATCCGAGGCGACGCCGTCCACCTCCAGGTGTCTTTGCGCAAGGACACCCGCATCGTCTTCGACAGGCGGTGCGATCGCGGCTCCCCCCAGCGGTCCTCTGCCAACCGTCGGGTTGGCCATCCGGAGTGGTTCGTGGGCCGGGGCCACCAGGATCGACGTCGATCCGGCAACCCCGGAGATGTCGGACAGCCGGACCCGGACGGCACGCGGGTCGAGCTGGGCCGGCGGCTCACCCGACAGCGAACGGGACGGGCCGCTTGGATCGTTCCTCAGCTCGGCCATCGATCGACTCCCCGCGCCCGGCTACCAGTACGCCAGCCGTTGTGCACCGGTGGCCTGGGTGATCCATCCCGTGGGAGCGCCTCCGACGCGCGCACGCCGCCCGGGGCAGGTTCGCTCTCGACGGCGACGATGCCGGTCGCGAGGAGCGCCTTGCGTGCGGCCTCGGCCTGCGCGGCCTCGCCTGCCCAATGCGCATCGACCCAGCCGGTCGACAGGTCGCCGCGCCGGAATGCCTCGCTGCGTGCGACCTCGCGGTGGAACGGCAGCGTCGTCTGGACCCCGCCGATCTCCACTTCGTCGAGCGCACGCCGCAGGCGGTCGATCGCTGCATCGCGGTCGTGCGCATGGACCATGAGCTTGGCAATCAGGTTGTCGTAGTCCGATGGCACACGGTCGCCGGCCTCGATGTGGGTGTCGACTCGCACTCCGGGTCCGGCGGGCATCACCCACCGGCCCACGCGCCCGGGCGTCGGCGCGAATGCCCGCGCTGGGTCCTCCGCCGAGATGCGCACCTCGATCGCGTGACTTGACGGCGTCGCGGCGCGCTCCCCTGCCCCGACCACTTCCGGACTCAGTGGCGCGCCGGCGGCAATCCGGAACTGCTCGCGCACGATGTCCACGCCCGCCACCAGCTCCGTCACGCCATGCTCGACCTGGAGCCGCGTGTTCACCTCGAGGAACCAGAAGTTGCCCTGCGGGTCATGGAGGAACTCGCACGTCGCCGCGTTGCGCAGCCCTGCCGCCTGACCCATCTTCACGGCGAGACCGTGCAGGTGGCGGCGCTGCTCCTTGGTGAGGCCCGGTGCCGGAGCCTCCTCGACAAGCTTCTGGTGACGCCGCTGCAGCGAGCAGTCGCGCTCGCCGAGTGCGACGACATGGCCGTGGTTGTCGGCGAGGAGTTGGACCTCGATGTGGCGCGCCGGCAGCACCTCGCGCTCGAGGTACACCGACCCGTCCCCGAACGCCGACAGTGCTTCGCGCGACCCTGAGACGAGTGCCGCGGGCAGGTCCTCCTCGTGCGCAACACGACGCATACCACGCCCGCCGCCTCCGGCAGCCGCCTTCACCAGGAGTGGGAACCCGATCCCACGTGCGGTCTCGATGATGCCGGTCACCTGGTCGGGGTGGTCGACGGCGGCAGGCTCCAGCGTGCCGGGCACGTGGGGCACGCCGACCCTCGCGGCCAGCCGGCGCGCATTCAGCTTGTCGCCAAGCGCCTCGATCGCATCGGAGGTCGGGCCCACGAACACGATGCCTGCGGCCTCCGCGGCCCGGGCGAATGCCGCGCGCTCGGCCAGGAACCCGTAGCCGGGATGGATCGCCTCGGCGCCGGTCGACTGCGCGGCCTCGATGACCGCGTCGATGCGCAGGTAGCTCTCGGAAGGCGGAGGCGGGCCCAGGCGCACGGCGATGTCGGCGAGCCGGACATGGGCTGCCTCGCGGTCGGCGTCGCTATAGACAGCGACTGCCTCCATCCCGAGCTCCTGGCACGCCCGGATGATCCGGACGGCGATCTCGCCGCGATTGGCGATGAGCACCCGCCGGAACGGCGGCTTCCCAGTGGTCATCAGGTGCTCCGGCTGGTCAGAGCGGGATGTTGCCATGCTTCTTCCGGGGGTTCGTGTCCCGCTTGTCGGCGAGGATCTCAAGGGCCCGAACGAGGCGTGGGCGCGTCTCGCGGGGCAGGATCACCTCGTCGATGTAGCCGCGCGCCGCCGCGACGTAGGGGTTGGAGAACTCCTCCTCGTACGCCGCGACCAGGCGTTGATGCTCCGAGTCCGGGTCCTCGGCGGTGCTGATCGCATCCTTGAAGATGATGTTGACCGCGCCTCCTGCGCCCATGACCGCGATCTCCGCGGTGGGCCAGGCGTAGTTGAGATCGCCGCGGATGTGCTTGCTGCTCATCACGTCGTAGGCGCCGCCATATGCCTTGCGCGTGATGACCGTCACCTTGGGGACCGTGGCTTCGCAATACGCGTACAGGAGCTTGGCCCCGTGCTTGATGATCCCGCCGTGCTCCTGGGCGACACCCGGCAGGAAGCCCGGCACGTCCACGAACGTCACCAATGGCACGTTGAAGGCATCGCACGTCCGCACGAAGCGGGCCGCCTTCACCGAGGCGTTGATGTCGAGGGCTCCGGCGAGGACGGCCGGCTGCTGCGCCACGATGCCCGCCGCCCGGCCGCCGATGCGCGCGAACCCGACGATGATGTTGGCCGCCCAGGCGGGCTGGATCTCGAAGAAGTCACCGTCATCCACGATGCGTCGCAGGACGTCGTGCATGTCGTACGGCTTCTGGGGCTCGTCGGGCACGACGGCATCGAGGTCCGGGTCCATGCGGTCCGCCGGATCGGTGGTCGAGGTCACCGGGACGTCCGCAAGGTTGTTCTGCGGCAGATAGGCGAGAAGCCGACGGACGTGCTCCATCGCCTCCGCCTCGTCGCGGGCCGCGAGATGGGCCACCCCAGTGCGACCCGTGTGGATCGCCGCTCCGCCAAGGGCGTCAGCGTCAACCTCCTCGTGCGTCACGGCCTTCACCACGTTGGGGCCGGTGACGAACATGTAGCTCGTTCCCTCCACCATCACGGTGAAGTCGGTCATGGCCGGGGAGTAGACGGCGCCACCCGCGCAGGGGCCAAGGATCACGGAGATCTGTGGCACCACACCCGATGCGAGCACGTTGCGCAGGAAGATCTCCGCGTAGCCACCGAGCGACGCCACACCCTCCTGGATGCGTGCGCCGCCGGAGTCGTTGAGGCCGATGACCGGTGCGCCGATCTTCATGGCCAGGTCCATGACCTTGCAGATCTTCTCGGCGTAGGCCTCCGACAGCGAGCCGCCGAAGACCGTGAAGTCCTGGCTGAAGACGAAGACAAGGCGCCCTGCGATGGTGCCGTGGCCCGTCACCACTCCGTCACCGAGGAAGTGCTGCCGGTCCATCCCGAACTCCGTCGCCCGGTGGGTCACGAAGGCATCCAGCTCGACGAAGGAGCCCGGATCGAGCAGCAGGTCGAGCCGTTCCCTCGCCGTCAGCTTGCCCCACGCATGCTGGCGCTCGACGCGGACCGGTCCCCCACCCTGTAGCGCTTCGGCCCGCATCCGCTCCAGGCGGGCGATGCGCTCGGCGTTCGTCGTCACGTGCTCGACTCCCTGCTGGTCGCGGGTGATTTGTCTTTGTGCAAAGACATCGGGACTGCAGCGATGATAGGCCCACGCGCCACCCCCGCGAGCAGCGCCGGAGACGCAACGTCGGAGCAGAGATATCCACATTACGGTGCACAACTCCGATGAACTGTGGACAAGATCGGGCACGGCATCTCGCGGCGCTGTAGGATGCGACGCATTCCTGCCGCATTCCCGGCGCTCCGCCGGCGCTCATCCGAGGTGATGCCCTTGACGCACGTGATCGCGATCGCCAACCAGAAGGGTGGTGTCGGAAAGACGACGACCGCCATCAACCTGGCGGGCGCGCTCGCCGAGACGGGGCTCCGCGTCCTCCTCGTGGACATGGATCCGCAGGCGAACCTGACCGCCGGCGTCGGTATCAATCTCAATACCGTTGAGCGATCGATGGCCGATGTGCTGGCTGACGGCCGCTGCACGATGCAGGAGGCGATCCTCCCAACCGAGATCGCGGGCATCGACGTCGCACCGGCCCACATCGACCTTGCGAGCACCGAGGGTGAACTGTTCACCGCGCTTGGGCGCGAGTCGATTCTGCGCGAGGCGATGCGCGAGGCCATCGACGTCTATGACTACGTGCTCATTGACTGTCCGCCGAACCTCGGCCTTCTGACCGTCAACGGGTTGGTAGCAGCGGACAGCGTGCTCATCCCGGTGCAGACGCAGTTCTACGCGATGAAGGGCCTCAACAACCTTGTGAAGGTCGTCAACGCGATCCGCCTCAAGCTGAACCGCGACCTCCGCGTTCTCGGACTGCTGCCCACGTTCTTCGACGGGCGGACGAACCTGGCCAAGGACATGCTCGACGAGCTCCGTGTCGTCGGCGACCACCACGTGTTCAACACGATCATCCGCACATCCGTGAAGCTCGGCGAGGCGCCGCTTGCCGGTCGCCCCATCACCGCATATGCCAGTGGCTCCGAGGCCGCGCGGACCTATCGCGCGCTTGCCAGGGAGGTGATCGATCTTGGCCAGGACTGACTTCCGCGCCGCCGCAGCGCGGCGCCTCTCGGAAGAGAAGGAGCTCCCGCCCGCCATCGTCAGCCTCCTGTCGCCGGAGACGACGCATCGCTCCACGGGCGTCAAGGTCATCCCGGTCGACCGCGTCGACTCCAACCCGGAGCAGCCGCGGCTGGCCTTCGACGAGGCGACGCTCGAGGAGCTGGCGGCCAGCATCCGCGAGCACGGGGTCCTTCAGCCGATTCTCGTCCGGCCCATCGAGGAGAACCGCTTCCAGCTGATCGCCGGCGAACGCCGCTGGCGGGCGTCGAAGATCGCCGGGATGGCAACCATCCCCGCACTTGTCGAGGACATCGACGACGAGACCGCGATGGAGATCTCGATCATCGAGAACCTCCAGCGCGAGGACATCTCGCCTCTCGACGAGGCGGCGATGTACGACCGGATGATCCGCGACCACGGGTACAGCATCCGCAAACTCGCGGAGAAGCTCGGCAAGGACAAGGGATACCTGGAGAATCGTCTCCGGCTCGCCGACGCCCCGCCCGAAGTCCGCGAGCTCGTGTCTTTGCGCAAGGACACCCTGTCGCACGCCTACGAGCTTATGAAGGTCGCGGACCCGAAGAAGCGTCGAAGGCTTGCCGAGCAGGTCGCTCGCAACGAGCTCTCCCTGGTGAAGCTCCGGGAGCGGATCGAGGGACGCCGGACCAGGGCCGCCGACGAGGTCGACGCGGAGATCGCGGCGGCGTCGGATGTCGTCCCGGTGCTTGCCGCAGAGGTGGTCTCGCCCAGCGCTGAGGCCGGCTGGACCCAGCACACGGCACCTGCCGACGAGGTCAGGGACGACAGCCTCGTGGTTGCCAAGCAGCAGCTCAACGAGGCCGTCGAGGACATGCTCGAGGTGCTCAGGAGCCCCGAGCTCCTCTCATCGATCGGCAGCGTCGACCGCACCAACCTCGCCAAGTACCTCACGATCGCGAAGCTCCGCCTCGAGAACGCCATCGCCGTTGTCCGGAGCGGCGACCCGGATCGCTAGCCGAAGCGGGCGGGATCCGGTTGCGGGGCGACCGCTCTCCCCTCCCCTGACATCAAGAAGCCGGCGCCACAGGCGCCGGCTTCCCCGTTGTCAGGGCCGCGACCGGCCCTCGGGCGCTCGACCTAGGGTCGTGATGTGGTGGGGTTGGCGCGCTGGGCCTGCTTCGCCGCGGCCTTTGCCTTTGCTGCCGCGGCCTTGGCTTTGCCGTTGGCATTCTTCTCGGCCGCCTTGGCCTTGCCGGTGGCCTGCTTCTCAGCGGCCTTGTCCTTGCCGGTGACCTTCGCCACCTCGGGCGTGATCCCACAGTCCGCCGGAGTCACCTTCGCCGGGTCGAAGGCCGCCGGATCCAGAACGTCCATGTGGGCCACGCAGGAGACGAACTGGCCGTGGTTGGCGAAGCCTTCCGGGGTCTCAGTCTTGGCAGCAGCCGACACGATCGCACCGTGGGTGTCGGCAGGGGCCCCCTCGGAGGCGTCATCCTCGTCGGCGTCCGGAGCCTCAGGGGCCTCGGGCTTGGCGTCGTCGTCGCCGTCCTCGTCGGCGTCCTTGTCAGGGTTCGAGGTCGTCCCACCCGCGGGCTCCTCCGCCTGCGCCTGTGGGGCTGCGGTGGGGGTGAGGGCTGGGGCGGCCGCGAAGACGGCGCCCGCGGAGATCGCGAGAACGACAAGGGCGACGGCAAGGCCGCGGAAGCGGCGGATCAGGTCGGTCATGGGTGAGGGCCTCAGGCGATCGTGACTGTCACCAAGCATAACGACCCGCCTCGCAGGTGCGTTAGGGGTACATCGGTCACGGCCGCTCGCGCCAGCCGGGCTATGCAGCCGCGCACCACCTCGGAGCGGGCCCCCTATTCCGTCTCAGCCGCCCGCCGCCATCCCGGCTGCCGCGCTCAGTGCGCCCAGCCACGCCACAGCCAGGAGCCCCGTTCCCACGGCCTGGGTCTCGAACGCGGCCTCCCTCCAGCTCGTGCCCGACCGCGTGGAGGCGACGACTCCCAGGCCCGCCCCGGCCACCGGCACGAGGCAGGCAGCAGCGAGCGCCAGGACCCATCCACCCGGTGCACCCAGCACGAGCGCGGTCCCGAGAGCCATCAGGGCGACGGCGGAATGCAGCAGGAGCACGAGTAGGCCTGCTCGGCGCGGGCCGAGGGCCACAGCGATCGAGGTGTCGCCTGCGCTGGTGTCGCGCTCCATGTCGACGAGCGCATTGGCGATCGCGATCGCAGCGCCCGCGATCGCGGCGGCCGGAACAAGGATCAGGAAGACGGCGGGCAGCTCCCCGGTGGCTCCCAGCCAGCCGTACACCGGCAGGATCGGGATCCCGACCGCGAACGGCAACCACGACAGGGTGGTTCCCTTGGCCTTGAGGTCGTACCAGACCCCGATCAGGAGTCCGACGAGCGCCAGGCCGGCCAGGGCAGGCGAGTGCACTGCGGCGAGGCCCACCCCGAGTCCCGCACAGGCCAGCGCGATCAGCCGGGCCTGCCCCAACGTGACGACGCCTGCCGCGATGGGCTTGCCGGGCTTCCGCCCCGCATCGGTCGGCGCGTCGACGATGTCGTTGAGGGTGCCGATGGCGAACTGCACCAGGGTCATCGAGAGGCCGAGACCCAGCGCGAGCAGCACCGTCGCACCGGCAATGAGCGCGACGAATGCCACCACCAGCCCATCGAGGATCGACGGGAACGGGTGGATCAGGCGGATCGCGAGGGCTGCGGACCAGCGCCGTGGCTCCCCCACTCCAGCTGCGCTGGAGAGGTCCGGCACATCGTCCGGACCGGGGACGAAGAGGGGGTCCGCCGCTCCCGGTTCCGGGATCCGCGGATCGACGACCTCAGACGTAGACGAGCTCGTGGAAGTTGGCCACCAGGTAGTCGATCAGCCGCTCGCGTCCGTCCGTGACCTCTGCGCGGATCCCCGGCACCAGTGCCCACAACGTGACGGCCGGCACGATCAGGCGGCCGCTCGCGTCACGCCCGAGAGTGGCGGGCGGACCTCCACCAGAAGCGAACACACGTTCGAATTCCTGCTCCGTGAGCCTGGCTGCGCGACGGAAGTCCTCGACGACCCGGACAACGCCCCGACGCAGGGCGACATCGCGCATCATCTCGGCCGCCCACGTGTCGATCTGGGCGTCGGACTGCTCGCCGAGGCGGGCACGGTAGACGGTGGCGTCGGCTGAGAGGCCGGTGGCTCCCACGGGTTCTCCTGGGTGTGCGGTGTAGTCCGAGCAGGATGCCACACGCAGGGCCCCCACGCGGCCCGCATCGCCCCCACTTGGCACGGATCGCCCCCGCGGCGAGGTCAGAGCGCCGTCCCCGCCGCATCCCCCTCGCCGAGCGCCGGCCGCGCGCCCTCGGGCCAGTCGTTGAACACCTCGGTCAGCCAGCGCCCGAATGGCCCAGGGCGCCCCGGATCGGGGAAATCCGCGACGAGATGGAGCAGCGCGTCTGCCGTTCGTGCGGTGAGGGCGTCGACTGCCTCGCGGCTGGGCCGGCCCTCGGCTGGGATCGGGGCGCCGATCCGGACGCGGATGCGGCGCCGGAACCCGAGCCAGCTGGTGCCGTTGATCGCGATCGGGATGACCGGGACGCCTGTCCGCAGGGCGAAGTACGCGGTGCCGTCGGCCAGGGGTGCCAGCTCGCGCTCCCCCCGGTGGATCCTCCCCTCCCCCATGATCATCATCGCCCAGCCCGCGTCGAGCGCCCGCTGGACGCGTCGGGTCGTCGCGAGCAGGTCCGTCTTGGCCGGCTGGTACGGGATCCCGAATCCCGCCCACGTGATGAGCCGGTTCCGGGCGCCCACGGACATGTCGGCCTCCTTGGGTCCGAACATCGCCAGCTTCGGGCGTGCCGGCATGACCGCGAGCATGACCAGCGGGTCCGTCCAGTTGAGGTGGTTCGCGCAGTAGATGACGGGGCCTTTCGCAAGGTGCTCCCTCCCCTCGACCCGCACGTCGAAGAGCACACCGGTCACGAGCTTGAGGAACGCGCGCATGAGGCGGACGCGATTGGGCCGGTAGACCGGTGCATCGATCAGGGGCTCGACCACGACTTCCTCCGGCTCAGGCGGGCAGCCGCTCCGGGTGGAGATCGGCGAGCCGCACGAGGACGACGTCCGCGAGGTCGACGGCGTTACCCGCCGGTGGAACGCTCACGCTGGGCACGAGCACCACGGTCATCCCGGCAGCCTTCCCGGCCCGCACACCGTTGAGGGAGTCCTCCACCACGAGGCAGCGCGCCGGGTCCACGCCCAACAGGGAGGCGGCGCGCAGATAGACATCGGGCGCAGGCTTGCCGGCCGGCACCTCGTCACTCGACACGACGGCGCCGAGGACGTCGTGCAGCCCGAGGGCCTCGACCGCAGCATCGATCATCGCCCTGTGCGACGACGACGCGATCGCGACCGGGTAGTCCAGTGCGATCCGCCGCAGCTGGTCCGGCGCATCGCCCACCACCGGCGGCATCGCCTTCCGGTAGCGCGCGACCACGCCATCGACGATCTCGTCGCGGATCCTCTCGACGGGAACCTCGGCCAGGGCGAGGCGCCGCTGCGTGATCTCGGCCCACTCGAGCGAGTTGGCCCCCATCACCGCGGCCTGGTCGTCGAGGCTCCACTCGCGCCCGTGCCGGTTCGCGAAGGCCGTGCGGACCTCGTGCCACCAGGGCTCCGTGTCGATGAGGACGCCGTCGAGATCGAAGAGGACCGCGTCGAACTGGCGCTGCCGCATGCGGGCTCCCGGTGTGCACGGTCCTGTCGAGCCGCGCGTCGCTGCGCTCAGGCTAGCGGATCGGCCGGGTACGGGGAGCCGTCCGGCACGGGGTCGGGGGCGCGCCCGGTGGGCGGATTCCTGCCGTTCGTCCGGTTCCGCCGCAGGGCAGCTGGACGAGAATGTGCCCGATCCCGCTCCCGCGGGACAGGAGGTGGATGTCTGTGCGCGTCAACCGGGGACTCCTTGGCTGGGGCGTCTTCTTCATCGTGACCGGCGTCGTCCCGCTCGCCGTCAGCAACGGCGGAATCGACCCTGCGCGGCTCGACGGCGTCTTCGGGCTCTGGCCGCTGATCCTCGTCGGGATCGGCCTGGGCCTCCTGCTCGCCGAGACGAAGGCAGCCATCCTGGGCGGGCTGGTCGTGGCGGTGACGTGCGGGATCATGGCCGGGTCGCTGCTTGCCGGTGCAAGCGTGTTCGGGTTCGGCACCGGGTCCGGGGCCTGCGGGCTCAACCCGACGGCCGGCAGCGGGGAGGCCTTCGAGACGCGCCAGGGATCGTTCACCGGGCTTGCCGAGGTACGTCTCCGGATGAACTGCGGAACCGTGACCGCCACATCATCCACCGGCTCTGGCTGGATGCTCGAAGGCACTGCGGGCCCGGGCCTGGATCCTGATGTCGAAGGTGGCGACACGCGCCTCTCGGTGTCCTCCCCGGATGCTGGCGGGCCGATCCTCGGGGCGGCGGCGGCGCGCTGGCAGCTCACCCTGCCGGAGGCGGTCCCCATGGACCTCGAGCTTGGCGTGGATGCAGGCTCCGCGGACCTCGCTCTCGACCGGACCCGGGTCACGAGGCTCGACGTCGGCGTCAATGCGGGCGACGCACGGATCGGGCTCGGCGACGACCCGGACCTGGCATCCGTCGGGGCGTCCGTGAACGCGGGCTCGCTGACCCTGGACCTGCCGGCTGCGCCCTTCCGGGGCCGGATCTCCGTGAACGCCGGCTCGGCCGAGGTCTGCCTTCCCCCGGGCACCGCCGTGCGGGTGCAGGCGGACGACATCTCGCTGGGCTCCACCAACCTCGCGGCCCTCGGCCTGGTCCAGCAGGGGTCCAGCTGGACGACGCCCGGGTTCGCGCAGGCATCGGTCAAGGTGGAGCTCGACATCTCGGTGAACCTGGGCAGCTTCACCCTGGATCCGGAGGACGGCTGTGGATGACCGGCTCTACCGCCATCCCACCGACCGGGTGATCGCCGGCGTGGCCGGCGGGATCGCCGCCTGGGTCCACGTGGATCCCTCCCTCGTGCGCATCGCGTGGGTGATCGCCGCCTTCTTCTCGCTCGGGATCCTCGCCCTCGTGTACATCGTGATGATGATCGTCGTCCCGCTTGCGCCGGACGGGTGGAGGCCGGAGCCGCGGACGCGGGCCACGCCGGGCGGCAACGCCGTCCCGGGTTGGGGCCAGGGAGCCACCGCGCCCGACCCCGCACCGGCGACTCCCTGGCAGAGCCCGTCACCGGCCGCTTGGGATGGGACAGCGGCGCTCCGGAGCGGACGCCTGATTGCCGGCACCGTGCTGGTGCTTGTCGGGCTGTGGCTCCTCATCGCCCAGTACGTGGACATCGACTGGAACCTGCTGTGGCCGCTGCTCGTCATTGGCACGGGCGTCGTGCTGATCGCTGTGGCGCTCCGCCGCCGGGGCCGCTGACACAGCCTGAATCCGGAGCGCGCCAGACAAGACCCTCGAACGAAGGAGCCTCCATGCGCCGACCCGGCCACCGCGCCGCCGCGATCGTCCTCCTCGTCCTCGTGGCCGCGCTGATTGGCGCCTGCACGGGATCCACGGTGAGTCCGGCCTCTCCCGCGTCGTCGGCCGGGCCGACCTCGCCGTCCCCGGAGCCCCCCTCGTCGGAGCCGGCCGAGACAGAACCGGTCACGGGCGAGGTGCCGCCGGCAGTGCTGGCCGCTGCGAAGGCGGAGCTCGCCACGATCGTCGGCGCGGACGCCGCCGCGGGCGCCGTGGTGGTCTCTGCCGAGGCCGTGGACTGGCCCGACAGTTCGCTCGGGTGCCCACAGCCCGACATGATGTACCTGCAGGTGATCACCCCCGGGTACCAGGTGGTGTTCGAGGTGGGGGGCGTGCAGTACGACATGCGGGCCGCCGCATCGGGTGGCGTCGTGCGGTGCGAGCCAGCCAAGCCCGTTGGAGGCTGAGCAGCCGCAACCCGCCTACAATTGGGGCACGCACCCACCGAGGCCGTTCCATGCAGCTCCCCTTCCGCAAGCCGTCCATGCCCAAGCCGGGCGATGCCCTGCCCGGCCGGCCCGACCCGATCGAGATGCCCGGCACCCACTTCGTGAACGGGCGCCCGCTGGCGGGACCCTATCCCGACGGCATGGAGATCGCCGACGTCGGCATGGGCTGCTACTGGGGCGCCGAGAAGAAGTTCTGGAGCCTCCCCGGCGTGTGGGTGACCATGGTCGGGTTCCAGGGTGGCACGACGCCCAACCCGAGCTACCGCGAGACCTGCACCGGTCGGACCGGCCATGCCGAGGTCGTTCGAATCGTGTTCGACCCGGCCGTCATCTCCTACGAGCGCATCCTCAAGGTGTTCTGGGAGTCGCACGACCCCACGCAGGGCTTCCGCCAGGGCAACGACATCGGCACGCAGTACCGCTCCGCGATCTTCACGCACGGCTCGGCACAGCTCGCCGCTGCCGAGGCGTCACGCGCGATGTACCAGCAGGAGCTCGCGAAGGAAGGGTTCGGGGCGATCACCACCGAGATCGCCGAGGCCGGCGAGTTCTTCTTCGCCGAGGGCTACCACCAGCAGTACCTGGCCAAGAATCCGGACGGCTACGACTGCCACACGGCGACCGGCGTCGCCTGCCCGATCGGGCTTGGGGTGACGGCTGGCGAATAACCCTAAGGACCCGTCTACGGGCGAGCCCCGGGCGGCCAGCACTCGAGCCTGCCGGGGCTTGTGCCCCATGCCGTGCCGTCGGGCGCCCACGCGACGAGGGAGAAGCCGCCGTCGGGCCGCGTCGATGTGATCGCGTACGCGGGGCCCGTCAATGCGCCATCGTCTGGCTCGGGGCCGTAGTCGGCGCTGATCCCGCTCCACGAGATCTGGCTCCCGGAGATCTCAGCGGTGACGGCCTCGATAGGGCTGACGCTCGCCTGGTAGTAGCAGTCGTAGCTCCCGGCGGCGATCTGGCCCGGGATGATGGAGCAAGCCGCGAACAGCACTGCGGCCCCGGCCAGCAGCACTGGTGCCGCTCTCCGCATGACCACCCCCTGCTCCGTTGCGACGCCGGTCCACGCCAGGCCAGTCACCAACGAGCGTTGCGTCGAGGCCCATTGTCGCCTTCCTGCCGGTTGCCTGTCAGGGCAACGCGCCATGTCCGTCCATAGGGTGCGCACCTGCACGCAACTGCGGTGCTCCCTCCCCCTGTCGCGCATGACAACCTGAGGCCGAAACCCACACGTGCTACCGCTCAGCAGCCCATAAGGCCGAAAGAGTGGTGAGTAGACCCCATTTCAGTACAAGTGGTGCGGGGGTGTATGAACAAGGGTCGTTCATACGGCCGGTGACCACGCCACGTCTCCGCTGCCTGGTGCGTCTCACTCGCGGTTGGCTGATCGGCTGCCGTGGGAGGCTTCTCATGCATGTGGCGTCGGGTGTCGCCGCCAGGGGTCCCGGACTGTCAATGCGGTACAAGCTCGCAGGTCGGCTTCTCCGAGTCGCCCTTGTCGTCCTGCTGCTCGGATCCGTATTCGCGCAGATACTCGTGCCCGTGCAGGCGGCCATGGTGGGAACGGCGACCCCCGAAGTCGAGTACCTGGTCGTCCCGTACTCGGCGGCCGCCATCCTCTTCATCGCATGCATCCAAGTGGCGCTGCTCGTCGTCTGGCGGCTGCTGTCTCTCGTGGACAGCGGCATCATCTTCACCCGCCGCGCCCTGCGCCTGGTCGACGTCATCATCGGCTGCGCAATGGTCGCCACGGTCTTGAGCGCAGGTGTCCTGGTCCACATGCTTGGCTTCGTCCCCGGCAACGGCGGACCCACGATCTACTTCATGGTCGCCTGCATCACCGGTGGGCTGGCGTTCGCTCTCCTCATGATCGTCATGCGAGGCCTGCTCGAGTCGGCGATCGGCCTGGCACACGACTCACTGCTCCTGCTCCAGCAGGGCGTGTAGCCGTCAGGGAACCCGGACAGCTACGACTGCCACACGGCGACCGGCGTCGCCTGCCCGATTGGGGTCGGGGTGACACGGAGTAGCAGATCGCGAGGCCGGGACCGCCGACTAGCTGGCGCCAGTCCGGGATGCCTCTAGGCGCGGTAGCGCCACTCCCCGGACTCATCGCGCGGCCCACGGACGATGCGGAGCATCCAGACGGTGCCGACGACCCAGAGTGCGGCAGCAACCGCAACCGTCGTCGCGCCAACACCCGAGTACGGGGCGGGAGCGCCCATGGACGATGGCGCTGTGAGGACCAGCAGGACGACGATGGCCAACGATACGAACGGGATCGAGAGGATGACCCTCGTCGGCCAGTAGGCGCGTGTCCGGTGCTGCATGCGCCCATCCTAGGACGGCGGCGCAAGGACCGGACGGGAAGGGCTGACACAAACGCCGCCGGTGCTCGCTCCGCGGTACTCGCTCAGCGGTGACTCACGGGTCAGTGGATGACGAGCTCCGGGTCACTGGCGAGGCGGACGAGCATGTCGGCGGTTGCGGCCGTCAGGAGCCGGGCGAGCGGGAGGTTCGCGTTCTCCACGGTGTCACAAGGCTGGTGGTAGCAGGGGTCGGCCGGTTGGCCGGCCAGGGATCCTGAGGCCGCCGCCTGCTCCGTCGTCACCGGCTCGTTCGCCCCCGAGAACACCCCGCCGGTCGCGATCCCCGCCTCGGCGAACCCACGATGGTCCGAGCCGCCGCCGAGATCCACGCCGGTCGGCGTCCCGCCCGCCCGCGTGACGGCCGCCGCGAGCAGCTCCCGGACGACATCCGAACCCGCCGGGGCGCCTGGCTCGTCGTAGACCCCGGCGAACCCGTTCGGCGAGGCGATCATGTCGAGGTTGAGGTAGGCGACGATCGCGCGCCGCCCCTCGTCGGTCAGCGTTGTCGCATAGCGGTACGACCCGTGGAGGCCCAGCTCCTCGCCGCTCCAGAAGGCGAGGCGGATCGTCGCCCGCGACCGGGCGCCGCCGAGGGCACGGGCGATCTCGAGGAGCGCCGCCACGCCCGAGCCGTTGTCGTTGATCCCCGGTCCGGCGAGGACGGAATCGAGGTGCGCCCCGAGCATCACGACCTGGCCGGGCTCGCTGCCGGGGAGCTCGGCGAGGATCGAGCGCGTCGGGGCGGTGCGCGTCTGCGCACGCGTCTGGAGCCGGGCGGTGTCACCGGCCTGGGCGGCGGCCACGAGCGCATCGGCGACCTCGCGTGTGACCCCGGCGGCGGGGAGCTCCATTTGCGTCGGCTCGATGAGCGTCGGGCGATACGCCACGCCGTCGGGCGCGAGCGGGTAGACGGCCACGAAGGCGGCGGCCCCGGCCTGCTGCGCGGCGAGGACCTGCTCGCGGCGGAGGCAGTCGCCGCTGCGGACGACAACGATCGCGTTCGCCGGCAGGTCGCCGTAGTGGGTGACCGCGCACCCCTTCCCGGGTGCATCGAACGCTGCCGGGTCCCAGTCGATCGCGAGGACAGGGCCCTCCACCGTGCCGGCAGGGGCGAAGACGAGCGGGAGCACGTCGGCGCCGTCGAAGGTCCGCCCGCCCACCTGGAGTGTGGAGCTGCCGGGGTCCTCGAAGGCGAGGCCGTCATAGGCGTCGACGGTCACGGTCCAGCCGGCCGCCCGGAGCTCCTGCTCGATGAAATCGGCCACGGCGGCCTCACCGGCGCTGCCGACGGCACGGAAGCCGTCGGCCTCCCCGCTCATCGCCTCGAGCGCAGCGAGCCGCGCGCGCAGGCCCTCCTCTGTGATCGCGGCAGTGACCGACGATGCGATCGGTGGCTGGGCGACCGGGGTGGCGGGCGTGGCCAGACCGCAGGCGCTGCCGGCGATCGCGAGGATCACGCCGAGTGCCGCCGCGCGGATCGGGATCCAGGACCCGCCCGGCCGAGCCGTCCTCATCGCCGCACGGTACGCCTTGTCATGGCCCGGAGTTGAGTGCCGGAGGGCAGGAGTCCCATCGGCGGCCGCCGCGCCGGTGGACTCAGCCCGGGACTGGCTCCACCGTATCGCCGACGGCGATCCGGCCCGGGCGCTCGACCTCCGCGTACATCCCGAACGGGACGCCGCGCGGCTCGGACATGAGCGGCCGGAACGCCGTGATCCACTTGAGGGTGTCGAAATCCTTGCGGCCGGTGTTGGGATCGTGCGTGGTGACGACGCAGCGCGGCACCTGGCCGAGGATGCGGAGCACGGCCTCGCCGGCACGCACGGTTCGGCCCGCCCATTCGTCCTCCTCGAATGGCTCGCACCCGTCCAGTTCGAGGTTGATCCGGAATCGACGGGGATCGAGGTCCGGCTCCCCGGAGCTCGAGCCCAGGTCCCGAACGGAGGCCCGCGACATCACGGTGAGCCGGTGCTCGTCGGGGCCATCCCCCTCGACGTCGTCGCGGACGAGCCGCACGGGCCAGCCGACGTATGCCGAGAAGGCCGCCGCCAGCGGACCCTCGACGAACCGCCCCGGGACCGGGCGTCCCCAGAGATCCGTGGTGTGGGGTGCTCCGAGGCTGCTCGCGTCCGCCGTGATGGACGCGCCGTCGGGGAACACCACGGACAGCGTTTCGGCCGCGGCGTCATAGGCCGCCCGAATCCGGACGAGTGGACCATGGACGCCGCCGCTGACGAGTCCTCCCTGCCCGTCGACCAGGTGGAACCGCCGGTTGCCCGGGATCCCGAGCGCCGTCAGCTCAGCCGATGCGGGATGCTGGAGTGCGGTGCCCTTGATCGGGGTGACGCTGATGCGGACGAGCGTTGCCATCGCCCGGCACGATACCCCCTGACGGCGACCGGGCGACGCCTACTTGGTCGGGCTCACCGGCTCGTAGCCGAGCCCCGCCATCGCCTTTGCCAACTCGGCGGAGAACTCCGCCGTCGGGTGGACGCCGTCGGGCGTCCAGTCCTTCGGCAGCACCTGGTCGCCGTCGGGCCCGGAGAACGTCGTGAGGTAGTCGGCGACGGGCACCCCGCGCGAGGCGGCCGCCCGATGGATGGCCGCGGAGTGCTGGCGCGAGCACTCGATGCACAGCTCGACGCAGTCGCACGCCTCCCACACGGCGGCAGGTCCCCACGGCAGGTACCAGTCGTGGGTGCGGAGGATCACGGGCTTCCCGTCGCGGATCTCGAAGATCTCGTCGATGATCGCCTGGAGCGTCTCCTCGTACGCCGACCACATCTCCGCGTCGCAGGCGTCCGGCGGCGGGCTGCAGGCAGGACTCGGCTCGTAGCCGATGGCGCAGTCGACAAGGTCCTCCGGCAGCACGGTTCGCCGGATTGCCGGACACCATGATGACCTCTGCGTCGCGGATCTCCGGCGGCGAGGTCGATCGTCCCGGCGTAGACGTACAGCATCCCGTCGTTGCGGCCGCGGAGGGTGTCGAGGATCGATCCCGGCGCCCAGGCCCAGCATCCATCCGTCGGTCACGTCGACCTCCACGCCGACGTCCTCGCGGATGCGGTCGGCGTACTAGCCAGGGAGCGCCGCCACTGCCCGTCGAATCGCTGATCCACAGTAGGTCCCACGTCTCGGCAGGTGCGGAGGGAGGCGGGTTCTGGGTCGGCGAAGCGCTCATGACCGCGGATGCGCTCTCGGCCGGGGCCTGTGCGGTGGCCGGTGGAGGCGAGGATGCTGCAGCGCCCGTAGACGGCTGAGGCGTCGCTCCGGCCCCACCCCCGGTGCACGCGATGAGCAGCGATGCTGCAGCCAGGAGACCCACCAGTCGGCGCATGTGCTCGGACACCTCCGCGCACGAAGATTGCCGCCGACGGCGCCGGTGCCTAGTGCCATCAAGACCGGACGGAAGCCACCTTGGTCCGGTCGAGGGCGAGTGCGCTGCAGTGCCCTCGTGCCCGAAATCAGCCTGGCCTGGCTGTGGCGAGGATCCCGGCCACGATCGACGCCTGCTCGCGGGCATCGTCGAGTGCCTGGTGCGTGTGCGGCAGGTCGACGGGATACCGCTCCAGCATCCGGACCCTCGAGGCCGCCGACCATGCCCCGACGCTGTCGAGGTGGCGCCCCAGGTAGAGCGCCTTGATGTCCAGCGCCGAGTGGCCGAACGGGTTGCGACCAAGGTGACGCCACAGCAGGTCCGCCGTGAACATCCAGTCGAACGGGGCATTCAGCGCAACGAACACCGGACGGTGGCCGGCCGGGACAACCGCTGCGAGCCACGCATCGAGGGCGCGGGCTGCCTCGGCCGGGTGCAGACCCTCGCGCTCCAGTGTGGCCCGGTCGAGGCCGTGGATGCGGGCAGCCGCCTCGTCCCACGGCGCCGAAGGATCAGGTCGCACGAGCAGCTCGATGCCCACATCGGGATCGTCCACCAGGCAGGCACCGATCGACAGCAGGCTGCCATTGGCTGGTGTCGGACCCGACGTCTCCGTGTCGACGCTGATCCAGGTCTCTGCGCTCATCGGTCTCCCCGTGCGGATGTCCCCGCCGGATACTAGCGGTGAACGTGCCGACGGGGGCCACGCGAGTCGTGAGGACCAGGTGATGGAGCAGGAGCAGGGACCCGGCGCACTGGCGGCGGTGGTGGAGTCAGCGAGGCGCCTGGGCGTCGAACTGGATGAGGCCGAGGCGGCCGCGTGGGTCGAGGCGCTCGCACGTGAGGAGGCGGGTGGTGACGTCGTGGTGGACGTGGACAGCGGGATCTACGGCCACCGGGTGTCCATGCTCGATTTCACCCCGCGCGACCTCATCCGCTTCCGGGCCATCGGCGAGGTCGTGGGCTTCGAGGACCGCCCGCCCGAGTTCCTCACGGCACTCGCGCTGTCCGGGTCCGCCGCACAGGGCAAGGTGCAGGCGTACCCGGGCGACTGCGACTACTTCGAGCGGATCCACATCACCGCACCCACCCGGGAGGCGGCCTGCGCCATCCTCGCCCGCGAGCTGCGCGCCAAGGCGCTCGCCACGAGGGTCGGGGCCGGCTGGCGCCTGTGGGAGGTCAAGTTCGGCAGCTACCCGTTCGACGGGGGCGGGCCGGCCGGCCGGTGAAGGCGGGCAGCCCGATCAGCTGGACGGCCGACGAGGTCGCGACCGGCGCGATCGTCGTCCTCCGCGATGGCGAGCCG
>CAVONT010000013.1:0-120319 GCA_963697365.1 uncultured Chloroflexia bacterium
GCATCCTCCGCCGGTGGCCACGCCCGACAGGAGATCGGCGTGCTGAGCGCCGCTGCTGCGTTGGCAGACACGCCCTAGTGGGTGGGCTAGCTAGCGCGCGCGGCAGGTGCTGCAGGATCGCACTACTGTACTTCTGTAGCGCGGCGCTGCTTCGGACATCCCTCGCTTGGTAAGGGCGTACAGCCGCTTGCTCTGATCCCGCAAAGCAGCGGGGTGGCAGGCCGGTGTGCGTAGCAACCGCGCGCCTGTCCAACGGCGGGTTGACAACGGCGGTATAGTCACGCGTCCTTCACCCCGCGCGCTGTGACGGGAGACACCCCCATGCCCAGCTATCTGTCGTTGCTGCAGTGGACGGACCAAGGTATTCGCAACGTCAAAGACAGTCCCCAGCGCTACGACGCCTTCAAGCAGGCCGTCCAGGCCGCCGGCGGGCGGGTTATCTTCTTGTACCTGACGATGGGCGAGTACGACCTGGCCACGGTGGTCGAGGGTCCCGGACGATGAGACGGCGGCGCGCTTGCTGCTCGCGGTGGCGGCCCTGGCAACGTGCGCAGCACCACGCTGAAGGCGTTTACCGAGGAGGAGTTCCAGCGCATCATCGCCGGGCTGCCGTAACCACCGTGAGGCCTTGGGCAGCCGGTATCGTCACCGGCCAGCAGCCGCCGGTGGTGTTCGAACCACCCTGAGCCAGGCGTCGACCACCGTGCCGGGTCAGTGGCGCACCGCACGGACCACCGGATCTTCCCTAGGCCACTTAGGTCAACTGTTGATGCGCGCGACGTGATCGCGCAGCGCTTGCAGTGCCGCCTCGGCAAGCTACGGAATGCGCCTGAGGGTAGCCGCCCGGCGCGGGGGCAGGGCGGCCAGGTACTCCTGGTGGGCGGCATGAAGCTCATCACATTGGTCGGCGCGGCGGCGGTGGTGGTCTGTCACGCTGCGGTGAGAGGTGCGTGATGCTGTACGTGTTCACACGCTATCGCGGCGACCCGGAGACGGTCGTCGATGTCGTCACGACCGGCGACCCGACCGAAGCGGTGGCCCTGGTCCGCCGGTGGTCGCAGCACGAGGCCGACGAAGGGCTGCTGCTGGCGGTGGGTGATGCCGTGGTGTTCCACTGCCCACCGAAGTACGGCTAGTACTCCGCCACACGACATCTGATGGGTTGGCTGACTCTGGAGCCGACGGCCTGTTCTGCAGCGCGTCCCGCTCTGAAGGCTCAGCCTTCCCGTGGGGCCGCTGATCTGTCAACGATGGGCGCACCACGTGTCGCTCAGCGCCTGCGCTATGCTGCGGGTGGCGCGGGTGCAGCTGCACGGCCGTGCTCCGCCGCGAGCCGTTCGACGTCACTGGGATAGACGAGGTACCCAACGGCGACCGCACGGCACGGATACGCCGCTCACCAATCGCGGTACGGATGACCTGCCCGGCACGCCGGACCGCCGCGCCGCGTCGGCGGGTATCAGCAGGCCGCTCACCCAGCGCAACACGGCCCCGACGGGCTTGCGCTGCGGTCCCGTTTCCTGTCGCACCTGGGAGATGAAGTCGTCGGCGACCGCGACCTCGACTTGATAGTGCACCTCGGTGGGCCTGGACGGCGGCCTGAGCATCCGGTCCGGGTCCGCATACGAATGGTCGAAATCCAGGATGGCGGCGACGGCCGGGTCCGCGGTGGCAATTGGACCGACGGCGCCGGCCCAGCCGGCAGGTCAGCGCCACAGCCGCGCAGGCGCGGGCCAGGCGCGCATCCTCACCCTTAGCGCGGCGTCAGCCAGCTCCTTGAGGCCGCGGGCGCCGTTCGCCGCCGCCTGGATGGCGCGCGCCAGCGGCCCGGCCATCTGCGGGTTGACGGCCTTCCCGCGGAGCTGCGGCCGGCCGCTTGACGGGGCGAACCGCACCTCCAGTTCGACGCCGAACGTCGCCGCCCACAACTGCGACCGCTCCTCCATCACGGCGCGGTGATAGCTCCGTTCCGTGACCAAGTGACGACGGAAGGCCTCGCCGAACCTGACCGACAGGGCCGCCTGCTGCTGTCGGGCGGTGAGCGTGTCGTCGGCGCGCAGGGCGTGGATGGCCGGCCTCGGACACGCGCCGATTGTCGGCGAGCTGGCCGAGGAGGTTGTCCAGACGTGGATTGCAGAAGTCCGTCACGATTTCCCCCCTCCAGCAGCGTGGCGATGCGCTCGATGCGCTCGGTCTGGACCCCCCCGGCCGCGGGCATTGCGAATCCAGGCGTTCATGCTGGCGTCGGAGCCAGCGCCGGCCGACGCGCCCTCGCTCTTGCGGCCGGCGGCTTGGCGGATCAGCGATTCATCATTCCCTGCCCGATTGGCGTTCCCCCGAGGCACACGCTGCTTGATCGAGTCGGGCCACGCCGAATTCTACACCATCGAGGCGCAGGGCGGGCCGTGGCGCGACATCCGGGGTCGCCGGATCGTACGCTGCGACCGTCCGCACGCACGGGCACGGCACCGCGCTGCCGCAGTGGCGGCGCCGCGGCTGGACGTGCTGATCACGCGTTGCGGATGCGCCCGGGTCAAGAAATACTCCGTGGTGTACGGCACTTGCGCACCACCTCGCCGCTGAAGCCGCCGGCACCCGCGGGGGCCGTGCCGCCGACGGTGTTCACCCGCTGGACATAGGTGACCCGGTGAAAGATCCGGGGCCCGTCGTGGCTTTCGCGTCAGTCGCAGCCAGGGAATGGCGCTGGGGTTCGGGGTGCAGCGGATGGCCGTATCGCCGTCGCCCACCACAATGCTACCGCTGACACTCTCCCAGGTCGGACACGGCCATAGTGGGTACCGACGACCCCGGTCCCGCCCGCGTTGGCGAACAACTGCGGCCTTGGGCGCCACGAAGTCCCAACCCGCGCCGGTCCAGCGGTAGATCTGCACGCCCACCGCGTACACATGGAAGGCGACCGTGTGCCCCGCCGGCACCTGCAAGGTCTGGCACGCGCCCAAGTCCGGGGCCCGGGGATCATTGCCCGGTTGCGCCCCGGCAGGCGCGACGCGCGTAGCGTGAGCAGGAGCATCAGCAGAACTCGGGCTGCCAACGTCGTGGTGCGGTGGCGCAAGCGGAACGCGCCAGGTGTCCTCGTTGTTCTCGAACGCTTCATCACGGAGCCTCTCTCGTCCACGACCGCGCGGCCGTGGACCCGACGCGCGGTGCCGTCAGTCTGGCACGATGGCCGCGGTCCTGCGTTATCCGCCGGGGGTATGTCCGCCCGGCGCGCACGGATCGATGCTGGCGATATTCACGTCCCTCCTGTGTGGCGCGACGCCGGGCGTGTGAGAGACCACCCGGCGTCGCGGTGTGCTGTGGCCACCGGGGGTGGCGCTGGTGGGCAGTCTGGTGGCGGGTAGAGCAGGACACCCGCCGAGGCGGGGAGCGGCGGGTGTCCTGGCCGTGCACCGGCCGGAGGACGAGGCCGGCGGTCTGGGATCGCCATCGCCCGCCGGCCGCTCGCTGGAGCCGGCGGGGCGGTGGCTATGTCTAGTATCCGCCGCCGCCACCGCGCCGTCTGTCGGGCAACACCGGGCAGACACCGGCGGACTACCCAGCGGATGGCTGCCCAGCGCGATGCGCGGGTGCCGCTCTGGTGGACGCTGGCCGTCGAGGATGCGGCGGGCCACCCACAGCCGCTCATCGCTGGCCATGCCCTGATCGACCGGGCGACCCTGGTCCCAGCACCCCTAGCCGCCGCAGGATCGCCCTATTTGACTGCTCTGAAAGAAGCGGCTGGCTCACCCGCGCAGGAGGCACTTCACCGCAGCGCAGCGCCGTTTCATCCGGCGGTGGTGCCCCGTTCGGGGCATGACGAACTTCTGGCGACTGCGCATTATTGGCCTGGGAGCCCGTTGACGAAGACCGCGACCGCGCGTGCGGAGCGCTGGCGCAGCGCCGTGGGTCCTGGTAGGCGGCCGCGTCGTACCAGGCCTGGGCCTGTTCCAGGCTTAGCCGGTCACCCTCACCTGGGACGACGCTGCTGCCGACCCGGGCTGGTGCAAGCTCGACTGGATCGTCACCGACCCGGTCCGCCTCGGCCTCGCCAACGCGTCGAACATGCTCGACATCACCTGGGAGGCGCCGGACGGGAGCATCACGGCGCTCGACGGCGTCGTGGACCCCTACTTCCAGGAGGTCTACCTGGAAGCGGAGTCGCTGCCCCTGTTCACCCGGATCGTCAAGGAGCTTGCGGCCGACTCGGTGGGCGAGTACGTGGGCCAGCTCGAGCACGAGGTCGTCAAGTACTCGACGAAGGACCCGAACTGGGGCAAGGTCGCCCGGCGCCTGTACAACATCTTCCGGCTCACCGGGCGCTACGCGGAGGCCGTCTACCTGCGTGAGCTGTTCGACGAGCCCACCACGATCCTGTACCAGGTCGCGGCGCACATCCGGACGCTCGACGAGGCGGACCGGCCCGGGGCCGAGTTCGACGTGGACCTGATGGTGCGCCAGACCGACGACATGATCATGGCCGCCATCGGGGCGCTCGAGGGCCAGGGTGAGGCCGAGATGGTGCGGCGCCTGCTCGCGGTGCGCGACAACCTCCAGGCACGTCGCGGCGCGGCGGGACGGACGGCCGACATCGACGACGTGAAGAGCCAGGCGCTGGTCGCCGTGAACGAGTACTTCGAGCGGCGGCTCTTCGAGGTCCCGACCATCAGGGCATACGTCGAAGGACTCGTGGCCAGGGGCGCTTGACGGCCGGCCTGTCCGCGGAGCGCGGGAGCGCCTGGTCCGCGCGTCCGCGCGCCCGCCCGGCGTGTCCGGGCGTGATCGTGCAACATGGCACCATGCCCGACGACATCCCGGCTGCGACGTCCGACCAGCCCCGGCCACGGCCCCTGACAGCCACGGCACCGGCCAGGCAGCCTCGCATCTCAGGATCATCATCGGCGGCCTGATCCTGCTGGTCCTGCTGGCCATGATCCCGGATCTCTCCGGGTTCAGCCCGTCGGCGGACGCCTACAGCAGCCTGGTCCATGCCCGCGTCGTCCGCCTGACCCCTGCCGACGCCGACACGGGTGCGCCCGGTGCGATCGTGGAGCTCCTCGACGGGCCGGATGCGGGCACGGAGATCCGGGCCGAGATCGGCGTCTCTGGCCGCACGACGCCCGTCTACGCCGTCGGCGAGGAGGTCGTGGTCCAGGTCTCGCCGGGCCCCGATGGCGACCTGGTGGCGATCGTGGACCGCTGGCGCGCTCCCCTCCTCTGGGGCCTGGCCGCGCTGTTCGGCCTGCTGGTCGTGCTGGTGTCGGGCTGGCGCGGGGTGCGAGCGCTCGTGGCACTCGCGATCACGATGGTGGTGATCGTGAAGATCCTGCTGCCGCTGCTGGTGCGGGGCTGGGATCCGGTCATGCTGGCCGTGCTCACCGGCGCGGGGGTCACGCTGGTGACACTCCTTCTCACCGAGGGTGCGCGCCGGACCACGGCAGCCGCCGTGCTCGGGACGTTCGCGGCCCTGCTGATGACCGCGCTCGTCGGTGCGGTGGTCAACGCGTTCGCCGGCTTCTCGCCGCTGATGGGCAGCGAGGAGCTCGGCAACCTCGGGACCGTGCTCGGCGCCGACGTGACGCTGTCGGGTCTGCTGATGGCCGCGATCATCCTGGGCGCCCTCGGCGTGCTCGACGACGTGACGATCACGCAGGCCACCACCGTGGAGGAGCTCGCGCTGGCCGATCCGCTCGCCGCCCGGGGAACGCTCGTCCGGCGGGCGATGAACGTGGGCCGGTCGCACATCGCCGCGACGGTGAACACGCTCGTGCTCGCCTACGTGGCAGCGTCGATCCCCCTCCTGCTGCTGTTCTCGGTGTCACCCCAGCCGATCGGAGCGCTCGCATCGACCGAGGCGATCGCCATCGAGATCGTCCGCTCGCTCGTCGGCAGCATCGGCATCGTCCTCGCGGTTCCGTTCACGACCGTGGTCGCGGCCCGCATGACGAAGCGGCCGCGGGTGCATGCCCGACCCGTCGGACCACCCCCGCCTGCCTGACCCGACGGCAGCGAAGGCAGGGCATCACCCCCGAGGGATGATGCTCGCCGGGGATCGGGGCTGTCGAATGGAGCGGGTGACACGCTGAGGCCCTGGATTCCTGCCATGCTCGTTTCGACCCGAGAGGGTTTCCGCCACCTGACCCTCGGCAATACGGCATTCATCCTCCAGGCAACCGCGGACGGCCGGCCCGTGACCTCCCTTCCCGAGCCGACGACCTCCCTGGCGAGGATCGCCGCGCTCGTCGCCCTCGATGCCCCACCGTCGGCGTACCGCGCCGCGGTTGAGGCAGCGCGACGCACGGGCGCCCGGGACGAGGATCTCCTGGCCCTGCTGGCCTCCCTCATCGATGTGGTCGGCTCGGCCCGGGTGATCTCGGCAGCCCCGCGGATCGCGCTGGCCGCCGGGTACGACGCGGAAGCGGCGCTCGAGTGATCCCAGTATCCTCTGCCCACTGCGCTCGGCCTGACACCCGCCGCTGAGCCTGCCTCGGGTTCACGACCCAACCAGGAGGAGAGCGCCCTATTGGCCATCGCGCCCGGCGGAGAGCCGTCCGCCGTCAAGCCGTTGCCGCGGTTCGAGACCAGCTTCCGGCCGCCTGAGGCAGCCCCCGGCTCGGTCCGTCGCGACCGGCTGATCGCGATCCTCGCAGACCCCGACGGCCCGCCCATCACCACCCTCTTCGCGCCACCCGGCTACGGCAAGACGACGTTGCTCGCCACCTGGGCGGCCGAGGAGCAGCGACCGGTTGCCTGGCTGCAGTTGACCGACCTGGACAACGACCCGGCGCGGATGCTGACCTACATCATCGCGGCCTATGCGCACGTCGGACCCCTTCCCCGCAGCGTGACCGGCCCGCTGCCGGCGGGTCCGGACCGCCTGCTGGCCGGCCCCCTGCCACGCCTGCTGGCACACCTCGCGACATGGGAACGGCCGGCGATCCTGGTGCTCGACGACATCCACCGGATCACGGAGCAGGGCGCGCTGGACCTTGTCAGCGTGCTGCTGGACCGCCTGCCGACAGGCTTCCGGGTCGCGGTGGCAGGACGGTCCGTCCCGAGCCTGCCGTTCGCGCGGTTGCGCGCCCAGCGGATGCTGTGCGAGATCGGTACGCGCCACCTCGCGCTCGACGCCGCCGAAGCGGCCGAGCTGGCGCAGCACGCGGGGGTCGCACTTGATCCACAGACGGCGCGCGACCTCACGGCGCGGACGGAGGGCTGGGCGACAGGGATCTACCTGGCCGTCCTTGCCAGCGCGGCCGGTGGGAAGACCCCTGCCCCGGGGCACGTGTCCGGCTCGGACGAGTACATCGCCGACTATCTGCGCTCGGAGGTGGGCCACGGCCTTGCTCCCGACGACCTCGAGTTTCTTATCAGGACGTCGGTCCTGGAGACCGTGACTCCGGGAGCCGCGCTCGCGGTGGCCGGCCTCGACCGCCCCGCGGAGCGGCTCGACACCCTCGCAGCCGGCAACCTGCTCATCCGCCGGATGGACGGTCTCCCCGGCACCTACCGGTACCACACGACGCTGCGGGAGTACCTGCAGGGGGAGCTCGCCAGGCGCGGGACCGTCGCCGTCGCCGACCTGCACACGGCGGCGGCGGCGTACCACGCGGCACATGGCGCGGACGAGGCGGCGATCGAGCACGCGTTCGCGGCCGGGGACCACGACGCGGCCTGCCGCTACCTCGGCGCCGCGATCGTCCCGCTGTGGCGGGCCGGGCAGGCGACGCTGCTGTTCCGCTGGCTGGCCCAGCTATCCCCCTCCGACCTCGAGGGAAGGCCAATGCTGGCCATCGGCGGCGCGTGGATCTACATTCTCGCCGGGCACCAGGAACGCGCCGAGATGCTCGCCGACATCGCCGACCGCGTGCCCGCCGCCACCCTCGGCGCCAGCGGGCGCGAGTTCCTGATGGCCCGAGAGGTGCTCCGGACGAGCATGGGCCGGTACGGCGCCGCCGAGACGACCGAACGGGCGACGGTGGCGCTCGGCGCCGCCGCGACGCCCCGCACATGGCGGGGGGCGGCGGCGATCCTGCTGGGCGTCATCCACCTCGGCGATCCGGACGGCGGGAGGGCTGCCGACGCCTTCGTCGAGGACGCCCTTGCCGTCGCGCTGCCCACAGCCCACGGAACGCGCATGGCCGCTCTCGCCATCCGCGCCCTGGTCCACGTCCAGTCCGACCGGCTCGACGAGGCCGCGGCGTTCGCGACAATGGCCCGCGACGTCCTGGCGGACGCGAACGACCCAGGCACCCTGACCGCCCTCCTCGTCCTCGCCGCGGCGGCGAGGACCAGTGCCCTGCGCGGCGACCTCGAGGAGGCACGCGAGTCGCTGGTCCAGGCCCAGTTCCTCCGTCCGGTCGCGTCACACGCCTCCCCATGGCTCTCGGTCGCCGCGCTTATCGAACTGGCCCGGGCCTACCTGGTCCTATCCGACCCCGGTGGGGCCCAGACGGTCATCCGGCAGGCCGAGGACATCGTCCGCCGGCGGCCAGGCCTGGGCGGGTACGTGGACCAGCTCCTGCGCCTGCGCCGCCAGTTGGCCAACGCATCGGATGTGCTCGCGGGCTCCTCCGCGCTCACGAATGCCGAGCTGCGGGTGCTGCCGCTGCTGCCGACGTACCTCACGTTCGAGGAGATCGGCGAGCGGCTCAACGTGTCGCGCAACACAGTCAAGACGCATGCGATGTCGATCTACGGGAAGCTCTGGGCGTCGTCGCGGAGCGAGGCGGTCGAGCGCGCGGTGGAGCTTGGCCTGCTGGAGCCCTACCCGGCGCTTGCGCGCCACGGGGGAAGCGACGCCGGCAGCTGACGCGCCAGGGTCGACCGACGGCACGTCGGGTCATGGGCGAGCGGTCACACCGTGCAGCTCGTCCGCGGCGCTTGCCGCGGACGAGCCGTGTCGCCGGTTGGAGACTACCGGGCCTTGCCGAGGCGGATCGCCGTCGGGCCGTAGGACGCAGAGCCCCAGTTCTCGCAGTTCCACTCGCCGGTGTCGGGGTCATCGGTGCAGTTGCCCTCGCCCCAGGCCGAGATGCTGATCATGGCCTTGCCGGGAGCGAACCGACCCGAGTCCGCGTAGAACGAGAGGGTGAACGAGGTCGAGCCGTCGGCAGTGAGACAGCCGCCGGTGTCGGTGTAGCCCCAGCCACGGAGCGTGTTGAGCCGGCCGACGACCTGCGCGATCCCCGCTTCGACACCGACGTAGTCGAAGTCGACTTCGCAGGTGACCGCGCCGGAGACCGTGACCAGCCCGGTCCTCGCGTTGACGCTGGTTGACGTGACCACGACATCGAGCCCGCCCGGGTCACCGGGCTGCGTCGTGTCGGCGGAAGCGAGGCCGGCCGAGGCCAGCATGAGGACGAGGGCGAGCGGGATGGCGAAGAGCCGAGTGCGCATGGCACACCTCAATTGGGGTGACGGTTCGGGTTGATGTGAAGGTAACGGCGCATAGGCGTGACGTCCTCACTCGCATCACGGTCGGTCTCGCCAGTGGCTCGGCGCGGTCCGGGCGGCCGGGGTTTGGACCGCGCGTCATCGCCTCTCGTGGCAATCAGACGCCACGTGGCACCAGGCCGTTACAGCAGCACCAACGCGTGGCGGAGGTGGTCCCGAACTGTGAGGCGACCGTGGCCCACCGAATCACAAGGCCCCCGGGGTGTCCCGAGGGCCTGGTTCGTGCGTGGAGAAGTGGCTCCGGCGGTAGGACTCGAACCTACGACCAAGTGATTAACAGTCACCCGCTCTACCAACTGAGCTACGCCGGAGCGAGGAGACCCGGACCGGGATCCATGGATCTCAAGGCGCCGTTCGCGGTGCCGCGCGAGAGGATAGCAGGGGTCCTGCCGGTTGTGCGACCTGCGCCGCCGCGGCGACAGACCCGTCACCACACGCAGGCGCGCCGGGCGCCCCGCCGGGCCTGGAGGCCTAGACTTCCAGGCATGACCTTGATCACGCCCCAGACCCTCCTCGCCCGGCTCCACGATCCCCGCCTGCGCCTCCTCGACGTGCGCTGGTGGCTGACCGATCTCCCCCGGGGCCGCCGCGACTACGCGGCCGGCCACATCCCGGGCGCCCGCTGGGTGGACCTCGATACCGTGCTGGCCGCGCGCGAGGGACCGGGCCGCCACCCGCTCCCCTCCCCTGCCACCTTCGCGGGCGCCATGCTGGCGCTCGGTGTGACCGACGACGCACGCGTGGTCGTCTACGACGATGCGGGAGGGACGATCGCCGCGCGCCTGTGGTGGATGCTCGACAGCCTCGGCCACGCCGACGTCCATGTCCTCGATGGCGGCTTCCCGGCGTGGGTGGCAGCCGGCGGCCCCGTGAGCACGGTGGAGCCCGCACTGGCACCGGCACCGGCGGGCTCGCTCAGCCTCGCAACGGCATGGTCCAGGGTGGTGGACCTGGCCTGGCTGGCGGAGCACATGGGGCGCGAGGGGGTGGCGGTCGTGGACGCACGCGCCCCGGAGCGCTACCGCGGCGAGACCGAACCCGTCGACCCGGTTCCGGGCCACATCCCCACCGCGATCTCGCGGCCGCTCGCGGGCAACCTCCAGGCCGACGGCCGCTTCAGGACGCCGGGCGAGCTGGAGGCCCGGTTCGCCGGCTTGGGATCGGCCGTCGTCCACGCGTGCGGATCGGGGGTCAACGCGTGCCACAACATCCTTGCCACCCGGGTGGCCGGACTTCCCGACCCCCTGCTCTACGAGGGCTCGTACAGCGACTGGTCGCGGAACGGGATGCCGGTGGCGACGGGCGACGCCCCGGGGCCATGGCCGATGGCGGACCCCGGCGCCTGACGGGGGCGGCGGGCCGGGATCAGGCCGGCGCGGACCGCCCTGCGCGGCGGGCGAGGGCACGCACGACGAGCATCTGCGCACCGGCCATGGCGAGGGCGGCCGCGAAGCCCAGTGCGAGGTCGCCGAAGAGGGCCACCTGGAACCCGAACAGCTCGATCTCGGGCCCGAGCACCAGCCCCAGCTTGTGGCCGATCAGGTAGAAGGCGCCGAAGGCGGCCCCGAACGGCAGCAGGTACGCGGCCCACGAGCGTGGCCCGCCCAGCCGTGCGACGAGGCGCACGGCGACCACGGCCAGCACGACCGAGCACACCAGGAACAGGAACAGGATGGCAAAGGCTTGCGGCGGCATGTCCGGATCGTACCGGGCACGGCCGATCCCGGCCTCGGGACGCTAGGCGCGGCCTCGGGACGCTAGGACCGGCCCCGCACCCTCGCCGAGGCGACGCTCCTGTTGCCCGCACCGTCCACGGCCTTGACGAAGTAGTAGGCACCGCGCCGGGTGGTGATCCGGATCCTGGACCTCGTGGTGCTGGCGACGGGCGTCGAGCGTCCGACGCGGAAGACGAGGTACTTCACCACGCGCACGTTGTCCGAGGACGCTCGCCAGTCGAAGGTCACCCGCCTCCCGGATCGTGACTCGCGGTGGAAGTTGCGCGGCTTGGTCGGTGCGACCTTGTCGGCCGGCGTCCGGATCTCGACCGGGACGGACGGACCGACGTTGCCCGCCGCATCGCGCGCCGCGACCGTATAGGCGTATGAGGTCGCCGGCGCTCGACCTGGATCACGCACGGAGAGCCCGCTCGTCGAGGCGATCAGGACGCCGTTGCGGGTGATGTCGTAGGCGGTCACGCCGACGTTGTCCACGGCCTGGCCCCACGAGAGGCTGATGCTGGTGACGGTGGCGCTGCCGAAGACATTCGCCGGGGCGCCAGGCGCGAGGGCGTCACCCGATGGGCCGATGCCCGGGTCTGGCGTCGGGGCAGGCGTCGGTGCAGGCGTCGGTGCAGGCGTCGACCCGGGAGCGGGCGGGGGCGCCTCGCCGGGAGTCACCACGGTGATCACAGCGGCGGGTCCCACGTTCCCGGAGGTGTCCAGCGCAGTCACGGCGTATCTGTACGACGTGCCGTCGACGACAGTGTCATCGGTGAACGCTGTGGTGTTGGTGGCCACCGACGCCAGCTGCGAGCCGTTGCGGCTGACCCGGTAGCCGGCAACGGCCGTGTTGTCTGAGGCAGCGGTCCAGGCCAGCCGGACATCCCCGCTGACGGTGAGGCTGGCAGCGAGACTGCCGGGCGCAGTGGGGGCGATGCCCTCCCGGACCCGTACCGCGACCCCGGCCCCGCCGACGGAGAGCACCGTGAAGGAGAGTTGCGAGACGGGGTCGGTCATGGTCCGTCCAACGGCGAGCGCGGCATCGGCCAGGCCGCTCCCGCTGGTCGGCGTCGCGTCGAGCAGCCGGCTCTGGCGCGGCGTGCCGGTCGTGGCCGTCACCACCGAGATCCGGATCGAGACGCCAACCGTCACCGGGGACCCGGCGCTGTAGGTGTCGAAGGTGCCGTAGGGCGTGCGGATGTCGAGATCGAAGAAGGTCCCGTCGCCACGGGGCACCCGCACGAGCTTCACCCCAGACGGGCCGAAGTACGGCGCGATCGTGTAGGTGTTGCCGGGTCTTCCGACCACCGTCTCCGGGCCGGACAGCAATCCCATGTCCACGAGGCCCATGCCGTGGTTGTGGCGCAGCGCGTTGTTGCCCATCGTGCTGAAGGGGTCCGCGTAGTAGTCCACGGTGCACTCGCCCGGCGACGCGATCATCACCTTGGCACCGCCCCTCGTACAGGTGAGGCCGTTCGCGTGACCGAGGCCGAAGTTGTGGCCGAGCTCGTGGGTCAGCACCTGGACGCTGTCGGTGCCGTTGATGTACGACCACTTGCCGCCGACGTAGGCGACGCCGGCGAAGCCGCAGTCGGAGAGGCCCGGCCACATGAACATGATGTTGGTGTAGGCGTCCAGGTTGACGCCAGCCGCCAGGGCCTTGGCCGTCGCCTGGTCGTGGTAGGTCGTCTGCCACTTCGACGAGCAGCCCACTGATGTCGCATCGATGGTGTACCAGCCGAAGACATCGGCGTCGAAGGTGAGCTCGCCCTTGGACTCCTCCTCGAAGAACCGCTTGACGCTGGCGGTCCCGGTCTCCACCTGCTGGGTGATGCGGGCCTTGGTCCAGGGCTGGGTGGTCTTGTCTCTGAAGTTGACCAGGACGACGGCGAGCGTCCGCGTGGTGCCGACGGCCATCGTGCCAATCGAGCCGGCGCCGCCGTCCAGGGTTGCCCCGCTGCTGGTCTCGGCCGCCCACGCACCCTTCCTGGTGACCGCCTTCTCGAGCACGCGGATCCCCTGCCCGCGGCGAGTGCCGGCGACGCGCAGGATGCCGTCGGTGTGCCGGCCGGTGAGCTCGACCCTGGAGCCTGCGAGGTCGAGTGCCTCTCCCTGGTCGAAGGTGACCGGGGTGCTCCGGGTCCGACCATTGAGCCGGTAGGCGTACGTGTCCTTGCCGTCCACCTGCTCGAGGGTGTCAACGTAGGCGACCTCGAGGGTCCCGGACAGGCTGATCTCGGCAACGGCACCTGGCCCGGCGGCGCTCGCGGGAGCCGCGATGACGACAGCGAGGAGCATTCCGGCAAGGATCTGGAGGGCGCGCATTCGACTCCGCGTGAACTGCATTCCGAACGGCACATCGGTGTGCAGTTGAAGCGTCGACGACGGCGGCCCGCGCGGGCATCCAACGTCAGTTCCCCCACGGTGCGGCCAATGGTCCTACCGGCGGCCGTCAATGCGGCAGCCGCGGTCGGTCACAGGCGTGACGAAGGGGTGAGGCAGGAGAGCCCGGGCGGTGGTGGTGTCACCGCCCGGACGGGGTCGTGGAGGTCAGGCCCCCTGCTCGCTGGCGGCGTCCTTGACCGACTCGACTGCCTCGGTTGCCGCCTCGGCGACCTTGTCGCCGGCGTCCGACGCCGCATCGACGGCGACGTCCGCAGCGTCCTCAGCGGAGTCGACGGCGGTGTCCTTGGCATCGACCACGGCGTCAGCCGCATCGGCCAGCGTGTCCTGCTTGACGGCAGTCGCGCTCTCGACGCGCGCCTTGACGTCGGCGATCTGGGCGTCCATGCGCTGCTGCAGCTGGGCGACGGCGCCCTCGACCCGGGAGCCGAGCTGGTCGAGGTCACGCTGGGAGAGATCCGACCGGACGCTCTCGTACGCCGCGCGCAGGTCCTTGCCCGACTGGCCGGCGTAGACGACGGCTCCGACTGCGCCGATCACGACGCCCGACAGCAGGCCGACGATGAACTTCATTCCAGGAACCTCCCCTGTGCAGTGACGATGCTGGCGCCTTGCGGCTACTCCAGGTAGTCCTTGAGCTTGCGGCTGCGTGACGGATGGCGCAGCTTGCGGAGCGCCTTGGCCTCGATCTGGCGGATGCGCTCCCTCGTGACGTTGAACTCCCTGCCCACCTCTTCCAAGGTCCGTGCGCGCCCATCCTCGAGGCCGAACCGCAGTTGGAGGACGCGCCGCTCGCGCCCGGTCAGCGAGTCCAGCACCGCCTCCACCTGCTCCTTGAGGAGCTGATGGCTGGCAGCGTCGGACGGCGCCACGGCCGCCCGGTCCTCGATGAAGTCGCCGAGGTGCGAATCCTCCTCCTCGCCGATGGGCGTCTCGAGCGAGACGGGCTCCTGCGAGACCTTGATGATCTCACGGACCTTCTCGGGCGTGATGACGACGACGACCTCGGCCTCCTTCTCCTTCTTCTTGGGGGGCTCGATGTCGATGTCGCGCCCGATCTCGCGCACGTTGAAGCCGTCCTCGGGAAGGCCCGTGAGGTCCATCTTCGAGCGGTCGTCGATCTCGAGGCGCACGCCCGGCGTCTTGTCGCCGCGGACCTCGAACGAGATGATGTTCTCCCGGCCGCCGACCGCGGAGAAGATGCGCGAGATGTTGTCCGGCCCGAGGGTCATCGCGAGGGCGATCTCCTCGACCGTGGGCTCCCGGCCCAGGTCCTGCAGGAGCTGGCGGGACACCCGGATCAGGCGGTTGATCGTCTCCACCATGTGGACCGGGATGCGGATGGTGCGCGCCTGGTCCGCGATGGCCCGGGTGATCGCCTGGCGGATCCACCACGTGGCGTACGTGGAGAACTTGAAGCCCTTCTCGAAGTCGAACTTCTCGACCGCCCGGATCAGGCCGATGTTGCCCTCCTGGATGAGGTCCAGGAAGCTCATGCCGCGGCCGATGTACTTCTTCGCGATCGAGACGACGAGGCGGAGGTTGGCCGAGGTCAGCTGCTCGCGGGCGTCGCGTCCGATCCTGACGACGTCGCCCTTGCGGTCGCGCATCTTGGTCCCGGCCGGCACCTCCGGGTCGTAGCCCATGTGCCGCAGCAGGTCCGTGTCGTTGCCGCCCTCGATCCAGCGCTGGAGGGCGGGGAACGCGATCTCGTCGCGGCTCCAGTCGTAGATGGCGCGCAGGGCGGGGTTGTCGCGCGAGTCGAGGTCGCCATTGTGGACCGAGAGGTACGACCAGTCGAGGATCGTGTTGAAGGCCTCGGCCGTGGGCGCCTCGTTGTAGGCACCCAGCATCGCCTTCGCCTCCTTGAGCAGGGCCTTCGTGCCGTCGGACTCGGCGTCCTTGGCCGCCTTGGTGAAGGCGATGTCGGGGGCCGGCACCAGCAGCTCGCGCGCGTCCTCCGCGGCCAGGGCGTCGGCTGTCATGCGGCGCGCCTCGGGCCCGAAGGGCAGCCGGTGCTGGGGCTTCGTGGTGCGGGTCTTGCGCTCCGTGTCGTGGAGCGTCCACTCGTGGAGGGAGATGACCGCCTTCCAGGGCTCCTCGACGATCTGCTCGCCCAGCTCGATCGCCTTGGCGAGGACGACCTCCTCCTCCGCGGTCAGGAGGGCGACCTTGCCGATCTCCTTGAGATACATGCGGACCGGGTCGTCGATCCCGATGATGTCCGCGGAGAGCGCCTCGAGCTCCTCGGTGGAGGGCTCCTCGACCTCGGCAGCGTTGAGCTTTGCCGGCGCGTCCTCGACGGGCACCGGAACGCCCTCGATCGCCTCCTCGGTCACGATCTCGAGGGAGAGCTCCGGCTCGAAGTCGCCGTCCTCATCGAGCGCGAGCTCGTCCTCGTCGGCGGCAGCCTCATCGGTGGCCGCCGCGACCGGCGGAGCCTCGACGGGTGCCTTGGCCGCCGTCGTTCGCTTGCGTGCGCGAGGCGCTTTCGGCGTGACGCGCTCCGTGACGGGCTCCTCGATGTCGTCGGTCATGGTGGCGGGTTCCTCCCCGGTGACGGGTTCGGCGCTGGGACGCGGGGTTCGGGATCGGGTGACGCTCATCCGGCCACCGGCGTGGCGCGGGTGAGCAGACGGGACTGGTCGCGCCGGCGGTCCAGGGACCGGCGCTGCTCGTTGAGAAGACGGCGCTCCTGCATCAGGCGGTCCACGGACTCGGCGTCGCCATCCCGCTCCGCCTCCGCCGTGGAGTCACGGTTGAATCCGCTCCGCTCCTGCCACTCGATGTCGTCGAGTTCGAGCAGGAGCCGCTCGATCTCGTAGGCGAGCGAGCGGTCGCCGAGGTCGCGCGGGTTGGGGCCTGGCCGGCTGATCAGCGCCTGGCCGAGCGCGCGGCTCTCCTCGTCGAGACCGTCGAGGACCGTCGCCAGCGAGAAGACCGGACGGACGCCGTGGTCGTCGCGGGCGCGGGCCAGGACGACGGCGCGGTACAGCTCGCGGCCCACCTGGGACGGGAGCCGGTCCGGACCGAGGTTGTCGAGCACCGCGTCGTGGGACTCCGGCACGAGGAGCACGAGCCGGAGGACCTCCTGCTCGGTGCGCGACACGCCGCGCAGGATCTCCGTCACCGGCAGCGCGTCGGGCGCCCGTGTCACGGCCTCCGCGGTGAAGCGGTCGCGACCGTCCTGTCCGCCGCGGCGGTCGTCGCCCGCCGGGCGCCGGTGCAGGGCCTCCAGCAGCGTTCGCTCCTCGACCCCGCTCACCTGGTGCAGGCGCGCGAGGTAGCCGTCGCGCATGACCGGGTTGGGCAGGTTGCGGATGATCGGCAGGACGGCGTCGACGAAACGGGCCCGGCCGCCCGGCGTGCGCAGGTCGTGAGCGCGCGCGTGGACGTCGATGAGGTAGTCGATGATCGGCTGGGCCGTGCGGACCTCCTCGCGCCAGCGATCAGGCTCGTCGCGCACGATCTCGTCTGGATCCCGGCCCTCGGGCAGACGGACGACGCGGACGTCGTCGAGCTCGACGCCCGAGTCGTCCGGGGCCAGCTGGCGGATGAGCTCCTCGAGCGCGGTCGCGCCGAAGGTCCCGGCCTTCTGGCCAGCGGCGTCCACGTCGTAGGCGAGCGCGATCCGCTTGCCGTACCGGGTGATCAGGGCGACCTGCTGCGGCGTGAGCGCCGTGCCAAGGCTGGCGACCACGTTCTCGAAGCCCGCCTGGTGGGCCATCAGCGCGTCGGTGTAGCCCTCGACGATGACGGCCTGGCCGGTCTTGCGGATGGCCGACTTCGCCCGGTCGGCGAGGTACAGGGTGCGGCTCTTGTCGAACAGCGGTGTCGCCGGGGAGTTGAGGTACTTGGGCCCGCTGTCGCGGCCGTCCTCGACAGGTCCCTCCTTGCCCAGGATCCGGCCGCCGAGGCCCACCGGGTGCCCGTTGGCGTCCCGGATCGGGAAGATCACCCGCTCCCGGAACCGGTCGTACACGCCGCCACCGCGCTGGCGCGGGCTCGCGAGACCCACCTCGAGCAGCTCCTCCGGCCGGATCTGCCGCTTCGCCGCGAGCTGCCGGGCGAGCGAGTCCCAGCCGCCGGGTGCCCAGCCGAGCTGGTGCTTCTCGATCGTCTCGTCCGTGAAGCCGCGTCCGCGCAGGTAGGCGAGGGCGGGCTCGCCCTGCTTGGAGCCCGTGAGCACGGCGTGATAGAAGGCAATCGCCGCCTCCATGACCTCACGCAGGCGCGCGTTGTGGGCGTCCTCGCGCTTGCTCCGCTCGTCGATCTCCACGCCGGCGCGCGCGGCCAGGGTCTTGAGCGCCTCTGGGAAGGGGACCTGGTCACGCTCCATGACGAACGTGAAGATGTCGCCGTGCAGGCCGCAGCCGAAGCAGTGCCAGGTGTCCCGGACGGGCGTCACGACGAACGACGGCGTCTTCTCGCCGTGGAACGGGCACAGTCCCTTGAGGGTGGTGCCGGCCTTCTTCAGCTGGACCGTCTCCCCCACCACGTCCGCGACGGGCAGGCGGCCCTTGATCTCGGCGACGACGCCGACCGCCAAGCGCAGCTCCTCCCCGGGTTTCCTGGGTCCGTACCGGCGGAAATGACGACGGACCTGTCAAGACTTGACAGGCCACGCCGGGCTGCGAGGGTACCCCCGGTCCACGGTTCCGGCAAGGCGCGGCCGCCGTGTCAAGGGCGGCTGCCGAGTGTCTGTCAAGGGGTTGTCAAGCCCCCGGCTGCCTGCCGCGCCAGGGAGCGCGGCTAGGGTCCCGATTCGCTGGTCGCTGGCGGCTTGCGGACCGCCGCTCCGGGTCCTGTCTCCGTCCGGGTCCTGGCGCTGTCCGGCTGCGCGCCGGACGATCACACGGTGCGGCCGGAGCGCTCGATGCGCGGCTGGTGCGCAGGTCGTGCCCTCGGGACCCTGCCGGGGCGCACGGGCGGAGCACGGGGCGCACATCCCGCGAGGTCACCGCTCCGTGTGCGCGCCGGATGCGCACGGCGGCGGCCGTCGTGGGCGACGCCCGGTGATGCCGCTTCCGATCAGCGGCACGAGCACGGAGGGGCATCCGCCAGCCATTGGCGGCACGAGACACCAGCTGCCGTCACACCGGCCGTTGAGCCGGCCGCCGGGCGTGGGGTCCCTGCGGGAGGCGGCGTCAACCGCCGCGGACCAAGGCTCCAGGCTCGGCGGCGCAGTCGCGGGCGTCGCGGGCGAGGGGGAGGACGAGGCCAGGCCGGCGCAGGCCATGAGGAGCGCTCACACGGCCTGGTGTCTCAGCTGGGGCAGCACCAGGATGGCGAGGATCCACTCCCCGGCGATGAGGACTGCGAACGCGGCCAGGTTGTCGGTCACCGGCAGGACCGCCGTGTTGACGATGTTGAAGGCAAGGTGGAAGGCGACCGGCAGCAGAATGCTGAAGCGAGCGCCGTTGAAGAACCACGTCGTGTAGACGGCCAGCGGCACGATGAACAGGTAGTTGAGCACGAGGTAGCCCGGGCCGAACCGGTCGAGCGGATCCAGCAGGAACCAGAACGGCAGGTGCCACGTGGCGAGGAGGACACCAAGGACGAGCGCCGACCAGGTGACGGGGTGGCGCTGCTGGAGGCCCGGCAGCCCGACGCCGTGCCAGCCGATCTCCTCGCCCAGGACGGCGATCAGGAGGAATACCGTCGAGACGGCCAGGGCCGCTGGGTCGATAGTGACGATGGGAACCGCCGGGCCGCCCGCGAGCAGGCCGGCCAGGGCCGCGCAGGCGACGAGAAGGACTGGCTGGACCGCCACCGCGGCCAGCCACCAGCGCGCCTCGACCCGCCAGACGCCCAGGCGCCGGAGGAGTCGTCCGGCCTCGGGTCGGCCGCCCGTGCGGAGCGACAGCACGATGGCCGCGACGGCCGGCATGACGACGCCGAGCAGACGGAGCAGCGGCGATGGCCCGTCGAGCACGGCGAACGGCTCCACGCCCGCATGGGCCAGGTCCAGCGGGATCCACACGCCCCACGACAGGATGAAGGCCAAGGCGAAGAAGCGCATCGGCGGGACGCCGGTCAACCTCGGCACCGATCCTCCATCCGGCGAGCGAACGGCCCGCGGCGCGGGCAGCGCCCATCTTGCGCACCGGACGGCGAGTACCGGCGTGCCATGGGTCACAAGGTGAAAGGAGCATCGTCAGTCCGGGACGCATGGCCCGTCGACCCGGTGCATCTCGGACAGGCACGCGGGCCGGACCTGTGCCAATGTCATGGAGCGACAGGATGGCGCGCTCGCCCGGCGCGCAGGAGCAGGCAACGACAGGGGTGCGGCATGGACGTGCGAGCGGTGATCATGGCCGGTGGGGCCGGCGAACGACTCTCCGTGCTGTCGGACCACCGCGCGAAGCCTGCCGTGCCCTTCGGTGGCAAGTGGCGGATCATCGACTTCGCATTGTCCAACTGTGTCAACAGCGGCATCGATGACCTCATCGTGCTGACGCAGTACAGCCCGCGCTCGCTCATGGACCACATTGGCGCCGGGCGTCCGTGGGACCTGGACCGCAGGCACAAGGGCGGCGTCCGCCTCCTCCAGCCATACCTGTCGCGGACCGATTCGAAGGGCTGGTACGAGGGCACCGCCGACGCGGTCCGCCGCAACATGAAGGACGTCGTCGAGGGGCCGCCCGAGCTCGTGCTGATCCTCGCCGGCGACCACATCTACAAGATGGACTACCGCCCGTTCATCGAGACGCACGTCGCCAAGGGGGCGGCCCTCACGATCGCCGTGCTGGACGTGCCGCGCGACGAGGCGACCCGCATGGGCATCGCCATCACGGACGCGGACGACCGCATCATCGACTGGGAGGAGAAGCCGGCCGCCCCACGATCCACGCTCGCCTCGATGGGCATCTACGTGTTCAACCCGGAGGCCCTCTCGACCTACGTCACGGCCCAGCGACGCGACTTCGGCAAGCACGTGATCCCGGCCATGCTGCGGGCGGGTGAGCGGGTGTTCGTCCACCGCTTCGAGGGCTACTGGCGTGACGTGGGCACGGTGGAGGCGTACTGGGCCGCGAACCTGGACCTCGTGGGCCTGGTGCCGCCGATCGACCTGTTCGACCCGACGTGGCGGATCCACTCGCGGTCGCAGTACCGCAGCCCGGCCAAGATGGGGCCCTACGCGGTTGTCCGCCACTCGCTGGTCTGTGACGGCTGCATCGTCAACGGCAGCGTCGAGAACAGCGTCCTGTCTCCCGGCGTCCGGGTCCTCGACGGCGCCCACGTTCGCGACTCCGTGATCATGACCGACGCGGTCATCGGGAGCGGCGCGGTGATCGACAACTCCATCGTGGACAAGGGCGTGGTGGTCGGCGACCACGCGGTGGTCGGCTGGGGCGAGGACCGCCAGGTGGTGAACGAGCTGGAGCCGGACCGCCTGACCACCGGCATCACGGTGGTGGGCAAGTACGCGACCGTGCCACCCGGCGTCCTACTGGGACGCAACGTGCGGGTGGACGCGCTCGCGACGGCCGAGGACTACGACGGGGCGACGGTGGTCGCGTCCGGTCGGACGATCGGCCACCCGGTCCACCACGAGGACGAGCCCTGACCGTCGGGCGGCGGCGCTCAGCGGCTTTTGCGCTCCGGCGTCCTTCGCTCAGCGGCCTTTGCGCTCCGGCGTCCTTCGCTCAGCGGCCTTTGCGCTCCGGCGTCCTTCGCTCAGCGGCTGAACGGGCGCCCGGGGCATGTGTTCGCCTCGCTGGGCGACGAGGATTGCCGGGTCTCGCGTTGAGATTGCTCAGGACGCCTCGCTGGGCGAGTGATCGAGCATGTCCGGGCGCTGGTTGCCTCATCTGGCGAGGGCCAGCCTGAGGTGACGCCTTGCGGCCAGGCGAGCTCCATCGCTGGGGAGCAGGTGCCTCGGGCAGATTCCTCAGGCCCGCGCCCAAGTGCCGATCGGATCGCCCGACCGGCGGCGTACGCTGGACGAGACACGGGGTCGCGCTGGAGGAGCCGGGATGGACGATCGACTCGCACGGATCGGGCGGCTCGCAGCCGTCGCACGGGGCATGGAGCGCGAGGGCGCGTACAACGGAGCGAAGCTCGTGCGCGCCGCGCTGCAGGCGGAGCTGGTGCGCTACGCGGAGGCGACGGCCCCGTCTGGATCGACGGCGACCGCCGACGCCCTGGTGGGCATGCTGGCGGTTGACGGGGCGACGCTGCCGGCGGGACTCGCGTCGCTGCTGGGCGGCATCGAGGAACTCGTGCGAGCCGGTTCCACGGTGCCCCTCGCGGTGGCGCCACGAGCCCATGTCTGCCGCTTCTGCGGCGAGGTGTTCCTGGGCGAGGAGGTGCCCGGCGCATGTCCGTCCTGCGAGGCGCCCGCGCTCTCGTACCACGAGGAGCTGCCGGTCTGGTACCTCGAGCATGCGGAGACCGGCACGGTCCTCGCGGCACTGGCAGCCGGCCCGCGGCACATCACTGACGCGCTTGCCGGCCGCTCCGACGACGCCCTCGCCCGCCGGCCGTCCCCGGGCGAGTGGTCGGCCCGCGAGACGCTCGAGCACCTGCTGTTCGCCGAGCAGCTCCTCGTCGAGCGCGTGGAGCGCCTGCTCACCGAGGATGGTCCGGATCTCGCCGCCCGGGCGGTCTGGAGCGAGACCCCGGTCTCCGACGAGGGCACCGCGGCAACCGGCGACCCGGCATCAGTGCTGGCGGCGAGGCTGCGCGAGCTGCGCTCCTCGACGGTTGCCCGGCTCGCCGACCTCCCCGAGGGGACGTGGAGCCGGGCCGGGAGGCACCCGGAGTGGGGCCGCGTGACGGTGCTCTCGCAGGCGGGCTACTTCGCCCGCCACGAGGCGTCCCACATGGCCCAGCTCGTCGCGGCTGCCGACGGTCGGGTGCCGCGCCGGGCCTGATCCCGACGCCGACGGCCGGGTGCCGCGCCGGGCGTCCACCGGCCCGGGCGTACACCGGCCCGGGCGTCCACCGGCCTGGACCGCAATTGGCGCAACTGGACCATTCGCAGTGAAGTCGGGTCGGGTACGCTGCCCGCCTTGTCCTCACGCCCCCTTGAGGTACGCCCCGACCGATGCCCGATGCCCAGACGGTCCTCGCCGCCGTCCTCCTCGCGGTCGTCCCCTCGCTGATCTACCTGGCGATCCTCAACGCGATCGACCGGTACGAGAAGGAGCCCTGGACCATCCTCCTCGCCTGCCTCGGGCGCCGGGGCCGATCGTCGCGCCCGCGCTCATCGCTGGCGATCCTCGTCCTCGCTGGGCCGCGCCGGCCACGCTGCCGCCGGCGTTCGCGCCCGGCCCGCAGCCCGACGCGCTCGTCGGCATCGTGGAGAGCCTCGTCCTGGGCGTGCTGCTGCATCGTGCTCGTCCACAGCGTGCGCGACGAGTTCGACGACGTCCTCGACGGCGTCATCTACGGCGCGGCCATCGGCGCGGGCTTCGGGGCCGCGGAGAGCTTCCTGTACGTCGCTGGGCGGCACGGGCGACGCTGGAGCCCGGGACCGTGGCCCAGCTCGTGATCGCCGGCCTCAACCACGCGTTCTACATGGCGGTCTTCGGCGCGATCGTGGGCTGGGCGCAGCGCCTGCCGAGCGGGCCAGCGCTGGACGTCGCCATCGTCCTGGGCCTGGGCACGGCGACGCTGCTCCACGCCTTCCACGACACGCTGCCCGGTGATCCTGTCGCGCGTGCTCGGCGCAGCCGGACGCCGCCGTGGGCACGCTCGCGCGGCTCCTCGCCGAGCTCGTCAACTGGCTCGGCATCGTCACGCTCGCGTGATCGTCGTGGTCGCTGTCCTGGCGCCGCGAGGCCCGCATCCTGCGCGCGGAGCTCGCGCGACGAGGTCGCGGCGGGCGTGGTCCCCGAGGCCGACTACGCGACCGATCCGTCCTTCGGCGGCCGCCTCGGCCGCCAGTGGCGCCTGCTGCGCACAGACGGCCTGGGTGCCGTCGCGCCGCCTGCGCCGCCGCTACGCGCTGGAGGGCGAGCTCGCGTTCCACAAGTGGCGGCATGACCCGCCGCCACCGCAAGCTGCCGCCCGCCGGAGCGCGGCGACGAGCTCCGCGCCGAGATCCGCCGCCTGGCCGACGACCGCCCCGGAGGGCGCCGCATGACCCCAGCCGCCCGACCCGGATCCCGCGCCTCCCGCGGCGCCGGTCCTCGCCGTCGCGCTCGCCGTCGTCCTGTTCGCCGGCGATCCGCTGCGGCGTCGCGTCCCTCCGCCCAGGCGGCACCGAGCCCTGCCCGCCGTCGGTCGGCAACTCCGTCCTGTTCCACCTCCAGCTCGCCGACGGACATCGACAGCCAGGGCAACCCGATCGGCCAGAGCGACACGCTTCCCGGCCGGCACGAAGGTCGATCCTCGGCCTGCTCGGCTGGTCCTACGTCCCGGCCGGCACGGAGCTGCGCCTGCGCCTGTTCCAGGGCGACCGGTTCGTCTACGAGGACGCCGCACGTCGTCGTCAACGAGGCCGGCCCCCGACGGCGACGACCGACATCGGCTTCGTCTTCCCGTTCTACGCCGAGTCCGGCTTCCCGGCCGGCGACTACTACGTCGAGGTGGACTACAACCGCGTCCCGGACGAGATCGTCCCGTTCACCGTCGGCGACGGCACCACCTTCGACGAGGTCATCGGTGCGGGAGCCACGATCCGGGCCCGATCCCGTACAAGAACCCGTCCGAGGTCCTGGTGGTGACCCGGGCGTCGGTGCTCCGCGGACGCTGGGCTCGCGGTACGACGCCGGTCGCGGCCGCCGCGCGCGCGGGTGGGCGACTTCCACGACCTCGAGGCAGACGGGCAGACGCGCACCACGCCGGACCAGCTGGCCGACGAGGTCCAGCGTCTGCTGCGCGGCCAAGCCGTACAAGTACCTGCTCATCCTCGGCAACGACGACGCGGTCCCCTACTTCCGGGTCGAGAACCCGCTGGCGGACTCGGAGGCGGCCGCGCTCGCCGACTGGGAGCTCCCGCACGACTGGGTGGCCACGGACAACTTCTACACGGACCTCGACGCCGACCACTACGGGGTCCCGGACCTGCCCATCGCCCGCATCCCGTCGTCGCGACGACGCGGACCTGCTGCTCACGCAGCTGGGCGAGAACCAGCCGCCGGACGGCGGCGGGCTTCGCGCTGGTCAACCAGCAGCGGCAAGGGCCAGGCCGGCGCTCGTCCTCAACATGGTCGCGGAGCTCGGCCAGGTCCGCCTCCAGTACGCGCCGCCGCTCGACGCCCGAGCAGTTCGGCACCAACCCGGACGCCGAGAACGCCCGCTACCTGTACGTGCTGCTCCACGGGATCGGCGTGACTGACCAACGCGTGGAGCGCCGAACACCGTCGCCTGGTGTCCCGTCCAACGCAGGAGGAGCCGCTGGAGGCCGAGTGGCTCGGTCTACGCGGACTCGCAGCAGGACGGCGTCACCGTGGAGACGAACCCGACGAGCCGGGGCGTCGTCCAGATCGGCGCCTGCTACGGCGCGTGGACGCTGGACACGATCCAGGCGCCGGTCGCACAAGACCGCGGACAACAACCTCGCGCTCCACTACCTCAAGGGCGGCACGCGGGCCTACATCGCGGACACGCACCTCTCGTACAGCACGGTGATGCGGCCCAACGACACGCCCCGCGGCCGCACCGGCTTCGAGCTGCTGCTGTGGCAGGCGCATCGGCGACGGGCATGACGCCCATCGACGCCTTCCAGGAGGCCAAGGTGGGGATCGCGGCGGTCGATCGACGCACTCGTGGAGGCGGGCGACATCGACTCCGCGCAAGGTCAACCTCAAGACCCTCCACTACATGGTCTACCTGGGGCGCCCGATGAACCGCTTCCCGATCCTCGCCGTCGTCTGGACCGCCGCTCCTCGTCGCCGGCTTCGCGGTCGTCGTTCACGCTGGGCGCGCCGGTCGGCGTCGACCGCCGACGAGCTCGACGCCGCCATGCACCCGGCCACGCCCGTGACCCAGGAGGCCGCCGAGGCCTCCGCGGCCACGATCGTGCGGCTCCAGCTACCCCGAGCTCGCCGGGTTCGCGCCAGCGGTGCGCAAGGCGACCGACTTCGGCATCGAGCACTGGGTGGTCGAGTACATGGACACCGACGGCGGCCGCGCCGACCGGTGTCCGGATCTCGATCATCATCGAGACGGGCAACGTGGAGGTCACGACCTTCCCGTGACGCGCTCGCGTGGCGCGCCGCAGGATCGCGAGTGCATCATGGCGGCATGACGACCAACGAGCCGCTGGATAGCCGCGCTCGGGAGGTTCAATGTGACGCTCAGGCATCCGCGGCGGACGGTATGTCTCAGGGGTTGGGTTCGTACGTCTGCCGGTCGTAGCCGAACAGCGCGTTGTAGGTGATTTCGAAACGGTCTGGGGTAAACGTGTACCACTCGTAGCCGTCGGTGAGGATGTCGCCCGGCGACTGCGGAGCGGGCATGCCGCGCTTCGCCTGCAAGCGCTGCTCCAACGCAAACATCGCTCCCTCGACCCGCATCGCCCTGCCGCTCATCTGGAGCGCGCGCTCCTTGTCCGTATCGTGTGTCGCGATTACGACGGCAGCGATATTCGGATTCTCGGCGATCGCGCGCGAGTGTTGGCAATCCGCGATCGAGATCCAATACAGATTCAAGGCATCGTCAATGACGTACACCACCGGCGCTATCCATGGGCCGCTCGCATCGGAAACGCCAAGGTTCACGGCGAAGCCATCGCGCAGCACCTCCTGCACCAGCGATCGCAAATCGTGTGCCATGCCAGAATCGCGTGCCATGCCAGAATCGCGTGCCATGCCAGGATCCTAACAAGAAGCCACCGAAGGGCGGTCATCTTTCACGGATACCTCTGTGGTCAAAGCCGAGCCTCGATCGGCGAGGATCGCATCCATCAGTTTGGGCGAGCGCGGCGGTGGAATAGGCGAGTGCAACGAATACGTCGGGTGGCCCTTGGCTCGGCGGGCCCGCGACAGCGGCCAAGAGCGCCTCAGCTCGTTCCTCCGTCACGCGGCCACCGGTGACAGTCTTGCGAAGTACGGCAACGTGGAGCTCACCTCGTTCCCGTGACGCCGCGTGGCGCGCCGCGGGATCGCGGGTGCATCATGGCGGCATGACGACCGACGAGCCGCTGGTCTCGCTTCGCTCCACCGGCGAGGACCATCACGCGCGCCTGATGCCCCACGTCGACCGCCTGCTCCTGCTGGCCGAAGCGGTGGGCCACGTGGACTGCCAGGCGCTCCACGCCCTGTTCGACGAGGAGTACCGCTTCGTGGCGGGCCAGCTCGTGCCGCACATGGCCAGCGTCGAGCAATCCCTCTACGGCCGGCTCGAGGACCTCATGGACGGCCGCCACACGATGGGGCCGATGCGCGAGGAGCACGTCACGATCCGCGCGCTCGTCGACGAGCTCGGAACGTATCGCGCGCATGCCACCGACTGCTCCTGGAGCGGCCCCGAGGGGATGGCCCTGCGGCGCGCCCTGTACCGGCTCCACGCGCTGCTCAAGATCCACCTGGCGGAGGAGGAGCTGTACCTGGGCGTGCTGGACCGGAGCCTGAGCCCCGAGGAGAAGGACCGCCTGGCGCGGGGCCTCGACCACGCGATGGCGGAGTCGCAGTAGGCGCCCGGTCGGTCCAGGTCCCGCCGCCGTCGCTGACGCTCGGACGGCGTCGCTGACTCCGGTCGGTGTCAGGGCTCGATCAGCCGTGCGCGGGACGTGCAGTGAACCCCGACTTGACGCACGCCCGCTGCACAGCGCATCTCGCGGTGACTCCGAGCGGAGTCAGCGAGCACTGCACGGGCGTCGTCGCCGTCCCTGACAGGCGACGGCGTGACGCCGGAGGCCCCGGCCCGCTGCTAGACCGCGACGGGGTGCGCGAGCGCCGCAGCCACCACGTCGGACATGTCGTCGGTCACGCCGTGGTTGATCAGGCGCATGTACGCCTCCTCCTCGGCCATGTGCACCTTGAGCAGGGCGTAGAGCTGGAACATGACCCGCCGGATGGCAAGGGTCTTCCCCAGGGTCAAGTGGTCGCCCGCCTCGTCGATCAGCCGGCCGAAGTCCTTGGCCAGGGAGCGGATCGCGTCGTGCTCGCGGCGCATCGGCGCCATCGAGTGGCGGTTCTGGAACATGCGCTCGAGCTCCGGGTAGATCGCGCGCTCGGCGGCATCGATGTGCGGCACGAGCGTCCCGTCGAGGAACGCTCGCATCTCCTTCACGCCAGCGTCGATGACCGCCTTGTCGCCCGCGAGGAGCGAGTCGGCGACGGCCGGGATCCGGTCGACATGCACGAGCAGGCGCTCGTGGTGCTCGTGCGCGACCTGGGGCAGGGACTGGGTCATGACGAGACCTCCTTCCGGGACAGGGCCACGAAGAACAGCGCCACTGGCCGGTACACGGCGTGGGCGAGCTTCATGAATGGGGCAAGGAGCACCAGCTCCATGGCGGTGGCGACGTGGACCAGGAAGATCCAGTAGCCCCAGACGGGTGCACTGGGCAGATAGAGGGCCAGCTCGATGGCGAAGCCGGTGGCGGCCACCACCCACAGCAGGCCCAGGAGCATCCAGTCGGCCACGGTCGAGGTGAGGACGGACCGGTTGGCGGCCCGGTAGCGGTCGATGATCAGCACGGTGGTGCCGTACAGGAGCACCGCGCCGGCGATCGGTTCCCAGCAGGCGGACGGGGTACCAGAGGGGCACCGGGGTGCCGGTCTCCTTGATCCCCAGGAGCGCCAGGCCGTAGTCGAGGCCGGTGGCCGCGAGCAGGCCCAGGAAGCCCCAGACGACCATCATGTGCACGAGGGCACGCTGGCGGTACCACGGGATGGCGCGGGCCTCGGCGTCGGCTGCGCACTCCTTGCGGAACACGGTCTGCCCGAGTGACTCGCGCCCGATCGAGGTCCACAGCGCCCGACCCGTGCGTCCCAGCGCGGCCCGCGAGCCGAGCACGGACGACCATGTCACACCCTCGCGCCGTCCGATCGCCCGGGCCATGGACGCCACGCCCACGAGCCCGGCGAGGACCACGAGGATCATCACGACGATGCCGGTGTTGTGGATCATCTCGGCCGGGATCCACTCGAAGATGGCGAGGGTCTCGCCGTCCATGGGTCCGCGGGCCGCGTACATGAAGGCCGCGAAGAAGAGCGCGAGGACCACGGCGATGATGGTCGCGACGATCGGTTGGGTGTACATCGCCCGGGCAAGCCGGGTCTTGTCGTACTGCCCGATCGCGTAGCGGCGGGTGGCCGCCATGAACTCCGACGGGTCGGCCTTGGTGGGGCACGACTCCGAGCACTCGCCGCACTGGTAGCACGCCCACAGCTCCTTGGAGCCCAGGAGCGCGTCCTTCATGCCCACCTGGGCGTACCGGATGATGCGGCGCGGGAAGGTCCCGTCCGTCTGCGAGAGCGGGCAGGTGGCCGTGCAGGTGCCGCACGAGAAGCAGGCCGACACGTCGGCCGCGCCGTACTTGAGGATCTCCGGGTAGAGACCCATGTCCACGGGCGTGGCGGTGGTCGCCGGGACGCCGGCGGGAACAGTGGTCGCGGTCATCAGGACACCCGCCCGGTGGTCTCGTACTGGAAGTAGCCGTCGGCGTCGGAGCCCTTGATCTCGGCCAGCCAGCCGTAGCGGCGCAGGCCCATGACCCAGAACACGGTCTCGTGGGTGGGGGCGCCGATGGCCTCGGCGATCTGGGGGACGGTCAGCGGCCCGTCGGCGAGGGCGGCGAGGATCCGCGGCCGCATCACGGGCTCCTCCCGGATCACCTCGCGGGGATCGCGGTTGAGGGTGGACATCAGACGGGCACCTCCGACCAGGTTCTCGATCATGGCGGTGACCTGGGCGTCGGTGTAGCCGAGCAGGTCGATGGCGTTCTCGGGGCAGATCGGCACGCAGCCGCCGCAGCCCTTGCAGCTGGTCGCGCTGATGACCGCGAAGTGACGGTCCCCCTCCTCGGCCATGGAGATCGCGTCGTACGGGCAGGCCGTGAGGCAGTCGCCGCAGGCCGTGCACGTGTCGGGCTCCACGATCGCCACGAGCGGGTCGAGCTCGGTGAACCCCTTCTTGAGGATCGCGGCGCTCTGGGTGACCGCGGCCAGCGCCTGGATCACCGATTCGGACGAGGTCTTGGGGCCCTGGCAGGCGCCCGCGATGAGCACGCCGTCCACCACGGTCTCCACTGGCCGGAGCTTGGGATGGATCTCGTTGAAGAACCCATCGGCGCCCTTCGGCAGCTTGAGCACGTCGATCAGTGGCTGGTTCTCGCGCGGGACCATGCCCGTCACGAGCACCACCAGGTCCACCGGGATCGCGAGCTCGGTGCGTTCGGTCAGGAGGTCGCGGACGGTGACGGTCAGCCCGCCTCCGGCCCGCTCGGCCACCACCGGCGGCTCGTCGTTGTCGAACTTGAGGAAGACGGAGCCGAGATCTCGCGCCTCGGTGTAGAGCGGCTCGAACTTGCCGTACGTCCGCATGTCCCGGTAGAGGTGGAACTGGCGGATGGACGCGTCCAGCCCGGCCACCTGGACGGCCGTCTGCACGGTCGACGCGCAGCAGAACCGCGCGCAGTACCCGTTGGAGCAGCCGGCGGTGTTGCGGCTGCCCACGCAGTACACGTAGGCCACGCTGCGGACCGGTCGGCCCTCCCAGGCCAGCCGGCCACCGGCCGAGCCGTCCACGAGGCCCTTGAACTGCGACAGGCTGACGACGCCCGGAAGGCCGAAGCCAAGCTCGCCGTCCCCGGGGGTGTACTCGTCGAAGCCCGGTGGCCACGATGACCGAGCCGACGGCCACGTCGATGGTGCCCGCGCCCTCGCCGCCCACGCGGACCGTCATCCGGTAGTTGCCGAAGGAGCCGGCCTTGCCCACGACCTCGGCGCCGGTGAGCACCGTGATCGACGGGCGGGCCTTGACCTTGGCGACGAGGTCCGCGATGAGCTCGCGACCCTGGCGTCCCTGGGGGTACATGGTGCCGAAGTCCCGGACCCAGCCCCCGAGCACCAGCTCGCGCTCGACCAGGGTGACCGCGAGGCCGATGTCGGCGAGGCCCACCGCGGCCCGGAGGCCGGCGATGCCGCCGCCGATGACCAGCGTGTGCGGGATCGTGTCCACGACCATCGGCTCGAGCGGCACGGTGTTCCGCGTCCGCCCGATGCCCGCCTTGACGAGCGCGGTCGCCTTGGCGGTGGCGCCCTCGTGGTCGTCGGTGTGGACCCACGAGCACTGCTCGCGGATGTTGACCTGGGTGTACTCGTAGGGGTTCAGGCCGGCCCGCTGCGGCGACGCCGCGGAACGTGTACGTGTGCAGCTTGGGCGAGCACGAGGCGACGACGAGACCGTCGAGGCCCTGGGCCCGGATGTCGGCCTCGATCTCCTGCTGGGAGGCATCGGAGCAGGCGAACATCGTGGTCTTCGACACGACGACGTCGCCCGAGTCCCGGATGTCCTCGATGACCTTCTCGACATCGACGTAGTCGGAGATGTTGCCGCCGCAGTGGCAGACATACACACCGATGCGTCGTCCGCCGTCCTCGCCCGCCTCGTCGACGGGGGTGAGGGTCACGTCGCTCATGCCGGCACCATCACGATCTGGGGCAGTGCGGTCTTCGTGCGCTCGAGGTGCGCGGCGACCTGGGCGGCCGCGGCGCCCGCGTGGACGATGGAGTCCGCGATGTCCTTGGCGCCCGACGCGGCACCGGCCACGTAGACGCCGGGGATGCTCGTGGCGCCCGGGTTGACGTCCTCCTCCGGCTCCGTCGACGTACTGCCACGTCGTCGAGGGCGAGCTCGCCCACGTTGAACAGGCGCTCCGCGTCGCGGTTGGGCTGGACGCCCACCGCGAGCACGACCAGGTCGTACTCGGCCTTGATGACCGCCCCGCCGTTCTCGATGTCCTCGTAGGTGAGGACGAGGTCGCCGTTGGGCTGCTCGGTGACGGCCGCGACGCGCCCCTTGATGTAGGTGGCGCCCATGGCCTTGGCCTGCTCGTAGAACTCGTCGTAGCGCTTGCCCGGGGCCCGGATGTCCATGTAGTGGACGGTGATCTCGGCCACGGGCAGGGCGCCCATGAGCAGCTGGTTCTGCTTGATGGAGTACATGCAGCAGAACCGCGAGCAGAGCGGGTTGCCCACCTGCTCGTCGCGGGAGCCGGTGCACAGGATGTAGGCGATGCGGTCGGGGACCTTGCCGTCGCCGGGCCGCAGGATCGTGTTGAACGGCCGCGTCGGCGCCAGGAGGCGGTCCATCTGCATGCCGGTGATGACGTTCTTGTACTGGCCGTAGCCGTACTCGGGCTTGAGGTCGGCCGGGAAGAGCTTGAAGCCGGTGGAGACCACGACCGAGCCCACCCGGACCTCGATCTGCTCGTCGCGGGCGCGGAGGTCGATGCAGCCGTCGACCGGACAGGCGCGCGACGCACTCGTTGCACTCGGAGCAGACGGCACAGTCGATGCAGCGGCCGGACGCGCGCCGGGCCTCCGCCTCGGTGAGGGGCGCCTCGATCTCGTGGAAGTCGACCGGGTCCGGCTGCAGGTCCATGCCGTCGGGCGTGGGTGCCGCGAACGCGTAGGCCGTCTGGCGAGCGAGGACCTTGGCCTTGTCGACCACCGGCAGGCGGTCGTCCCAGTCGTCGAACGGCGCGACCGTTGAGCCAGGCGTCGATCTGGTGCGCGGCCTTGCGGCCCTCGCCCACGGCGCGGGTGATGTCGGTGGGCCCGTTGACCGCGTCGCCGGCGGCGAACACGTGCGACGCGGCGGTCTGGCAGGTCGCCTTGTCGGCGTCGAGGCGGCCGTTCTTGAGCACGGCCATGCGGCCGCCGAACATGCTCGTGTCGGCGGCTCATGCCGATGGCGGCGATGATCACGTCGGCCTCGAGGGTGGCGAACTTGCCGGGCACCGGGATCGCCTGGCGGCGGCCCGAGGCGTCGGCGTCGGCCGAGCTGCATCTCGGCGCAGCGCAGGCCCGCGACGGAGCCGTCGGCCTTGCCCATGACCTCGACCGGGGCGACCAGGAGCCGGAAGTGCACGCCCTCCTTCTCCGCGTCCACGGACTCGACGTGGTGGGCGGGCATCTCGGCGCGCGTCCGGCGGTAGGCGACGGTCACCGACTGCGGCGCCCAGGCGCCGGGCGACGCGGGCGGCGTCCATGGCGACGTTGCCGCCGCCCACGACGACGACCTTCCTGCCGGCGAGGTCCATCGGCTCGCCGAGGTTGACCTTGCGCAGGAAGTCGGTGGCGCCGAGCACGCCCAGGCGGTCCTCGCCCGGGACGCCCAGCGCGCTGTCGCGGTGGGTGCCGGTGGCGACGAGGACCGCGTCGAAGCCCTCGTCCTTGAGCGCGGCCGGGATCGTCGACGCGGCGTGCCGGTCGACGATCTCGACGCCCAGGCCGGTCACGTTCTCGATGTCGCGCTCGACGACGGCGTCGGGCAGGCGGTAGGACGGGATGCCCAGGCGCAGGAAGCCGCCGGCGACCGGGGCCGCCTCGAGGATCTTGACGGCGTAGCCGAGCTTCGCGAGCTGCCAGGCGGCGGTGAGGCCGGTGGGGCCGGAGCCGACGATCGCGACGCGCTTGCCGTTGGGCGCCGGGCGCTCGACGCCGTTGTCGGCGCCCGACGCGTCGTGCGCGTCGGAGGCGAAGCGCTTGATGCGCCGGATCGGGCAGGGTGCCCTCGAGCGAGCCGCGGGTGCACTCGCCCTCGCACGGGGCGTAGCAGGCGCGCCCGAGCGTGCCGACGAGCGGCGTCGCCTCGAGGACCAGCCGGTAGGCCTCCTCGTCGAGGCCGCTGCGGATCAGGCTCACGTAGCCGTGGGCCTGGATGCCGGCGGGGCACGCGAACGAGCAGGGCGAGCTGCCCTGCGCGGTCGATGACCGCCTTCTTCGGCACGGCCTGCGGGAAGGTGATGTGGGCCGCGCGGCGGGCGACCAGGTCCGCGTTGAACTGGTCCGGCACGGCGACCGTGCAGGCGGTCTCGCACTTCTGGCAGCCGGTGCAGGTGTCGATGTCCACGAACCGCGCCTGCGGGTGACCTTCGCCGTGAAGGTCCCGTCGGCCAGGGTCTGGATCTGGTCCACCTGGCTGTAGGTGTAGCGGCGTGATGTTCGGGTGGTGGATCGTGGACGCCATCTTGGGCGTCGAGATGCAGGAGGCGCAGTCGAGCGTCGGGAAGACCTTGGACAGCAGGATCATCTTCCCGCCGACGCTGGCCTCCTTCTCGACCAGCAGGACCTTGTAGCCCATGTCGCCGAGCTTGAGGGCGGACTCCATGCCGCCGATGCCGGCGCCGACGACGAGGACGTCGTAGTCGAGCGCGGCCGGCGCTCGCGGGCGCGTCGGGCAGGGTGGCGCAGCTGTCGGTCATGCCTCGGGCTCCCGGTGGTCCCGTGCGTTGGCCGGGCCCATGGCGACGAGCGCAGCGGAGAAGGTGTTCATGTGCTTGGTGAAGGGCTCGGCGCAGACCGAGCAGATCGCGGCGACGCGGACGCGGCTCGCGTCGATCCCGCGCTCCTTGAGCGCCTTCTGGGCCGTCTGGACGACCGTGTTCGAGCGCTTCGCGCAGTCGTGGAGGTAGGAGCACTCCTCGCCGTCGGTGGCGATGAACACGCCGTCGAACCCGGACTCGAACGCGTGGAGGATCCAGGACGGCCGGATGCCGCTCGTGCACGGCAGCCCGATGACGTTGACGCCGGGCGAGTAGTGGAAGTGGGCGCGACCCGGCGAGGTCGATGCCGGGGTCGGAGATGGTGTTCGTCGAGAACACGAGGATCCGGGGGACGAAGGTGCCGGCGGTGCCCGCGGGCTCGGTCGCGACGGGTGCGGTCATCGGTGTGCTCCTGGAGGTGGAGGGGGCCGTCGCGACGCTCCCCGAGGAGGACGCCGCGACGGCGCGTGGAGATGGATGCGCGGGACTACTTGCGCCTGACCACGAAGACGCGGTCGTAGCCGTCGGCCTCGAGCACGCCCAGGAAGTCGTGGCCGACCTTGGCGGACCAGGCGCTGATGTCGTTCTTGGTGGCCGGGTCGGTCGACCAGATCTCGATCGTGGAGCCGACCGGGACGCCGGCCATGCCCTTCTTGGCCTCGAGGAGCGGGCCGGGGCAGGCGGTGCCGCGGGCGTCGACGACGGTGGCGTCGGTGATGGCCTCGAGCTCTGCGACGGTTGCGGTCATGGGTGTGCTCCTCCTAGTAGGTCAGGACGTTGGTGGCTGAGGTGATCTCGGCGACGAACCGGCCGGCGGCGACGATCTCGGCGCCGTCGACGAGCTGGTCGGCGCGCGATGCCCCGGCTCTTGAGGCAGGGACTGCAGACGAGGAACGAGGCGCCCAGCTCGCGGACGTCGGCGCAGGAGCTTGGCCAGCGGCGGGAAGCCCGGGCGCGCTCACGGTCTCGGCGACGCCCGCGCGCATGAGCCTCGACGGCGTCTGCCTGGAAGCCCATGACGACCGCGACATCGGAGGCCAGCGCGGCGCCCGCCATCACGAACGGGATGGTGAGCGAGTTCCGGGTGGTCGGTCCCGTGGGTGACCATGAAGACGAGCTTCTCACTCACGTCGACAGCGCTCCTAGATGAAGACGATCTGGCCGTCTTCGGCAGCCATCAGGAAGGTGGCGATGCCGCCCTCGGATGCGTCGACGATCGGATCGAGCGCGGTGACGTCAGGATCCCCAGCACGTCCAGCGAGCCGGAGCAGGCGAGGATCGGACATGTCGCCCAGCTCCTTGGCCATGCGGAACGTCTCCAGCCACGGGATGGACTTGGTCCCGTGGACCGGGCGGCTGGTGCCGTCCGCGGTGGAGTCCCAGGCGAGGCCGTGGCTCTCCTCGATGCGCTCGGTGCGGAACGCGTCGAGCGCCCAGTACTGGAGCAGGATGTTCACGCGGCGATCCCATCGCGGCGGCGCCGGCCGCCAGCGTCGCGGCGGCGTGAAGCTTGTCCGCCGTACCGGAGAACAGGACCAGGTTGAGGATGTCGCTCATCGAGGGGTCACCTGTGTGGCGCCGGTCATGCCCGGCATCGGGGTGTTGAGGCCGGGTGTCTCGCGGTCGCCGACGGCCGCGGCCAGGCTGCCCATGGCAGAGAGCCGGCGCACGATCACGTCCCGCATCAGGGCGCACGCCGCGAGGATCTCGGGGTCTGCGAGCCGGTAGCGGATCGCACGACCCTCCCTTGTGGCGTCGACGAGACCCGCCGCCCGCATCGCGGCCAGGTTCTGGGACACGGCGGCCTGCGGAAGGTCCAGCGCGGCGCACAGCTCACGGACCTCCATCGGCCGGACGCCCAGCAGGTGGACGATCCGGAGCCGGTGCCGTCCTGCGAGCGCACGGATCAGCTCGATCTGGATGCGGTCGATCTCGGCGGTCGCGTCGTCATACATGATGTGACTATGTATATGCTCTTGGCATATATAAGGCACGAGACGGTTGTCACGAGAATCGGGTGCCGTTCGGGATGGGCCGGGGCAGGCCCTTCGACCCGCGCCACGGTGCGGCGCTCGGAGGCCGCGCATGGCTGGGGAGCAGCACGCGCTGCCCACTGACCACGCGCTGCCCACTGGGTGGGCCAACGGTCGGGTGCCCTGCGATTCCTGCCCAGCCACTGGGCAGAACTGCGGGTCTCGGGCCCGTGGACTTGCCCAGTTCCGTGGACACCCGGTCGGTGTCACACGGCCGCGTCGGCCGGTATCGAACGATAGCGCTCCTCGAAGACGGCCGGGCGAGGTAGCCGAGGGCGCTGTGGCGCCGGACGCGGTTGTAGAAGACCTCGATGTACTCGAACACCGTCGGCCCGGGCCTCGGCTGGGTCGCGCCAGTCGGTGCGGTCGAGGAGCTCGGTCTCGAGCGTCGCGAAGAAGCTCTCGGCCATCGCGTTGTCGTAGCAGTCGCCCCGGTGCCCATCGAGGCGGCGATCCCGGCCTCCGCGGAGGCGCTGCCCGAAGGCGAGGCTGGTGTACTGGGATGCCGTGGTCGGAGTGGTGGACGAGGCCCGCGGCCGGGCGCCGCCGGGCGAGGGCCATGTCGAGCGCCCCGGTGACGAGCTCGGTCCGCAGGTGGGCGGCCATCGACCAGCCGACGACCCGGCGGCTCCAGGCGTCGAGGACGACGGCGAGGTAGCAGGAAGCCCGCCCAGGTGGGCAGGTACGTGATGTCGGCGACCCAGAGCCGGTCGGGCCCGGGGGCCGTGAAGTCGCGGTCGACGAGGTCGGGTGCGGGGGCCGCCGTCCGGGTCGCGCGACGGTGGTGGTGACGAACCGCCGGCGGCGGACGCCCGCGAGCCCGCTGCTCGCGCATCAGCCGGGCGACCCGCTTGCGGCCGACGTGCGGTGGCCGGCCTCGGCCAGCTCGGCGTGGACCCGGGGCGCGCCGTAGGTGCCCCGGCTCCCCGTGGATGCGCCTCGCGATCAGCACGGTCAGCTCGGCGGTCGCCGGCGCGCGTGCGCGGACGGCCCGCGCTCGCGCCAGGCGCAGAAGCCGCTCGGGGAGACACCGAGCACGCGGCACATGGTCGCGCACCGGGAAGTCGGCCTTCTCCTGCTCGACGAACCGGAACACCGTCACCGGGTCCGCTCGGTCTCCGGGCGAAGAAGGCCGCGGCTTTTCGCAGGATCTCCCGCTCGGTCTCGAGGACCTGGACCCGGCGCCGCAGCTCGAGCAGCTCGGCCCGCTCGTCGGCGGTCAGCGCGCTGCCGGCGAGCCGTGCGGCCCGGCGGCCCCGGCGGGGGCGTCCGCCCGCATGTGCGCGGCCGGGGCGGATGGTCGACCCGCGCCCAGCTGCGGAGCGTCCGCGACGCGATGCCGAGGTCGGCGGCGACCCGGTGGAACGACAGGCCGGACTCGAGCCAGAGCCGGACGGCGCCGGCCCGGAACTCCGCGCTGTACTGCGACGTTCTTCCCACCGGACTCCTTCCAGCGGCGTCTGCCGCGATGGTAGGTGTCCACGAAAGCGGGCCCGGGAAGCGTGGAATGGCCCCCATGGTGGACAGAAACGACTGCGCGCGCGCTGGGTTGCCCACCAGGTGGGCAGCCGGGCGATGGGGCCAGAGCGCTAGCGCGTGACGCGGAGCGCCGGGGCGTGGCCGGAGCTGCGGCGCTACGCGGGCAGCCTGCGGGCGACCAGGATGGCGTCGACCGGCACGCGCTCCCCTATCGGCGCCTTGCCACGTCGGACGGTGTCCTGGCGGGCAACGTGGAACCCGTTGGGCAGCCCGGCGGCAATCTCGGACGAGGTGAAGAGGACGTCGGGATCCTGCGGACCGCCAGCACCTTCGGTGAGGTTCGTCCGATCGTGGCCCACAACCAGCAGCGTGCCACCCGGCGCCACGGCCGCGGCGGCAGCCGCATACACGCGCGCCCGTTCGGTCGTGGGCAGGTGGATGAACATGAGCAGGACGAGGTCGAAGGCACCGCGAGGCGGCGTCCACCCCAGCAGGTCGGCCTGCACCCAGTCCACCGTGAGGCCGCGGTCCGCCGCTTGCGCCGCCGCACGAGCCAGCCCCACGGCGGAGAAGTCCACGCCGGTCGCGCGCCAGCCGGCCGATGCCAGCCAGGCGGCATTGCGGCCGTCCCCGCAGCCAAGATCGAGAGCCGCGCCCGGCGCGAGACCTGCGGCCACCTCGATGAGCGTCGGGTCCGGCGCGTGGTCCTCGACGGGGTCACGCGCGGCATGCCGTTCGTCCCAGAGTTCCTGGCGGGTGCGCGGCGTCTCGGTCACGACCGCTCGCCGTGGCGGTGACCGGGCTCGGCCACCAGCCGCTCGATGATGCGTGTCGCCATCGCCGCCTCCACCACCGTATCGGGATCCCGCAGGCCACCCAGGGATGCGCGCACCCCGACGAGACTCGCGTACAGGGGAGGACAGGTGGGGCAGCCGGCGAGATGCTCCTCGACTGCCGCCCGGTCGTCCGTACCCAGCTCGTCGTCAAGGTACGCCGAGACGTGGCGGCGTGCCCGCCAGCAGCGCAGCGGCTGGGCGAGGCTGGCCTGGCGACGCCCGTCGTCCTCGGCAAGGGCGCTCACCAGCTGCATCCGGCCGCGGCGGAGGCGCTGTTTGGCGGCCGGGAGCCCGATGCCCATCGAGCGGGCAATGTCGGCAGCGGTCCAGTCCAGGACGTCGTGCAGGATGACCGGCACGCGGTAGATGACGGGCAGGCGGGCAAGCGCATCCTCGAGGTCCTCGCGCAGCTCCGCACGCTCGAGCACGAGCTCGGGGGCGACGCTGTAGTGGTCGTCCTTCCAGTCACGCTCGACGGCGTCGATGTCCACCTCGTCGCGGTGGACCCGGGAGCGGTCGATGACGCGGTTGACGAGACTGCGCCGCAACCAGGCGTCGAGGGCGCGCGTGTCGCGCAGCTGGTCGCGTCGTCGCCAGGCGCCGATGATGGTCTCCTGGGCGATGTCCTCCGCGGCGTCGGCGTCACGGACCAGCCGTGTGGCGAGGCGGACGAGACGCGGCAGCGCGGCGACGAGGGCGTCGGCGAAGGCGTCCGCGGACGCGCCCCGGACCAGGTCCGGGGCGTCGTCCACGAGGGCGTCGGTCACGGGCGGCTCACGCGTTCTCGGACGAGTTGGTGCGGACGCGCAGCAGCGCGTACAGCGGGCAGAACCCGGTCGCACCGGTCACCAGCAGGATGCCCGCGACGACCCAGGCCACGATGGCGATCGGACCGCCAAGGATCCCGGCAAGGTTGAGACCGACCAGCGCGATGCCCGCGATGATGCGGATGACGCGGTCGATGGTGGATTCGTTGGTCGGGAAGCGCATCGGTTGGTCCTCCGGTTGCTGCTACGTCCGCCGGGACGCCGGCGGTTCTGCATGGAGGACGAGAGGAGGCGGAGAATGGATACAAGAGCTGCTGGGTCAGCCTCCGCGAGCATCCGCGGCACGGGACGCGATGGAGCGTGGCAGCGTGACCCACTCGAGGTACAGGGCCTCGAACTCCGCGACCAGGCGAGCCCGCTCCTTCATCACGGCGGCCCACTCGTCGAGCGCGGTGAGCCCGGCGGGCGTCAGCTTGTAGTCACGGCGGGCCGGCCCGCTGCCGGTTGCCCACTTCGACACGACCTGGCCCTGCTTCTCGAGATCGCGCAGGGTCCGGTAGACCTGACCCACATCGACCGGCCCGTTCGTGATCCCGAGCTCGGCCAGCTGCCCGACGATCGCGTACCCGTGCTCGCTCCCGCTCGCGAGCAGGGCGAGCACGAATGGCTCCATCCAGCGGTGGTGGATGCCCACCTGCGCCCAGCCGCGGTGGACGGGCACGCCATGCTCGTCGTGGGCGGATGCGATACCGAAGCCGGGATCGCGGGCAGCGGGGTCGCGGGCAGGCTGGTCATCCATTGGCGCGGAGCATAGATGGTCAGAGCACATGCGGGAGGCGGAACCCGGCAGTGCCGCGACACATTGCGGGGACTTCGCTCCCGGCACCGGCGCAACCTGTAGCCTCCGCGCATGCCCTCCGACCGCACCCTCGCCGCCATCGTCGACGCCTTCCTGCCGGCCGCCGACGGCCTCCCTTCGGCCAGCGAACTCGGCGTCCACCGGCGCCTGCTCGAGGAGGTCGATGCGCTCGGCAAGCCCGCCCTTCGCCGCCAGTTGGACATGCTCCTCTGGGCCGCGGATTCCCGCCTCGGCAACCTCGCGGTGTCCGGACGGCCCGTGCGCGTCTCACGGCTCGACCAGGCCGGGCGCGAGGCCTGGCTCAAGGGCCTTGCCGCGAGCCCGCTGCCACTCCGCCGCACCGCGTTCCAGGATCTCAAGCGCCTGACGATGCTCCTCGCCTATGGCATCGAGGACTCGCCGTGGCGGACAACGACTGGCTACGTCCCGCCGGTGCCCGACGAGGCGAGCCCGAGCGCGATCCGCGTCCGCACGCCGCGGGCCGGCGAGACGCTCGAGGCCGACGTGGTGGTGATCGGATCCGGCGCCGGCGGCGGGGTTGCCGCGGCGGAGCTTGCGGCGGCCGGCCGCCGGGTGCTGGTGCTGGAGCAGGCGGCGATGGTCTCCGAGGACCAGTTCGGCGGGCCGGAGCTCGACGGACTCGGGGCCCTGTTCCTGGATCGGGGCCTCGCGGCCACCAGCGACCGGTGGATCTCGATCCGGGCGGGCGCCGCCGTGGGCGGCGGGACCGTCGTCAACTGGACCTCATCGCTCCGGCCTCCCGCCGCCGTGCTCGAGGAGTGGCGGGCCGCGGGCGTCGGAGATGATCTCGACGAGCACTTCGCGGCGATCAGCGAGGCCATCGGCGTGACCACCGCCGAGAGCGCCCTCAACGGCCCGAACGGGAAGCTCGCCGCGGGCCTCGACGCGCTCGGCATCCCGTGGCAGCCGATGCCGCGGTCCGTGCGCGGCTGCGGTGACTGCGGTCCGTGCGCGGTGGGCTGCCGGAGCGGGGCGAAGCAGTCCGTGCTGCGCGTGTCGCTGGCCAACGCGTGCGCGAACGGCGCCGAGGTGCTGGACCGGACGCGCGTGCTTCGAGTGCTTGTCGAAGGCGACCGCGCCGTCGGTGTCACGGCGGACGTGCCGGGCGGCACGATCACCGTCCGCGCCCCCCAGGTGGCGCTGGCCGGCGGCAGCATCCTCTCCCCGGCCGTCCTGCTCCGCTCCGGGATCGCCCGTGAGACGGCAGGCCGGGGCCTCCACATCCACCCGGTCACCGCGATCGGCGGCATCTACGACGAGCAGCTGGCGCCCTGGTCAGGGGCGCCGCAGACGGTCATGAGCGACCACTACGGCGAGATCGACGGGCCGTGGGGCTTCCGGATGGAGGCGGCGCCGACACATCCGGGTCTCATCGCATCCGGGTTCCCGTGGTGGGGTCCCGAGAGCCACCGGGAGTACATGCGCCGCTGTGCCAGCGTGGCCGCGTTCATCGCCATCGTGCGCGACGCGAGCACGGGCCGGGTGGTCGCCGACAAGGCGGGCGGCGTCACGGTGCACTACGCGCCGGGCGCCCGGGAGCGCGAGCACCTCCGCCGCGCGCAGCTGGAGCTGGCGAAGGCCCACCGGGCGGCGGGCGCGCGGCGCATCGTGCCGCTGGTCACCCCGCCACTCGACTGGGCGGACGGTGAGCCGTTCGAGCCGTTCCTGGACCGGCTCGCAGCCCGGCCGATCGCGTCCAACCGGCTGCTGCTGTTCACGGCCCATCAGATGTCGACCTGCCGGATCGGGCTGAGCCCGCGGGACAGCGTGGCCGACCCCGACGGCCAGGTCCACGGGGTCCGGGGCCTGTGGGTGACCGATTCGTCGGCGATGCCCACGGCGACCGGTGTCAACCCCCAGCTCTCCCTGATGGCGCTGGCCCGGAGAACCGCGACGCGGATGGCCGCCGCATCCTGACCAGCCGGAGGACGATCATGCGCGTTCCGTATGTCCGCGTCGTGGACGAGCCCGGCGGTGGGACCCGGTTCGTCGATGCCGCCGAGCCTCTGGAGCTGGCGGTGTTCGCGCCACCCGCCCCTCCGCTCGGGGTTGCGCAGGGTGCACCCGCAGTGAGCGTCTCGTTCATCGGGGCGCCGCCGGGCTGGGACTCGCCGCCGCACCCGGCGCCCCGCCGCCAGTGGGTGGTGATGCTCCAGGGGACGGTCGAGGCGACGACATCCGACGGCGAGACCCGGACCTTCGGACCCGGCGCGGCGGTGCTCCTCGAGGACGTGGACGTCCACGGGGCCGGCCACAGCACGCGCGTAAGCGGTGGGCTGGACTGGCTCGCGATGGTGGTGGCGGCGGACTGACGGGGCCCGCGCACCAGGCGGGCGATGCCCGCCCGTTCCATACCCTAGTCGTTTGGTCGGAATTTGACGGATCGCGCGCCAGTCGGGCACGATGCGCACCGTGAACCTGTACTCGTGCTCCTGCGCGTGTCCATGGCGGCTGTGATGCCGCCGTTGCTCGCCGTGTCCCGCGTCCCCCGCGCCTGACGACCCGCCGAGCCACCGCACCGCCGACGGTGTGCCCCGCCAGGGGCATCACGCCCGGCAGCCCGCCTCGCAGCCGCACTCCCCGACCGACCCCCGGTCGTCCGTCCATGCCCGCAAGCGGTGCCGCATGTCCTCCCGTCGCAACCCCCAGTCCTCCGCTCTCGACGTTCCCCACCCCTCCGACCTCGCGTCCCTCGCCGACCACATCGCCGAGGACGAGGAGGCCTTCCACGGCCTGCTGCCCGATCGAGCGCTCGTCGCCCAGTTCGTGGACGGCGTGGTCACGCTGCTCTTCCCCGACGGCCGCCACGCGCCCCGGACACCCACGGGCATCCGCGCCGAGCTGGAGGCCCGCTGCCGCGCCCTGACGCCGGTCCTCGCCCCGCTCCGCGACCGCCTGCCCGCCTCGCCGGATGCGCTCGCCGAGCGGTTCCTCGACATGCTCCCGGAGATCCACGAGGCGCTGACGCTCGACGCCGAGGCGATCGAGGCCGGCGATCCTGCGGCCCATGGCACGGCCGAGGTGGTCCTCGCCTATCCGGGCTTCCAGGCGCTCGCCTACCACCGCGTCGCGCACGCCCTGCATCTCGAGGGCATCCCGCTCGTGCCGCGCATGATCTCGGAGATCGCCCACGGCCGGACGGGTGTCGACATCCACCCCGCCGCCGCCATCGGCCGCAGCTGCTGCATCGACCACGGGACCGGCGTCGTCGTCGGCGAGACGGCGATCATCGGCAACGACGTGAAGCTCTACCAGGGCGTCACGCTGGGCGCGCTGTCGGTCAGCAAGCAGGCGTCCGGCACGAAGCGGCACCCGACCATCGAGGATCGGGTCGTCATCTACGCGAATGCGACGGTCCTGGGCGGCGACACCGTCGTGGGCGCGGACTCGGTCATCGGCGGCAACGTCTGGCTGACCCACTCGGTCCCGCCCAACTCGCTCGTGTACCACCAGAGCCAGGTCAAGGTGCGCACCGTGGCCGAGATGGCCGATCCCATCGACTTCGTCATCTAGTCCGACACTCACGCAAGGGAGTCCAACCGTGCCCTACAACAGCATCCTCGAGCTCATCGGCAACACGCCCCACGTCCGGCTGAACAAGCTCTACGACCCGCGCGTGACCGTCTACGCGAAGCTGGAGCGCCAGAACCCCGGCGGCTCCATCAAGGACCGCATCGGCCTCGCGATGATCGAGGACGCGGAGGCGGCGGGGATCCTGGGCCCGGACTCGGTGATCGTCGAGCCGACCTCGGGCAACACCGGCATCGGCCTCGCCCTCGTCGCCGCGGTCAAGGGCTACCGGCTGATCCTGGTGATGCCGGAGTCCATGTCGATCGAGCGTCGCAAGCTGATGCAGCTCTACGGCGCCGAGCTGGACCTCACGCCGCGCGAGCTGGGCATGAAGGGCGCCATCGCCCGTGCCCGCGAGATCGCAGCGTCCACGCCGGGCGCCTGGATCCCGATGCAGTTCGAGAACCCGTCGAACCCGGCCGTCCACCGCCGGACCACCGCCGAGGAGGTCGCCGCCGACTTCCCCGACGGCCTCGACTACATCGTCACGGGCGTGGGCACGGGCGGCCACATCACGGGCATGGCCGAGGTGCTCAAGGAGCGCTGGCCGAACCTGAAGGTCTACGCGGTGGAGCCGACGCTCTCGCCGGTGCTGTCGGGCGGGGCGCCCGGACCGCACCCGATCCAGGGCATCGGGGCCGGCTTCATCCCGGACGTGATGCGGCCCGAGCTGCTCGACGGGATCATCCAGGTGGCGCCGCCCGACGCGTACGCGTGGGCCCGGCGTTCGGCCGCCGAGGAGGGGATCCTGGTCGGCGTCTCGTCGGGGGCGTCGCTGGCCGCGGTCGCGCAGCTGCTGCCGGAGATGCCGGACGGCTCGCGGATCCTCGCGGTCACGTACGACACCGGCGAGCGGTACCTCTCCGTGGAGGCGTTCGTCGGCTGATCCAGCCCACGGGCCGGCGACAGGACCCGGCGCACCGGTACCTTCGTTCGTGGGGGTACCGGCCATCCGGGTCGTGTCGCCAGGACGCACCACCCCGCACTATCGACCTCGCCGGGGATGGCACTGCGTCGCTTCGTCCAGCGACGCGCAAGCGGCAAGGAGTTGGTGACCGTCGTGGCGAGCTTGCCCGTGCCGGCGGGCTGGGATGATCCGCTCACCGGTCTCGAGGGGCCGGACTTCTGGCAGCGCCTGCTGGTAGCCGAGACCGCTCGCGCCTACCGCTACAAGCGCTCGCTCACGGTGGTCGTCGTCGAGCTCGCAGGACTCGACGAGCTCGGGAAGCAGTGGGGCATCGATGTCGCCCGGCACGCGGTCCGCGAGGCGGCCCAGTGCCTGCGGCGGACGTCGCGCACGAGCGACTACTGCATGCGGATCGCGACGAGCACGTTCGGCGTGATCCTCACGGAGACGGACGAGATCGCAGCGATCAACTTCGTGGAGCGGGTCCGCGAAGCAGGGCCCCGGTCCATGCCCCGCGGTGGCGAGCGCCTGCGCTTCACCTTCGGCTGGGCGAGCCCCAAGTCCGGCGAGTCGGCCGACGCCCTGGTCCGTCGCGCCACCGACCGCCTGCTCGCCGACCTCGCGGTCTAGCTCCCCTACCCCCGGATCCCTGCACCAGGCTTTCGCACGGTACGCTGTGAGCAACGGGCAACCGTCGCGGGGCCCAGGCGAGGAGGGATCGTGCCGGAGCGAGGCAGCACCATGGAAGCGCGCTTCGGCGTCCATTCCGAGGTCGGGCGCCTCCGGCGCGTCATGGTCCACCACCCGGACCTCGAACTCAAGCGCCTCACCCCGGCGAACCATGACGAACTGCTGTTCGACGACGTCCTCTGGGTCAACCGCGCCCGCCGCCAGCACGACGCCTTCGTCGCGATCCTCGAGGACCACGGCGTCGAGGTCCTGCACCTCGAACGGCTGCTGGCCGAGGCGCTCGCCGACGACACGGCTCGAGCCTGGGTCCTGGACCGTGCCGTGTCGGACTTCACCGTCGGCGCCGGCATGGCCACGGAGGTGCGCGACTACCTCGACGAGGTGGCGCCCGCCATCCTGTCCGACCACCTGATCGGCGGGCTCACCGCCCGCGAGGCCTTCGCGCTGCTGCACCCCGCACTCGGGCGACTCGGGAGCCGAGGCGATCCGCCGCGGATCGCTCGTCGTGTCCGCGATGGGCGACGACGACTTCGTCCTGCGGCCGCTGCCCAACACCTATTTCACGCGCGACCCTTCCGCCTGGATCTTCGGCGGCGTCGTGGTCAACCCGATGTACTGGCCGGCCCGACGCCTCGAGGCACTCAACGTCGAGGCGATCTACCGCTTCCACCCGGACTTCCGCGATGGCGGCTTCGCCTTCTGGTACTCCCGCGAGCAGGAGGGCGAGGGGTTCGGACGGGCGAGCGCCGAAGGCGGCGACATCATGCCCATCGGCAACCGCACGGTCGCGATCGGCATGAGCGAGCGCACGACCGGCCAGATGATCGAGGAGATCGCGCTGGCCCTGTTCCGGGCGGATGCCGCGGACCGCGTCATCGTGGCCGGCATGACCAGGGATCGGGCGCACATGCACCTCGACACCGTGTTCACGTTCGTGGACCGCGACTGCGTCACCCTCTACCCCAAGGTGGTGGACGCGATCAGGGCCTGGTCCATTCGTCCCTCCGATCGAGCCGGCGAGCTCGATGTGCGACGGGAACCCTCCTTCCTGGGTGCCGTGCAGGACGCGCTCGGTCTGCGCGATCTCCGGACCATCGGGACCGGTGGCGACACCTCGCAGGCTGCTCGGGAGCAGTGGGACGACGGCAACAACGTGGTCGCCCTCGAGCCCGGCGTCGTGATCGCCTACGAGCGCAACGAGTACACCAACGCGCTGCTCCGGAACGCGGGCGTCGAGGTCCTGACCATCGACGGCTCCGAGCTCGGGCGCGGCCGCGGTGGTGGCCACTGCATGACCTGTCCGATCCTGCGCGACCCGATCTGAGGATCACGCGGCCAACGACGACGGCGTGGTTCGTCGGCAGGTGCGGGTCAGGTCAGTGCGAGGCGATGCGCTCGGCGAGGGTCCTGCCGGTCGGCGGCTCGCCGGTGCGGGCGATCCGCTCGTCGAGGCGGCCCAGCGCCCACTGCGAGTAGCGGATGCCGATCGCCCGGAGCGGCTCGGGCTCCCAGTTGGGCGAGCGGTGGTTCACCACGGGCAGCGTGAGCAGCTCGCTCGGCGTGCCGGTGACCAGGTCGGTCAGCACGCGGCCGCCCAGGTTCGTCGTCGACACCCCGTGGCCGATGTAGCCGCGGGAGGTGGCGATGCCGGTCGCAGGGTCGTACGCCATCGTCGGGTGCCAGTCGCGTGGCATGCCCAGCGGGCCGCCCCACGCGTGCGTGAAGCGCACGTCGCGGAGGACCGGGAACCACTCGCGCACGAACCCGCGCAGCCGCTCATGGGTCGCGTCATGGCGGTCGTACTCGGGCCGGATGCGGCCGCCCAGCCGGTACGGGGCACCGCGCCCGCCGAAGAGGATGCGGCCGTCCTCGGTGCGCGAGAGGTAGTCCACCGACAGCCTGGTGGACGAGACCAGCTCCCGGTTCCGCCAGCCGATCTCCGCCCAGGCGGCATCGCTGACCGGCTCCGTGAGCACGATCAGCGAGTAGATGGGGGTGAGCTGGCGGCGCAGGCCCGGGAGCTCGGTGAGGTACGCCTCGCCGGCGAGCACGACCACGGGCGCGCGGACGTCGCCGCGCGAGGTGACGAGGGCCGCGCGCCCGCTCGCATCCCTGGAGCGGATGCTGGTGACCGCCGTCCCCTCGTGGATCACGACGCCTCGACGCTCCGCCGCCCGTGCGAGGCCCCTCGTCAGGCGGCCCGGGTGCACGACGGCCGCGTCGTCGGTGACGAGGGCGCTCACCGCTCCTGCGATCCGGATCCGCTCCCCCAGCTCGCGCGCGTCCAGCAACCGGTACCGGTCGCCGAACCCGAAGCGCCGGTACTCCTCGAGGCTCTCCTCGAGCCCGGGCACGCCCTGGGGCCCGCGGGCGACGATGACCTCGCCGCCCTTGTGGAAGCCGGCGTCGATCCCCTCCTCCGCGCAGGCCCGGCCGACCTCGTCCACGGCGTCGTACGTGGCCTGCTGCATGCGGCGCGCGGCATCGAGGCCGTGGAGGCGCTCCAGGCGGGACATGGAGATGTTCAGGTCCGGCGCGCACCACGCCCCGTTGCGCCCGGACGCGCCGAACCCCGCGGTGTCCCGCTCGACCACGACGATCCGCAGCGACGGGTCCCGCCTGCGCAAGGTAGAGCGCCGTCCACAGCCCGGTCATGCCGGCGCCGAGGATCGCGATGTCGGCGTCGACGGATCCGTCGAGGGGCGGTCGCGGCGCAAGGTCGTCGTCGGATGTCTCGAGCCAGTAGGAGATCGCTGCCGCATCGCTCATGGGCGGGATCGTAGGCTGCGGCGCGGTGCGACTGGCCCGGTGTTGCGGTGCGCGGCCGCCATCCGCAGCGCATCGGGCCCGGCCACGGTACGGTTGCCTTCAACAACCCGAGCTCCGAGGTACCGATGAGCACCCCGACCACCTTCGGCGAGCTGTTCCGCTCGCTTGGCCTCACCCTCAGCGTCCGCTCGATCGCGGACGAGGACGAGGCGTGGGCGTGCACGCTGACCCGCCCCGACGGCCAGACCTACGAGATCGAGTCGGTCTCGTTCTTCGATGTCGATCCCGACAACGGTGACGAGTGGATCGTGGAGCCCACGCCCAGTCGGGTGCTCTCGGTCCTGGCCGGCGGCGACGTCGAGGACGAGAACGGTGAGGATGCGGCAACCGATACCGAGGCGTCCGCCCGGGCATTCCTGGGCGACGAGGCCTACGATCTGCTGCTGCAGCTCGACGAGGAGGGCGCGGAGTAGGCGCCGCGCGCTGATCCTCCACCGACGACGAGGCCGGGCCCGCGAGGGACCCGGCCTTCGTGATTCGATGGGGTTCGGGACCCCCCGGAGACGGCGGCGGTCAGGAGACGGGCGACGGCGCTCAGGAGACGGCGACGGCGCTCACTGCGGCGGCCATGTCGGCGTCGGAGGGCTCGACGAGGATCGTCCCGCCCGGGAAGACCACGACCGGGATCGCGAGGTAGCCCGCGTCGGCGAGGCGGCGCTTGAGGTCCTTGTCGGCGTCGCGGTCCACGTACCGGTACTCGGCTCCGCTGGCCTCGAGCCAGCGCTTCGTGCGGCGGCAGTCGGGACACCAGTCGGCGCCGTAGACGGTCAGGACATCGACGTTGAAGAGGTCATCGGGGGTGGCGGCAGTCATGACCCGAGGATATCGGGCGTCAGGATTCGATGGGCCGCGCGGGCTTGATCGCTTCGGGCTTGGTCGCTTCGCGCTTGATCGCGTCGGGCTTGATCGCATCGGGCTTGGTCGCATCGGGCTTGGTCGCATCGGCGGGCTCGATCGCCTCGATGGTCTCCCGCAGCAGCGCCGCCGATCGCCGCAGGCCGGACGCCTCCTCCGCGTTGAGCCCGAGGCGCAGCGTCTTCTCCACCCCGCGCGCGGCCCACGACAGTCGGCACCGACAGGTAGACGTCGTCGATGCCGTAGTAGTCCTCGATCAGCGAGCTGACCGACAGCACCGTCCGCTGGTCGCGCAGGATGGCCTGGACGATGCGCACCAGCCCGGCCGCCACGGCGTAGTAGGTCGCCCCCTTGCGCTCGATGATCGCGTAGGCGGCGTCGCGCGTCGCCTCGAAGATCTCGCGGTGCGTGTCCGCGTCATCGGTGATGGCGTTCGCCGCGGCGAATTCCGCCAGGGGCATCCCGGCGATGTTCGCCGACGACCAGACCGGCACCTCCGAGTCGCCGTGCTCGCCCGCGATGTGCGCATGGACCGACCGCGGGTCCACGCCGTAGTGATCGGCGAGGAGGCTGCGGAAGCGCGCGGTGTCGAGGATCGTGCCGGACCCGATCACCCGCGCCGACGGCAGGCCGCTGATCCGGTAGGTGAGGTGCGCGAGCACGTCCACGGGGTTGGTCGCGACCAGGATGATGCCGTCGGGGTTGGCTTCGGCCACCTGGGGCACGATGTCGCGGAAGATCGCCGCGTTCTTCTGGACGAGGTCCAGGCGCGTCTCGCCGGGCTTCTGGGCGGCGCCGGCCGCGATCACCGTGACCGCCGCGCCACGGCAGTCCGAGATCGGGCCCGACCAGACGCGGGCCGTGCGGGCGAACGGGACGGCGTGGGTGAGGTCCATCGCCTCGCCCTCGGCCTTGCGCTCGTTGGCGTCCGACGAGGACGATCTCCGACGCGAGGCCGGAGAGCAGGAGCCCGAAGGCGAACGTGGACCCGACGGCACCGGTGCCGACGACGGCGACACGGGATGGGTGCGGGGGCGAGAGTGGTGTCGGTTGCGGGGGACGCAGTCATGCCCGAACCCTACCCCATCGGGTTCGCGAGCCACGCGTCACCGGCCCGCAACCCGCGCAGTTGTGTATCGTCCCTCTGGCGCCCCCCAAGCCTGTCCTCCGAGGTTCACGCCCGTGTCGCTCCCGTCCCTCTCCCGGATCCCCGCCCCGCCCGACAGCATCCTCGGCCTCAACGAGGCCTTCAAGAAGGACGCGCGTGCCGGCAAGATCAGCCTCGCCGCAGGCGTGTTCGTGGACGAGACCGGCACGACCCCGGTGCTGGACACCGTGATCGAGGCGGAGCGACGGCTGGCGGCGGCCGCCGGCACGAAGCTCTACCGGCCCATCGACGGCGAGGTCGCGTACCGCAAGCTCGTTCGCGACCTGGTGCTCGGCAGCGACCACGAGGCCGTGATGTCCGGGCGGGCGCTCGCGACCCAGACGCCGGGCGGCACGGGCGGCCTGCGGGTCGCGGCGGACCTGCTGCGCCAGACCGGCGGCGGCGTGACGCTGTGGATGAGCGAGCCCACCTGGCCCAACCACCCGCAGATGTTCCAGGCGGCGGGCTTCAGGATCCGCACGTACCCGTACACGGACGAGACCGGCCGCCGGATCGACGAGGCGGCGATGCTGGGCGCGCTCGCGGGGCCAGCGCCGGGCGACGTCGTGCTGCTCCACGGCGCCTGCCACAACCCGACCGGCGTGGACCCGTCGCCCGAGCTGTGGAAGCAGATCGGCGACGTCGTCGAGGAGCGGCGGCTGCTGCCGCTCGTGGACCTCGCCTACCAGGGCTTCGGCGACGGCCTGGTCGAGGATGCCGCGGGCCTCCGCGAGCTCGTCCGGCCGGGCGCGGAGCTGCTCGTCTCGACGTCGTTCTCGAAGACGTTCTCGCTGTACTCGGAGCGCGTCGGGGCGATGCTCGTGATCGCGCGCTCCGCGGAGGACGCCGAGGCGGTCCAGAGCCACGTCAAGGTCGCGATCCGGGTCAACTACTCGAACCCGCCGGCGCACGGCGCCGACATCGTCCGGACGATCCTCTCCGACGCCGGGCTGCGTGCCCGGTGGGAGGTCGAGCTCGCCTGCGATGCGCAACCGGATCAAGGACAACCGGCGTGCGCTCGTGGCGGCGCTCGAGGCCCGGTCGATCCCCGGCGACTGGAGCGGCATCGCCATCACAGCGCGGCATGTTCGCGCTGCTGGGCCTCACCGCGCACCAGGTGGCCCGGCTCAAGGACGAGTACGGCGTGTACGTGGTCGGCCGCGGGCCGGATCAACGTCGCCGGGCTCACGGCCGCCAACCTCGACCCGTTCGCGGACGCGCTCGCCGAGGTCGTCGCCACGTCCTGAGGGTCGCGGGCCCCTGGGTCCTGCAAATCCCGGTGCAGCCGGATCTGCGTCACCTGCGCATCAGATCCACGTCGGCCCCGCACGATCGAGCACCGAAGGTCGGGTTTCGCGGCCCGATCACGCACGCGCCACCGCCAGATGAGTCACAGGCGCATCACGGCGGGGACGGACCGGAGGGAAGGACGGCGGGGACAGACCGGAGGCCTACGGGCCCTCGGCCGCGCGTGCCCGACGGGGGTGCCGCACCCGTGCCCATGCGCGGCCCGCTCCTCGGGCGTCGTGAGCGGGATCACGCCCAGCAGCATCGTCAGCGAGCCGTACCACAGCGCGGGCAGGCACAGCATCGTGCCCACCGGCACCATCCAGCGCTGGTTCCGCAGCGCGCCCCACGCGATCAGCGCGACGCCGATCGGTCCGCGCACCACGAGCGGGACCGGGATTGCGGCCCAGGTGCCGCTCTTGCCGGTGTTCGCGAGGAGCAGGTCGATCCAGTCGGGCCAGGCCTCGGCGCCGCGAGGAACGAGACGGCCACGATCGCGGCCGTGGATCCCAGGGCGATCGACGAGCGCCCGCCACTCCCGGCGGATCGCGAACCACAGCAGCGCCGACACCCGGCAGGATCTTGGTGAGCAGCACGAACGACCACGTCCACGGCCGCCGGAACCCCTCGACGATGGCCACCGTGAGCAGCAGCGAGATGTTGCCGCCGGCGATCTCCAGGGCGGCGACGACGAGCCCCAGCCAGGAACAGGTCCGGTCCGGTCAGCCGGTAGGCCGCCCAGATCAGGATCGCCGTCCAGGCCGCCACGAACACCGGCCACGGCAGCAGGTTGAGCGGCCAGAGCAGCTGGGCGAAGGCCGGCGAGTACGGGTACGCGCCGATCTCGTTCCACTCCGCCCGGCCCGCGTAGAGGTCGGTGTAGTCGAAACCGTAGTAGGAGCGGGCGTCCTGGGCGGTCACGAACGTGCCGCTGAACGGCTCGCTCACGTTGATCGTCGGGTCGGACAGAGCGATGACCACCACCCACAGGCCCACGGCCATGCCGAGGCCGACGACGAAGCCGCGGGTCGACGCGGCGAGCGCTGGCGGCGGGCGAGTGTGCTGGATCATGCGCGCCCATTGTCGGCCAGGCGCCGTCACAGGCGTGTATGCGGGCGCATACCATTGGCCTCCCCATGAAGCAGGAACCGACGACGGAGCAGGAACCCGACACATGCCACGCTGGCCTCGCCCGCAGTCCTCGCGCTGGCGCCTCGGGCTGGTGCTCGCCGCCTGCTCCGGCGAGCACGGCGTGCCCGGAACGCCCGACGCCGCGTCCCCGACAGCCCGGCGGCGAGGCAACGGCGGCGGTGCCCTCGGGCGCTCGGTCCCCACGCCTGCGGGCCCACCGCGCCTCGAGAAGGTCGCGGTCGCCTACGACCTCGCGGGCCGCGGGGACGGCGGGTTCAACGACCTCGCCTACAACGGCGCGAAGCGGGCGGCGGACGAGCTGGGCGCGGAGCTCATCGAGGTCACCGCCAAGCCCGACGACACGGACGCCGACCGCGCGGAGCGCCTGCGCCTGCTCGCCGAGTCCGGCTACGACCCGATCGTCGCGGTCGGCTTCACGCTACGCCGGTCCGCTGGCCACGGTGGCCGCCGAGTTCCCGGACACCTGGTTCGGCATCGTGGACGACGCCACCGTCGCCGCTCCCAACGTCGTCGGGCATCACGTTCAAGGAGGAGCAGGGCTCCTTCCTGGTGGGCGTGGCGGCGGCCCTGACCGTCGAAGACGGGCAAGGTCGGCTTCGTGGGCGCGGTGCCGATCCCGCTCCTGCAGCGCTTCGAGGCCGGCTTCGCCGCGGGCGCCAGGGCCGTCAACCCGGACGCCGAGGTCCTGACCGCCTACCTCACGCAGCCACCCGACTACGCGGGCTTCGACGATCCGGCGAAGGCGCAAGGAGGCGGCGCTCGGCATGTTCGACGCAGGGCGCGGACGTCGTCTTCGCGGCGGCCGGCGACATCGGGCATGGGCGTCATCGACGCGGCGCACGACCGCGGCACGTGGGCGATCGGCGTGGACAACGACCAGTACCTCACCACCGACGAGGCGTTGCGCGGCTCGATCCTGACCTCGATGCTCAAGAACGCCGACGTGGGCACGTACGCGTTCGTGCGGTCCGTCGCCGAGGGCACGGCGCGGAGGGCGGCGAGTCGGTCTTCGACCTGGCCTCGCGGCGGCGTCGGCTACGCGACGTCCGGCGGCTTCGTCGACGCCGATCCGGGACGAGATCGACGCCTGGGCGCCGCAGGATCATCGTCGGGCGAGATCATCGTCCCCTCGACGCCCTGATGGTCGCCCCGCCCGGCCGCGAGGACCCGGATGGGGCCGGCGGCAACGCCGTCCCCAGGGCGACCAGCGATGCTCCCGCCCGTCATCGAGCTGCGCGGGCATCACGCAAGCGCTTCCCGGGCGTCGTCGCCAACCGCGGACGTCGACCTCGACGTGCGGCCGGGCGAGGTCCACGCGATCGTCGGCGAGAACGGCGCCGGCAAGTCCACGCTCATGCGCATCCTGTACGGCCTCGCACCGACCGGACGCCGGCGAGATCCGCGTCGACGGGCGCGCCGGTCCGGCTCGCGCTCGCCCGCCGACGCGATCCGCCTGGGCATCGGCATGGTCCACCAGCACCCCGAGCTGGCCGACAACCTGACGGTCGCTCGAGAACGTGGTCATCGGCGCGGAGCCGGCGACGGGCGTGCGCGCTGGACCTGGCAGCCGGGCCGCGCGGGACCTCGCCGCCCTCGCGGCGCGCTACGGCCTGGCGCTGGACCCGGACGCACGCGTGGAGCGGCTCTGGCGGTCGGCGAGCGCCAGCGGGTGGAGATCCTCAAGGTCCTCTACCGCGGCGCGCGCATCCTCATCCTCGACGAGCCGACCGCCGTCCTCGTCCCGCGCGAGGTCCGACGAGCTGATGGGCAACCTGCGCGCGCCTCGCGGCCGGGGGCTTCACGGTCGTGTTCATCACCCACAAGCTCGACGAGGTGCTCGCGGTCGCGGACCGGATCACGGTGATGCGCGCCGGGCGCGTGGTCGCCACGTCGACCCGGCGGACGTCACCGACGCGCACGACGCTCGCGCGCCTGATGATCGGGCACCGATCTGCCCGAGCGGTCGGCCGCGGACGAGCGCCGATCCGCGGGACGAGGTCGCGCTGGAGGTGGAGGCGCTCGGCATCGTCGCTCGCGACGGGCACGGGCCCGGCCTCCGCGACGTCGACCTGCGCGTGCGCGCGCGGCGAGATCGTGGGCGTCGCCGGGCGTCGAGGGGAACGGCCAGGCCGAGCTGGTCGAGGTGGTCCTGGGGCTGCGCCGCGCCGGACCGCGGGCCGGCGTGCCGCTCGAGGGCAGGACGTCACGCGGACGGTCCACGGCGCGACCGGCGGCGCGCTGGGCCTCGCGTACATCCCGGCCGACCGCCAGCGCGAGGGGCTGCTGCTCGACGCGCCCCTGTGGGAGAACCGCGATCCTGGGCCACCAGCACGCAGCCGCCGCGTGAGCCGCGGGCCCTGGCTGCGACCGGGGCGTCGCGCGCGCGGACACGCGCGGACTCGTGCGCCGAGGCCGACGTGCGCACCCCCTCGATCGACGTGGCGGCGTCGGCGCTGTCGGGCGGCAACCAGCAGAAGCTGATCGTGGGCCGCGAGCTGGCCGGATCGCCGCGCGTGCTGCTCGCCGCCCACCCGACGCGCGGCGTGGACGTGGGCGCGCAGGCGGCGATCTGGGCGCGGCTCGGGCGCGCCCGCGACGAGGGGCTGGCGGTGCTGCTGCTCAGCGCCGGACCTGGCCGAGCTCCTCGCGCTGTCGGACCGGATCGTCGTCATGCTGCGCGGGCGGATCGTGGCGGAGCTCGCCGGCAGCCGACGCGACGCCCGAGACCTCCTGGGCGCGGCGATGACCGGCGCTCGGCGGCTGGGCGCGCAGCGGTGGACCCTCGCGAGCGGCCTCGCCCGCACGCGAGCGCCTGGTCCGGCTCGCCGCTGTTCCTCGCTGCGCCGGTCCTCGCGTCGCGCTCGGCGCGTCGTGGTCGCGGCGCTGCGTCCTCGCGGCGTCCGGCGCCGACCCGGCCGGCGGTCCTGCGCGAGACCGACGCTCGCCTACGGCTCCAGGCCGGCGAGCATCGTCGCGATCCTCAACAAGGCGATCACCTACTACCTCGCGGGCATCGCGGCGGCCATCGGCTTCCGGATGCTGCTGTTCAACATCGGCATCGACGGGCAGTACCGGCTCGCCGTCTTCGCCGCGGCCGTCGTCGGGCGGCGCGGTGGCGCTGCCGGCGCCGCTCCACGTCGGGCTCAGATCGTCGTGGCGATGGTCGTGGGCGCGGCGTGGGCCGCGATCGCCGGGCTGCTCAAGGCGCTGCCGCGGCGTGACCGAGGTCATCAGCACGATCATGCTCAACGGCATCGCCACCGGCATCATCGCGTGGCTCCTGACGCCCGCGCGGCTCGCGCGTGCAGGCCGCCGGGCTCCAACAACATCACCACGGCGCCGATCCCGCAGTCGGGCCGCCTGCCCGGCTTCGCCACGGACGCCGGCGAGATCTACGGCTTCCTCGTCGTCGCGGTCGCCGTCGGCATCGGCTACTGGGTCCTGCTCAACCGGACGCGTGTTCGGCTTCGAGCTGCGGGCGAGCGGCCGGTCGCTGCGGGCGGCGGCCGTGAGCGGCGTGGACGCGCGGCGGATGATCGTGGTCACGATGATCCTCTCGGGCGCCGTCGCCGGGCCTCATCGGCCTGCCCCAGCTGCTGGGCGAGACGCCACCAGTACGGCCTCGACTTCCCGGCGGGCTTCGGGCTCACCGGCCTCGCGATCGCGCTGCTCGGCCGCAACCACCCGGTGGGCATCGCGCTCGGGCGCGCTGCTGTGGGCGGCGATGGAGCGGTCGGGCCAGATCCTGGACCTGCTGGGCGTCTCGCGCGAGATCGTGACGATCATGCAGGCGGTCATCGTGCTGGCGATCGTGGTCGCCTACGAGCTGGTCCGCCGGGCCAGCCTGCGCCGCCAGGCCCGCTGGGTCGGCGAGGCCGAGGGAACGGCCGGTCCTGCCGGCCGGGCGCGGGTCCCCGCCGCGGCGGCCCCGGCGTGGCGGTCGCGTGACGGCCCGGCTGGCCGCCCTGCGCGGCGCGCCGGGTCGCGGGCCTGTCGCACGGTCGTCTGGCTGCGAGCTGCTGCTCGCGTTCGCCGCGCTGTCGCGTGCATCACGGACCTCGCGGACGCGCCGGACCTCCTGTCCGAGGGCTCGACGGGCGCCTCGCTCCGCTTCACGGCGCCGATCCTGCTCGCCGGCATCGGCGCGCTCTGGGCGGAGCGGTCGGGCGTGGTCAACATCGGCCTCGAGGGGGCGATGATCACGGGCACCTGGTTCGGGGCGTGGGCCGGCATCACGTTCGGGCCCGAGGCCGGCGTGGCCGTCGGGCTGCCTGTCGGGCGCCGTGTTCGGGCTCGTCCTGGCGGTGCTGACGGTCGGGTTCGGGGTGGACCAGGCGGTCGCGGGCCTCGCGCTCAACCTGCTCGCGGCGGGCGTGACGCGGTTCCTCTCGGCGCTCGCCTTCGACGGGGTCGGCACGGGCACGATCACCCAGTCGCCGCAGGTGCCGGCGCTGCCCGTGGTGTCGCTGCCGGGCGCCGAGGCGCTGCTGGAGCCGGTGCGGACGCGCGGCGTCCCGGTCGTGTCCGACGCGGCCGAGCGTGCTCCTCGGGCCTGACCACGGACGTCTCGGTGCTCACGATCCTCGCCTTCGCGACCGTCCCGGTCACGGCCTGGATCGTGCTGTGCCGGACGCGGCTGGGCCTGCGGATCCGGTTCGCGGGCGAGGCGCCCGACTGCCGAGGACGCGCTGGGCGTCAACCCGAACCGCTACCGTTACCTCGCGCTCGCGGTGAGCGGGCGCGCTCGGCGCGCTCGGCGGGCGTGTACCTCGTGATGGTCGCGTCGAGCATCTACACGCGAGGGCCAGACCGGCCGGCCGCGGGTTCATCGGCATGGCCACGGTCATCTTCGGCAACTGGCAGGCGCGTGCCCACGGCCATCGGGGCGTACCTGTTCGGCTTCACGGACGCGCTCCGGACGCGCCAGGAGTCCACGATCGACGCGCTGCTGGTCGCCGGCGGTCTGCTGCTGCTCGGCCTCGCGCTCGTCCGGCTCCGGCGACGCCGCGACGGCGACCGGGGCGGTCTATGCCGGGCTCGCCGCCGCGTGCATCGGCTGGTTCACGCGTCGTGGGCGTCGTGCCCCCGGAGTTCGTGGCCTTCGCGCCCCAGGTCACGACGCTCGTGGTGCTCGCGCTGGCCAGCCAGAACCTGCGGCCGCCGGCCGCCATCGGGCTCCCGTACCGGCGCGGCGAGCAGGCCTGACGGGGCGTGACGGCTGGTCCTGAACGACCGCCCCGTCCTCGCACCTGTCCTCGTCCCCACCGGTGCGCGCCCAGCGCGCCAACGGGAGCGTGACCCATCATTCCTGCCCCTCCAGCGCGCAGGTCCGGGCCTCCCGGGCCGGAAGGCTGCGGTTTCCGCACGCCCGGCGCGCAGGAATTGCAGGGCACCCGCCGGTACGCACGGTGGGCGCGCATCGGGGCGCCATAGCCGGCAGCCCGCAGCCGGCAGCGCCGACAGCCGGCAGCCCGTAGCCGGCAGCCCGTAGCGGCTTCCAGGCGGCAGCGGATGGTGCGCGACGGCTGCGTCGCCGCGTGGTCGACGGGGCTTCCCGCGACGTGCGCCATCCGGCAGACTTGCATGACGCGATGCGCACCTGAGGGAGAGCCACCGATGTCCTACGTCCAAGAGAACCTGCTGGCCAACGAGAAGGTCCTGCTCGAGGCCCGCAAGCACTGGATCGCCCCCGTGCGTGACTCCTGGATCCCTGCCCTCATGATCCTGGGCGGCCTGCTCCTCTGGTACTGGAACCCCACGAGCACCGGCGACGGCATCATCGCCGGGGCGGTCGACCTGTTCTCCACGCTCGTCGCGATCCTGCGCTGGGTGCTCCTCATCGGCGGCATCGCCGGCATCGTCTACAACATCGTGGTGTGGCGGACGGCGGAGTTCGCCGTCACGAACCTGCGCGTGCTCCGCTCCGAGGGCGTTCGTCCAGAAGCGCACCTCCGAGACGCTGCTGAGCGCGGTGTCGGACGTGAAGCTCAGTGTCGGCGTGATCGGCGGGCGGTTGGGCTACGGCGACGTGAAGATCTTCACCCAGTCGGGCGACGCGGGGGCCGACGAGTTCACGAGCATCACGCACCCGTCCGAGTTCCGCAGCACGATGATGGGCGTCAAGGTCGAGGAGCAGATGGCGAGGCAGGCTCCGGCCCAGGCGGCCGCACCCGCCCCGGCCGCGGCGCCGATCGCACCGGCGCCGGCCCCGGCGCCGACGCTCGGCGAGCAGGTGGACGACCAGGCCGACCGCCTCGTCAAGCTCGCGGAGCTCCGCGACCAGGGTGTGATCACGCCCGAGGAGTTCGAGGCGAAGAAGGCGGAGATCCTTTCCCGGATCTGATCAGGATCCGGCTGGGTCTCGGGGCCGGAACCTGCTGCCGGCGCATGTGAGTCACCTGCGCATCACTTCCAGTCTCTCCCCGCACGATCGGGCGACGAAGGTCGGCTTTCGCGGAGCGGTCACGCACGCCCTGTGGCAGATTGAGTCGCTGGCGCATCAACCGCGCACGGGACTGGGCGATGGCCCGGTGCCCTCGTTCCTTGGGGGCGTAGGATGCGCCGATGAAGATCGGCATCGTCCTGCCCCAGGGCAGCTCCGACGGACCGGGCGCGATCGCCTGGACCCGCATCCGCGACCTCGCCCGCCACGCGGAGGCAGCCGGGCTCGACAGCCTGTGGGCCTACGACCACCTGGTCTTCCGCATCCCTGATGCCCATGGGGTCATCGAGGAGGACGGGATCCACGAGGCCTGGACGATCCTGACGGCGGTGGCCGCGAGCACCGAATGCATCGGTCTCGGGACCATCGTGCTGGGCACGGGCTTCCGCCCGCCGGCGCTCACCGCCAAGATGGCGGCCACGCTGGACGAGGTCGCCGGCGGCCGGCTGACGCTGGGCCTCGGCACGGGCTGGCACGAGCCCGAGTACCGCGCGTTCGGCTATCCCTTCGACCATCTCGCGAGCCGGTTCGAGGAGTCGCTCCGGATCATCGTGCCGCTGCTGCGCGGCGAGCGCGTGACCGTCACGGGGACCTATCACCAGGTCGACGACGCCGTGCTGATTCCGCCGCCCCGCCGGCCCGGTGACCCCACCGGCACCTCCGGCACATCGAGCACCTCCGGCACGGGCGCCATGCCGATCCTCGTCGCCGCCAAGGGCGAGCGCGTCCTGCGCCTGACGGCCCGCTGGGCCGACGCCTGGAACACGGCCTGGTTCGCCAATCCCGACGAACGGTTCGCCCAGCGCCGGGCCGACCTCCGCACCGCCTGCGATGCCGAGGGCCGCGACCCCGCGACGCTCGAGGTCACCGTGGGCATCAGCGTGGACACCGACGCCACGGCGCGCGCGTCAGACGGGCCCCCGGCACTCCCCGGCCGCGACCGCGGCGAGGTCGCACGCGCCTTCGACCGGTGGCGCGACGAGGGCGTCGGACACCTCCAGGTCAGCCTCAAGGCGGTGGACGAACGGGCCCTCGACGACCTCGCGGCTGCCCGCCGCCTGCACCTCGGGGAGGGCTGATCCATGAGCACGAGTACGAGCATGACCCCGGATCCGGACGAGCTCCCGGTCACGAGCCCGGACGAGCTTCCCGAGCACGTCGCGGCCAACCGCGAGGCATGGGACCGCTACGCACCCGAGTACGTCGCCGCGGGCGAGCGCGCGTGGGCGTGCATGCCCGGCCAGGAGACCTGGGGCATCTTCGGGTTCCCGGAGTCGCAGGTGGGGATGCTGCCCGACGACCTCGCCGGGCTCGACGTCATCGAGCTGGGCTGCGGCACCGCGTACGTGTCGGCCTGGCTCGCCCGGCGCGGCGCCCGGTCGGTGGGCATCGACAACTCGCCCAAGCAGCTCGAGACCGCCGCCCGGCTCCAGCGCGAGCACGGCATCGACTTCCCGCTGCTGCTCGGGCAACGCCGAGCGGGTCCCCTACCCCGACGCCTCCTTCGACTTCGCGATCAGCGAGTACGGCGCCGTCCTGTGGGCCGACCCGTACGCGTGGGTCCCCGAGGCCGCCCGCCTCCTCCGTCCCGGCGGCCGCCTCCACGTGCTCACCAACGGGCTGCTCACCCAGCTGACCGCTCCGCCGGACGCCGAAGCACCCGTGGGCGATCAGCTCCTGCGTCCGCAGTTCGGGATGCACCGCGTGCAGTGGGAGGGCGAGACCTCCGTACGAGTTCCACCTGGCCCACGGCGAGTGGATCCGGCTGTTCCGCGAGAGTGGCTTCGAGATCGAGGAGCTGCTGGAGCCGCAGGTGCCCGAGGACGCGCACCTCGACGTACGCGTACGTCCCCGTCGCGTGGGCCCGCCAGTGGCCGGCCGAGGAGATCTGGAAGGTCCGCAAGCGACGGTAGGCCCGTGGCGCACGGCCGGTCAAGGGCAAGCAGGACCGCCACCCACCATCGTGCCGTTCGGCCCTGCGGAGCGACCCGCGGACAAGGCACCATGGCCGCCGGGGAAGAGCACTCTACTGGAGGACCTCGTGACCGAGGAGATCGCCGCAGACGCCGCGGTCCACGCAGCGCCTGGGACTCCCACTGTCCCCACCGCCCCTGCCGGCCCAGGCAACCGCCCCGGCAACGGCGGCGGCAATGGCGGCAACAGCGACCGCTCCGGCGACGGGCGGACGGTGCTCCGGGCCCGCGACCTGCGCAAGCGGTTCGGCGAGATCGAGGCCGTCAAGGGTGTCTCCTTCGAGATCCGCGAGGGCGAGACCTACGGGCTGCTCGGGCCCAACGGCGCCGGCAAGACCACCACGATCTCCATGGTCTGCGGCCTGCTGGCGCGCGATGCCGGCGAGGTGACGCTCGACGGCGCCCCGATCGACACGGGCGTGGTGGCGGCGAAGGCAGCCATCGGCTACGTGCCCCAGGAGCTGGCGATCTACCCGGATCTCAGTGCGAAGGAGAACCTCGCGTTCTTCGGGCGCCTCTACGGCCTCGGCGGTGCCCAGCTCAAGACCCGGATCGGCGAGGTGCTCGACATCATCGGCCTCGCGGACCGCGCCGGCGACCTGGTCAGCCGCTACTCGGGCGGCATGCAGCGCCGGCTCAACATCGGCATCGGCCTGCTCCACCAGCCCCGCCTGCTCCTGCTCGACGAGCCCACGGTCGGCGTCGATCCCCAGAGCCGGAACGCGATCCTCGAGTCCATCGCACTGCTGGGCCAGCAGGGCATGGCGATCCTCTACACCACGCACTACATGGAGGAGGCGGAGCGCCTCTGCCACCGCGTCGGGATCATCGACGGCGGGGAGATCCGTGCCGAGGGCACCCAGCGCGAGCTCGTCGCGCTGGTGGGCCAGGAGGACCGCATCCACCTGCTGGTCACCGGCGACATCCTGCGCGCGTCGCGGGCGGCTGCGGCGATCCGCGGGGTCGGATCGGCCGGGGTCAAGGGCGACGAGCTCGAGATCCTGTGCACCGATGCCGGACGGCTGCTGCCGCGTCTCCTCGAGGCGGTCGAGGCGGCGGGTGCGAGCGTCCGCGGCGTGACCCTTGAGCAGCCGGACCTCGAGGCCGTGTTCCTCCACCTCACCGGCCGCGCGTTGCGCGACGCGGACTGACGCCGTGGGTGCGTCGCTGCGGGTCGCGCTCCTCGTCGCCGCGAAGGACCTGCGCCAGCGGGTCCGGGACCGGACGGCACTCCTCGTCGCCGTGGTGGCGCCGCTGGGCCTCGCGTTCATCTTCAGCCAGCTGCTGGGCGGCGCCGTGGCCTTCCACGCGACGTACGTGGTCGCGGACGTTGACGGTGGCGAGCTGGGCCGTGTGCTCCGGGAGGACGTGATCGGCTCGCTGGCCGAGGCCGGGGTGGCCGACATCACGGTCGTGGCCACCGAGGCCGATGCCCGAGCGGCCGTCGAGGGCGGGACGGCCGACGCCGCCTTCATCATCCCGGCGGGCCTCACCATGGCGATCGAGGCGGGCCAGGCCTCGGCGGTCGAGGTGGTGGGCGCTCGCGACGAGGGCCTGGCCACCGAGGTCGCCCGGTCCGTCGCGCAGCGCTTCGCCGATGCGGTGGGCGCGGTGCAGCTCTCGATGGCGACGGTGGGCCAGCTCGACGCACCCCTGGCGCCGACGCCCGAGCGCATGGCCCAGGTGGCAGCGGCCGCACGAGCCGCCGTCGACCCTGTCGTCCTGGTGAACCTCGAGGCCGATCTCCGCCAGCTGTCGCTGCCCTCCTACTTCGCCGCGTCGATGGCCATCCTGTTCCTGTTCTTCTCGGCCCAGGTGGGGTTCGTGAGCCTGTTCGAGGAGCGGCGCAACGGGACGCTGGCCCGCATGCTCGCCGGGCCGATCGCGCCGACGTCGGTGCTCCTGGGCAAGGCGCTCGGATCCTTCGTGCTCACGCTCGTGTCGCTGGTGATCCTGATCGTCGCGACGACGCTCGCGATCAAGGCCGACTGGGGCCCGGTGCCCGGCGTGGCGCTGATGGTCCTGGCGGTGATCGTGGCCGCCATCGGGATCACGGCGCTCGTCACCTCGTTCACGCGAACGGCGGAGGCGGCCGGTGCCGTCAACTCGGCCGTGGCGATCACCCTGGGCGTGCTGGGCGGGACCTTCTCGCCCACGGCGCAGGCGCCCGAGGTGATGGAGACGCTCGCGCTCCTGACGCCGCACGGCTGGTTCCTGCGCGGCCTCGCCGACATGCACGGGGCGTCCCCGTCGTGGACGGCCGCGCTGCCCGCGGTGGGGGTGCTCCTGGCCATCGGCCTCGTCACGGGCGCGATCGGGTTCGCACGCGCGCGCCGCCTCGTGATGGCCCGATGAGCGGCATCGGCGCGGCGGTGACCCGATGAGCGGCATCGGCAAGGCCCTGGACCTCGCGCGGATCAACCTCCTCCGCCAGGTCCGCGACCGCTCCGACCTGTTCTTCGTGTTCGTCCTGCCCACGATCGTGATCATCGCGCTGGGCCTGCAGTTCGGAGGCAGCTCACGGGCACGCCTGGGCGTCGTCGTGCGAGCCCGGCGACATCGCCGCCGCCCAGCTCGTCGAGGCGCTCGCCGAGGACGGCATGCGCTTCGAGCTGCGCGAGTTCCCCGACGAGGCCACGCTGATCGGCGAGGTCGAGCGGGGGCGGCTCGAGGCGGGACTCATCGTGCCCGCCGGGTTCACAGGGGCGCTCGCGGGCAGACGAGCCTGTCGAGGTGACGTACGTCGGGACCAACGACAGCCTGGCGCTCGGGCTGCGGGCGCCGGTCGAGGCGGCGGTGGCCCGGCTGGCGGCCGCGACGACGGCCGCGCGCGTGGCGGTCTCGCTGGACGCCGGGACCTGGGACGAGGCGCAGGCGGCGGCCGGGGCCAGCCAGGGATCCGTGCCGGGCGTCGAGGTGAAGGTGGTCGTGGTCGGCGAGCCCGGGATGTTCGCGGGCTTCAGCCAGTTCACGTTCGGCGCGTCGACGCAGCTGATCATGTTCACGTTCCTGACGTCGTTGACCGCCGCGGGGCGCCTCGTGTACACGCGCCAGCTGGGCGTGTCACGGCGCATGCTGTCCACGCCGACCACGCCCTGGACGATCGTCACCGGCGAGGCGCTCGGGCGGTTCGGCGTGGCCATGCTGCAGGCGGGCTACATCGTGGTGGTCACCGCCGTCGTGTTCGGCGTGTCGTGGGGCAACCCGGTGACCGCGGGCGTCCTGATCGTCCTGTTCGGCGTGGTCGCGGCGGGCGCGGCGATGCTCGTCGGGTCGTCGTCGAGGAACCCGGACCAGGCGGCGTCGATGGGCGTGTTCCTGGGCCTGGCGCTCGGCGCGCTCGGCGGCTGCATGATCCCGCTGCAGGTCATGCCGCCGGTCATGCAGTCCGTCGCCCGGCTCATCCCGCACTCGTGGGCGCTGCTCGGCCTCCAGGACACGATCAAGACAGGTGGTGGTCTTGAGACGGTGCTGCCCAACGTGGCGGTGCTGGCCGTCTACGGCGCGGTCCTGATGGGCTTCGCCTCCTGGCGGTTCCGGAAGGCGATCGCCGGCTGACATCCCCGGGCCACGTGGACCCAAGGGCATGTATCAAGGTCACTTGATACATGTACACAGGTCACCTTGTCTCATTGAGGCAAGGTGCGTTAGCATCCTGGTGTCAAGCCGTCCCGCCTGAGGTCCCCCGTGCGCCCAGCGTCCCGCCGCTCCCTCCATGCCCCCACGCTCGCGCTCGCCCTCGCCGCCACGGTGCTCGCCGTGGCCGCGTGCGGTTCCGGAGGCGCCACGCCCGCGTCGTCGAGCGGCACCCAGCCGTCGGCGGAGACGGCACCATCGGCCGGGGCCGGCGCTGGCACCAGCCCCGGCCCCGGTGGCCGGCTCGTGGTCTACAGCGGCCGCAGCGAGGAGCTGGTCGGGCCGCTGCTCGAGGACTTCGAGGCATCCACCGGGATCGACACCGAGGTCCGGTACGCCGGCACCTCGGAGCTGGCGGCCACCATTCTCGAGGAGGGCGACAACAGCCCGGCCGACGTCTTCTTCTCCCAGGACGGCGGCGCCCTCGGGGCGCTTGCAGCGGAAGGCCGCCTGGCCACGCTGCCCGATGACGTGCTCGGGTCGGTGGACGATCGCTTCCGGGCGGCGGACGGCTCGTGGGTCGGCGTGTCCGGGCGCGCCCGCGTGCTGGCGTACGACACGCGCGACGTCGCCGTGGGAGATCTCCCTGCATCTGTGCTCGACCTCGCCGACCCCGCCTGGAAGGGCCGCATCGGCTGGGTGCCCACGAACGCGAGCTTCCAGACGTTCGTGACCGCGCTCCGCGAGACCCAGGGCGACGACAAGACCCTCCAGTGGCTCAAGGACGTCCAGGCGAACGAGCCCAAGGTCTATGACGGCAACGCCGCCGCCCTCCAGGCCGTTGCTGCGGGCGAGGTGGACGTCGCGCTCGTGAACCACTACTACCTGCTCCAGGCGGAGGCTGAGGCCGGCGCCGAGCTACCGGTCGAGAACCACTTCTTCCCGGGCGGCGATCCGGGGGCCCTCGTGAACGTCGCGGGCATCGGCATCCTCGAGGGTGCGGAGAACGCGGCGGCAGCCGACGCCCTTGTCCGGTTCCTCCTCGCCGACGAGGCCCAGGCGTACTTCGCTGAGGAGACCTACGAGTACCCGCTCGCATCGGGCGCCACGCCCGACCCCCAGCTGCCCAGCCTCGACAGCGTCCAGTCCCCCGACCTCGACTTGTCCGACCTTGCCGATCTCGAAGGCACCCTGCGCCTGCTCCAGGAGGCAGGCGTCCTCTAGGATCTCCACGCCATGGCCGTCCCTCGAGCCCTGAGCCGGTCCACCCCGGCCCGGGGACCGCGTCCCGCGCGACCCCCGCATGCCCTCATGGCGGCGGGGGTCGTCGTGGCGCTTCTCGCGCTGGCTCCCCTCGCCTACCTCGCGGTGCGGGCCAGCGGGGCGGGCACCGACGCGCTCGACCTGGTGCTCAGGCCCAGGACGGCGGAGGTCCTGGTCAACACCCTGGCGATGGCCGTGCTGGTCGGGGCGGGCGCGGCGGCACTCGGCCTGCCGCTCGGATGGCTCACGGCACGCACCGATCTGCCGTTCCGGCGGGCGTTCGCCGTCCTCGTGGTCGTGCCACTCGCCGTGCCGTCCTATGTGCTGGCCTTCGCCCTGATCGGCTTCCTCGGGCCGTCGGGCACCCTGGCCGATGCGCTCGCTCCACTGGGCATCGACCGCCTGCCCGACATCTACGGCCTGCCCGGCGCCGTGCTGGTGCTGGTGCTGTCGACGTACCCGTTCGTGGTGCTCGCGGTGCGGGCGGCCATCCTCCGGCTGGACCCCGCGCTCATCGAGGCCGCGCGGACCATGGGCGAGACTGGACCGCGTGCCTTCCGGAGCGTGGTGCTGCCCGCCCTCGTGGCACCGGTGGCCGGCGGGGCGCTGCTCGCGGTGCTCTACGCGCTGGCGGACTTCGGGTCTGTCTCGCTCCTCCAGTTCGACAGCCTCTCGCGGGCCATCTACGTCCAGTACCGGGCGACGTTCGACCGGTCGCTCGCGGCGATCCTCGCGCTGGTCCTGGCGGCCGTCGCGCTCGCCGTGACCGTCGCGGAGGCGCGCGTACGCCGCACGTACCGCGCCGGACCCAGGGCTGCGCGGGCCAGGCCGATGCCTGTCGTGGCCCTCGGACGCTGGCGCTGGCCGGCGGCCGCCTTCTGCGCGACGGTCGTCCTGATCGCGCTCGTGCTGCCGGTGGGGACGATGATCATGTGGCTCCTCCGGGGCCTGGGTGCCGGCGAGCCCTTCCGGCTCGTGCCCGCGGCGGCCTGGAACACGCTGATCGCGGCGGCCGCCGCCGTGGCGACGGCCCTCCTGCTCGCCGCACCGCTCGCGATCCTCGTCGCCCGCTGGCCGGGTCGCGCGACATCCGCGGTCTCGGCGGCATCGACCACCACGTACGCGCTGCCCGGGATCGTGGTGGCCCTCGCCGTCGTGTTCATCGCGAGCAACCTCATCCCGGTGCTGTACCAGACGCTCGCGCTCCTGTCCGTCGCCTATGCGGTGCGCTTCCTGCCCCAGGCGATGGGACCGATGCGGGACGGCTTCGGTGGGGTCAGCCCCAGCGTCGAGGATGCGGCCCGCCTGCTCGGCCAAGGACCGCTCGGCGTCTTCCGGCACGTCACGGTGCCACTCCTGCGGCCCGCGGTCGTGGCCGCCGCGGCGCTGGTGTTCCTGACGACGGCGAAGGAGCTGCCGCTCACCCTCATCCTCGCTCCGACTGGCTTCCAGACCCTCGCCACGCAGATCTGGGGAGCGGTGGGCGACGGCTTCTACGCACGGGCAGCCCCGTCGGCGCTGTTGCTCGTGATCCTCTCGCTCGGCTCGGTCGCGCTGCTCCTGCGCGGCGAGGAGCGGGCATGACCGTCCGGGACGGGGCCGGCGTGGTGATGCGCGCCACCGGGATCCACAAGGCCTTCGGCGGGGTCGATGCCCTGTCGGGCGTCGACCTCGAGCTGCGCGCGGGCGAGACGCTGGCCCTCCTCGGTCCGTCCGGGTGCGGGAAGACCACGTTCCTGCGCGCGGTCGCCGGTCTCGGCCGGCCCGATCTCGGGCGTCATCGAGCTTGGTGGATCCGTGGTGGAAGGGCCCGGGATCTACGTGCCGCCCGAGCGACGCGGCCTGGGCATGGTGTTCCAGGATGTCGCGCTGTTCCCGCACCTGTCCGTCGCGGAGAACGTGGCCTTCGGGATCCGCCGTGATCCCGCGCGGAGCGACCAGGGTCGCCGAGCTGCTGGAGCTCGTCGGCCTGCCGGACGCGGGAGCCCTCCGCCCGCACGAGCTGTCCGGCGGCATGCAGCAGCGCGTCGCGCTTGCACGGGCACTCGCCCCGCGGCCCGAGGTGATCCTGCTCGACGAGCCGTTCGCGAACCTGGACCTCAGCCTCCGGACCCAGCTCCGGGGCGAGCTCCGACGGGTGCTGGACGTGTCGGGGACCAGCGCGCTCCTCGTCACGCACGACCAGGGTGAGGCGCTCACGGTGGCCGATCGTGTCGCCGTCATGCGCCGTGGCCGGATCGACCAGGTGGACGCGCCGGAGGTCATCTACGCCCAGCCCGCGACCCCGTTCGTGGCGACATTCGTCGGGGTCGCGAACCTCGTGCCGGGCTCGGCGTCGGGCAGCGTCGCCGACACACCGCTCGGCCGGGTCCGGATCGATCCGGGCCCCGGCGGCGCCGACCCCTCCCGGGCCCTGGTCCTGATCCGTCCGGAGCACGTGGAGGTGGCCCCGGCCGCCGCGGAACGGCCGTCGTCCCTCATCCCCGCCCGCATCCTCGCCCGCCGGTTCGCCGGCAGCGAGCTCCTCTACGAGGTCGAGACCGACGCCGGCCTGCGGCTCTGGGTGGAGGCCGGTCCGTCGGCCCGCCTGCTGCGCGTCGGAGACCAGGTTGGCATCGGGCTGCGCGCCGAGTCCACGGTGGCCTTCCCCAGCGGAGCCTGATCGTCCGAGACCGGGCCGACCAGCGGAGCCTGATCGTCCGAGCCGGGCCTCAGCGGAGCCTGATCGGATGCCGCCACCCTCGCGGTGCCCACTGGGTGGGCCAACGGTCGCATGCCCCGTCATCTTGGCCCACTGCGCGGGCCGTCCGTCGCCTCCAGTGGCCTGGACCATCGATTCCTGCCCAGCACGTGGGCAGGAATCGCACGGCACCCGCCGGTTGGCCCACTGGGCGGGCACCGCGGGCGGGATGGGCGGGCACCGAGGGTGGGATGGGCGGCGCACGCAGCAGGACGGGCGGAGCGGGCCCGGGCGGGCACAGCAGGACCGGGCGCGCAGCGAGACCCGGGCGGCACAGCGCCGCCGCTTGCACATCCTTCATGCCGCATATATCCTTCGGCTCGCATTGATCTTCTATCTCCTGCGAAGCGTGAGGACGACACCACGGACCGCCAGGCCCTCCTCGACGAGCTCATGGGCGAGCTCCCCTCCCCCAGCCCGGCCCAGGCCATGCGCTACCTGCGCCACTGGCCCGGCGGACGGATCTCGCTCATCCACATCAACGTGATCAGCGTGCTCGAGACCGACGGTCCCCAGCCGATGCGCGCGCTCGCCGAGGCGCTCGACGTGAGCCAGGCCAGCGCCACGGGCATCGTCGACCGCATGGAGCAGCGCGGCCTCGTCGAGCGCCGCCGCGACGAGGATGACCGCCGGATCGTGCGCGTCGTCCTCACCGACGAGGGCCGCAAGCTCGTCGAGGGCGTCACCCAGGAGCGCCAGGACCACATGCGCCTGCTCCTCGACGACCTCACCGACGACGAGCTCCAGGCGTTCCTCGTCGGCTCGCGCGCGATGCGGCGCGCCAGGGAGCGCATGCACGCCCGCACTCCCGCCCGGAGCCTGACGACCGAGGGCCCGGACTCCCCACTCCCGACCAGGAGCACCCGCAGTGATCCCCATCCTCCGGCAGTACCTGCGGCCCTACAGCGCCCCGATCGCCCTCGTGCTGGTCCTCCTGCTGGTCCAGGCGATCGCCAACCTGTACCTGCCCGAGCTCAACGCCGAGATCATCAACAACGGCGTCGTGACCGGCGACATCGACTACATCATCAGCACCGGCGGCCTGATGCTGGCTGTCACGTTCCTGCTCATGCTGGCCGCCTTCGTCGCCGTCTACTTCTCGGCCAAGATCGCGATGGGTTTCGGGCGGGACCTCCGCTCGGCGATCTTCCGCAAGGTCGAGACCTTCAGCCAGGTGGAGCTCAACCACTTCGGCGCGGCCAGCCTGATCACGCGCAACACGAACGACGTCCAGCAGGTGCAGCAGGTCGTGCTGCTCGCCCTGACGATGATGATCAGCGCCCCGATCCTGGCGATCGGCGGCGTGATCATGGCCTACCGCCAGGACGGGCCGCTGACCGCGATCCTGCTCGTGATCCTGCCGATCATGGCCGTGTTCATCGCCGTGGTCATGAAGCGGGCCATCCCGCTGTTCCAGGCAATGCAGGTCAAGATCGACCGCATCAACCTGGTCATGCGCGAGAAGCTCTCGGGTGTGCGCGTGATCCGGGCCTTCGTGCGGACGGAGCACGAGGAACAGCGCTTCGACGCCGCCAGCCTCGACCTGATGGACACGGGCCTGCGCGTCAACCGCCTGTTCGCGATCACCATGCCCGTGCTCATGCTGATCATGAACCTGTCGACCGTGGCGGTCCTGTGGTTCGGGGCGTTCCGGGTCGACTCGGGCGCCATGCCGATCGGCAACCTGACCGCCTTCATCCAGTACATCACCCAGATCCTGTTCGCCATCATGATGGCGGTGGTGATGTTCGTGATGGTCCCGCGGGCAGCCGTGTCAGCCGGACGCATCGGCGAAGTGCTCGTCACCGAGCCGACCATCTGGGACCCGCCCACGCCGATCTCCCCGGTCCGGAGCGGCCGGGTCGAGTTCCGCGACGTCGAGTTCCGCTATCCCGGCGCGGAGGAGCCCGTGCTCAAGGGCATCTCCTTCCACGCCAGCCCCGGCGAGGTCACCGCGATCGTCGGCTCGACCGGATCCGGCAAGAGCACGCTCATCAACCTGCTGCCGCGCTTCTACGACGTGACGACGGGCCAGGTGCTCATCGACGGCGAGGACGTCCGCGCGCTCGATCGCCAGGACCTGTGGAAGCGGATCGGCATGGTGCCCCAGAAGGCGTACCTGTTCGGCGGCACGATCGCGAGCAACCTGCGCTACGGCGACCAGCAGGCCACCGATGACGACCTGTGGCGCGCGCTCGAGATCGCCCAGGGACGCGAGTTCGTCAGCGAGATGGCCGAGCAGCTCGAGGCGCCCATCAGCCAGGGCGGCACGAACGTGTCCGGCGGCCAGCGCCAGCGGCTCGCGATCGCGCGGGCGATGGTCAAGAAGCCCGACATCTACGTCTTCGACGACAGCTTCAGCGCACTCGACTTCCGGACCGACGCCCGACTGCGGGCCGCCCTCTCCCGGGAGCTCGCCGACGCGACGGTGATCATCGTCGCCCAGCGCGTCGGGACGATCCTCCACGCCGACCGGATCGTCGTCCTCGAGAACGGCGAGGTCGCCGGCATCGGCACCCACGAGGAACTCATGGCGACCTGCGAGACGTACCGCGAGATCGTGCTCTCCCAGGTCACCGAGGAGGAGGTCGCGTGAGCGGGCCGATGCAGCGCCCCACGTCAGCACCGGCCCCGGCGGGGCCCGGCGGACCCGGTGGACCCGGCGGACCCGGCGGCCGGCGCGGTGCCGGCGGTGGACCCGGCGGGCCCGGGGGTGGCCCCGGCGGCCACATGTCGATGCTGGGCTCGACCGCCAAGGCGGCGAACTTCGGGCCGTCGTTCCGGCGGCTCATGGGCGAGCTGCGCCCCGAGCGCAGCTGGGTGGTCATCGTCCTGGTCCTGGCCATCGTGAGCGTCGTGCTCGCGATCCTCGGGCCCAAGATCCTCGCCAACGCCACCAACGTCATCTTCGCGGGCGCCGCGGGCGCCCAGATGCCCGCCGGCGCGTCGGTGGACCAGGTCGTCGCGGCCCTCGAGGCGCAGGGCCAGACGGACCAGGCGGCGATGATCGCCAACATGCCCTACCTCGTGCCCGGCCAGGGCATCGACTTCAGCCTGCTGGCGCAGTTCCTGCTGCTCGCCACGCTCGTCTACGTCCTGAGCTCGATCTTCGCCTGGGGCCAGAGCTACATCATGGCCGGCGTCACCCAGCGCACCGTCTACCGCCTGCGCGCACGGGTGGACCAGAAGCTCGGCCGGCTGCCGCTCGCCTACTACGACCGCGAGTCCCGCGGCGACATCCTGTCGCGCGTCACCAACGACATCGACAACATCAGCCAGACCCTGCAGCAGACGCTGACCCAGCTGATCACCTCGCTGTTCACCGTCATCGGCGTGCTCATCATGATGGTCACGATCAGCCCCCTGCTCGCGTTCTTCTCCGTGCTCGTGGTACCGGCCTCGATGGTCGTCGCCATCGTCATCGCGAAGCGCAGCCAGGTGCAGTTCGCCGCCCAGTGGGAGCGGACCGGCAACCTCAACGGCCACATCGAGGAGATGCACACCGGCCACTCGATCGTGAAGCTCTTCGGCCGCCAGGACGAGGCGATCGTCGAGTTCGACCGGCGCAACGAGGAGCTCTACCAGGCGAGCTACCGCGCGCAGTTCCTGTCGGGCCTCATCCAGCCCGCGATGACGTTCATCTCGAACCTCAACTACGTCGCGATCGCGGTGATCGGCGGCATCCAGGTGGCCAACGGCCAGATGAGCCTGGGCGACGTCCAGGCGTTCATCCAGTACAGCCGCCAGTTCACCTTCCCGATCATCCAGGTGGCATCCATCGCCAACGTCCTGCAGTCCGCGGTGGCCTCGGCCGAGCGTGTGTTCGAGCTGCTCGACGAGGCCGAGGAGATCGGAGACCCGGCCGCCCCGGCCCTGCTCGAGGAGCCGGCCGCGGGCCGTGTGACCTTCGAGGACATCTCGTTCCGGTACCTGGAGGACACGCCGCTGATCGAGGACCTGTCCCTCGTCGTGGAGCCCGGGCAGACCGTGGCCATCGTCGGGCCCGACCGGTGCCGGCAAGACGACGCTGGTCAACCTGCTGATGCGCTTCTACGACGTGCAGGACGGCCGGATCACGGTCGACGGCATCGAGACACGCGAGCTCACCCGGGACAACCTGCGCCGGACGTTCGGGATGGTTCTCCAGGATGCGTGGCTGTTCAAGGGCACCATCCGCGAGAACATCCTCTACGGCGCTGACGCGGGCTCCGTCTCCGAGGAGGCATTCCACGCAGCGGCCGAGGCGGCGCACGTGAACCACTTCGTGCGCACGCTCGAGCACGGGTATGACACCGTCCTCGACGACGACGCGACCGCCGTGTCGGCGGGCGAGAAGCAGCTGCTCACGATCGCCCGGGCGTTCCTCGCCGACCCGCCGATCCTCATCCTCGATGAGGCGACGTCGTCGGTGGACACGCGGACCGAGGTCCTGATCCAGAAGGCGATGGCGACGCTCATGGTGGGCCGGACATCGTTCGTGATCGCGCACCGCCTGTCCACGATCCGCGATGCCGACGTCATCCTCGTGATGAACCAGGGCAGGATCGTGGAGCAGGGCACGCACAGCGAGCTGCTGGCCGCGCGTGGCTTCTACCACGACCTGTACGCGAGCCAGTTCGAGGAGGCCCTGGAGGACGTCGCGTAGGGCCTGCGCGGGTCATGCGCCCTGCGCGTACCGGCAGGGTTGAAACGGGCGCTGCGACTCTCGCCATGCGCGCAGCGCAACCGCCACGATCCACCTGATGCACGACGGGCCGCCCAAGCGCCCGCCGGGGTGGCGCGCGCCGGACGACGGGCGCGGCAGGGCGACGCAGCGCGGCGTCGCGAGGTCATTGGAGGTCCCAATGACACACGCAGCCATCGTGGCCACGAACCTCTCCAAGTCCTACGGCCGGCGCCGGGGCATCGAGGATGTGTCGTTCGAGGTTCTCGAGGGCGAGGCCTTCGGCTTCCTCGGCCCGAACGGGGCAGGCAAGACGACCACCATCCGGCTCCTGATGGGCTTCCTGCGGCCGACGAGCGGCACGGCGGCCATCGGTGGCCGCGATGTCTTCCGTCACGCCGCGGCCATCCACCGGGACGTCGCATACCTCGGCTCCGACCCAGGCTTCCTGGGTGAGCTGACCGGTGCGCAGCAGCTCACCTACCTCGCGGACCTGCGCGGCCTGCCGAAGCGCGCCTGGCAGCCGATGGCCGAGCGTCTCGAGCTCGACCCCAGCGTCCGGATCCACCGCCTGTCCCGCGGCAACCGCCAGAAGATCGGCGTCGTGGCGGCCTTCATGGGCCACGAGCCGATCATCGTCCTCGACGAGCCGACCTCGGGCCTCGATCCCCTGCTGCAGCGCGTGTTCCTCGCCCTGCTCGCGGAGGTCCGGGCGGAGGGCCGCACGGTCTTCCTCTCATCGCACAACCTCGTCGAGGTCGAGCGCTCCTGCGATCGGGTCGCCATGATCCGCGAGGGTCGCCTGGCCGAGGTCCGCAGCGTCGGCCAGCTCCTGGGTGCCCACTGGCGCTCGATCAACCTCGTGCTCGAGGAGCCGGCGGCACCGGACGCGTTCGACCTGCCCGATGTCGAGGTGGCTGCGATGACCGGTCGCGAGGTCCACCTCATGGTCCGCGGCGACATCAACCCGCTCCTCGCGAGGATCAGCGCCCACCGCGTCCTGGACATCGCGATCACGACACCCGACGTCGAGGACATCTTCCTGCGCCACTACCGCGACGACGCAATCGACGAGGTGACGGCATGACCGCGGCCGACTTCCGCATGGACCTCCGCCGCAGCCGAAGCCTCACCGCCTGGCTCGCGATCCTGCTCGCGGCGTACGGCGGGATCCTGACCCTGATGTACCCGATCATGGTCGAGAACGACGCCCTGTTCCGGCAGTACATGGAGACCTTCCCGCAGGAGTTCCTGCTCGCCTTCGGCATGACCGGGAGCCTGAGCGATCCAGGCGTCTTCTTCACCACCTACGTGTCGTCGTGGCTGTGGCCGATCATGGCAGCGATCACCGCCATCCTCGGGGGCACACGGGTCGCGGCCGACCTGGAGCGGGGTTTCCTGGACCTCGCCCTCGCGACACCGCTCTCGCGAACGCGCCACCTCGTGACGTCGATCGTCGGGCAGGCCATCGTGATCGCGATCCTCGCGGCAGCCACGGTCGGGTCGATCTGGGCTGGAGGACTCCTCGTCGATGTCCAGTTCGACGGGGCGCGCTTCGCTGCGGCCGGCGTCCTCTGCTGGTTGTTCGGGTGCGCGCTGGCGGGGGTGGCAACGCTCCTTGCCGTGCTCACCCTGAGCCGCGGCCGGACCGCCGGCATCGTGAGCGGCCTGCTCGTCGCGATGTACCTCGGGTGGGTCGTTGCCCAGCTCTCGACCGATTGGGCGTGGCTGCTGGGCTGGTCCGCGTGGGGCCACTTCGACACCACGACGCTGATCGACCACGGCACGCTGCCGGCCGGCGACCTCACGCTGTTCGCGGTCGTCGCGGTCGCGGGCTGGGTCGCCGCGGTCATCGCGTTCGCGCGTCGGGACCTCGCGGCCTAGCGAGGGCTGGCCACTGGCCCGCTTGGAACTCTCGCCGTCTCAGGGTGCTGGCCCGAGCGCCTCGGCCACGACGGCCAGTACCTCGTCGCCGTACGTCTCGATGCGGGCCGGACCCATGCCCTTGACGCGTCGCAGGGCGGCGAGCGAGCGGGGGCGCTCCTCCGCAACCGCCTTGAGCGTGGCGTCGTGCGCGATCACGTACGGGGGGACTGCCGCTTTGCGTGCAGCCTCGGTGCGCCAGGCGCGGAGGGCGTCGAACACCGGGTCGCCCGTGGTCCCGTCCGCGGGACGGCGCACGCGTGCCGGCGGGCCGGCATGGGTGGTGACGATGGTGCCCGGGCGTGGTCGCAGGTCCAGCAGGAAGCGGCTGACCTCGCGTCGGCCGGGCTTGCCGCGCGTCTCGCGGCGCTCCGCCCAGGACATGGCGAGCTGGAGGCGGGCGCGGGTGATGCCGACATAGAGCAGGCGGCGCTCCTCGGCCAGGACCTCGGCATCGTCCTTGGCCTGGCGGACGGGCAGGAACCCCTCCTCCAGGCTCGGCAGGTAGACGGCGTCCCACTCAAGACCCTTCGCCCGGTGGTAGGTCAGCAGGTTGACCCCGGCGCCATCGTTCTCGCGCTCATGGGCGGCGCGGGCGTCCAGTTCCTTGATGACCGCCTGGGCATCGGTCGCAGGCTCATGAATGGTGATGCCATCCACGATGCCGACCAGCGTGTCGAGGGCGGCCTGGCGCTCCCGTGCCTCGGCGCCACGGTCCTCGGCCGAGGGCACCTCCTCCCAGCCGACGGCCTCGGTGAGACCGCTCCGGATTGCCTTCGCGAGGCGGCGGCCTGTCTCGTCCAGGCCCGCGCGCCGGAGCCAGGCGAGCGCCCCGCGGATCTCCGGCCGGTCGTAGAAGCGGACACCACGCACCTGGTAGGCGATCCGCGCGCCCGTCAACGCCGCCTCGATCGGCTCGAGCTGGGCGTTCATGCGCACGAGGACCGCGATCTCCGCGGGCGCGATCCCCTCCCCGATCCGCGACCGGATCCAGGTCACCAGTGACGCAAGCTCCTGGTCCGCGTTCGCCGACTTCGAGATCAGGGGCGTGGGGCCGTCGTCGCGGGTCGCGACCAGGCGCTTCGACCTCCCGTCCGCCGCAATCAGGCGGTTGGCGAGCTCGAGCACCTGGGGGGTCGAGCGGTAGTTGCGGACGAGGGACACCTCGCGCGCGCCGGGCCAGCGGTCCTTGAACGTCGCGAGGTACCGGGAGGTCGCGCCGGTGAACGTGTAGATCGTCTGGTCCTCGTCGCCGACCACGCACAGGTCACGCGCGATCGCCCAGCCACAGCTCGAGCAGGCGCTGCTGGAGCGGGCTGGTGTCCTGGTACTCGTCCACGCTGAACCAGCGCTTGCGTGCGCGGACGGCAGCGGCCGCCCCGTCGTCGGACTCGAGCAGGTCGATGGTGCCGGTGAGGAGGTCGTCGAAGTCGATCCGGTTCGCCCGAGCCTTCGCCCGTTCGTAGCCGGCGTACACCTGCACGAACAGGTCGATGGGGATGGGCGGTTCGCGGCCGTCGCGCGTCGCTGCCTCGCGCTCGTAGGCATCGGGTGCGATGCGGCGTGACTTCGCCCACTCGATCTCGTCGGCCAGGTCCTTGGCAGGTGTGAACCGGTAGTGACCGGGGAGCTGGCGGGCCAGCCGCGACACGAGGAGGGCCTTCGAGTCCAGCAGCGCCGGCATCGGGGCGCCGTCATGGCGGCTGGGCCAGAAGTGGCGGAGCTGGCTCAGGGCATGGGCATGGAAGGTCCGCGCGGTCACACCTGGCAGCCCGAGGAGCCGGAGGCGGTCGACCATCTCCCCCGCGGCCTTCTCGGTGAACGTGACCACGAGGACCTGGTCCGCGGGCACGACATCGGTCGCGATGGCGTACGCCGTGCGGCGGCTGATGACGCGCGTCTTGCCGGATCCCGCACCCGCGAGGATGGCCAGGGGGCCGGATGTGGCGAGGACCGCCTCGCGTTGCTCGGGGTCGAGGTCGTGGAGGAGGGTCTCGGGGTCGAAGGCGGCGTTGGGCACGTACCGAGGCTAGCAGGGCCGACTCACCAGCGACTTGCGAACGTGCAGTCCGTCTGTGGCACTCACGCCCGACCGCATCAGCGGCCGAGGTTCGACCAGTAGCTCCGGAAGCGGATGTCCGCGTCGCGTTCCGCCCTGGCGAGGTCGTCCCGGGCAGCGTCGAGCCACGTCGACACCATCACCATCCATGCCATTCCTGCGGCCGCGATCCCGAACACCGCCCACGTCGACGCGGTCTTCGGATCGGCGTCGGTGAGGTGGGGCCACAGCAGCACCGCGAGCGCGAGCCATACCGCCGCCGGCACCCACGCGACGACCAGCAAGGCCAGGGCCGTCTCGTCCCGGTCCAGCTCCTGGGCTCGCTCCCAGGCGACCTCGCGTTCCTCGAGCGCGGGCCTGCCCCTGGCCAACCGTGTCCCGCGCACGACGACCGAGTAGACCGCCAGCAGGCAGATCGCGAGGAGCGTCGCCGCGTCGCGCCCCGCCGCATCGGGCTTGGCGGCCACGATCCACACCGCGAGCGTACCGATCACGCCGACCAGGGCGATCCCACGGACGACGAGGCTCGTCAGGGCGTGGCGGAGCGGGGCGGCAACAAGCGCATGGGGATCGGTGCCGGGATCGGTGTCCATGTCGGTGGTGTCGGCCTTGCTGGCACCGTTCCGGGTCGCCCGGCCGCCGGCGCCGTTCGGTGGAGGGACGCCACTACAGGACGATGATCCCACTTGCCGGGGGCAGCCGGGCAGTCCGAAGGGCACGTGCAATCGCGGACCCATCGAGCGGGAACTGCTGCCGCAAGGCCTCCCGGTGCTCCGCCAGGACGGCTCGGTTGGCGCGGGTGCGGCCGATCACGAGGAGCAGCGTCGCGCTGCGCCCGTCGTCACGCAGCTTCACGGCGAGGTAGCGTGCGGTGGCCTGGGCATCGCCAAACCTCGACACGACCTCGACGAAGGCGCGTTCGGCATGGGCGCTCGGGCCTGCCACGACCGCAGCGTCCCAGGCGCGCAGCTCGCCGGCCGCCGGGAGCAGGACCTCGCGCGGCAGCCGGAGCGGCGGGGCGAGCAGTGCCTCGAGGCGCCCGAGGATCCGAAGGGACGCGGCGTCCCGCACCCGCACGCCGGTGGGCGAGGAGCTGAAATGGAGCTGGAGCCCGACCGCGCGGTACAGCCTGCAGATCTCGCCGATGCGCGCCTGCTTGACGACCCCGCTCTCGAAGCGGCTGACCGCAGCATGCGACATGCCGGCCGCCCGACCGACGTCTGCCTGGCTCATGCCAAGCGCGATGCGGGTGTCGCGAACCTCGCTCCTGACTCGCTCGGCAATGCGTCGCTCGTCCTCACGGGCGAGGTCGATCGCGCGCTGGTGGGTTCCCATGCGTGGAAGGTAGCCGTGGCCGCACAGTCGCCGCTTACGCCTCGCTTACGCGTCGCTTACGGCCCGGTTGCTCGCCGCGTGCGCTTGTCCCCCGCGTGCGTCGCGGCGATGTGCGGCCAGCGTACGCACTGGGCATCGCCAGCGCCGGATGTACGGCAGGCGCACGAACTGGACGGTGCGCCCGCCCGCCAGCGCACGACCCGTACGTGTTCCGCAAGAGCAGCGCCGCGACCGCCCAGTGCTTCCACGCGGCGTACATGGCGACGGGCCTGACGGGGGCCGACGAGCATGACGGGGGCCGACGAGCATGACGGGGGCCGACGAGCATGAGGCAGACGTGGCCGCGAGCGTGACGAGGACCCGCGCAGGTCCCGCGGTCAGTCCGTGGGGCTCACCACGTACAGCCGCATCAGCGGTGACCGGACCCGGCGTCGACGTGTCCCGCGGCCCAGGCCCAGCAGCGCCGCCACCATGATCAGGGGCCAGGCGACGTACCCGAGCAGCGCGATGGCAGCCGAGACCTGCGCCGCGAGCTCCGCCTGCTCCGGCGACGAGCTCAGCCACGCGACGAGCGGGCTCAGGGCCCGCTGCGCCAGCAGGGCGAGGCCGCCGAGGGCCCCGGCGACCCAGGCCCCGCGCGGCACCAGGCGCAGGAATGGCCCGGCCAGCAGGCGCACCGCCAGCACGCCGTACAGCGCGATCAGCACCATCGACATGGTGAAGCCCACGACGTTCAGCCAGCCTACGGCCGCGGACAGGTCGAGGCTCGAGGTCAGGAACGGCCAGTACACGGCCAGCATCGCGGCGACGAGGCCCGCGGCCACCAGGCCAAACAGCAGACGCGGTGGCCTCGCGCCCGCATCGGACAGGCCATCGGCGAAGGACCAGGCACCGGCGATCGACACGAGACCGATGGACAGCGAGAGCACCGCGAAGGCCAGCCCCTCGAGGGTGGACGGGTCGATGCCGCCACCGGATCCGGGCGAGAGCGCTTCCAGGATCCACGTCTGCAGCACGTCGAGCAGCACCCGCGCGAACTGCGCACCGGCCAGCAGGACCGCACCGCGGTAGAGCCACCGGTTCCGGTGCCAGACGCCTGGATAGCCGATGAGCAGTGCCGCCGGCATCAGCATCAGCGCAGCATCGGCGAACGCGCCCGCAAGCGGCCCGGCGAGCGATGTCCATGGCACCACGCCGATCGCCCCACTCTCGACGAGCGGGCGCAGGTCGGCCACGACAATCCCCACCGCCGCAAGCACCGACAGCCAGCCGACGGGCGTCATGCAGGCAAGGATCGAGTCGATCCCCTCAGGCTCGGGCCGGCCACGCCGGACGGCGAGCTGGCGATGGACGAGGTGCGCCATCAGGCGCCGGCCCTCGCCAGCGTGGAGAGCCGGTCCATCTCGTCGGGCGAGAGCGACAGGTCCGCGGCGGCGGCGTTCTCCTCGAGCTGCTCGATCGTTCGGGCGCCGGGCACCGCGATCGTGTTGGGGTGGCCGATCACCCAGGCCAGCGACACCTGCCCGGGCGTCGCCCCGTGGCGCTGCGCGATCTCGGCAACCGCTGCATGCAGTTGTGGATGGACCGACCGCGGCGCGCCGGGCGCCAGCGACCCGAACCGCCGCTTGCCCGCCTTCGGCAGCCCGTCAGGCGTCGTCAGCAGGCCCTGCGCCAGCGGCGAGTACGCCACGACCACGCGCCCCATCGCGGCCGCATGCGGGACCAGGTCGTCCGCCGGTCCCGGGGTCAGGAGGTTGAACCGCACCTGGTTTGCCGTCGCCGGGACCCGGAGGGCGATCTCCGCATCGCGCCACTGCTCCAGCGTGAAGTTCGACACGCCGACCCGCCGGATCAGCCCCGCCTCCACCAGCGGCCGCACGGCCTGCGCCACCCGGCGCGCGGAGACGAACGGGTTCTTCCAGTGCACGTACAGCATGTCGAGGGTGTCGGTCCGCAGGCGGGCGAGCGAGCCACGGACCTGGCGGGCGACGATCGGCTCGGCCGGGGCGATGGGCGTGAACTTCGTGGCGACGGTGATGACGGCACGGTCCTCGGGCGCAAGGTCGGCGATGAACTGGCCGATGATCCGCTCGCTGGTGCCGGGGCCGTACGCCTCCGCGGTGTCGATCATCGTGATCCCGAGCTCGAGGGCGCGGCCCAGGAGCGCTGGCGCCGTCGTTGCCGCGTAGTCCGCGCCGTACCCCCACTCACGCGTGCCGAACTGCCAGGTGCCAAGACCGACCGTCGACAGGCGCAGTCCGTCGACCTCCACGTATCGCATCTGTCGAGTCTACCGATCCACGCCGTGCCACACAGGTGGCACGGACCTCCACGATGCTGCAGCCATGCGATGGCCCTTCCGACGCCCCCAGGACTCCGCTCCGCGCATCCCGCACGCCCGGCCCGTGGCACCGCCGGCGGTGGCCGATGCCGACATCGATGCCTTCCTCGCGCTCGCGCTCGGGTTCGTGTGCAGCCAGTGCGGGCGCGAGGACCTGCCACCTGCTGGCGACTGGGATCCGCCGGTCTGCACGGAGTGCGACGCGGCAATCAACTTCGACGCCGAGATCGAAGCCGGCTACTTCGACGAGGAGCTGGGACTCCAGTGAGGGCTAGCCGGCCGCGGGAGCGTGCTCCGTGACGCTCACCACCTCGACATTGCGGCCCAGGACGATCGTCCGCGTCGGCTGCAGCGCCACTTCTGCGTGGCACGTGAGGTAGATCACCTGCCGCTCGGCGGCGATCTTCTCGATCGTGCGTGCCACCCGCTGTGCCCGCTCCGGGTCGAAGTTGACGAGCACGTCGTCCATGACGATGGGCAGCGGCTCCTGCTGCGTGGCAAGGTGCTCCACCAGCGCGAACCGCATCGCAAGATAGAGCTGCTCTGCCGTACCCCGTGAGAGGCCGGTGAGCGGCACGGCCTTCGCGTCGGCCTTGGCGACGACGCCCTGGAGGCCGGTGTCGGACAGGCGGTCAAAACCGCTGTACTCGTCGCCGGTCCACTCGAGGAACAGGGTCTCGGCGCGGGCAAGGACGGCGGGCCGGTGCTTGGACTCGTACTCGGCGCGGGTCTGGCGGAGGAGCGCGAGCGCCGTCCGGAGCACATACCAGCGCCGGGCGTCGACCTCGAGCGAGGCGCGCCCGTCGGCAAGCTCCTGGCGGATGCGCGAGGTGTCGGCCTCGCCCGCGAGGCGGCGAAGCTGCTCGGTGATCTCGCCCTCGCGCGCGACGAGCGTGTCGCGCTCCGCGCCGACGATGGCGATGTCCTCGCCGATGGCGCCGACGCGCCCGGCCAGCGACGGCCGCGTCGGCGGTCCGCAGCAGCGGCTCGAGATCAGCCCGGCGGTCCCCTGGAACGATGCCGGCGAACGACGCCTCGGCCTGGTGCAGCCGCAGCTCTGCCTTGCCGCGATCCGATGTCTGCTCGTGGCGCTGGCGAAGCTGCTCCGCTGAGGCGACCCCGTGTCGGGCGAGGAACTCGCCGTAGGCCGCGCGGGCGATGGCCGACTCCTCGTTCGCAGCGCGCTCTGCCGTGCCGGCGACATCGCGCTGCGTCACGAGCGCGTCCTTCCGGCGCTGGTTCATGCGGGCGCCGGCGAGCTCCTGGCGGAGCCGCTCGACCACGGCATCGGCCCCACCCTCGGCCGCGATCGACAGGTCGGCGGCCAGCCGCGTGACCCCCTGCTCCCACTCCAGGCGCTCCCGCTCCGTGCGCGCGAGCGTCGTTCCGAGGTCCGCGCGCTCCAGCTGCGTGCCCTTGGCTGCGTCGAGCCGGGTGACCAGCGCCGTGGCCGCGGCGTAGTCGAGGGACGCCGGCAGCCCGGCGTCGGCAAGGGCCTCCGTCCAGCGTGCCCGTCCGGCCTCGACCGCTTCCGTGGACTCAGCGACGGCCGCCTCGGCGGCGCTGCGCTCAGCGGTGGCGGCGGCCAGCGTGGCGGCGGCGCGCTCCCGGGCACCGGCGGCCTCGCGCCGTGCAGCGTCGGCCTCGCGGCGGCCAGCCTGGGTCACCCGGATGGTTGCGGCGCGGCGGCGCAGCTCAGCGGGTCCGGCGGCGCTCGGCGGCAGCGGCAGCCCGGCAGCCGTGAACGCGCGCTCCAGCTCCGTCTCGAGCTCGTGCAGCGCCCCGGCCATCGGGTGCACCGACGCCGCGGCGCCCTGCACCTGCGCCCGGCCAGTCGTGCCGCCAGCCGTGGTTCCGGAGCCGCGCAACACCAGGATCCCCGCGACGACCAGGCCGGCGACTGCGAGCGCAACGCCCAGCAGCGGGTTGACGAGCACGGCCAGCACGATGCCCGCCACCACGCCGAGACCACCGATGGCGAGGGCGGGCACCAGGGATCCGCGCGTCCCACCCGCCGGCGCACCGTCGAACGGCGATCCGGCGGCCTGCACCGGCGTCGCCGCGATCGAGGCCCGCAGTCCCTCCGCTCGTGCAAGATCCGACGCCAGTCGGGCCGCCTCCGCGTCAAGCGCGTCCGGGGCGCCAGCCGCGAGTGCCGCTCCCCCGTCGGCTGCACCCCGCGGCCACCCTCGTCGGCCACGTCCGTCGTCGGCCGCACCCTCGTCAGCCGCCAGTCGCTCGACGGCGCGCCGCGCCAGGGCCTCCTCCTCGACCGCGCGGCGGGCTCGCTCGGCGGGCGCCGCGGCAGCCCGTGCCGGCCCCTCGATGTCGTCGCGATAGTGCGCGGTGAGGGCCGTTCGCACGGCCAGGGGATCGAACCCCCCGAGGTCTGCCTCCGTCCAACCCGCGTCGGCGAGGGCCTCCCCCATCGCCGCTCCGAGGGTCGCGTGCCGGCGCCGCTGCTCGGCGACGTCCGCGTCGCGCGCCCGGTCGTTCGAGGCTCGGGTCATCGCGGCTTCGATGTCGGCTGCCCGGTCCAGCACGTCCACGCGGTACGTGATGTCGGCGGACTGGCGGTCCAGCTCCTCGCGGGCAGCCAGGGTCTGCGCTGCCTGGGCATCGGCGGCAGTCACCGCCTGGGCGAGCCGCGCCTCCTCGGCGAGATCGTCGGCGGACACCACATCACCCGCGGGCACGTGGGCGAGCGCCGCGCGCGCCTCCTCCATCGCCTGCCACGGCACGAGCGCGCTCCGGAGGAGCGTCACCTCGCGACGCTCCGCCTCCAGGGTCGCCAGCCGCTCGTCCAGCTCCGCCCGATCGCGGGCGATCGCCTCGAGCTGGTGACGCAGGGCGCCGTACTCCTCGGGGAGGTTCCGCCGGGCCAGGTCCGCCTGCAGCGCCGCCAGCCGCGCCACCGACCGGTTGATGGCCGGGTTCACACCGGCCTTCTTCCAGAGGTTGTCGAGCTCGCCGCCGAGGCTTGCCTCCACCTTGAGGACATCGGCGATCACCCCGATCGACGCCCCGTAGATGCGATCGGCGACCTCCTTGGCCGTGAGCGTGCGCAGGTCGTGGAGCTCGTCCTGGCCGAAGGCGAAGACCGACTCGAACACCTCACGGGTGACGCCGCCGGTGATGAGGGCGAGGCGCGCCTCGGGGCCGAGCGACGGGTCGACCCCATCGATCGCGACCTTCACCGTCTGGCCCGCGCCCGTGACCGCGTTCCCGTGGCGCTCCACCTCGAACGCCATGCCCGCCGCGAGCAGGCCGCTGATCCGCCCGCCGCGCGTGCCGCCGCGGACCAGCGGGAACTGGTCCTTGACCAGCCCGAACAGGACCGCGTGGACGAACTCGTGGACCGTGGTCTTGCCGCTGCCGTTGGGGCCCTTGATGAGCGTCAGGCCGGGCCCGATGTCGATCCGGGTGTCGAGCGCGCGCCCGAACCCGTCGATCTGCAGCCGGTCGATCTGCATCGCCCGCCCCTAGCCGCCCGAGCCCGTCGAGCGCAGGCGGTCGAGGACCAGGCTGCGGGCGAGGTCCAGGACCTCGCTGTCGGCCGGCACGGCGAGCGGCGGGCCACCGGCAGCGAACGCCGCCTTCATGCGCTGGTCTGCATACAGGTCCGACGCGATCGCGTCGAGATCCAGGGGCGCATGGGCGCCACCGCTCTCACCGGTCCTCGAGGCCTCGATCAGCGCCTCCAGCTCCGCCACGAAGTCGGCGCCGCGCGCGTACGCCGTCTCCCGATCACTCCGCGTCTCGTCGCGGATCGCCTCGAGCCACGTGAGCTCGGGCGCGTCCAGCGGATGGTCGTCGCGCAGGCTCGCGAGCAGGTCGTCGGCGACGCCCCGCATCCGCAGCTCATCGTGGAGCGGCGTGAACCCGCGGAGCACCACCCGCACAACGATGCCCCGGTCGGCCGCCGTGCGCGCCGCGACGAGGCGCTCCTTGATCGTCGAGCGCAGATCGCTCATCGTCGGGATGTCCGCGCAGTCGACGGTGACGACCGTCCAGCGCACGACGTCGGTGTCGACCCACTCGACCTGCGGCACCACCTCGCCGTTCCCCTCGGCGCCCACCGTCACGATCGCGACGCCCTTGGCCTCCGCCTCGCCCGGATCGCGGCCCTGCGGGTTGCCCGGGTAGACGACCGTCGGCTTGGCAGCCCGCTCGACCCGGCGGCGGTGGATGTGGCCGAGCGCCCAGTAGTCCATGCCCGACGCCACCAGGACCTCGGTCGTGGTGGGCGCATACCGCTCGTGACGCTCGTTGATGCCCACGGTGGCATGCAGCAGGCCGATGGCGAAGGGGGCGTCGGCGTCCCGCGTGAAGAGGGCCGCGAGGTCGCGCGTCTCGGCCTTGCGGGCATAGCTCATGCCGTAGACGCGGGCGATCTCCTCGCCGTCGCGGACGATCGGAAGCGCGGTGGGCGCATCGGCGCCGAACCGGTGCGCGAGGGGCGGCCAGGTCACCGTCGCCTCCCAGCCGCTCAGCGGGTCGTGATTGCCGGTGACGACGGCCGTGGGAATCCCCGCCTGCGTGAGGCGCTCCAGGCCGTGGGCGAACGCGAGTTGGCCGCGGAGGGTCCGGGTCTCGGACTCGAAGACGTCACCCGCGACGACCACGAAGTCCACCTCCCGCTCGAGCGCGAGGTCTACGATCCGGGCCCAGGCCCGCAGGGTCGCGTCGCGGAGCCGGCTGCTCACCTCTTGGGGCACGACGCCCGTCAGGCCCGCGAAGGGCGTGTCGAGATGGAGGTCGCCGGTGTGCAGGAAGGAGAAGGGCCGAGCCATCGGCGTCGATGGTGCCCGATGCACCCGGGTGCGTGCAGGGCGGTTTGGCCCGTCGGGTCAGCCCGCGAGCGGGTCCTTCCACCGGATCTCGGTGTAGCGGGCGAAATCCGTGTCAGCGGAGATCACCTCGGCGCCGTGCTCGATGGCCAGGGCCACCAGGTGCGCATCGGGCACATGCCGGCCCGTCGGGCGGTGCCGTCGCACCAGGTCGCCGAGCACGGCAGCATGGCGCTCCGTGGGCACGGGGACCCACGCGGCCGGGGCGGCAAGCCATGCCTCGACGATGTCCCAGGCATCCTCGGCCGACATCGGCCGCGGGAACACGCGCGGGTTCGTCGCAATGCGGACAAACGCCGTCAGTGACTCCCACGGGAGGCCGACCCGTCGTGACCCATCGAGTGCGGCCTCGAGCCAGGCCTTCGCACGTGGGTGCTCGGGCGCTGACTCGTTCACCGCATAGAGCAGGATGTTGGCGTCGACCAGCATCAGCGGTGCTCCGGCCCCTCAGCGATCTCCAGGGCATCGCCGATGTCGCGCACGTCAAGGCCGACCCCGAGGCTGAACGTCCGCTGGCGGAACCCTGCCTCTGGTGAAGGGCTCCGCAGACCTGCCCGTGCGAGCTCGTTCACGGCCTCGCTCAGGCCGAGGTGGCGCGTCCGCCGGAGGCGGTCGACTGCGGCAGCCACGTCGTCGTCAAGGTTCACCGTCGTCCTCATGGGCGTGACGATACATCGAGATGCATGCGTTGTGCGCATCGCGATGCGTCACGAGGGTCAGCACCAGCGTACGCCCGCCGGCTTACGCGCCGCTTACGCCGCCTCACGCGCTGCTTGCGCTCGTTCAGCCCTGTCCGCAGGCGTGCCGACGCGGTACTCTCCACCCATGATCGACCTCGTCCTGACGCTCATCGGCCCCGACCATCCCGGCATCGTCGATTCCGTGTCGGAGGTGGTCGCCGCGAACGGCGGCAACTGGACCGAGAGCCGCATGGCGCACCTGGCGGGCAAGTTCGCCGGCATCCTGTGCGTCGAGGTCGAGGACGAGAACGTGGAGGCGCTCGAGGCGGCCCTCACGCGGCTCGAGGGCAGCGGCCTCGCGATCCACGTGGAGCGCAGCCTCCCGGTCGAAGAGCCGCGCCAGCACGCGATGGATATCGAGCTGCTGGGCCTCGACCGCCCGGGCCTCGTCCACGAGATCTCGGCGCTCCTGGCGACGAACCGGATCAACGTCGAGGAGCTCGAGACCGACCGGCGCGCCGCTGCCCACTCCGGCGACCGCATGTTCCACGCCCACATCCGGGTGGTCATCCCAGCCGACGTGGACGCCCACGCAATCCGCAACGGCCTCGAGCGCCTGGCTGGCGACCTGATGGTGGAGATCCGCCTGGCGGAGGCGCTCGGCTCCGCTCGCTGAGGGGCCCTTGCCCTACTCGCGGACGCTCACCAGAGCCAGGAGCTCCTCGGAGTCCGCGGCCGAGGCCAGCGCAACCGCGCGCTTCTCGGTCGCCGCGAAATGCCACTCCGCCGGAGTGTCTCCTCCGATCCCCGTGAGGCCCGCCGCATCGACGAGCACCCAGGCTGTCCCGTCGTCGCTCGCCCATACCGCCCCGGATCCGTCGCCAGTCGAGGCCAGCAGCCGCTCCCCGACAACGCTGACGGAGGCAAGGTCAGCCGACCCGCCGATCGTCTGCTGCGTCCATGTCCGTCCATCGGGCGACGTGAGTACGAGCCCGCCGCCGACGGCGACCAGTCCGCTCTCGGAGGCGACGATACTCCGCAGCTGGCCCTCGGTCGCCGGCATCCCGTCAGCGCGTTCCCAGGCGATCCCGTCCGACGAGATCCAGGCGGCCGGCACGCAGCCACGGGGCTCCACGGTGCACACCGATCCCACCGCGACCAGCCCAGCAGGGCCGACCACCACGTCGCTCATCCCGCCCGTGGACGGGTCCTCCATGGTGTCCATGAAGTCGCCCACCTCGAGCGCCGCCGAATGCGGAACCCTGTCGAAGGTGTACCCGTCGGTGGAGGTCAAGACCGCTGCGCGGGCCTTTGCCCTGGCCATGCCCTTCAGGGTGCCGTCCCAGTCGCTCCGGTCCTCGCCCACCATCACGAACCGTGAGCCGTCCCACGTGATCGCGTGGACACGCATCGCGCTGACGACGCCGAGGCTTGCCCGCTCCCAGGAGACGCCGTCGTCCTCCGAGGCCCAGATCGTGGCGGCCATGTTCGGCCGGGCCGCGTAGCCGATCGCGACGATCCCGGGATCGCCCACGGCGACGTCGAACATCCCTATCTCCGTGTCGCCCGACGCGAAGTACGCTCCGGTCTCCGTCGGATCCTGGGCCGGTGTCCGAGCCCACGTCCGGCCGTCGACGCTCGTCCAGATGACGCCCTCGCAGTTCGGAAGGTCGCCGCCGGTGTCGATGCACCCACGACCGACCGCGACGAACCCCGGCCCGCCCGCGGTGACCGCCTCGACCCGGCCGACGGGCCTCCCCGGGACGACAGGCATCTGAGCGGCCTGCCACGTGGTGCCCAGCGGCTCCGCGGCAACTGGCGCAGATGTCTCGTCGGGCGAAGGCGACGCCGGAGGTGACGTGGTCCCGTTGCGCTCCGGCGCCCAGGCCGGCTGCATGACGGGTCCCGCCCACGGGAAGGTCGTGTAGGCACCAGTGTCCGATCGGATCATGCCGACCCAGGCCGCGTCGCCTGCACCGGTGGTGAAGGCCACCCACGCGCCATCGGGTGTGATCGCGAGCGGATCGCTTGCGGGTCCCCCGGGAATCTCAAGGCCGTCGGTCACCTGGGACGCGCCGCCCACCTGCTGGTCGAACATCCACAGGTCGCCGTCGCGAACGAACATCCTCCGCTCGTCGGCAGCCCAGGCAGGTGCGGCCAGGCTCGTGTCGGCTGGCGCTTCCACCAGCGTGTCGATGACGCCGCCCTTCGGGTAGACCTCACGGAGGTACGCACCCGCCTCGTCGACAGCCACGTAGGTGATCCGATCGCCCTCCGGGGACCAGGCGGGGTCGTAGCCGGGCGCCAGCACCTGGAACCCCTGACCGTCCACCCCCACGACGGCGACCTCCACCGTGGCCGACTCGGGCTGGCCGGCCAGCCAGCCGCCATCCGGAGACCAGCGGTCGAACGCCCCGGAGTGCACCAGGCGAGCATTCGCGCCGTCGGCCTCCATGACCCAGGTCTCGCCGATGTCGATCATCCCGCGGTGGAACGCGACGAGACGGCCGTCAGGCGCGGGGGCGGGACGGTCGGCTCCTGTCGCCAGGACCCGGGGCCGGCCAGGCGGGCGCACGTCGATCGCACAGATCCCCGTATCCATCCCACCCTCGACCCCGCCGTCGGGGCACGTGTATACGATCCGGTCCGCGGTGAGCCAGGCGGGATCGCGCCCCTCGGCCAGCCGCGTCGACGTGCCGTCCATCGTCATCAGCTCGATCCACCGCGTGCCGTTCTCGATCCGGGTGACCGCCAGGGTTCCAGCGGGCCGACCGGGCGCCGGGCTGGAGTCCGGCGCCGCTGACGGGTCCATGCTCGGCACCGGCGGCATCACCGAGAGGTCATCGTCGGTCATGCGCCGGATCAGCTCAGCGCCCGCAGCGACCGACCCCAACAGCATCAACCCGAGGAGGGCGGCGACCAGCAGCATCCGGCCCGTGATGGGCACCGACGACGGGTGCACGGCCGATGCGAAGATCTCCGCGCCGCGGCGCTCGGGGAGCCGGACGGGCGGCAGGTGCGCCAGGGCGAGGGCGTCCCCGCGGAGCAACGTCGCCGTGCGGGCGCAGGCCTGGCAGCCGGCCAGGTGCTGGTCGAGCCGGCGGCGCTCCGCGGCGTCCAGCGGGAAGTCGATCCCGATGGCGGCGAGTTGCAGGAACGTGTCGTGCGGCTTCATCGGGCGGCCTCCGGGGACTCGAGGCGTCCGCGAACCCGCAGGCGGGTCCGGCAGAGCAGGGTTCGGGTGGCGGCCTCACTACGGCCGATCGCTGCGGCGATGTCGGCGCCGCTGAAGCCCTCGCTGGCCATCAGCAGCGCGGCCCGGGCGGCAGGGTCGAGGTCCGCGAGGACCCGCATCAGGTCTGCGCGGCCCTCACGGTGCAGGTACCCCTGCTCCGGCAGGTTCTCCGAGGGCAGCAGGCTCGGCGGCCTGCCGAGCCGCGCGATGCCCCGGGCGGCCGCGGCGAGGCGGCGTCCCCGGCTGGTCGCGAGGTTGGCGCCCACTCGGTACAGCCACGCGCGAGTGTTGTCGGGCAGCCGATCGGCGCGCGCCTCGCGGGTCAGGCGCAGGAAGGCCTCCTGGAGCAGGTCCTCGGCCACCTCGGGGTCGCGGGTCGTGCGCACGAGGAACGCGAAGATCTCCCCATGGTGGTCGGACCAGGCCCGCATGACCTCCGCGTCGGCCCGCGCCACCTGGTGCAGGCCGGCGGTGTCGACCGCCTCGAGAGGAGACAGCTCCGGTTGCATGCCGGTGTGACGCTACGCGCGCCGATCTGTTTCGGACAGGGGCGTCTGACCCGAAACGCGGCCGGGAGATGTCGGGCGTCCGAACTGCGCAGGGGCCCACTATTCCAGCATCCCAGCATTCCAGCATCCTGTATGATCCGGCGCATGAAGGTCACGTTCGACGTCGATGCGGACCTGTACAGGTCGCTGAAGGTCGAGGCCGCGCGAGCGGATCGAAGCGTCCGCGATGTCGTTGCCGACGCTATTGCCGCGTGGCTTGAGCGCCGGGAGGAGGCCGAGGACCTCGCGTCGGCCGCAGATGCCCTCGCGGAATACCAGCGCGATGGCGGTACGTCGGCTGCGGTCTTCTTCGAGCATCTCGCGGCGGAGGCGCGCTCGGAGTACGGGTCCGGCGACTGATGCCGGCCGAACCCTATCGGGTGGACCTGGCGCCGGCCGCCGCCCGACAACTCCGGCGGCTTCCACCGGGGGACGCCGCCCGGCTCCGTGGCCCGATCCTCGCCCTAGGCCTGGAGCCGAGACCGCCGGGCTCGACACCGCTCGTCGGCAGTGACTGGTGGCGGCTGCGGGTGGGCGACCTGCGGCTGATCTACGAGATCGACGACGTGGCACGAGTGGTCGTCATCCTGCGTGCGGCACGCCGTAACGAGAGCACCTACCGGGCCCGCTGATCACTCCCCGCGGGGCGTCGCCACCGCGAAGGCGAACGGGAGCACCGGCCCCGACCCGGCCTCACGCAGCAGGTGTGCCGCCACCGTGAGCGTCCAGCGCGAGTCCACCAGGTCGTCCACGAGCAGCACCGGACCGCCGCGCCTCACCCCCTCCTCCACCACCGACAGCTTCGCCCGGGCGTTGGCCGCCTGCTGGGCGCTGTTGGCCATCGCCGCCTGGGCCGGGCGACCGTCCGACGCCACCACGCACGGGATCATCGGCAGCCCCAGCACCGCCGCCAGTCGGCGCGCCGCATCCTCCACGAGCCCCGGTCGCGAGACCGACGGCACGCACGTCACCCACTCGGGCGCGGGCTCGGGGCGCCAGCGGCCACGGATGACCTCGACGGCCGCGCGCACGACGTGGTCTGGCAGCGGATCCCCGGACTCGAGGGAGGCCGCCACGTCCCTCCCCCACCCCGGGTCGCCCAGGATGCACAGGGCGCGACCCTCGGCGGCCGGCTTCGCGATGCGGGCGCCCTCGGGCCACTGCTTGCGCGGCTCGATCGCGCGGACGTCGCGCCGGAGGTACGCGACCGCGTCCTGGACGAGAACCGGCGAGACGGAGCGCTGCCATCGGACGCCCCCGTCGTTCGCACAGTGCCCGCACTCGCCGGCAGCAGGATCGTTGAGCAACGCGCCCAGGAACGCCATCCGGCAACTATCCGTATTGACGTACTCGCGCATCGACGCGAGCTCCCGCCGCCGCGCCTCGATCACGCCCGCCACCCAGGCCTCGTCCTGCTCCCAGGCCAGGGCCGTCCGGACGTAGCGCGACCCCTCGCGCGCCACCGCCCCGTCGACCTCGAGCAGCTTCAGAGCCTTCTCGATCTGGCCGTACGGCAGGTTCACCGCGGCCTGGAGCGACTTGATCGTGGACGCGCCCTGGACCTCGAGCGCTGCGAGGATGTCCGCCATCCGCGCCGACGGCGGGAACGCGGTCGAGAGGAAGTACTCGGCGATCGCGTCGTCCTCGCGCCCGGACAGGAGGATCCCGAACGCGCTGTCCACCGCACGCCCGGCCCGGCCCACCTGCTGGTAGTAGGCGATGGGCGAGCCCGGCCGCTGGTAGTGGACGACGAAGCCGAGATCGGGCTTGTCGAAGCCCATCCCCAGCGCCACGGTCGCCACCAGCGCCTTGCACCGGTTCGCGAGCAGGTCCTGCTCCAGCGCCTGGCGCTCCTCGGGCGCGATGTCCGCGTTGTAGGGGCGCGCGTCGATGCCGCGGCCGACCAGCCACCCGGCCACCCGCTGCGTGTCCGCGACGGTGAGGCAGTAGACGATGCCGGAGCCGGGCATCGTCGGCAGGTGCTCGGCCAGCCACGCCAGCCGCTCGGCCTGGTCCCGGAGCGGGATCGCGTCGAGGTGCAGGGTGTCTCGCGCGAGCGGCCCGCGGATGATCGACACGTCCTTGCCCAGCTGGTGTGCCACGTCCTCGACCACGCGGTCGTTCGCGGTCGCCGTCGTCCCGAGCACCGGCACCGACGGCCCCAGCGACGGCAGCAGCCGCCCGATCCGCCGGTAGTCCGGGACGAACTCGTGGCCCCAGTCGCTGATGCAGTGGGCCTCGTCCACGACGAACATGCCGATCGTCCGCTGCAGGCGTGGCAGCAGGCGGGCGTTGAAGTCCTGGTTCGCGAACCGCTGTGCCGACACGAACAGGACGTCGATCCGGTTCGCGACGAGGTCGGCCTCGATGGCGTCCCAGTCGTCGCGGTTGGCCGAGTTGATCGTCACGGCCCGGAGACCCAGCCGGTCCGCCGCCTCGATCTGGTTGCGCATGAGGCTCAGCAACGGCGAGACGATGAGGCTCGGGCCGTGGCCCTGGTCCCGGCGCACGCGTGTCGCGATCCAGTAGACCAGGCTCTTCCCCCAGCCCGTCCGCTGCACCACCAGCGTGCGCGACCCGTCCCGGATGACCGCCTCGATCGATTCCCGCTGGCCTTCGCGGAAGCGGGCGCCCGCGCCGAACATCGTCTCGAGGTGGGCCTGGAGCGCATCGGCGACCGGGGCGGGGGTGCTCGTCATGCGGACGAGTATCGCCCCGACCGTGCCAGCTTCGGTGTCATCGCGACGCGGGCACGCGGCAGGAGCTTCTGGCATGGAGGGCCACCGCGCGTTTCCCGCCCAGCGACCGTTGCGTGGTCCCAGCGCGTCGGAATCGCGCCCAGCGACCGATCCGACACCTGCCGATTGCCTTCGCGTGTCACTTCTGCCGCCACGCGACCGATCCGGGCACTCCAGCGCCCACAACGGTCGCCGGGCGGGATCGGAGCGGTACGAAGGGGCGACATGCCCCGTCGCCCGAGCGGTCGGCTACCGGAGCGTGCGAGCGCTCGCGACGTTCGAGTAGGGCGACGTCCCGAGATCGTTGGCGGCCCGGACCCGGTATGAGTACGTCGTTCTGGGCGAGAGCTTCGCGTCCGTGAACGTGGTCGCGCTGCCGGCGAGCGTCGCCGCGAGCGCGAACTTCGTGCACCCGGCACCTTTGCAGCGTTCGACCCGGACCGACGACTGGTCTGTGGTCGCGTTCGTCCAGGCCAGGGCGATCGACGTCCTCGACACCGCCGTCGCCGTGAGGCTCGTCGGGGCGCCCGGGGCGGTGCGCGCCGCCACGTCGATCTGGACGCTCCGGGACGGGCCGGCCAGGCCGAAGGTGTCCGTCACGACGAGGCTGGCGAAGTACGTGCCCGGCGTCGAGTACGTGTGCGTGGTCACGATCCCGGTGCCGGTGGTTCCATCGCCGAACGTCCAGTCCCACGTCACGATGGGGTTCGGGCCAAGCGATCCACTGCCGTCGAACGTGACGACCAGCGGGGCCGTGCCGCTCGTCGGGGTGGCGGTGAAGATCCCAACCGGCTCGATCGGCCCGAAATCGAAGGCCACGGTGGTGCCAACGGTGCTCCCGAGGATCGCCGTCGCGGCCCCCGCGGCGATCAGCATCCGCCGCCAGCGACGCGTCGTCGGAACGCCTGCTGCCTGGATCCGTGTCATGAAGCTCACGCGCATCACCCCGTCGTTCCCCTTCTCCCGAGCGCTGGATCGGCGCAGGGTATCCCACCCGGGCACCACCGCCCGCCAGCATCCGATACGTGTGTTCTGCCGCGCGGTTTCGAGCGCATGAGATTGCAGACCGACCGATGGATCGCCCGGCGCGCTAGATGCGGATCCACCGCCAGACCGCACCCTTCACAACCAAGACGCCGAGCACCTAGCATGAGCGGCGTCCCAGCCGCCGTCGTCCCAGGAGCCTGCCATGACCACCCTGCCCGACCGCCCCAACACCGCCCTGCTCGTGATCGACGTCCAGAACGGCGTCGTGGCCGAGTGCTACCAGCGCGACGAGGTCGTGGCACGGATCCGCACCCTCGTGGAGCGGGCCCGCGCCGAGGGTGCCCCCGTGATCTGGGTCGCCGACAACGCCGAAGGCCGCGAGATCGGCAGCGAACCCTGGCAGATCGTCCCCGAGCTGCCGCGCGACGCCGCTGACCCCCTGATCGACAAGGAGTACGGCGACGCCTTTGAGAACACCGACCTCGAGGAGGTCCTCGCGCGCGCCGGCATCGGGCGGCTCGTGGTGGCGGGCGCCCAGACCGATGCCTGCATCCGGTCCACCATCCACGGCGCCTTCACCCGCGGCTACGACGTCACGCTGGTCGGCGATGCCCACACAACCGAGGACTTCACGCAGTGGGGCATGCCGGATCCGGCGGCGGTGATCGCGATGACCAACATCTCGTGGCGCTACCACACCGGCCCGGGGCGCACAGCGGCCGTGGTGGACACCGCGGAGGCCAGCTTCCGCGGCTGATCGCACCATCCCCACTCTGTGCGCTGAGTGCAAGCACTGGGCGGTCCCGGCGCCACTCTTGCGCTGAGCGCATCACCTGCACGGTGGAACGGGTCCCAGCTGCCCACCGTGTGCGCTCGCCGCACATCCAGCGCTGCCGCCACCCAGTGCGTACGGACAGCGCAAGGAGCCTCACGCAGCCCAGTGTCTGCGGACGCGTTTGGACACCTCCAGGTGGCGCCACGACGCCCGCTCGGGCGGCTGTATTGTCGACGCCGTACCTGAGGAGGACGGCGGATGCGCAGCGTGACCTATGCCATGGGCGTCTCGCTCGACGGCTACATCGTCGGGCCGGACGGCGGCTTCGACTGGACGACGCCGGACGCGGACGTCTTCCGCTTCTGGATCGAGGAGATCCGGGCGGTCGGCGTCCACGTCATGGGACGGCGGCTGTACGAGACGATGCTGTACTGGGAGACCGCCGAGCAGGACCAGACGCTCGACGACGCGGAGCTCGAGTGGACCGCACTGTGGAAGCCGCTCCCGAAGGTGGTGTTCTCCACCACGCTGTCGGCGGTGGAGGGCAATGCCCGCCTGGCGTCGGGCGGCCTCGCGGAGGAGATCGGGCGGCTGCGGGCCGAGCCCGGGGAGGGTGAGATCGCGATCGGCGGCGCGACGCTGGCGGCCGAGGCTGCTGCGCTGGACTTGATCGACGAGTACCGGGCCATCGTCCACCCGGTGCTGGTCGGCGGTGGCATCCCGTTCTTTCCCCGGCGGGAGCGCCGTGTGGACCTCGAGCTCGTCGAGACCCGCACCTTCAGCTCGAAGTTCGTCTACCTCCGTTACCGCGTGGCGCGCTGACCGCACGGATTCGCTCACGAGCACGCCCGGGCCGCTCCACGCCAGGCCGCCTATGGCCGCGTGAGTCGCCAGCGCATCAATCCGGACCGGGCCCCGCACGACCGGGCGGCGAAGGTCGCGTTCCGCCGCGCGGTCACGCTGGCACGGCCGCAGTTTGAGTCGCTGGCGCCTCGACCGGCTGTCGACTCAGGCGCGGCGCGGCACCGAGGCGGCAAGTCCGTCGTCCAGCCACGCGAGCGCCCACCGCGCGAACGACGCCCCGGCCCCCGCGAGCACCGCGTCCGAGCCGGGCTCGAGCGAGGCGACGATCCGCCGGTAGCTCTCGACCTGGTGCAGCGCGCCGACCACCAGGGCGAGGCGCGCTGCCTCCTCGAGGACGGCCCGCGGGGCAGCGTCGGCCCAGCAGTCGAGCCATGCGTCGAGCATCGACCGGCGGGCGGCCAGGATCGGTCGAGGCGGTTGAGCCAAGTGGCGAGGTCCGTGAACGGATGGCCCAAAGCCGCGTCCGACCAGTCGATGACCACGACCCTGTCACCGTCCCGGAAGACATTCCCGGGGTGGAAGTCGCCGTGGATCACCGTCGGTCCCGGGCCGAGCGAGGCCAGCGCGGCACACGCGTCCGCCAGCCGAGGAGCCGCGGCCCGGAACCTCGGGCCGATGTCCTCCGGGAAGGTGGCGACGTACTCGTTGTCGAGCAGCGCGGGCAGGGCCGCTGCGAGGGCGGCGGGCCCCCGGTCCTCCAGCGCGATGCCGTCGAGGCCGCCCGTGGTCGCCTGCTGGATCGCTGCCAGCGCGCCCAGCGATGCCTGCCATACCTCGAGCGGCTGCTCGCCCACGAACGTCCCGCCGGCGTCGCGCATGAGCAGCCAGCCCTCGGCTAGATCGGTGGCAATCACCGCTGGGACAGTGCCCGGGACCGCGTGGTGGAGCGCCAGGGTGGTGGCAGGCTCGATGTCGAAGACGCGCGCGCAAGCCTTCAGGAACACGGCGCCATTGCTGGTCTCGGCGCGCAGCATCGCGGAGAGCGTCCAGAGCTGGGTGAGCGTGGGCTCCGCCACCGCGGGGGTGCCGGCAAGCTCCAGCTGGCGAAGCATCCAACTGCGGGCCCTCGCCTCGAACCCGGGGTGCTCCCACCGCTGGCGACGCGGGTCGACGACGCCCGTGACCAGCTCGTCCAGCCAGCGTCGGATGCCGGGACCGATTGCGGGGCCGTCCCTCAGCGCTGTGAGCCGGGGGTCGCCAGCCGGGACCCATCCTGCGCCGCCGGGACCGCCGCCAGGACCGGGAGCCGCGATGGACGCCGCCATGGACGTCGCAACTGGCTCCACGATCACGAGGACGTCCGTCGCCTCGCCCGTTGCATGCTCGCCGCACTCGAGGATGCGCAGGATCGGGTGGGCTTCGCCAAGGAAGCCGGCGACGAGGGCCGCGATCGGCTGGGGCGACTCGCTCTCCCCGAGCATGCCCAGCACTGGCAGCCGGAGCGTGCCGCCGGGCGCGGTCTCGACAAGTACGGCCTTCTGCCGCTCGTCGCAGGCCAGGAGGTGCGCGGGTCGCAGGGTCGGGACGTCTGCCATGGATTGCCTGCCTGCGTGCCGCACGGTCGCAGTCCACGATGGCTGAACGCGGCGGCGTGGTCCGTACTCTAGCCGCCCTCGCGACAGGCGACACTCGTGATGGGGCGTGCCTCAGCCGGCGCTACGCCGGGTGTGTCCGGCGGCCACGGCGACCTTCAGCGCCTGGCGCTCCGGATGCGGCGATCTGCGCGACCCGCTGGTGCGACACCTCGAGCAGGCGGCCGGCATCCCGATTGGTGAGCCCCACCTGCGCCAGGGAGGCAACAGCCCGGCGCATCGCCGCCGAGGCCGCGGCCTGCGCGCGTTCGGCGTCGGCCTTGCGGGCGAGCGCCTCCTCGACATCGGCTCGCGCCTCCGCCGGCGGCTCGCATCGGACCTCGATGACAATCGATGACGGGGGCACCTGCAGCAACATCGCAAGGGCATCGCGGACCATCGGCTCGACCGCGTCCAGGGACCGGGCCTGCGTGAACACGCCCGGCAGGGATGGAACCTCCACCGCCCACCAGCGGCCCGACCGCCGCGCCACCGCAACGAGCGGGTCAGCCAGCCCTGTCATCGCCACCACCCCTTCCCGAGCTCACCTTCGAGCACCCGCCTGATCCCGAGGGCTGTCAGGTCGTTGACCTCGGCGTGTCGGGGGATGACCACCTCGGTCGCGCCACACCCCAGACCTCGTGCCTTCCACCCTGGCGGACCAGCGCCCACTCGACGCCATGGCGTCTGGCCGTCCGGCCGATCTCGCGCAGCAACGTGCCGCGCCTCACGGTTCTACCTCGCTAGCCAGTTGTTGTCAACAGCGCTTGAATCTTGCGCCACGCGAGGATGCGAGGCGGGATGGCGACGATGGCAGGAGCCGCTTATGCGCGGCTTACGCGGAACCTGGGTCCCGCCCACGCCGGCAGGGCGCCCCAACAGTGTGGGATCCGGCCACTCGCCCTCTAGGCTCACCCCCAGAATCGACAGATCGGCCGTCGAGCCCAGCGTGGAAGTCCGGCGAACGCCACATTGTTGGGGGATTCGACGGCCAGGCGCTGATCCATCCGAGGCCGTCAGCGGGGCGCAGCCTCGTCGTCCACCGCCACCTCAACACCCGCACCATCGAACCATCGCGACCTGATCTCGCGGGGCTCGTCATGGTCGGAGGGCCGCTCCTCGTCAGGATCGTCGTACACAACGCCTCGTGGATGGCAGGCCTGCTGCGCAAGTGCGCGATGAGCAACAGGGCCTACCCTGCTCGTCCCTCTCGCCGCCCACCCGCCGGTGGAGTCGAGCACCGTTGCCCACCCTGCTTGAGGTCTCCGGATTCGTCTTCTACATGGTCATGTTCGACTGCCGGGAGCCCCGCCATGTGCACGTGTCACGCGGTGGGGACCGGCGCGCATCGGCGAAGTTCTGGATCGATCCTGTGCGGCTCGAATCGGCCGGTCGCTACAATGACCACGACCTCGCGAGGATGTCGAGGCTGATCGTGGAGCACCAGGCACTGCTCGTCCGGCGATGGGATGAGGAGTGCGAGCGGGCCAAGGAGGCCGGGCGATGATCCAGCCGGCTGTCGTACGTGCCGTTCGCGTTTCGGACGACCTGATCACCATGTCGCTCGAGGACGGACGAGAGCTGTCCGCGCCCACGGCCTGGTCGCAGCGACTCAGCAGCGCCAGCGCAGAAGCTCGTGAGCACGTCGTCATCGACGAGGACGGCATGGTCGTGGCGTGGCCGGATGTCGACGAGCACATCGGCGTGTGGACCCTGCTCGGCGTCTCCGAGGAGGACGTCTTCGCCGCCGCGGGCGGGTGACATTGGGGCACGTTCGGAATCACTGAACGCATCGATACACCCGGTTGGCGTCGATCGACCAGCGCGTTCCAGCCCTTCGCGATCGGCGGACCGCTCACGAACGATCCCGCCACCCAACGCCTACGGCGCGAACGACTTCAGGCGCTTCCGGTTGCCGCTGCCGGCTCTGCGTAACGGTCGAGCGTGGAGTAGCGATGTCGGGCCGGCCGACTCGATCTCGGCGACGACCGACTGGCTGACGTCATGGCCTCTGCCACACCGCCGGCGTACGTGATTGGGGATCGGCGTCCCGCAAGTCGATCCAGCGCGACGTCGCGGATCAGCCAGCGAGCTTCTTGGTACGGCATGGCGTTCGAGCGGCGTTGCTCGCCGCGCGCTGACGATGCGTCATCCGGTCTCGCTCGACGAATACGACCATCGGGGAGTCACCGATATCCGAGCCAAGTGGTCGAGTCGTCGTGGTCTCCTTGTCGACGGTTGCGGACGAAGCACCCGGGTGAGAGCGTCCCCGAACACGGAGCTCGCCTCGGCGAAGGTCACGCCGTGCTTCCGAGCATTCGACGACGCCTTGGATGGATCCCGATTCGAACTCGAGGATGTCCATGCTCCGCCCCAGGCGAGGCGGGAGCATGAAGTTGCCAGGCGTCGCTTACGCGCCGCTTATCGTCGACGAGGTCGAGGTGCTGTCGGGGTGATGGACTGTCCGCCTCACCCCGTTACGACGGCTGAAGTCTGCCTGGATCGTGAGCAGCGGACGCGCTACAGGCCGACGAGCTCGTCCAGGACGCGCTCGGGGATCCCGAGGAGGTAGGCGACGCCGATGTCCTCGTCCACCTCCGGCCAGTGGATGCCGGTCCCCCGGTCCTCGATCACGTAGTCACTGCGCTGCCCCGGGGTTGCATCACGCAGGCGCGGGAACGCTGCGATCGGCGCGCTGATCTCGAAGCCGTTGGCGAGGACGACATAGAGGCGGTCCGCGTCGAACCGCACTCCTGTCGCGAAGACCTTCTCGTCAATGACCACAGAACGTGCTCCAGGCACCCATCAACGCGTCACGATGCTCCAGGACGATCGAAACGACCTCCCGTGTCCTTGCCGCAGTGTAGGACGACCGTTCAAGCCTCATGGGATGAAGCCAGACCTTGGCACTGCCGCCGTTCCCACGGGTATGGATGTGGGCCGGCTCGAAACAGTCCCCGGCCCGAAAGAAGAACTCGTAGCCCGCGACGCGGAGCACGGTCGGCATGCGCACACCCAACTGCTGGGCGGGCAGTCGATGATGGCGAGACGCGCTTATCTGCGGCTCACGTGCCGTGGCGCGCAGGGTGACGATCAGGCAGGCCGCCTCGGGCGGAGCACGGGCGCGGGCCGGCGCGAAGCCTCATCCGCGCGGCGTGGGGCCATCCCAGATGAGCGTTTCGGGCGCGATGTCCACGCCACCGGGCCAGACCAGCGTGCCGTAGGCGACGGCCACCTCGGCGAAGCGCCGGTCATCGGCGGCGATCGGGTCGAAGAGCGGGCCGCTGAGCAGGTCGGTGAGGTCGCGCTCGATGACGGCGCCGTCCGACAGCGTGAGGCGCACCGACCGGCCGGCCAGGGGCTGTGCAGCAACGATCTCGAGCATGGTGCTGGTCAGCCGTGGGCGCCCGCGTCGAGGAGCGGGGCCACCCCGACATCCTCATCCAGGTCCGGCCAGTTGATGGCGCGGCCGTCCTCGATGATCCGGAGGTTCGCTCGCGCGGCAGCAGAGCCAGCCTCGAGGCGCGGGAACCAGGCGATGGGAACGCGCAACTCGCGACCGTCCACGAGGCTGACGATGAGCGTGGCGCCGCGTACTCGGGCTGCCCTGGCGCGCGGGGGCGGTGGCCGGCGGCCGCTTGTGTACCGCTCTGCATAGGGGTTGGGAACCGAGGCGCTGAAGTCATACTCCGGCGCGCAGTCGGGGTCAGCCACGGGCTTCTTGGTAGGCATGGCGTTCGAACGGCGTTGCTCGCCGCGCACTGATGATCCTGATGCGTCGTCGCTCGACAAAGACGACAACGAGCAGTCTACCCGCCGATGACAACCCGACGATCACGTCGCGAGGTTCCTGGTCGACTTGCACTTGCCTGAGTACGCGACCCAGCCGATCGCCGAACACCGTGCTGGCTTCGCCGAATGCGACCCCGTGCTTGCGCCAGTTGGACAAGGCCTTCTCGGGATCCCACTCGAACTCGATGTCGTCCATGGTCCGCCCCTGGGGAGGCGGGATGGCGACGATGACAGGAGCCGCCTATGCGCGGCGTACGCGGAACCTTGGTCCCCCACACCAACAGAGCGCCCCAACAGTGTGGGATTCCGGCCACTCGCCCTCGAGGCTCACCCCCAGGAATCGACAAACGGGCGGTCGAGCCATGCGTGGAACTGCGCCAGACGCCACATAGCTGAGGGGCGACGCCCTGGGGGCTGATCCATGCGAGACCGTCAGCGCGACGCAGCCTCATCGTCATCGGCGTAAGCCTCGAGGAGCGAGCGCAGCACCTGGCTGATCGTGCGTCCTTCCGAAGCCGCGCGGGCGGCCGCGCGATCCCGAAGGCGGGCCGGGACCCGGACCGAGATCCGGGGCGAGTGCTCCCCGCTCGAGGCATCAAGGAACGGCCGGCCGCGATGCAGCCGCAGGGTCGAGGGCTCGAACCCGCGCTCGGCCTGGGCTGCCAGCGCGTCGATCTCGGCGTCGGTGAGGGTTCGTCCGCTCTTTGTGGTCACTGCCATCGCATCACCTGCCGGTATAGCGGCATGTACGACCCCCGCATGTGCATCGCGTGGATAACGACCAACTCCCCGCCAGCCAGCTCGATGACGACGATCTCGAGCGGGATGCCGCGCTGATCCGGGCCGACGACGAGGACCCGGTCGTCATCCTGCTCGAGCCAGGCCTGCGCATGGGCAACGACGTAGGCAACCCGATCACGGGCGATGCCATGCCTCGCGGCCGACGGATGAAATCGGAGCATTGATCCACAGCCGTATTATGTCAGTCACAACACGCTAGTCAACCCGGCTGCTCGAGCTCGGTGGACCTTCGTGCCGCTCTTGTGGGCGGGCGGTGGTGCCGATTCGCGACAACGACCTTGACAGGGCGGCGCGCCGCGATGAGATCGCCAACGGCAAGGTCTGAGACGTATGGCTCTACGGAGGGCGTTCAGCCGGTTGCCGCGTCGATCGCCCCGATCAGGTCGTTCGCCCAAGTGACCGCCGCATCGACGGAGGCCAGCACATCGAGACCCACCGACTCGGCTGCGTAGATCGAGGCCCACTTCGAGTTGGCGCGGACGACGGGCGGCCACGGCTGGCGTCGTCGCGAGGAGAACAGGCGGGTGGCAATCGCGCGCATGTCTGCCATGTCGGGCTGCTCCTCCCGCACAAGGACCTGGATGTCAACCAGGTCATGCGCACGGTCGTTCTCACCGGTCGCGTTGACGGACGTGCAGGCATGGAGCTTCTGGACGATCTGGTGCGAGGCGGACAGCAGCGGGATCGGTCCTGGCTCAGGCAGCCCAAGGATCGCGCAGAGGTCCATGGCCCGCTGGCCGATCCTGACATCTGGCTCAGCGGCGCCTCCGACCTCGTCGCGCGTGAGCTCGAACGTCACTGGCGTCCACTCGCTCCCCTTGTAGCGGAGCGAGATCTGGAACCGGCGCATCGTGTAGTCGTCGGGGACGTCGTCCGGCGCCTTGGAACCCCTGGGCGACAGCGTCCCAGTGAAGCCGGCCCAGCCTGCAGCAAGGCGCTCCTCGAACGTGTCGAGCCACGCATCGAGCCTGATCTCCCCGGGCCGCGTCGCGTCCAGGTCGCCCGTCGCACGGGCACCGCCCTCACCGTATCGGAGCTGGAGTGCCGCTCCGCCCTTGAGCACGCCCGGCGGCAGCATCTGGCCGATCGCCGTGTCCGCGACCAGGAGCTGGAGCCTCCTCGCGATCCCGGAGCTCCCTCCGGCCTCGTGGTTGATCCGCGCCTGGAGCGACCGGGCGCTGGGAGGCTCGGATCCCCGCCGCTGGGCGGTCATCCCTCGATACCGAGCGCCGCGAAGACCCTGTCAGCGTCGCGCCGGCGGAGGAGACCGCGCTCTCGCGCATCCCTCGCGGCGTCGGCGAGCCGGTTGGTCATGACCGTGCCCCGCGCATCAAGGAGGGCGCGCGCGACCGTCGTTGTCGGGATCCCCTCGTAGACCGTCAGATCCCCTGGCACGTCCGTCCGCTGCACGATCTCGATCGCCTCCGGCACGGCGACGCGGACCCGGTACGGCGTCCCGACCTTGATGCGGCGCGGGTTGACGTCCGCCAGGCGGTTGAGTGCCAGGACAGCGTCGGCGACAAGATGGGCGCCACGTCCGACGCGGAGGACGGCCTCCATGAATTCGTCGCGATCGGTTGCCGGCACATCGTCGAACCGGTAGACGCCGTGGCCTCGGCGCGTCAGGCCTCCGCGATACGCCAGTTGGCGCAGCGCCCACTCGGGAATGCCGAGGCTGGCGGCGTCATGGGTCGTGATGTAGCCATACTGCTCGAGCGCCCGCTCGTGAAGCTGTCGGCGATAGGTGGTGGCGAGCGGCACCGGGGAGTTCTCCTGTCACTTCCGTAGTGCAAACACTACGGTCTTGACATCTTCAGGTCAACATGGCGTGCAGTCGGCGACCGTGACCACCCTACTGGCGGCCGCTTACCCGCGGCTTACCGCCCTCCGAGGAGATCGAGGGGTGGGCTCGGTGAGTCCAGGCGTGTGCGCCGGGTGGCGTGCGGCGTCGCAGGCCTACCCCACCGGGGCCGACGAGCGCTCGATGACGCGGAAGCCGACCGAGCGGACGACCCGGGCGACATCGGCGGGAAACGGCAGGCCGTCGAGCAGGACACCCTTGCGACGTGGCGACAGGAGCTCGATCCCGACCACCGAGCCATCGGGCGCGTAGTTGATGCCCCGGGCATCGTCGAGGCGGACCTGGTGGTCCCAGCGCGCATCGCTCAGGGTCAGGTATGCCGCGTCCACGGCCTCGTCGTATTCGAGCAGCATGTCCCCTATGCCTTGGGCGGCCGTTGCTCCTTGTCATTGACGACGGCGGGCGGCCGCTTCGAGGGTGTCACCTCGATCTCGAAGCCGTCGGCGAGAAGCCGGGCAAACCGCCCGCGCTCAAGCTGCTTCGCGGCTTTGGGAGTGTCAGGCTTCTTCGTAGTCATGGCGTTCACGCGCAGTGGCGCGCCGAGCGGAGATGATCCGGATCATAGGGCCGCGCTCCGCGACTGTCACATGGAGCAACCTGCCGCTTCGTGACATGCCGACGACGTTGAATCGAACCTCACGCGGAAGGAGGTGCCATCGATCCAGGTTGGTCACGGCAAGCGGGTCCTGCAACACTCCGACAGCCTCCACGAAGTCGATCCCGTGCTTCTGCCGGTTCGCGTCCGCCTTGTCCTCGTCCCATTGGACCCTCGGGTGCACGCGCCTGCCTCGTCGGGCTGCGGCACGGCCGCACGCCGGGCCAAGGGCGGGTGCCCGCCATCGTAGGGACTACCGCTTACACGCCGCTTGTGGCTCCAGGGGCGCCTCCTCCGCGGGGCAGGCCCTGGCAATGAACCGGGCCGCTCGACGTGGCGGCGAGCGACGACTGGCCGCTCACACCTCGCCGAAGAGGTCAGCTCCTGCGGCCACGTCCCGCGGGCCACACCGTGTCCAGGTACACGTGGGCCAGGTCCACCAGCACCGGCACCAGCTCGCGCGTCGCGAACGGCTGCCCCATCGCGATCGCCTCCTCGGCCGGCCACTCGCGCCAGATGTGCAGGTCATGCCACTGCGTGCGATCGAGCTTCGCCAGGCGGTCGAGCAGCGCGTCCCAGCCCGTCGCGATCCGCCGGCCGCCATCGACCGCCCGCAGCACCAGCTCCCCATCCTCCAGGCGCGCCCGGAACCCCATCACCGCGCCCTTGGGGGTGAAGCCACCGCCGATGTCGTCCCCGATCCACAGGTCGTGCGTCGCGACCACGGCTTCGAGGGCCGCCCGACGCCCCGGGTCCGCGACCAGCTCGAGCAGGCGCGGCCAGTCCCACAGCTCCCGATTGACGGGGCCGAACTCGGGCGAGCCGTCGCCCTTCTCGATGTACCAGCCGGCCGCGACATGCGCCGACGCGTGGGCGGGATCATCGAGGGACCCGTTGGCGTACACGACCAGCTTGGAGGCGCGCCAGCCCTGGCCCCACTCCCCACTCCCCGCCCCCCGCCACGGGGCGTGGTCCATCGCGCGGGTGACGGGCGGCTACCGCTACGAGATCTCGACCCAGCGCAACGCGACCGACCATGCCCAGCTCGATTACGGGCACATCCGCGAGGTCACGCTCGTGACTGGCCCGACGGGCATCGACCCCGTGGCCGACGAGGTGCCTGACGCCCTCCGCCACGCGATGCGGCCCCGGATCCGGATGTGGAACCTCGACGCATTCGGCGAGGAGATCGAGGGGCTGGGGCGGTAGCGGTGGGTGGACGCGGACGTTGCTCGACAGAGCCCGAGCCGTCATCGGGCCGCAGCGACAGTGACGTCGACCGACTCGTAGGGGTTCAGCGCACGGAGCTCAGCCGTGGAATTCATCCGCAGCAGCCGGATAGATCTCCGTCCCTGAGGCGATCCCCATCCGTCCGGAGAAGACGACCCCGCCGGTCGACGATCGGCGCACATCAAGATCGACGACGCCGTCCGTGGGGATGCCCAGCAGCTCCATGATGGCCCGCGGGACGTTGAAGTGGCCGCGCTTCTTGTGCGTCTCGATCCGGTACTGGATTGCGGGCTGCCCGCGCAGCGTGAGGCCCTCGGCAAGGATCTCGTACCCTGCCTGGCCAGCGACCGGACGGCGCCGGCCGGGAGGCGCGAACTCCGCGAGTCCCGCCTCGATATCGCCCTGAACCGCTTCGTTCGGAGCGGAGCCCTGGGCCGCCTTGAGGGTCGCAAACGCCTCAGCCGAGTGCCCCTGGCGACCGATGGCCTGGATGACCCGCACGGCGAACGCCCCGAGCCGAGCGTCGCCGAGCCAGGGTGCGATGGCATCGATGGCGCTGACTCCAAACGCGGCGATCGCGTCCCGGAACCCGATCCGTTCGGCGGGAGATGCGGTGCTCGCCGCTGCCAATAGCTCTTCAAGCGTCGCGGTCATGCCGGCGTGCCTCCGATCCACTGGCCGAACTCCGCGGCCGTTGCGAGGACTGTTGCGGCATCGACGTCCTGACGCCCCGCGTAGAGCTGAACGGCAAGCCCGAGGAGGACGACGCGATCGACGCGGACGACCGGGGCCGAACCTGCGCCGGGTGTGACATCGACCGGCAAGGGTCCGTCGATGTCAGTGTCGTGAACCTCGAAGTCGAGACGCTGGAGAAGGTCGAACGCCCTCCTGGAGTTGAACTTGTCGTTGCCGAGGCCGACCGCGCGACCGAACGCCTGCTTGACCGGGTACCACTGGGCACCCAGGCGAACGGCCAGCTTCTGGATGGGCTGCGGCTCCTCGCCGGCGACCGCCGCCGACACCTGTTCCCTGGTCACGCTGTAGATCACGCCGTCGAGCTTGAACCGAATTGCCTGCATGGTTGCCTCCTGGGCTGGCTGGACTGAGAGAATATTTAGTATATACAGAACATCTCTTGTGTCAAGGCCGTCGCCGCGACGAGTGCTACGAGAGGCGGCTCCGGTCCGTCCTGACGCCCGCCGGCGCCATCGCGGCCTGCAGCGTCTCAACGACGAGACGGTGGTCCAGCCCCGCGGCCGTCAGGCCCACCCAGGCCATGGCGTGGGGCGTCCCAAGGAGCGCCGCGACGAGGTCGCCGGGACGGATCGCCGGCGCCTGGTCGAGGCCCGCGAGCTGGGCAGCGACCGCCACCAGCGTCGCGGTGCGGAAGGTGAGCCCACGCTCGCCGTGCTCACCGTCCGATGCCGGGGTGGTGCAGCACGCCAGGAGCGCGGGCCGGAGACCGGCCGGGATCCAGCCTGGCGAGGGTCGCGATCTCGGCGAACCCGCCGGGGCCGTTCGAGCGCCGCGAGCGCCACGTGCTCGGAGCCCACGTGGGGATGCCCGGTGGCCGCAGCCTCGGCGAACATCGCCGCGAGGACGGGCCGCGGATCGGCCACGAAGCCCGGGAGCCGGTCCGTCGCCCCGTTGGGCAGGCGCACCTTCCGCGAGCGGCTGCGCCGGGCCCGGGCATCGGCGACCGCGTCGATGAGCATCTCCGCGAGGAACGGCTTGTCCAGGGTCGGGACGTCGAGGCCGAGGGCGGTCGTGCGCTCGAGCTCGTGCGGGTCGCTCGACATCACCACGACCGGGAGGTTCGGCCGGGTCGCCGTGAGCATGGCCGCGAGATCGACCCCGTCCATCTCGCCCGGCATCTGGACGTCGGTCACGACGAGGTCGACCGCGCAGTCCGGCTCCGAGAGAGCGGCGGCCGCGCTGTCGGCGGTCGCGAACCGGCGGACCGTGAAGCCCTCGGCCTCGAGCAGCCGGCTCACGCGGTCACGGGTAGGCTGGTGGTCGTCGCTGACGAATGCGTTCATTGGGGCTCCTTCGCCTCGCGTCCCCGGGGGTGGGGCCGTCGATATCCAATCTAGCGGTCGGCGGCCCGCGCTCCAATGTGGCTGGTACGCCATCGCTGTGCGAACTTCCACGCAAGGTCCGCTCGAGGAAGGGGGAGTCGAGATGCGCAACGTGCCCGCGGACCTGATCCGCGTCGTGTTCCTCGAGGACGAACGCGGCATCGCCGAGCTCACGAAGGATGGGCTCGCGAGCCGAGGCATCCTGGTGATCGGGCTTGCGGCCACGGTCGAGGCAACGGTTGCCCTCGTGGCAGCGGATCGCCCGGACGTCGTCGTCGCCAACGTCGAGCTCCTGGACGAGCTGGCCCTCGATCTGCCCGCCGCGCTGTCGCCCGCCGGCCCACCGATCCTGTGGTGGTCGGGCCACGAAGGGCGGTACCGGGAGGCGGCGGTGCGGGCCGGTGGTGCCGGCTTCGTCAGCAAGCGAGCGGGCCTGGATGCTCTCGTGTCCGCCATCCGTCTGGTCGGCCTCCGGCAAGAAGACCTGGACCCCGGACGACCTGCGGGCGAGGCGCAGTGCGCCGAAGGCGCCGACAAGCCGCGAGCGCGAGGTCCTGGCGGGCGTTGCCGCGGGGCGCCCGAACAAGGAGATCGCCGACGACCTCGGGATCTCGGAGCGCGGGGTCGAGAGCCACCTGCGCCGCATGTACGACCGGTATCCAGCGTCGAACCGGGCCGAGCTGCTCAACCTGGCCCAGCGATCCGGCTGGGTCTGAGACCGAGCCCTCCCGGGAGCGGGCGCTGGCGCAGTCCAGTGACAGGCGAGCTGGCACGCCGACGCCCGAGACTCCTGCTCACGGGCCGGACGTGGCCCCGGAAGGAGGCTCCCATCGAGAAGGCCGTCATCCGCGAGCTCGTGATCGAGGACGTGGACCCAGACGAAACGGACGACGAACTCTGGAAGTGGGCGATGAACGAGGTCTTCCTGCCGAGCGGCCTCGAGGTGGCGCCGTGGACCCGGCACACGCTGCAGCGTCACCCCGAGACGCAGAGCGCGACGATCTCGCTGTTCATCGAGTTCGAGCAGGGTGCGGACGACCGCCGGTCGGTCAACTGACCGAGGGCTGGCGAGGTGGTCCTCGTTGCGTTCGGCATCGAACCCTGGGCAGACTGGTGCCGCGCACCTCCGCGCCGCGATGCGCCCGCGCTCCGGGGGAGGTGATCGAGTGCTGGAGCGCTACCCGGGCATCGACGCCTTCACCGATCGGGAGGGCGGCGTGGAACCCCTGCTCACGCCCCGCCCCGGTGGGACTCTCGCTCAGGGTCACCAGTTCCTCTGCCCCGTACGGGAACGATCTTGGGGCCCTGTGGCGTCCGCTCAGCGTCATGGGTCGATGACCCGGGACGTTCCGCACGTCGTCACACCGCCTCGTTGGACCTGGATCCTGCCCACGATGACTGGTTGTGGGCGCTGAGCCTGATCGGCGCTGGTGGCCAGTCGACGATTGACCTCCTCGGGCTCCCCATCGAGGCAGGCCCAGCGAGACGACCCGTGCACTGACGATGAACGTCGATGCCGCGGATTACATCGTCCGCGTGGAATCGGGGTGCCGATGGTCGATCCGCCTCGTCCGGCCGGTGTGGTGGACGTGGCGACTCTGCTCCAGTCCATGACTTCATCGGCATTGCCCCAGCGATACTTCGCATGACCCAATCCCCGAGGTGCCCCCCTTTGACTCCCGCGCTCCGCATCGCCACCTGGAACCTCGAGCGTCCGTCGCGGACGGGCTGGAAGCGGCCGCCGCGCAGCTGCGCCTCCTGAACGAGGTGTCGGCCGACGTCTGGATGCTGACGGAGAGCCGAGCGTCGGTCGGTCTCGCCGCCACCCATCCCTACCACGTGCACGTGCCTGCGGATCCGAGGCGCCCGGACACCGATGAGCGGTGGGCCTCAATCTGGTCGCGCTACCCGCTCAGGGACGCGGGCGTCGTCCCGTCAGGCCGTGGGACGATCGCCGCCGTCGTCGAGGCGCCGGGTGGCGACATTGCGGCCTATGCCACGGTGGTGCCCTGGGGCAGTGAGCCAGTTCGGCGACGGCCCGCAGAAGGCCCGCGGCTGGACCGTCCACGCCCACGATCTCGAGCGACAGGCCCGCGAGTGGGCGGATCTCGGCTCGCAGTTCGAGCGTGTCGTGGTGGCCGGGGACTTCAACATGTCGTTCAGCACGCCCGGCTACGGCACCAATGCGCTGCGCGCCCGGCACCTCGAGCTCTATGAGGCCGCCGGCCTTGCCTGCCTGACGCGTGACCTCGTGGTGGACGACCAGCCGATCGACCACGTGCTGGTGTCCGCTGCCCTTGCGCCCGACACGACGGTTGCCCGGACTTGGAGCCGCCGCAACGCCGAAGGCGTCCGCCTGAGCAGGTTCACTCCGGGGTCGCCGTGGATGTCGCTTGGTAGGGCAGGGCCAGGCACCCGGCGAGAAGATCGAAGGGCTGGCGCGGTAGGGCGCGCGACTTGGTCCTTCGTGGGGCCATGGCCAACGCAAGGAAGCAGGTACACGGCGACGACTTGCCCTACAGGTCCCTCCGAGACACCCTCGCCGAAGAGTCCTGAGATCTTCGCCAGCATCCTGCAGCGCCTGATCACCGCACTCGGCATCTGGCTGACCCTCGATGTCCACGCTCAGACGCCCGTCCTCCTGCCCTGGTCGTGCGCGATCCGTCATGCCGAGGCAACGCGCGGAAGGACATCCACGACCAGTGGTCCGCCCCGAACGACCGCGACAGCACGCGGGACGCCAACTCGACGGTGAAGAGCGACGACCGACCCCGAACCGAGCCGCTACTGTTTGTGCGTGCCGACACACCGCGAGACGTACCACCCGGTCGACTACCAGCCCCCCCAAGGCTCTTGGGCATCCTCGGGTCCCATCCGCCGCACGATGATCAACAACCGGGCTCGAGACACGAAGCCGGAACTGGCCATCCGGAAGGAGGCGCATCGCCGAGGACTCCGCTACCGCGTGGCGATCCGTCCGATCACGGGCATCCGCCGGACGGCCGATCTCGTCTTCACTCGGGCTCGGGTCGCCGTGTTCGTAGACGGCTGCTTCTGGCACGGATGCCCCGAGCACTTCCAGATGCCGGCCACCAATCGCGACTACTGGGAGCCCAAGCTCGCCGCCAACGTACTCCGCGACCGGGAGACTGACCGTCTCCTGACGAAAGCGGGCTGGTTGGTAGTGCGCGTGTGGGAGCACGAGATCGCTATTGAAGCGGCATCCCGGATCCAGGTCGCAGTCACCAATGCCCGCCAGTGCAGGACGTCGACGAGTCCGTAGTCATTTGGACCACTCGTGCGATGTGAGCCGAGCAGCACCCCAAGCCGACGCCCCCACTGAACGGACTGACTAGTTGAGCAACGACTCGAACACACATACGGCCCATCGCTACCTTTCAACGATCGAACGCCCCGAGACGCGGAAGGCCTACTTCCGTGGCATCTCGCTCTTCCTGGACTTCTGGGGCGGTCGGCCCCTCAGCGAGGTTCGGGCCCTCGACGTCGATGCGTGGGTCGAGACCGTCCCGGGTGGCGAGTCCACAAAGGCACTCCGCTGGGGCGCGGTCAGGCTCTTCTTCGCTTGGATGGTCCGATGCGAATTGCTCTCGACCAATCCTTTCGACTTGGCAGCCCGACCTGCCCGCACCGAGACGGTGACGACCCTTGTTGTCCCGTCGGACGGGGACGTTCGGCGAATGCTGAGCGTCAACTCGGGTGACCTTCTGCGTGACGCTCGCGATGCGGCTGCTGCCGGCCTCCTGGCAAACGGGCTTCGGCCATCGGAGGTGCTCGCGCTTGAGTGGATCGACGTCAATGACGACGGGACCACGGTCGTGCTGAGCGTGCCCGGTGGGCGGGGGTGCTCGCGGCGCCTCCCGCTGTCGGCATTCAGTGCGAGGCTTCTGACGAACTGGTGGACACTGGGGCGTCCGCATGGAACGTGGGTCTTCGGAACCCTTTCGCCAGACGAGCCTCTCAGCGCACGGCAGCTAGGTGGCGCGGTTGAGCGCCTCGCCAAGGTCGCGGGTGTTCCTCCAGTCACGCCGAAGGACCTTAGAACGCACTACGCAACGCGCCTGATCCGCGCCGGAATCAATGTATTTGCCCTCGCGGAGTTGCTTGGTCTCGAGTCTGTGGAGGCGACTCGCGCCTACTTCCAGCCAGCTGTGACTGACCTGCCAGACGCAGCGAAACTCGACACGTTCCTAGAAGGGGCCTCGGAACCGCGCACGACGATCGGCCGTCCGCCCACAACGACTTCGTCACTGCCCGATCCCGTTCGATTCCGGTCCGATGCTGACGAAGGACTTCATTCGGCCCTCGTCCAACAGCGCCCGAACCACTCAGTCGAGACCCCGGAGACGATCGAACTGCAGACACGCGGGCGCTGGACTCATGGCTCCACCGGACGCGCGCTTGGGTAATGCGGCTGGCGTGTGCCATTGAACCTGACACACCACTCCATCACCCTGCGCCCGGATAGACTGCGTTCAGACGTCTGACATGGGGTCCAGAAGATCGCATCGCGCCGCATTGCCACAACAGAAGAGATGTTTCCGGAGGCGGCCGTCGCGCATGCCCCCACTGAGCCGTTCCGCTACATCGACCGGCCGCAGTTCCGGTTCATCGACCTGTTCGCCGGGATCGGCGGCATCCGCATGGGTCTCGAGCGCGCCGGCGGTCGGTGCGTCTACACGGTCGAGATCGACAGGTTCGCCGATGCAGACCTACTCGCGCGAACTTCGGCCACTGTCGAGGCAGGCGACATCCGGAAGGTGCCTGCGAGGCGACCTTCCCGACGTACGACGTGCTCGCGGCGGGCTTCCCTTGCCAGCCGTTCAGCCTCGCCGGCGTCAGCAAGAAGCTGAGCCTCGGCCGCGAGCACGGGTTCGAGCGACGAGAAGAGCGGCAACCTCTTCTTCGAGATCGTCCGACTCATCGAGGACGGACCGAGCCCGCCGCCGGTCCTGTTCCTCGAGAACGTCAAGCACCTGACGCGCCACGACCAGGGACGCACCTTCGCGGTCATCCAGGACACGCTCGAGGACCGCGGCTACAACTTCGACCTGGAAGGTCGTCGACGCGCAAGCCGTGGGTGCCCCAGCATCGCGAGCGGACGTTCATCATCGGCCTGCACCGTGACGTCTACGGCGAGCAGCGCGTTCGAGTTCCCGGAGACTCCCTGACGACGCGCCGTGCCCGACGCTCGGACTCGGTCCTCGAGGCAGGACGTGCCCGAGCAGTACATCCTCACGCGAGCACCTGTGGGAGTACCTGCAGGACTACGCGCGGAAGCATCGCGAGCGACGGCAACGGCTTCGGGTACGGCCTCGTCGGCCGCGACGACACGACCCGGACGCTCAGCGCCCGCTACCACAAGGACGGCTCCGAGATCCTCGTCGAGACCGGCGGCCATCGCCGCGACGGCTGACGCCGCGCGAGTGCGCGCGCCTGATGGGCTACCCGGACACCTTCGAGATCCCGGTGTCCGACACGCAGGCGTACCGGCAGTTCGGCAACTCGGTGGTCGTGCCGGTGATCAGCTTTCTTGCACAGGCGCTCGCCTCACAGGTTGCGCTGCGACGGCAGGCGAGTGGTCACAGAGCCAGGTGAACGCCGATGTCGACTGTCTCGGGCCTGATCATCACCTATCTGCGCAAGCACCCTGGCTCCCAGAACCCGGACATCCGACGGGAGCTCGCCCGCCATGGCTACACCACGTTCACCAAGAAGTCGCTCAACCAGCTGCTCTACAGCTTGTCGCCCGACCTGCTTGTCTGGCGCGACCTGCCAGAGGGTGGCCGGCACCTGGTCCGCGGCCATTCCAGAGGACCCTTCAGTTCCGGACGCGGGTCTCGAGCTGAGATCCGATGGGGCATGGTCGAAGTAGTCCTCAATCCGCGCTTCTGCAATCAGTGGAGCTCAGTGGCCTCCAGGGGGTGAGCGTTGGCAAACCGGACTGATCTTGACGCTGTTGTCAGCCACTTTGTGGGCGATGGCAGCCAGAGTGGCCCAAGTACGGATGAGTACCGTCGCCTCGGGGACCTGGCACTGAACGAGTTCGCCGACTGGCGACTGATCGATCTGTATCCTGCGGCTGCGCTCAGTCAGTTTCGCATCAACCACGGGGCGTCTGTCTCCACGCGGCTCGGGAACATCCTCCGGCGGTGGCGAGGGCTAGAGTGGCACACTTATGCCGAGGTAACGCCCCGAATGCTCTGGGAGCGCAATGGCTGCGGCATCCGCTCTGTGGGAGAGTTCATCTTCCTAGCGGGTCAGCTGTCGCATCGCATGGAACTCTCTGGTCCAGTCCCCGAGGGCGACACCTCGGCCGCGCTCCAGGCAGGGGAGTGGGATGCCCGCGACGCGGGGCACGGCGACGGCGGCGGGGACTTGGACCGATCGTCCCAGTCATCCGCCCCGGAGCCCCCGGCAGCGATGGCTCGAGACCTCGCGCGTCTCATCGCGTGGGCCGTGTGGGAGCGCGGCGCCTCAAACTACGCGGATGCCGTTCTCCTGGCTGCCACCGAGCCGACCGTGCCTGACTCAGTCAGCAGGGCAAGGACGAGACTGGAGCAGGCGGATCTGCGTGCTGCTAGCGCAGACGGCGCTGCCGAGTTCGACGCGATCCGGCAGATCGAGAGGTTCCGGGAGACCCTGAACGACCTGCAGCTTGCCATCGTTGATCGTCGATTACATGCGCTCGAGAGGCCGGCGAAGCTGGACGACCTTGGGCGTGGCACCGGTATCTCCCGAGAACGGGTCCGCCAGATCGAAGCGAAGGTGGCTGATCGCGCCAGCGCCCACCTGAGGCGTGTTGACATGCCAGCCCACCGCATCGCCGCGCGCTTGGGTACCCACCTTGGGGTGGCATCTCAGCTCGATGCCCTCCGGGCCACGGGTTCGCCCATCGAGGAACTCGGCCTAGATGTAGGCGATCAGGATGCTCGGGCCTTGCTGTGGCTAGCGGGCCCATATGAGCTGAGGGAAGACTGGCTCATCCGTCGACCGGCGGCTGAGGTCATCGATGAGACCAAGGAGGTCCTGCGGATCGCCACGAGCCACGGCCCTACGCCGGTGGAGGGTGTGGTCGACGCCCTCACGCTTTACGGGATCCCACCAGCGCAGGCCCGCGAATGGATCGTATCCGTGTCGGCATACCGGATCGAGGACGACCTGGTCTTTAGTTGGAGCGGGTCCATGGCCGACAAGGCGGTCACAATCCTGAGCATCGACAAGCGACCCATGACTGCCGAGGAGTTGCACGAGCGACTCGGGGGAAAGGCATCGGTCCGGGGCCTGGCAAACCAGCTGAGCGTGGATCCAAGAGTCAAGCGGACGGGCGTCCGGCACTATGGCTTGCGGGACTGGGAGCAGGATGAGTACACGTCCGTTGCGGCGGAGATCGAGCAGGAGATCGAGCGCCAAGGAGGTGCGGCTCCGCTCGATCACCTAGTCGACCACATCTCGCGAACCTACGGTGTTGCCCCGGCATCGGTTCGCACCAATGCTGCATCACCGCGCTTTGCCCGGGACAGTCGCGGCCTGATCGTCGTGGCGACGACAGCACCACAGCGCAGGCCTTCGAAGGCCCCTCACGAAGCCCGGAACGTGTTCCGGCACGGCAATGCTTGGTCCTACCGTCAGCGGATCACCGCTGACCTACTCCGAGGCTCAGGCTTCCCGGTGTCGACCGCGTTCGCTGACGCGATCGGGCTTGCGCAACTGGAGACTCGAATCTTCAGCCTCGGTGACGCGCAACTGGTCGCCAGTTGGCCGGTGATCCAACCGTTGATGGGGTCGATTCGGACTCAACTCCTATCGGACAACGCAAGCGAGGGCGACATCGCCTTCATCGATGTTGAGGGCTCGAGTGCATCGATCTCGGTGGCCCACAGACGCGATTGGGCCACGCGGTCCGGCATCGAACGACTCGCCATCGAAGTTGGCTTTGCTCCCGACGCCGGACTCACGGGTGTTGCTCTCGCCATCGGCTTGGAGGCGGGGGCGTCACAAGCCGCGGTGTCACGTCGGCTCCAAGCGCGAGGTGAGGCAGATCTCGCTGCGCTGCTCGTCGAACCAGATGATGGCGATTCCCTAGAGCTGACCCTGGACTCCGGGAAGTTCGTTGAAGTCAAGTGGTCCAAATAGCGGGCCACACTGGATCAGCCTGCCCGCGGAAGCCTCAGCACCCGCCAAGGGCCCGCGGTCACGAGGACGAGTGCACCGTCGGCTGCGGGCTGGCGCGTGATCCGCGCCGTCAGGGTTCGCGTACCCGTGATCACCAACTCGAGCGTGTCCCCACTCTGGGGCTCCGCTAGGCGCATGAACGCGGCCACTTGCAGCAGCCGGTACTCGTCGCGCGTCCCGTCACCGATGACCTTGCTGTTGTAGTGGATGTAGCGCCAGCGCCAAGATGTGGCACCAGAACTCACCTCAATCGCGCACTCAGGGTTCTTCCTGGACTCGTCCAGCAGCGGCATATACCTTGCGAGATCCTTTGGGATGTGGATTCCAGCCTGGTGACTGCCAGTGGTACCAACATCGTTCCGCGTGAGCACCTTTCGGAGGACAACTTCGCCTGACGGCCGCATCGGCTAGACCTCCAATCCCAGGCGTTCGGCGACTTCTTCCAAGCGGTCGGGCCAGAAGATGGTCACACCGACCGACTCACAGATCTCCCTCCAGAGGGGATCAATGGGCTCGGCCTCCACCAGCAGCGAGAGCCTCACCTCGCCCAGTCCAGCCTTGGCGAGCATTGCGCCGTACTGGATGATCTGGCCAAGCCCAAGCCTGATCTGGTGAACTTCACTGTTGCGGGTGCTCTTGACCTCGCACACATGGACGCGGCCGCGCACCTTCCACGCAACGTCGAAGAACGGGTCTCCCGCTGGATCAAGCGGCTCGTGGCCCCGCTCCCGCAGAGTCTGCATCAGCCAATTCTCCAGAGCGCGGTGGACCCTTGTAGATCGATCACGCTCTGACGGGTCGTACAACCATGGTTCAAATTCGGTGGCGTCGGATAGTGAGCGGTCGACCGCCGGCCGTACCTCACCGTAGGGTTTGGTCACGATCATCTGGTCAAGAACGAACTCAGATACGGCCAGCGCTGCGGTCGTTCCAGCGGACGTCAGTTCCTCATCGTCCATTCCCCGTGTGTTCAGGCGCTCCGCCAACAGGCGGAAGCCCTCTGGAGGGAGCCGGATCTCCGTCTCCCATCCTGCGGCCTCGAGTTGCTCTCTGAGCCGGGTGACACGTGCCGGATTGTTGCGGGCACCAGAGACGATCGCCGCCACGACGGCGACGGCCAGGTAGTCAGGAACCACAGTGGCCTTCAGCCCGAAGGCGGCGCGCTCCACCACAACCCGATAGTTCGGCTCGCCGGGCTTGAAGCCGGCGGGCCGAATATCGAACGAGAAGGGCGAGTTCAGCGTTGCGGTGTGCTTGTAGGACGCCGCCTCGTCAAGCGCAGACTGGACATCCGACCGGAGGAACATCTCTAGGGCGCCGGGTCCGGCTCGGGCAGCACCATCGACAGCTCCCGCGCAATCCGGGAGACCTCCCGCCTCACGGCGGTCATGTGATCCTTCTCGGTCTCAGACACTGCCCAGAGTTCCGCCTCGCACAGCCCCCAGAGCAGGAAGTCGATGGCCTGAACGCCGACGGGCGCCGACTTCAGCGCCGCGTACGCGCGCTGGTAGAAGGGGTGGCCGGCGTTGAGGAGGACCGAGTTCTTCTGCTCAACAACTCCCGGGCGCCACAGCAGACTGTCGGGCAGGTCTTCCACCACGACGACATACGGTCCGCCGTCGACCTGGCCGATCGTCGGGATGTCGATCAGCACCTCGCCGCGCGGGTTAGCAACCCTAGCCTGGTCCTGACCGGTGATGGTGACGGTGGCGCGGGTGAGCTTCGAGATGTTGTTGGCGACGGCACTGTTGGATGCCGCGTGGATACCCGGGGCATCCTGCTTGATCGAAGACCGCTGGTTCTTGCGGTAGCGCTCCTCTGCCTCCAAACGCGCTGGCTGAATCATCTTCCGGACATGGTCCTGGAGGTCGGCCAGCATTCGGATGCGCGACTTCTTGATGTCGATCTGGAGCGCCTCATCAAGGCGGTGGTCGAACGAGAAGTCGACCCGGCAAAGACTGAAGTGGGGCTCGATACGCGCCATGCCGAGCCACCCGCCCGCGCTGATCACCCGGTCCTCACGGAAGACGTAGAAGCCCTGACTGTCCGCCGTGATGTCAGCAGCTCGCAGTTGATCGTCCGAGAGCTCGCTCCGAGGCGGCAGTACGTATGCCCGGATCTGGAACTCGGCCGGCTGGCCGTCCAGCTTCACCGAGACCGCCTTGTCCAGCAGGATCTCACTGCCTTGGCGCCAGAAGGGATCCCAAGGGACGATGGGCTGGTCGTTGAGCTCGATCTCGACCTTCGGGCGCCCCTCGCCGGTCAGGTATCGGACATAGGTGAGGGCTAGGTGCCGCCGCAGCTGCTCAATGATCTTCTTAAGCGCATTCTGCGCTTGGGCACCCATATTGTCCCGATACGAGGATGGCAGCAGGCGGTCGACCTTGCGCCAGACAATCACCGTGCCGCTGCCATCACCTGCCGTATCTGAGAGCAGGTTCTCCTCGTGAGGCGAGACATCAGGAAGGCGCAGCAGCCACCTGTTCTGCGCAGCGACGTAGTCCAGGTCCCACTGAGCTGCGTACGGCCCTGTGAGATCCCGCGGCCGGCTCACCACTGTGAGCTGGCGGCAGATTGACGTAGACGCAGTCTTCAGGCCGAGACCGAACTTGCCGAGACTGGCGGCACTTTCACGAACCCGAGAGCCGTACTTCATCGCGTTCAGGAGATCGGCCCGCACCATGCCGTAGCCGTTGTCGGCAACGGTCACTTCCAACTCCCCGTCCATCGCCAGCGCGACGTGGATACTGACCTTCGTGGCCTCTGCGGCAATGGAGTTGTCAACGATGTCGGCTGTCGCCGTAAGGAAGTCGTAGCCGGTGTCGCGCAAGCCCTCAATGGTTCGCGCGGCGTCCGGCAGGACCTCCATCTCCTCAAAGCTCACGGGTTACTCCTCTGTACTGACTGGGCCGAAAGCCACTGCGCGCTCGAGAAGTGCACGCAGCGTCATGTCTTCATCACGAGTTTCCACGACGACTTGTTCGAACAACTCCTTCTTGGCATCCAGGCGTTCAAGGATGGCTTCGTCGATCGTGCCGGCGTAGTACATCCGATGCACCGTGACCGGCCTGTCCTGGCCGCGGCGCCATGCGCGCGCGGTCGCCTGCGCTTCCCGGGCCGGGTTCCATTCAAGCGTGTAGTGGATGACATGCGTGGCCGCCTGAATGTTGAGGCCGACGCCCGCAGCTGCCGGGTTCAGGACGAGGAACGCACTTCCGGCGCTGCTGGAGAAGGCGTCGATGATCCCCTGTCGATCCTCGACCGCCGTGCGACCGTCGATGGTCCATGCCGGCACGGCGTATGCTCTCGCGATGGCCTCTCGTAGGATGTCTGCGGGCTCGTGAAACGCGCAGAAGACAAGCGCCTTGGCGCCGTCTAGCGAGATCTCCTCCGCGATCTCCAAGAGCCGCATGAGTTTCGCGCTCCGGTCCGCCGGCCGGTCGCGGCGACCATCGAGACAGTCGGGATGTGCGGTGTACTGACGCAACTTCGTGATCAGGGCAAGTGCCGGGACCTTTCGGTCCACGGCCACGCCACCTAGGAGCCGCTCGTAGCCCGCGGCCTCAGGCCCGAGCATCTCTAGCGCAACGTCGATCTCGATCTTCTCGGGCAGGTCGGTCGCCACCGATGCGACCTCGCGGCGGAGCATCATGGGCCGGAGCGATATCCGCAGGCCTGTCGGATCCTCCTCCAGCCGGTCCGCAAAATCCGACCGATCGCCGAGGTAGCCTGGTACGGCGAAATCAAGAAGGCTCCAGACGTCCTGCGTCCGGTTCTCAAGTGGGGTCCCAGTCGACGCGAACCCCGATGCGCGGGGAAGGCCCTTCAATGCTCGCGCTCTCTGGGTATCCGGGTTCTTGATCGCCTGAGCCTCGTCAAGGATGACAGCGTCCCAGTGCACCAGTGACAGCACAGGCTCATCGATGACCGCCACGTCATACGTGGTCAGGACAACCTCCTGCTCTTGCAGCAACATCGGGCGACGACTGCGCCCGGGTCCACGGTGGCTGTACACGCGGATCGTCGGAGCGAACTTGGCGAACTCCCGCCTCCAGTTCTCCATCAGCGTGAGGGGCACGACGACCAGACCTGGCGAGAAACCCTTGGCGATGCGGTCGGCAAGAAGTCCAATCAGTTGGAGGGTCTTGCCGAGGCCCATCTCATCGCCGAGGATGCCACCTACCCTGTGGTCCGCGCGGGCACGCAGCCAGCCGACCCCAACCTCCTGGTAGGGGTAGAGAGTTCCCAGCAGCCCGAGGTCCGTTGGCGCCGACGCCGTGAGGCGGGCAAGCGATGCGTCGTCTACAAGATCCCGGATCGCAAAGGAGCGTGACTGACCACGGTAGAGGTCAAGGTAGCCATCAGGTGTGAGCAGGCCGCGAGGGGCGTGCTCCTTGAGCCACGCATGTACCGCGAGGGATGTCTCAACCTCCAGCGGGTACCAGTGCCCCCCGATCAGTGCTTGGTCAGTCCCCGCCTGCACCGCCTCGAGCGCGCCCCTGCCCTCGATGACTGCATCAGCCCTGAGATCGTCACCACCAGCCACCCGAACTCCAACAAGCTCGGGCTGTTCATGGAAGCGAACGTTGGGGCACGTGTCACGGATCGGCCTGATCGCGACGCCGCCCACGCGATCCACGCCGCGCACCGCCGCCCTGAACACGTCAAGCGCAGTGACATCACGCAGAGAGCCGTCTACGAGCAGGGCGATGCGAGCGCCGTCAGGAACGAGCTCCCCGATGCTCTCGATCATGGCCGAACTCTGCAGCATGCGCCTTCAGCGTTCCCCATCACACCCGCTCCGGGCA
>CAVONT010000014.1:0-158105 GCA_963697365.1 uncultured Chloroflexia bacterium
ACAGGAGCTCGAGGTCCCGGGTCAGGTTGGCCGCGATACAGGCATGGGCCGGCACGAGGAACAGCAGGTCGCCCACGTGGATGCGACGGAGGACGTCCGGGCCGCATCGGACGACCCCGTGCTCCTGGGACACGGAGACCAGCGCCGCCTCGTCGGCTGGGAGCACGTTCCACGCCGAGTTGCCGACGACGGCGACGCGTGCGTGGATGCGGGAGCCATCGGCGCCGGGCGCCGTGTCGCCGGACAGCTGCATCTTGCCGCCCTGCACGACCACCTCGCCGCGCGTGGGGTAGACGCCGACGACCGGGCAGGCGACGGTCGCGGCGAGGTCCTCCTCTGTGCAGGCCCCGATCGCCAGCTGCTGGAGGTCGTAGTAGGCGTAGTTGCCGGCACGGACCTCGTCGACGCCGTCGAAGCGCTCGACCACGCTGCAGGTCGGCGTGTCGCCGACGGAGATCTCCAGCCCGGTGGCACCCGTTGCCACTTCGGCAGCACGCCGGGCCACGGCCATACGTTCCGCGGTCTCGCGGAAGATCGTCTGCACCGCCGCGATGCCGGTCGCGTGGTACGAGTGCCCGGCATGCGTGAGCACCCCCGCAAGCCGGTGGCGGGACAGGGCGGCCAGCTCGAGTGCGATGGCGCCGACGGCCTCCTCGTCGTCCCACGGGATCCCCGTGCGGTGATAGCCGGTGTCGACGTCCAGCCATGCGCTCACGGGATGCTCGATGTTCTGCCAGGGCACGGGCAGCCTCGACCGAATCCACGAGCAGGCCGAGGGACACCTCGCCGGCCAGGCGCCGCAGCTCCGGGACGGCACGCAGGTTGACCGGGAAGGCGATGGTGATGTCGCGCCAGCCGGCGTCGGCGAACACCCGCGCCCACTCGACCGACGAGACGGTGATCGCGGTGATCCCCAGCGGCCGGAGCAGCTCCGCGATGCGGGGCGAGTTGTGCGTCTTGACGTGGGGCCGGAGCCGGACGCCGCTCAGCGCCGCCTTGTCGGCCATGCGGCGGACATTGCGCTCCACCTTCCGCGGGTCGACCACCAGGGTCGGCCGGTCGATGTGGGCGAACCGGCCCGGATCGGCCACCAGGTGGTCGGGGAGATCGTGGATGGGCATCTGCAGCATGCTAGCAACGCGCCCGGCAGGCAGTGCGGACCGCCGGGAACGGCGGGCCTGCGGCACGCGGCCAGCGCACCTGCCGCGACGTCAGAGTCCCCAGAAGCCCCCGGAGAGGCCGACGCCGCGCAGGTACTCGTGGGCGGCGGCTGGCTCGCGCCGGACGTAGCCGCGGTCGAGCCGGCCCGCGTACCAGCCGCTCGCGAGACGCCACACCGTCGCAAGGTCCGTCGCGTAGCCGCGCTGCCGGCCCTCCCGCGCGAGCCAGGCGTCGAGGCAGGCGTCACTGCAGAAGACCCGCTGGTTGCCGCAGGTGAAGACGACGTCGTCCCACATGTGCGCGGCGGGGACGAGGAAGTGGGCGATCTGATCTCCGGCGGGCGGCGCCTCGCGACCGACGACCCAGGCATGGGCTCGGCCGCAGCCCGGGCACGTCGTGGCGACGAGGACCTCTGGCTCGTCGGGGACGAGGTGGGGGATCGCGAAGGAGTCCCAGACGCAGCCGCCCCACCAGAGCGTGTGCGTGCCCTTGACCGAGAACCCGAGGTCGATCGTCGAGAACGGGTGGGCGAGCACGACCTGTCCGTCGGCGTCGAGGGCCAGGAGCCGTGCGGCGGCAAGCTCGCGGAGTCCCAGCTTGACCTCAGCTTCGCGGGTCCCAGTGGCCGCGGCGAGGACCGCCACGTCGGGAGCCCGGCCCGTTGAGGCAAGAGACCGGTAGATGGCGAGACGGAGGTCCTCGAGCTCGAGGGTCATCTTCATCATCCTCGTGTGATGGCGGCATGTGGCCGTGCGTACCGTGGGCGTGCTCGCCTCAACGGCACGACCTCACGCCTGCCCTTGGCGGAGCCGCTCGCGGCGGAGGATGTAGACGCTGATCAGCGCGACCCATGCAGGCAGCACGAGGATGACCCAGTCGAAGAAGGCCACGACGACGAGCAGGACGATTCCGACGAAATAGCCGGCCCGGGCCAGCCAGCGGGGAAAGACTCCGCTCCTCATGCCGACCGTCGACATCGCGAGCAGGAAGACGGCACCTGCCGTGTGGCGAAGCCGAACAGGAGGGCGTAGGACAGGGCGCGGGTGACCTCGATCTCCGCGTCGCGCTCGGGGGCAGCCTGCCCAAGGTAGCGGACGCCGACCACGGGCCAGCTGACGACGGCGACAGCGGCGAACAGGACGGCCACGAAGAGCAGGCCGCTGCCGAAGAAGACGGTCGCGAAGAAGCGGTCCTCGCGCTCGCCGAGCTGGTCGCGGACGACCGCGATGAACCACAGGAACATGATCCCGGCAAACGGCGCCATGTAGAGCCCGCCGATGACGCCCGCGATGTCCTGGCCGGTCCCGAACAGCTCGACCAGCTCCGCGTCGGATGCGCCGATCATCGGCTGGTTCCGCAGGAGGAGCAGGGCGCCTGTGAACAGGGCGGCGAACAGGAGGCCGGCGACGCTCGCTGCCCAGGGCGCCCGAAGCTGCCGGCCCGTCTCGTCAACAAAGGCGGGGACCGGCCGCCCGGCGGGAGTTGTATCCCCGCCCTGGAGGGGCTCCTGCCCGGACTGCTCAGTCATCGCCGTCGCTCCAGTACGTGGGCCGTTGCCAGGTCGTGGTGCCTGGGTCTCCTGAGGAGTCCGCTGACTCGACGGCCATTGTGCCATCGCGAATGGACCTCGCGACCACGGCACGGACGATCGGCGGGCCGTGCCACGTCGCGCTGCATCAGCGGCCGTCGGCCGTGAGCCGGTTCGGACGGCACTTGTGCAACACCCTGAGAGGTCTACCGTCTGACGAGTGCGGGAGGCTCTGACACGCGGCCCAAACACTGGTCGCCGGGACCGCGCCGAGCCACTGGCGAGCCCGACCCGCGCGAGCGTCCCTGGGAGGTCGCAGATGCGTCGATTGATCGTTGCCGTGTGCTCGGTCGCGCTCCTGATCGCCGTGGCCGTGCCGGCCGCGAGTGCCACGCTGCCCCGGCGGGTGACCATCATCTCGGACATGACCTTCGTCGATGGCGGACACAGCTACGGCACCTTCGCGGCGACGGGTGGAGCCGTCAGGCACCACGTGATCTGCCCGAGAGGTGAGGTGCGGGACATCTACCTCAAGCAGGTCGAGGGTGGCTGGGACGTCGTCAAGGCCTTCGTCTGTGCCAATGGAAGCAAGACCTTCATCGTCAGGATGCTGGTCCAGGTGAACCCCGACGGAACCGAGCGGTTCACCTGGGCAGTGAAGGGCGGGACCGGCCTGTACCGCGGCCTCTACGGGTCCGGGCGAGGCACATCCACAGCGTGGAGCGACGGGCACCTGACCAACACGTACACGGGCACCCTGATCGGCGGGTAGCATCCGTCGGCCCACTTGCCTGCGCTGGGGCCCGCGAGGGCCCCAGCCCCGCCGGAGCCGTCACCGCCAGCATGATCAGGTGGCCCGGGTGGGCGGCACTCCACTCCGCGGCCGTCGGGTGCGTCAAGGAAGCGACGACGGTCGAGTCAGTGCCTCAGGCCGGGGCGGCACATCGCCCTGGTCGACGAGGTGGAGCCGGTGGGCGATCGCCGCAGCCTCGGTCCGGTGCGCTGCACCGAGCTTGCCCAGGATGTTCGAGACGTGGATGGCGGCCGTGCCCGCACTGATGAACAGCGCATCCCCGATCTCGCGGTTCGTCCGGCCCTCGGCCACCAGGACGAGCACCTGCTGCTCGCGAGGAGTCAGGCCGAATGGCGCTTGGGGCCGGCGGCGCCGACGGGTTCGAGTGGAGGTCAAGGACGGGGCGTCGAGGGCGGCACCGTCCCGACCGAGCGCGACACCCGCCCGTTGCGCCAGCGCCGCAGCCGCGCCGACAAGCGGCGCCGCTCCCATGGCTGTCGCGGTCCGGTGGGCGGCACGAAGGACAGGGGGCTGCCGCGGCCCGGTCCCGGGCGGTCTCAAGTTCGGCCTCCGCCTGCCGGTACGCGACGTACGCCGCAAGGTGGAACTGCTCAGCCACCACGCACGCGTCGTGTGCGGCGGCCCACGCGGACGGATCGCCTTCGCCGTCGAGCCGTGTCCACTCGGCCTCGCACAGCGCGGCAAGCGCCGCCGGGCGGCGCGGTCCGGAGGGTCCGTCGCGGGCAACGAGCGCCGCGACGTCACGGGCGCGGCGCAGGATGGCCGCCCCCCGGTCCCGCGCCTCCACAACCTCGGCATGCGCCTGTCGCATCCTCGCGCCGGCAGCCCGGTCCGCCTCCGCCCGCATGGCGATCGCGAGGGTGTCGGCCTGGAGCGACACACTCCGGATGGGCAGTGCGTCGAACTCGTCCATGGCGACCTCGAGCGACCGGGTTGCCTCGTCCGGCCGGCCACGCTCCAGGCACAGCAGGGCGCCCAGCTCCGAGACAAGGATCCGCCAGCTCGCATCGTGATGGCTGGCTGCCACCGGGCCCTCCTCCAACAGGATCCGTTCCACCTCCGCCAGATGTCCGCGCCCGAGTTCCAGGCGAGCCCGGACCAGGAGCAGGGGCATCCTCGTGGCGGCACCGCGGCCTGCGAGGAGGGCGCGATCGAGCACGCGGTCGGCCTCTTCCCAGCGGCCAAGCTGGAAGAGTGCCGCGGCGGTGATCGTCGTGACCCACACGCCCGAGTCGAGGGCCAGACCGGCGTGCTCATCCCATTCGGCGGCCGCCAGCGACTCGCGGAGCGCAGCCTCGCCCTCGAGAAGCCAGGCGACGTTGTTCCATGCCCTCGCGACCGCGTCATCCTCTCCGGCCAGCAGCCCGATCTCGCGCCCGAGGCGCAGGCTGTCCAGCGCCGCGGCGTACTGGCCGAGGGTTCCCTGCACCACGCCCAGCGTGGCCATGGCGTCGGCTTCGATGCCCGGCACCCCGGCGCGACGCGCGACGCGGATGGCCTCGCGAGCTGTGCTGGCTGCCTCGTCCCAGGCGCCGGCGCCCATGAGCCCCCGGGCCAGGCCGGCGAGCACGCGGGCGCGTGCCGGCGTGTGCGGTCGTGCCGGAACGAGCCGGACAGCCTCGCGGAACGCGGGCAGCATGGTGCCTCCCGTGACCCTGGTGGCCACCGACCCGAGCTGCTCGTGGAGGAGCCCCGCCCGGACGGGATCGACGGCCGGATCGACCAGCGCAGATCGCCGCGCGGACGTGCTCGAGGGCCTCGTCGAACGCCCCTGAGGTGCGGGCGGCGAGCGCCGCCATCTCGAGCAGCCCGGGGAGGTCCACGCCGGCGAGACCTTGCGCATCGGGCACCACGTCCCACAGGCGGAGGGCTCGCTCGTAATGGACGTGGGCATCGGCGTTCGCGTGGACGGCCACGGCGTCACGACCCGCCTGGACGGAGGCCTCGAATGCCCGCGGCAGGTCGCCTGCCGCCTCCCAGTGATGGGCGAGCTGCGCGGCCGCCACACCGTGGGGCCGGGAGCCCGGATTCCAGTGCGATCGTGGTGGCGATCGCCGTGTGGATACGTGCTCGCTCCTCGGGCAGGAGATCCTCGTACACCGCCTCCGCGAGGAGGGCGTGCCGGAACTCGTAGGGCTGGCCGGGACCGTTCAGCGGGACCAGCAGGTGCCGAGCCACCCCTTCGCGCAGGGCAGTCTCGGTCGCCTGCTCGTCGAGGCCGCTGGCCAAGGTGATCAGCCGCCCCTCGAACCGGGCGCCGAGCACGGCGGCGACGCGCAGCATCGTCCAGGTCGGCGCGGCCACGCCGTCGATCCTCGCGAGCAGCGCCTCGCGCATGGTCGCCGGCATCGGCCCGGCAGCTGCATCGAGCGCGAGGAGCTCCTCCGCGAAGTACGGGTTGCCGCCGGACCGCGACTGGATCGCCGCCACGAGGTCAGGGTCCGGTTCGGCGCCGAGGATGCCGGCAACGAGGGAGCGCAGCTCGTCCTGGTCGAGGCGGGTCAGCTCGAGGCGCTCAAGGCGTCCGGTGCGATCCAGTTCCATGACCAGGGCCGCGAGCCGGTGGTCGGCCGCCGGCTCGTCGGTCCGGCAGGTCGCGAGGAGGAGCAGCTGCTCGTCGCGGAGCCGGCGGGCGAGGAAGTCGAGTGCCTCCTGCGTGGCGAGGTCCGCCCAGTGGAGATCCTCCAGCACGAGCACGACGGGCGCGATCACGGAGAGGCGGCGCAGGCACTCGGCGATGAGCTCGAGCAGGCGCCCACGATGCAGGTGCGAACCGGGCGGCGGTCGCCTCGCGCCAGGAATGAGTCCCGGCAGCAGCTGGGGGAGCTCGGTTCTGGCGGATCCCAGTGCCCGTGCGACCTCGCTGTCTGCAGGCGACCGGAAGAGGTGGCCGAACGCGTCCGCGAATGGTGCGAAGGGGAGGCTCCGGCCGCCGACCGGGATGCACGCGCCGTGGAGCAGTCGGGCACCGGTGCCTGCCGCCGCCGCCTCGAAGTCGGCCACCAGCCTGGTCTTGCCGATCCCGGCCTCGCCGGCGACGAGCACCACGCCCGGGCGACCCGAGCGTGCCTCGGACAGCGCTCCCCACAGCCGCTCGCGCTCGATCCGCCGCCCGACCAGGATCGGGCTCGAGACCCGTCTGGACACGCTGGCATTCTCTCGCCCGTCCGGCGCGGCGCCGACGGCCCCGCGACAGGTTCCCGGGGGCCGGACCGCCCGATTCCTATGGAGTTCTCCAGATGTCACGGCGACGTACGGGAGCGCACGGTGGGAGGGCCGCGGGCTCGGGGACATCCCGGGCCGTCGCGGCTGCGCCTGCTCCTGCACCTTGGGGCCGGCGCATCACGGAAGGAGGCGACGATGAGGAGAACCCGCCTGGCGGCAGCCTTGGCCGCCCTGTTCGTGCTGGGTGCAATGGCCGTCCCGGCGACTGCAGCGGCGAACGACAGCCCGTGCCGGCAGCGGATCGGAACCACCGGCGCGCTCGCGCTTCCCGCGAACTTCTGGAGCGTGGGCACGCACAGCTACACGACCACACTGTGGTGGCCGCCCGCGGACCCGGACGACTCGGGAACCTGGACCACGGATCCGGTTACGTTCACGGTGAGCCCGGATGCGCCCCTCCGGACCGACCCCGTCTTCCTGCGGCTGTTCGGGCTGTCGGCGACGCCGGGTCCGTTCACCGAGATGGGCGACACCATCAATCCGGCCCAGGAGACCGTGTTCATCGTCGGCATCTTCCTGTACCCGGGCGAGCTGCCGACCTTCAAGGAGTCCCGGCGGTGGCTGGCCGGGACCTCGGCGGCCTTCGCATGGGACGGCGGATCCGATGTCGCTGCCCACATGAGCCCGGTCAACAGCGTGTGCACGATGGCGGTGGAGCTGCCCGACAGGGTGCACTACATGGGTGCGTTGCGCCGGCACTACGCCTCGTGAGCGCCGGACACCCGTCAACCTAGCGCGCCGGGGTCCTCGCCGGGCTACGGCGCCCGAGAACCAGAGGAGGTTCTGATGCGCAGGCTCTGCGCGACACTGTGTGCCCTGGGGCTGCTGCTGGCCGTGTGCGTCCCGTCTGCGGCGGCATCGCCGCCCCGGCATCGCCGCTCTACGGGGTCATCGTGGACATGGCCACCTACGGACCGTGCCCCATCGAGTCGAAGCAGCCGGTGCTCGACCCGAGCGGGTGCTGGTACGGCCACGTCGAGGGCGACATCGAGGGCCAGATCGCCTTCTGGGAGGACCCGCCCGGCCACGGCAACGAGAACTCGGTGGCCTGGCACTTCTTCGAGAAGTTCACGTTCCTGCCGGACTCCGGTGGCTGGATCGTGGGCTATGACTACGGCCACTGGAGCCATTTCGCCAAGTTCCACGCGAGTGGCTTCGTGACCGATGCCTCGGCGGGCTGGGACGCGATCGTCGGCTACCGCTTCTTCGAGATGGGCGTGACCACCTGCGGCGATAGCGGGTGCACCGCCTACGGCACCGAGATGTTCATGGCCAAGGCCGGCGGAACGCCCTCGGACTGACCTCGACCACCGCTCGGGAGGTCGTGGCTCCGGCCGCGGCCTCCCAGGGGGCGGGCCGGGGGCCCCGTCGTCGGCACCGAGCCGCAGTCAGGGGACGGGGCGCGCCTCGATCGCGTCCAGGAACCGCATCACGGCGTCGGTGTTGACCGCACGCCACACGGCGACGAGCCGGTCCGGGCCGGTCGCTCCGTCGGCCTGAGTCACCGAGCGCTGCGGCCACCGGGCGCAGGAGCTCCCGCTGGTCCCGGACGAGCGACGAGCGGTCCACGCCTCTCCGCTCGAGCAGGAGCAGCTTCACGAGCAGGACCGTGCGGACGTCTCGCACGTGCTCGACCGGTTCGCGGAGCCAACCCCGGACCGCCTCGCGGCCGGCTGGCGTCGTCTCGAGCATGGTGCGGTTCGGCCCCTGCCCCTCGGTGGTCCCGACGAACCTGGACGAGGCCCGTCTCCTGGAGTCTCGAGATCGCGCGGTAGACGAGGGGACCGGACGTGGACCAGACCTGGCCCAGCGTGCTGCCTCGCCGGAGCGCGCGGACGACGGTCCAGCCATGGACGGGAGCCTCGTCGGCAAGCGCGAGGACGATCCACTCGGTGAGGTTCAGTTCCGTCCGGGGAGGGCGCAAGGGGGCCTCGGGCTGTTCCGGTGTCCGTGGGTAGTCAATCATGGGCTACTATCGCCCAGCGCGTCGTCCGACGCCACACCGGAGGATCTGAGGCTGAACGTCCGCCACCTGGTCGCCCTCGGCCTGCTGCTGGTGCTCGCGGGATGCTCGTCTGCCGGACCGCTGGTCCTGCTGCCAGTGGCGCAGGTGGCGCAGGTGGCACACCGGCGGCAAGGTGAGGATCGCGGCCGCGTCGGACCTGCGCTTTGCGATGCAGGACCTCGTCGCCGCCTTCACCACCGCCAACCCGGGTGTCGTGGTGGAGCCCACCTATCGGGTCCTCGGGGACCTTCTTCGCCCAGATCACCGAGGGCGCCCCGTTCGACGTCTACTTCTCGGCGGACGCTGAGTACCCGCGCAGGCTCGAGACGGCCGGCCTGGCGGCGACGTGGCTCGACGCAGGTGTACGGGATCGGGCAGCTCGTTCTCTGGGTGCCGGACGACTCGTCCATCGACATCGAGGGCCGCGGGATCGAGGCGCTGGCGGACCCGTCGATCGGCAGGATCGCCATCGCCAACCCCGAGCACGCACCGTACGGCCGTGCGGCGGAGGCGGCATTGCGGATCGGCCGGGATCTACGACGCGGTCCGCTCCAGGCTCGTGCTCGGCGAGAACGTCGCCCAGGCCGCCCAGTTCGTGGAGTCCGGCGCCGCCGACGCCGGCCTGATCGCGCACTCGCTCGCGCTGGCACCGGAGCTCCGCGACAAGGGCCGGTTCGTGGTCGTCCCCATCGACTCGTACCCGACGCTCGAGCAGGGCGCCGTCGTGCTCGACTCGGCCGCCGACCCCGACGCCGCGCAGGCGTTCCTCGACTTCGTCGCCGGACCAGACGGTCGGGCAGTGCTCGACCGCTACGGCTTCCTGCCAGCCGAGCCCCTGATGGACTGGCAGGCCGTCGGTCTCTCCGTGCGCCTGGGGCTGGCGACGACCGCCGTCCTCATCGTCATCGGCATGCCCATCGGCTACTGGCTCGCCCGTTCGCGACGCCCGTGGCGCCCCCTCGTGGAGGCGCTCGTGGCGCTGCCGCTCGTGCTCCCGCCGACGGTGCTCGGCTTCTACCTCCTGCTCGCGATGGGGCCTCGCGGGCCCGCTCGGTGCGCTGTGGGAGACGGCGACCGGCGGACGACTCGCGTTCTCGTTCGAGGCCCTTGCTCGCTGGCGTCGGTCATCTCCAGCCTGCCCTTCGCGGTGCAGCCGTTCAGCGTCGCGTTCGCGGCCGTGGACCGTTCGCTGCTCGAGACGTCCTGGACGCTGGGCCGGTCCGGCGTCGCCACGTTCTTCCGCGTCGTGATCCCGCTGTCGGTCGGCGGCATCCTGACCGGGATGGTGCTCACGTTCGCCCACACGATCGGGGAGTTCGGCGTGGTGCTCATGGTGGGCGGCAGCATCCCGGGCGAGACGCGCACGGTGGCGCTGGTGATCTACGACCGGGTGCAGGCGCTCGACTACGGCGGAGCAGCCGCCACGGCCCTGCCGCTGCTCGTGCTCTCCTTCGTTGTCCTGGCCGTGACCTACGGCCTGCGCGGACTGACGGTGGCGCCGTGGCTGACCAGACGCTGAGGGTCGACGTCGAGCGCCGCTACCGGGGCGGCCCGACGATCGGTGCCGCCTTCGATCTGGATCTCGACGCCGCCGGACGCTCGTGCTCTTCGGGCCGTCGGGCTCCGGCAAGACGACGATCCTGCGCTGCCTGGCGGGCCTCGAGCGGCCGGACCAGGGCCGCATCGACGTGGGCGAGGAGGCCTGGTTCGACGCGGCGGCAGGCGTCAGCCTCTGCGCCCCAGCGCCGGCGGATCGGCTACCTGCCCCAGGGATTCGCGCTGTTCCCGCACCTCGACGTCCGGGCGAACATCGCCTACGGGATCGGCGACGGCTCGCGCACCGAGCGAGCCGCGCGCGTGCGCGAGCTCGTCGGCCTGCTCGGCCTCGACGGTCTCGAGCGCCGGACGGCCGGGCGAGCTGTCGGGCGGTCAGCAGCAGCGGGTCGCCCTCGGTCGGGCGCTCGCCCGCCGCCCCCGGCTGCTGCTGCTCGACGAGCCGCTGTCGGCGCTCGACGCGCCGACCCGCGAGCAGCTGCGGGGCGAGCTGCGCCAGCTGCTCACGGCGGCGGGACGCGCCGCCATCGTGGTGACCCACGACCGGACGGAGGCCCTGGTGCTGGGCGACCGCGTGGCCGTGATGGATGGTGGCTCGGTCCGCCAGGTCGGGCCGACCTCTGGACGTGTTCGACCGCCCCGTGGACGAGACCGTGGCCCGCATCGTCGGGGTGGAGACGGTCCTGCCGGCGACGGTGATCGAGGCGGCAGGCGGGCTCCTCCGGCTCCGCGTCGGGACGGCTGTCATCGAGGCGGTGGGATCACAGCCGGCCGGCGCCGAGGTGCTGGTCTCGATCCGGGCGGAGGACGTGATCATCGGGTCCGGCGAGGCCGCGTCGACGGGCCGTGACAGCGCCCGCAACCACGTGCCGGGCCGGGTCACCTCGATCGAGCCCGCCGGCCCGCTCGTCCGGGTCCACCTGGACTGCGGCTTCCCGCTGGTCGTCTCCGTCACGCGTCCGTCGGTCGAGGCGCTGGGCCTGGAACCCGGCGCCAGCGTGGCGGCCATCTTCAAGGCCCCGGCGGTGCACGTCATCGGCTGACGACGCCCGCCGGCTCGGTCGTCGACCGATCCGGGCGCGGTGCGCCTGCGCCGTCCGGGATACCGGCGCAGGAACTCGTCCACCCAGGCCTGCCACTGCTCGGGGCACTTGTCGACCAGCCCGCCGTGCCCCCCGTCCTGGCAGTACTGCATCGTGACGGGCACGCCCGCGGCCTCGGCGGCGGCCAGGTTCGGCTTGGCGGCGTGGTCGACCGTGTCGAGGACGTCGTTGGTGCCGTGGATCAGGAGCACCGGCCGGTCGCCCATCCGGCCGATGTTCTTGACAGGGTTTGCGGACGGGATGTCCTCACCTGATCGCACGGACGACATGCCGAGGATCGCCCACGCCGTGGGCAGATGCGGGCAGGTGGCGCTCGTTCGCGATGCTGTCGGCGAACGTGTTCGTCACGTCGGCATGCATGGAGTCGAGGACGAGGGCGCGGATCCGCTCGTCGTCGGCTGCTGCCGCCAGCACGGTGGCCGCGCCCATCGAGTTCCCGGTGGCGCCGATCCATGTCGGATGCTTGGTGCGCTCGAGCCAGTCCACCATCGCCTTGACATCGAGCTTCTCGCGGACGCCCCAGGTGGTCATGTCACCGCCGCTCCGGCCCTGGTTCCGCAGGTCGAGGATGACCAGGTTGTACCGGTCGTGGAAGAACGGTGCGTACTTGAGCACCTCGGACTTGTTCGACTTCCACCCGGGCGCGACGATGAACGTGGGTGCCGTCGCGTCGGCGCCGTTGCCGGCCGGGATGTACCAGCCGTCGATGCCGATGCCGTCGTCGGTGACGACGTCGGTGCCCGCCGGCTCGCCCTGCGACTTGCAGTCCTCGGTGCCGCCGGGTCCCGCCGCGATGCGGGCGTCGTCGGCCGGGTCGTAGTTGATCGCCTCGTACTCCCAGCCGTACATCGACATCGGGTTGTCGCAGTGATCCCAGGCCGAGGGCGCCAGCACCATCTCGTCCGAGCCGATGACGCTGGAGACCCCAACCCAGACGCCCACGCCGAGCAGGCCCACGACCATCGCCACGCCCGTGATCCAGCCGAGGCGCCGGACGGCTGCGATCACCCCGACCGCGAAGCCGGCGGCCGTCACCATGCCCCCGATCAGCACGAGCAGCGCCCACATCTCCAGCATCATCGGCCGGTCGAACTGCGCGGTGCGGCCGAAGACGATGGCGATGGGATAGACGAGGACGGTCGCGACCGGGACGACCCAGATCGCACGAGCACGACCGGCGACGAGGCCGGCGGCTGCACCGATCGCGAGCCAGCCGAGCCAGACGAGCGAAGACGACGTCAGCCACCCGCCGAGGAGAACGGACCCCGCGAGGACGATGGCGAACGCGGCGAGCGTCCGCGGCCAGGTCGTCCGCGAGTCAGCCGTTCCTGCGACGGACGGCGCAGCGTTGGTGACGGGATTGCCTGCAGACATGGGCCGAACCTCCACCCCCGGGACGGCTGCCGAGCATCGACTCGCCCAGCATCGCCCTCTCGGAGACGCGCACAAGAGCGCTTCGTTGCAGGGTGCCGGGCCTCAGGTCCCGCGCCATTTGTCCGGCCCGTTAGTCATGGTTCAGACGGACCGATCGGCAGCCCCGCAGGGTCGCTCCGGCCCTGTGGCGACGACCCGACACGCGTCACTGTCCCGGCGAGCGGGCAGCGCACCACGTTCCGCGCTGCCCGGCGATCACCTCCACGCCACCGGCGTCCCGCAGCTGTCATGTCCGGCTGCCTGCGGCATCGGAACGACGGGCAGCAGGGGCCCCCGTCCGATCGCGCGATGGAACGGCAGCGTGAGGACCAGCGGTGGCGACTGAGGTGCGCGAGGACGCGACTGATCCGGGTGCATCCGATGTCCCCGTGCTGCGGTGCAGCGGGCTGCGGAAGCGGTTCGGGGAACGCCAGGCCGTGGACGGGATCGGCTTCGAGATCGCGTCAGGTGAGACGTATGGCCTGCTCGGCCCGAATGGGGCCGGCAAGACCACAACGATCTCGATGATCTGCGGGATCCTCGGACGGGATAGCGGTGAGGTGGTGATCGCCGGCGAGGCCATGGATGTCTCAACGACACACACCAAACGGCTCGTGGGTATCGTCCCCCAGGACCTCGCGATCTATCCAGACCTGTCCGCTCGCGAGAACCTCGACTACTTCGGCCAGCTGTACGGCATGCGTGGAGCTGCGCTGCGGGACCGGATTGCCGAAGTCCTCGAGGTGGTGGAGCTCAGTGATCGGGAGCGCGACCGCACCGGCGGCTATTCGGGTGGTATGAAGCGCCGGCTCAACATCGCCATCGGCCTGCTCCACAGCCCCAGGCTGCTGGTGCTGGACGAGCCCACCGTGGGCGTTGACCCGCAGAGCCGCAACGCGATCCTCTCCAGCGTCGAGACGCTTGGCCGGGAGGGGATCGGCATCCTCTACACGACGCACTACATGGAGGAGGCCGAGCGCCTCTGCGACCGGATCGGCATCGTCGACCAGGGCAGGATCATCGCAGAGGGCACTCGCCCGGACCTGGTCCGCCTGGTCGGCCAGACCGACCGCATCAGCCTCGGCGCAACGGGCAACCTGCGTGCGGCAGCCGAGGCGATCAATGCCATTGACGGTGTCGCCAAGGTGACGACGCGGGATGGCGGCCTCGAGGTGATCGTGCCGGAGGCGGCGACGATGCTGCCAGGCCTGCTGGAGGTGGCAGCCCGCGCAGGCGCCGCGATCCGCTCGGTGGAGGTCGTGGAACCCGACTTGGAGTCCGTCTTCCTGCACCTCACGGGCAAGGCGCTCCGGGACGGATGATGCGCATGCACGCAGCCGCGGCGCTCGTCATCGGACGCCGGATCCTCCGCCAGCGCATCCGCGACCGGTCCGCGATCCTGTTCGCGGTGGCCACGCCGCTCGGTCTGGCAGTTGCCTTCTCGATCCTGATTCCCAACGACTTCCAGTCGTTCCACACGCACTTCGTCATCGTCGACCTCGATGGTGGTCCGCAGGCACAACACCTCGTGGACGAGGGGTTCGGTGCGATCGCGGACGCCGGAGTGGCAGACTGGGAGCGCGTCCCACCGAGGCGGAGGCTCAGGCGATCCTGGACGCCGGGAACGCCGGCGCCGTCATCGTGATCCCTGCCGGCTTCAGCCAGGACATCGCCGACAGCCGACCCACGGAAGTCCGCCTCCTCGGCGGCCAGTTCCCCGCGTCGTTCGAGGTGGCCCGGTCCGTGGTGACCCGGTTCGCCTCCGAGGCCGGTGCTGCGCAACTCCTGGTCTCGACCGCCGTGGCCGCCGGGGGAGGCGAGCTCGTCCCCCAGGCGCTCGCGCAGATGGCCGCGCCCCCTCCGATCGCCGTGGTCGAGGCGGTGCCTCCCTCGCGGCAGGCCGGCCTCGCCACGTTCTATGCGGCTGCGATGGCGATCATGTTCGTCTTCTTCGCCACCCAGTACGGTGCGCTGGCCCTGCACCAGGACCGCCAGACCGGGACGCTCACCCGACACTTGGCGGCACCGGTCGCACCCGGTGGCATCCTGCTGGGGGCAACCCTCGCGAGCCTCGTCCTCGGCCTTCTCGCGATGACCGTCCTTGTCGTCGGCTCGACGGTGCTGGTGCAGGCGACATGGGGGCCGCCCGTCCTCGTCGTGCTGCTGCTGTTCGCCGGAGTGTTCGCGGCGAGCGGCATCTCGCTCCTCGTCTCGACGGTGGCCCGCACCCCCCAGCAGGCGGGAATCCTCAACTCGATCGTCGCCCTGTCGCTCGCGGCCATGGGCGGCGTCTTCCTGCCGCTGAGCCAGGCACCGCAGTCGATCGTCGTCCTGTCGCAGGTCACGCCGCATGCCTGGTTCCTCCGGGCTGTCGACACCATGGCCGACCCGGCCGCAGGGCTCATCGACATCCTCCCGTCGCTGGGCGTCCTCGTCGCGATGGGCACCATCACGGGTGCGATCGGCCTGCTGCGTGCCCGGAAGGCGCTGGTGGCGGCATGATCGGCCGCAAGTTGCTTGCGATCGTCCGGACGAACATGGTCCGGACGTTCCGTGACCGGCTGGCCCTCTTCTTCTCGGTCGCCCTGCCCATCATCCTCATCCTCGTCCTCGGCCTGACCTTCGGGGCACAGGCATCGGTGAGGATCGGGATCGTCGACCTCGACCGGGGAAGCGTGTCCACTGGCCTCGTTGCCGCGTTGGGGGCCAGCCGCGACGTGACCGTCGATGTGCGCACCTACGACGCACCCGACGCCCTCGAGGACGCCGCCGCTCGAGGCATCGTCTCGGTGGGTGTCGTCATCCCGGCGGGCTACTCGGACGCGCTCACGGCAGGGCGGCCCGCGGAGGTGACGGTCCTTGCGCCGCCGACGCAGCGGGCGAGCGCCATCCGCACCGCCATCGACGAGGCGATCGCCGGAGAGGCCGGCCTTGTTCGAGCGGCGCAGTTCGCGGCGGCATCGACCGGGGAGTCGTTCGCCGATGCGCTAGCCAGGGCCCGGCTGGACGCGGCGTCGGTCGCGGGTGTCGATGTCCTCGTCGTCCCGGTCAACGTCGCCGCCGGCAGCGCCGCAGGGTTCGGATCCGGCGCCCAGAGCCAGCTCGTGTTGTTCATGTTCCTCACCTCGCTCACCGGCTCGGTGGAACTGGTCATCACCCGCCAGCTCGGCATCTCGCGACGGATGTTCGCCACGCCCACTGGGCCGTGGACGATCATCACCGGGGAGTCGCTGGCCCGGATCGTCTTCGCCATCGCGCAGGGCCTGTTCATCGTGGCCGCCTCGGCGCTCCTCTTCGGGGTCGGCTGGGGTCACCCGGTGGGCGTGGCGTCCGTCCTCGTTGTCTACGCCCTCGTGGCAGGTGGTGCGTCGATGATCGTGGGCTCGGTGGCGTCCAATCCCAGTCAGGCAGGCGCGATCGGGCCGGCGGTGGGCATCCTCCTTGCGCTGCTCGGCGGCGCCATGGTGCCCCTCGAACTGTTCCCCCCGGTCATGCAGAGCGTCGCCCGACTGACCCCGCACGCCTGGGCCATGGACGGCCTGGCGCAGGTGGGCATCGCCGGCGTCGGCGTGGGTGACGTCCTGCCGCAGCTCATCGTCCTGCTCGGCTTCGCCGCGGTCCTGTTCTCGATCGCCATCCTGCGGTTCCGGCGGGTGCTCACCGGCGGAGGATGACCGTGCCGCGCGGACCCGCGCGGCACCGGGCCGGAGACGAACGGAGAGCAGGCCCGGATCGGGGAGCCGCGCGTCAGTCCAGGACGGCGCGGAGGGCCCCGTCGAGGTCGGCCCAGAGGTCGTCCACGTCCTCGATGCCGACCGACAGCCGGCAGAGCGTGGGGCCGACGAGCGGCGCATCTCCGGCGTAGCGGGCCCGACGCTCGATCAGCGACTCGACACCGCCGAGGCTGGTCGCGTGGGCGATGAGCTGCAGGCGGGCGAGGACGGCCTCCGTCTGCTCGACCGTGCCCGCCACCTCGAACGAGAGCATCGGCCCGGTCCCGTCGGGGAGGACGCGCCGGGCAGTCTCGTGCTGCGGATCGCCGGGCAACCCCGGGTAGTGGACGCGGGCGACGTGCGGGTGATCGTCGAGCCTCCGGGCCAGCTCCGCGGCTGACGCCTCCGCACGGTCCAGGCGGACGGCGAGCGTGCGCAGCCCGCGGAGCGCGAGGAAGGCCTCGAGGGCGCCCGGGATGGCGCCATGATCGTGGCGGTGGGCCGCGAGGATTGCCGCGTGGTCGTCCGAGCGACAGACAGCAGCGCCCAGGAGCAGGTCGGAGTGGCCCGCGATGAGCTTGGTCGCGGAGTGGAGCACGATGTCGGCGCCGAGCTCGAGCGGCCGCTGGCGGAGCGGCGTGGCGAAGGTCGCGTCGACCACGGTGAGTCGCACCGCGCGTCCCGGGCGCCCGCCGCGATCGCGGGCACGTCCGCGACGACCATCAGCGGGTTCGCGATCGACTCGACCCAGACCATGGCGGCGCCGTCCGCGGCGGCGAGCACCGCGGCGGTGTCGTCGGCCGGCGCGAGGCGGACGCGCAGGCGGCCGTGTGCCTCGAGACGCTCGAGGATGTTGCGCACGCCGTAGTACGTCACGGTCGAGAGCACCACCGTCCCCCCGGTGGGCACGAGGTCGATGATCGCCGTGGCGGCAGCCAGGCCGGAGGCGAAGGTCACGGCGCGCCCGCCGTCGAGGGCGCCCAGCGCCACCTCGAGCGCCGACCAGCCGGCGTTGCCGTCCCGGCCGTACTCGATGGCCGCATCGTGCATGTACGTTGACGACATCGTGATCGGCATGTTCATGGGTGCGCCCGGATCGCGCGCGGGTCGCCCGGCCTGCACGGCCACGGTCTCCGGCGACCACGACGGCGCGAGGCCCACGAGCCGCGAGGACGGGGTGGGGGAGTCGGACATGGCTCAGGGCTCCTTCAGGCGTCGGGCGTGGTGATGAGCCGCAGCGCGGTGCCCACGGCAGGGTCCAGCGCGCGGAGGCGCCGCTCGAGGTCGGTGGCGGCGGCCTCGGCCGACTCGCGCGCGTCCGGCCCGAGGGCGTCGATGATGAACAGCGCGCTCGTGGTCGTCTCGGTGAGCTGCGTCCGGGTGCACTGGCGCCAGTTCCACCGCCGGCAGGTGACGCCGGCATCGTCGGCCCAGACGACCTCGCCGGGGTCGGGGTGGTCGATGACCGCCTCGCCCGAGGTGATCGTCTCGAACGGCTCGGAACCCGGTCGCGCGGATGCAGCGGGCCGCCCCCACGTACCGCGCGAGGTCCTCGCCGCCGACCGGCACCTCGTGCAGCACGCTGACGGCGTTGTAGAGGTCGGTCAGGCGGTTGATGCGGGGGAGGCCGTCCGGGACGCGCCGCAGCAGCGCCTCGAGGCTGTTGCGGGTGCGCTGGGGCTTCGCGCCGAACGCCCGGTAGGCGTCCCGCCAGTGAGCGACGTGGGGCCGCTCCTCGGGCGCGCCGCCGGCCAGGAGTGCCGCGGCTGCAGCCTCGGCTTCGCGGAGCCAGGCATCGGAAGCGGCATCGGTGGGACCGCCCGGCAGGCCGTCCGCGGCGAGCAGGGCGACGACGTAGTCCGGCCTGAAGGCGAAGACCGCCTCGTGCACCGACGCAGCGGCGACGACGGCCTCGAGATCGTGCATGGTCATTGACCCATCTCGGCGCCGGCCGCCGGCTCGAAGACGGTGGGCAGCACGTGCCGGAGTCTACAAGAGGCCTCGTTCCGAAGGTGCAACATGCGCCCTGCCCAGCGCGTCCTCCCCGTGTCCCCGTCGATGGAGGTATCCGCAGTGCGCCGGCTTGTCATGGCCCTCATGCTCACCGCTGCCCTCGCAATCGGGTGGGCCGGCGCGCCATCGGCCAGCGACGCGTCCTGCGCTGGACTGGCATCCCTCAAGGATGTCGCGGCGGAGCCTGGCAGCGCGGTGTTCACCGGGTGGGCCGCACGGCGCATCGCCGGCAGCCAGGACCTGGTGTTCGTGGTGGACCGCTGGTACCACGGCCGGCATGCGGCGCGCGAGATCCGGCTCCTGGGCTCGACCGCCTACCTCGCGGAGCCGGAGTCACGTGGCCCGGTCGGGGTGGCGCTGGCCGAGGCGACGGCCGGTGATGCTGTCTCGTTGGACGCTCGACGAGCCCGTGTTCATGGTCGCCGAGTGGATGGCAGCCGAGCGCGTGTTCGCGGTGCGGTTCTGCACCCTCGCCGGCCTGCCGCTCGCGAGCGAGGAAGGGCAGAGGGCTCTCGCGGAGGCACGGGCGACCTTCGGCCGGGGCCGCCCCGCGGCCGACCTCCCGGACACCGGGGCCATGCCGGCACCATCGACCCTCGAAACAGCCGCGCCGGCGCTTCTCCCTGAATGGTGGCTCCCGGTGCTTGCTCTCGCGTTCGCCGCCTCGATCGTGCTGGTCATCCGCAGGGCCGGCGGGCTCGTCAGGTAGAGGCGTGGCCCTGCGGCGCGTGCTGCGCCTGGTGCTCATCGTTCGGCGAGCATTCCCGCGAGGAAGAACGCGAGGCCTGCAAGGGCGAAGCTGGTCACCGATGTGACGGCGAGCCGATCCATGGTTCGATCCTCGCTGGCGCCACGCCTGGCGTCCGGAGCGTCGCGCGTGGCTCCCCGAAGACGTGATCGCCCCGGCTTGCGTGACGCCGCCTTGCCTGCAATCCCAATGGCTGGTATCCAGAGCATGCCCGCCCCGCCTGTCCAGGAGCCGACCCGTATGAACCTGCGCGACTTCGACGCCCTCTCGTTCGACTGCTACGGCACCCTGATCGACTGGGAGGCGGGCCTGGCCGCGGTGCTCCGCCGGTGGGCCGACCGGCACGGCGTCGGGCTGGACGACGAGGCGCTCCTGGCCGCCTACTCCGCCCACGAGGCCGCCGCGGAGGCGGACCACCCAGGCGACCTGTACCCGGTCATCCTGGCCCGCTCGATGCGTGCGCTCGGCGTGCAGTTGGGCGTGCCGGTGAGCGATGCCGAAGCTGCTGGTCTCGGTGGCTCGGTGCCCGACTGGCCCGCATTCCCGGACTCGCCGGCGGCCCTCGCCCGTCTCGCCGCGCCGGTACCGGCTGATCATCCTGTCCAACGTGGACCGGGCCTCGTTCGCCGCCTCGAACCAGCGCCTGGGGGTCGCCTTCACGAGCATCCTGACGGCGCAGGACATCGGGTCGTACAAGCCCTCGGCGCGGAACTTCGAGGCGTTGCTCGCCGAACGCGACCGGCTCGGGATCCCGCAGGGCCGGCTGCTGCACGTCGCCCAGAGCCTGTTCCACGACCACGTCCCGGCCAGGGCCGCGGGACTGCCGACGGTGTGGATCAACCGGCGCCACGCACGGCCCGGATGGGGCGCGACGCCGCAGCCGCCGGCGCCGGTGACCCCGGACTGGGAGTTCCCCTCGATGGCGGCGTTCGCCGATGCCGTCGAGGCGTCGTTTGCAGATCTCCCGCCGGAGGCGTGACCGGCGCCGTCGGGGCGGGCAGTCCGAGCCCGTCCATCTCTGCGATCCTTGCGCCGGGCACCGGGTGCTGACCCGGGTCTGGGAGGAGTGACGGTGCGAATCAGCAGGGCCACGCTGGGGCGTGATGCGGTCGCGGGCCTCGTGCTCGGCCTGCAGAGCGTCCCCGACGGCCTCGCGACCGGCCTGCTGACCGGGATCAGCCCCCTGGCCGGGCTCAACGCCTACATGGTGGGCGTGGCTGCCGGCGCGCTGGTGACCAGCTCCGCCTTCATGGCCATCCAGGGCACAGGCGCCATGGCGATGATCATCGCCGACACCCCCGAAGTCACAGGGTGCGGCGGACCCCGAGGCCGCGCTCTTCGCCCTGGCGGTCGTCACGGGGCTCGTGATGCTCGTGGCGGGCATCCTGAAGCTGGGCCGGATCCTGCGGTTCGTCTCGAACGCGGTCATGGTCGGGTTCATGAATGCGGTCGGGCGTGAACATCATCCTGGGCCAGCTGGCGAACCTGACCGGGTTCGAGCGCGGAGGGCGCCAACCGCGTCATCCGCGCCCTGGTGACGGTGACCAGCCCGGCCCAGCTCGACTGGCCGTCGGTGGCGATCGGCGCGGCGACGATCGGGCTGATCGTCGGCCTCGAGCGGACACGGCTCGGATCGCTGGGGATGGTCATCGCCGTCGTCGCGACCTCCGCGGCGGTCACGCTGCTCGGCCTCGCCACCGTCGCCACCCTGGCCGACCTCGGCGTGCCGATCGACGCCCTGCCGCGTCCCCAGCTCCCGCCCCTGGAGCTCATGCCGGCCCTCGTTCTGCCGGCGCTCTCCCTTGCCTTCGTCGGTCTCGTGCAGGGAGCGGGCATCTCGGCGAGCTTCCCGAACGCCGACGGCACGTACGGCGACGCGTCCCGCGACTTCGTCGGCCAGGGCGTCGGCAACATCGCGTCCGGGATCTTCCAGGGCATGCCGGTGGGCGGCTCGGTGTCCGCCTCCGCACTCAACAAGGAGGCGGGAGCCCAGACGCGGCTGTCGCTGCTGATCACCGCGGCGGTCATCGCACTGACGATCCTCCTGTTCGGCGACCTGGTCGGCGCGGTGGCGATGCCGGCCCTGGCCGGCCTGCTGATCCTGATCGGCTACCGGACGATCAAGCCCGCCGATCTCGTGTCCGTGTGGCGGACCGGACCGGTGCAGCGCACCGTTATGGCCGATCACGTTCGGGCTGACGATGGTGATCCCGCTCCAGTACGCGGTCGTCACCGGCGTCGGGCTCTCCATCCTGCTGTACGTCGTGCGCAAGTCCAACGCGCTGACCCTGCGCCGCCGGGTGCGGGACGCGGACGGCCAGGTGCGCGAGGTGGACGTTCCGGCCGAGCTGCACGCCGGCGAGATCGTGACGATCCAGCCCTACGGCAGCCTCTTCTTCGCCGCCGCGGCCGCCTTCGAGGAGGCGCTGCCGGCCGTGACCGCGGATTCACGTGGAAGCGTCGTCATCGTCCGGCTCCGCGGCCGGACGGAGCTCGGATCCACCTTCACCGACGTGCTCGCCCGGTATGCGGCCACGCTGGCGGCGGCGGACTCCAAGCTCATGCTCGTCTCGACCAGCGAGCGGATCGACGAGCAGCTCGCAGCGACCGGCCTGCTGGCCTCGCTCGGGCGTGAGAACGTGTACCGGGGTGACGAGCGGGTGGGCGCAGCGCTCGCGCAGGCCGAGGCGGACGCGGCCGCATGGGTTGCGGCGAGGGCAGGGTAGGGGCGACGGGCAGGGCAGGGCCGGGGGGTTGGGCCGACCCTACGCGGTGTTCCACCATCGCAGGCTGCCGCGGGCGAGCGCACGCTCGAAGTAGGGGCCGTCGGGCCGGATCCGGTCGATGCTCGCCGCCGTGACCAGCGTCTCGAGCAGCGGGGCCAGCTGCGATCCGTACACGTGCATGCAGGGCTCGGGGCGGACGCCGGGCCACGAGTAGCAGGAGACGACCGTCCGGCGCTCGTCCGTGGGGATCTCGGGTGGCAAGGCGTCCCACGCCGGGTCGTCGGGGGCGAACTCCCACTGGTCGAGGTTGCCCTGCGGGATGCCCTCGATCCCGCGGACGATCCGGGGCTCTGCGTCGAGCAGGTACGGATCCACGGCGAGGTCGCAGATGACCGCGTGCTCGGGCAGCACGCCGATCCAGGCATTGGGCACGACCGGCACGGACGGATCCCGGCGCGCGGTGGCGTCGACGAGCAGGTCGGTCACCGCGAGGCGGCCACGCAGGTAGCCTGCGTCGCCGGTGAGGTTGCGACCGGCCGTCACCACCTCGACGCCCGGCAGCCCGCGCCGCAGGAAGGCCTCGTTGCGCGCGTCGTCGCCGTACTTCGTGGCGAACTCGACGGCGTGCCGCCCGACGCGGCCGGCACCGAGGATCGTGACCTTCACGGTGGAGCGGTGCGGGTTGAGCAGGGCGGGCCAGGTCCGCTCGAGCGCTGCGAACGCCGAGGCGACGCCGTTCCAGGCGACGCTGCGCAGGTTCTCCACGAGCCGTCGCCCGTCGTCGTTGCGGATGAGGTCCAGGCTGACGGCATCGATGCCGAGATCCTGCAGCATCGCCACGCGGCCCGGCCGGGTGGAGAAGTGGAGCATGGACACCAGCATGGCGCCCCGTCGCATGCAGTTCGTAGCGGCCTTCGGGTGCGCGCAGGACGACGACCATGTCCTGGCGGTAGCACTCCTCCTCGTCGGTGATGTGGACGTGCGGTGAGATGGTCGTGTAGTCGGTGTCGGTGTAGCCCATCTCGGAGCCGATGCCGGTCTCGCAGAACACCTCGGCGCCGTTGGCGGCGAGAAGGCCGATGAGCGGGGGCAGGAAGTCGCGGCGCTCGCCCGGCTCGCGATGCATACGCGGGAAGCCGACGCTGATGCCATTCGCTGCCATGCCGTGACCTCCCCAACCAGACCGCGGCCCGCGGGACCTGGCAGGTCCCCGGCCCGCGGTGTCCGGAGAGCGTCGGCCCGGGTCCTCCGTCGGGCAAATGCCTCGCCGCCCGACTGGGCGGGCCACCCGGCACGTCTGTCCGGACCTTGACGGCGCGCCTCGGCCGGGCAACCGTCGTGCAGGGTCGCACAGATGCGCGGCCGAACACGAGGGGTCGGGTCTGGCGATGGCCAACGAGGCGGGGCTCACGATCGGGTTCCCACGGATGTACAACGAGCCCGGTGAGCGTCGGGCGTTCCTGCCGTCGCTGGTCGGGGCGCTCGCGGAGGCCGGCGCAGAGTGTGGCGATCGAGTCCGGGCTCGGGGCCGCGATGGGCTACCCCGACGATGCCTACACGTCCCTGTCGCCGCGGGTCAGCGTCGTGGACGAGGCCACGGCGTACGCGCCAGTCGATCGTGGTGGTCCTGCGCGCCCCCGAGGGCCGCTACGAGCTGATGGCCCCGGGCACCATCCTCCTCTCGATGCTGCACTTCACCACGCGGCCCGAGCGGGTCGACCATGCTCGAGTCCCTGGGCATCGAGGCGATCGCGCTGGACATGATCACCGGCGACGATGGCCGGCGCCTCGTGCAGAACCTGCGCGACGTTGCCCGCAACGGCCTTGCCTGCGCCTTCGACGCGCTGGAGCGGCGCTGGCCGCCGCTGCTGTCGTCGTCCCGCCCCGCGGTGAGCGTCACCGTCCTGGGCGCGGGGGGCGTCGGGAAGCACGCGATCGAGTGGGCGGCCCGCGCCGGTGACGAGGCGCGCAACGAGCGCTTCATGCGTGAGGGCCTGCCGGGCGTCGAGACCGTCGTCGTCGAGCAGAACCTCGCGGGCAACGAGGCCTACTTCCGCCACCGGTTCGCGCTGACGGACATCCTGGTCGATGCGACGGCCCGCCGCGACACCTCGCGCCCGCTGTTCCCGAACGCCTGGATCGGCTTCCTGCCCCGGCACGCGGTCATCTGCGATCTCGCCGTCGACCCGTACCTGGTCGATGACGAGCCGCCCGTCGTGCGCGGGATCGAGGGCATCCCGCAGGGCAACCTCGACCAGTGGGAGTTCGACGTCGACGACCCGGCCTGGGCGCGGCTCCCGCCATCGGTCCCCACGAAGGAGCGCCGGACCGTCGTGTCGTGCTACTCGTGGCCGGGCGTGCGGCCGGAGCCGTGCATGGAGCTGTACGGCTCGCAGGTCACACCGCTGCTCAAGACGCTGGTCTGGTACGGCGGGCTGCCGGCGATCGCGCCCGGCGTGTCCTTCCACGGACGCGCGCTCTGGCGCGGCAGCCTGCGGAGGGTGCTGGGCCGGGAGCCGGCGACGTCGTCCGGGCCCGACGGGCCGGGTGCCTAGCGGTCGGGCCGCATCCGGTCGAGCTCCCGGCCGATCCGGTAGGCGTACTCGACGATGGACTGCCAGTCCCGGAAGTCGCCGATCCGGTGGGTCTGGAGGACCTGACCCGTGATGTCGGCGTCGGCGGACAGCCTGCCCCCGAACGTCCGGTGCCCTCGCGCGTTCAAACCTGCGGTGATCTCGGCTCCGTGGGGCGTGATGGGCTGGTCGTCGCGGGCGAGCCGCCGGTCCAGCGGCCCGCCACTGAACAACCAGAGTGGGCGGGCGGCGAGCTCGGACCGGAAACGCTCCACGAACAGCCGTGCGTCGCGCTGCCAGTAGGCGGCGTAGACGGCACTGCCCAGCACGACGGCATCCCAGTCGTCGAGCGAGATGACCTCACGCGCGCCTGACAGCTGCTGCCGCGTGCCCGCTGTCGCGAAGGACCTGGGCCATCGTCTCGGCGATCTCGCGGGTGGAGCCGAGCTTGGTGGCATAGGCGACAAGAACCCGCGCCTTCACGGAAGGTCGTCCCGCAGGATGCCGTAGCACCACCCGCACTGGAAGCCGATGGTCTGGCCGCCGTCGTTCACCAGGCGCGCCCGCGGCTGGGTGTGGCGACAGGTTGCCGCGCGCACCCGGTTGAGCGTCATCTCGCCCGGCTGGGTCCAGACCATGTCAGCGTCGCCGTACCGGGTCTGGAGCGGGCTCGAGACCTTCTGGTTGGCACGGCACTCCAGCGAGTCGGCACGGTGCTGGTCCAGGCTCGCGCGGCTGCCGAAGCGCAGGGCACACCAGGTGCACACGAACGCGGATCCGGGGTCCGCTCCCGCCGGCGCTTCCGGTGGGATTCCCCGTGGGACACCGGCCTCCGTGCCCCCGATGACGCGCAGACTGGGGCGGTCGATATCGTCGTCGGTCATCACTCCGTACCGTACCCGCATCGCGCACTTCCTGCGACGGGAGGACGTACCCTGCGCCCGTGACCACCCCGATCGTCGTCAGTGATCTCGACGGCACCCTCACCACGGCCGAGACCTGGCGCGGCGTGCTCGCATGGGTCCAGGCGCACCACCCGTCTCGGGACGCCCGCTGGTTCGTGCGGGCTCGCCTGCCCGGCGTGATCGTGGCCAAGGCGGGCCTGGTGCCGAAGGAGCGCTTCCGGGCACGCTGGCTCGATGATCTCGGCGGGCTCCTGGCCGGACTGCCGGAGGAACGCCTGTCCGAGATGGGGGCGTGGGTGGTGGACGCGTGGCTCTGGCCCGCCCGACGCGCCGCTGCGATCGATCTCGTTGTCGATGCCGTCGGCAGCACCCGATCATCGGATCCAGGAGCGCGACTTGTGGTGGCGACCGGCGCGTACCAGGTCGTCGCGGATGCATGGGCTCGGCGGATGGGCGCGGACATCGCGCTGGGGACGCCACTCGAGGTCGCGGGCGGTCTGGCCACCGGCCGGCTGGCCGCACCGGTGCAGACGGGCGAGCAGAAGGCGGCCGCGGTGCTGGCGCTGGCCGATGGCGCCGCGATCACCGCGGCCTTCGGCGACACCGGCGCCGACGCAGGCTTCCTGCGCCTTGCGGTCAGGGCGGTCGCCGTCGCCCCCGACACAGAGCTCCGGCGGATCGCCGAGGCGGAAGGCTGGGAGATCGTCGACCTCGCGTGAGCCTATCCGGCGTCGTCGGCGTCGGACGCTCGCGCTCGGGCCACCATGCGGATCTCCACGCGGGCTCCGAGCGGCAGGGCCGCCACCCCGATGGTCGTGCGGGCCGGGTACGGCGCCGTGAAGTGCTCGGCGTACGCGGCATTCATCGCCGCGAAGTCGCCCATGTCCACGAGGAAGACGTGGCATTCGACGACGTCGTCGAAACCGAGGCCGGCTGCGCCGAGGACGGCACCGAGGTTGCTGAGGCACTGGCGTGTCTGGGTACCGATGTCGCCCTCCGCGAGCCGGCCGGTGGCGGGATCAAGTGGGGTCTGACCCGACAGGAAGAGGAACCCGCCCGACGCGACGGCATGGGAGTACGGGCCGACTGCCACGGCACCAGGGGCGGAGACCGGGAATCGGGACATCTGGCGGAACCTCGTGCAGATTGGCGTATCCGACACAGGGTGCCCTCCCGGCGCCCGTCGCGCTCAACGGCCCGGCAGCTGCGACCGACCCGCTCGCCGATGGCGTCCGATAATCGGTGCGTGACCACGCGCTACCCCTGGCTCCTGTTCGATCTGGACGACACGCTGTTCGACTTCCGGGCTGCCGAGGACCACGCGCTCGAGCAGGCCCTCGCGGACGCCGGGATCGCCCTCGATCCTGCGTGGCCCCCGGTCTATCGCGAGGTGAACGCCGAGGCATGGCGGGCGCTCGAGGAGGGCCGGACGACCCCGGGCCGGCTGCGCGTCATGCGATTCGAGGTCCTCTTCGACCGCGTCGGCCTGGCCCTCGATCCCGCCGGCTTCAGCGCGCGCTACCTGTGGCACCTGGGCACGCAGGCAGAGCTGGTCGACGGCGCGGCCGACATGCTCGATGCCGCGCTGACGGGGCGGCGCATGGCGATCATCACAAACGGGCTGGCCGAAGTGCAGCGCCCGCGCCTGGCCGCATCGGCCATTGCCGGCCGCATCGCGGCGGTGGTGATCTCCGAGGAGGAAGGAGTCGCCAAGCCGGATCCGGGCATCTTCGACATCGTCCTGGAGCGGATGGGCGGGCCGCCCCGGAGCGAGGTCCTGATGATCGGCGACAGCCTGTCCTCGGACATCGCGGGTGGCCTCGCGTCCGGGCTCGACACCGTCTGGTTCAACCCGGCTGGCCTGCCGGGCCGGGACGACCTCGCGCCGACCCATGTGATCCGGTCGCTCGGCGAGCTCGTGGCCCTGCTGGAGCCGTAGCGTCGCCGCAGCGGAGCCGTCGCACGCCGCTGGGCCCGATACCATCACCGGATGCGTCGCCGGCTGCCAGACATCCTCGCCATCCTGTCCCTGCCCGTGGGCCTCGCTGCCTACCTGTTGACCGGGGCATTCCTTGCGGTGATCGGGCCGGGCCTGGCGACCAACATCGTCGGCCTGTTCGTCCCGCTGTTCGTCGCCGGGCTTGCCATGATCCCGTTCCTCGCGCCATGGTTCGACCGCAGGGCCAAGGCGGACCTCGCGCAGATCCGGGCCGACCGCGAACAGGACGCCGGTCCGCCGGAGGACTAGGGTCAGGGGGCCCCCGCGGGTGCGTTGGCCCTGACGCGGCCGACTGCGGACCGGCTGAAAGGGCCGTTCGTCTCTTCCCGACGCCTGCCGCCCGAGGCGAGGCTCACCGGGTTGCTCGACATGCCAGGGAGTCGTCATGCGCCGGGTGCTCGGGATCGTGCTCGCTATCCTCGTGATCGGGTTCGTGGCGATCCAGTTCGTCCCGTACGGACGGGAGCACACCAATCCGCCGGTCACGGGCGAGCCGGCGTGGGACTCCGCCCGGACGGCGACGCTCTTCATGCAGGCGTGCGGCGACTGCCACAGCAACGAGACGACATGGCCCTGGTACACGAACATCGCACCAGTGTCGTGGCGACTCCAGGGCCACGTGGACGAAGGGCGCGAAGCCCTCAACGTGTCAGAGTGGGGCGCCGGCGAGCAGGAGGCCGATGAGGCTGCCGAACTCGTGCAGAACGGCGAGATGCCGCCCTTCGACTACGTGCTGGCGCACCCCGAGGCGAACCTGTCCGAGGCCGACAGGCAGGCGCTCGTCGACGGGCTGGCCGCGACGTTCGGGGGCGAGGGCGACTGACCGCGTCGCACCACTCAGGAGGCCAGCGCCAGCAGGGGATCCCCCGCGTTCATCGCGAGCGACGTGACCAGGAAGAGCACGACACCATCCACGGGCGCCACCGGACGCTCCAGCACCGCACCGAACGGGTCCTGCACCTCGCCGACCACCATCCCGGCACTGACCCGGCTGCCGACCTCCACAGCGGGGTGCCAGTAGCCCGTCGTCGACGAGCGCATCCATGATTCGTCCGGGAGCATCTCCGTATGGTGACGGGGTGCCTCGGGTGCGTCGGGCACGGTGCCCGCCGTCCGCAGGAACCGGCGCAGGCCCGCGGCATGCAGGGCGACATCGTCCTCCGGCCAGACCCCCTGGCCTCCGACCTCCGCGAGAACCGCCGGGATCCCGAGGTTCGCAGCTGCGGTGGTGGTGGTGCCCGGCGACGGCCCGACCAGCAGGTAGCGGAGACCGTAGGCGTCGGCGAGCTCGCGCGAGCGCTCGTCCACCGTGCGATCACCGGTGTCCTCGATGCCCGTGAACGAGACCAGCGCCTCGTTCATGTCCCCGCAGTGCATGTCCAGGTAGGCGTCGGAGCCGGCGATCACGGTGTCCGTCAGCCAGCGCGCGAGACGCTCCGAGGGCGAGCCGGCGGCGTCACCGGGGAAGCAGCGGTTCAGGTTCCTGCCATCGGCGGGATTGACGTAGATCGCCCGGGCCGCAAAGGCGGCCGTGTTGGTCGTCAGCACCGCGACGACGGAGCCTGTTACCTGTGCGGGGTCCAGTGCCAGCACCACCCGTCGGAGCGCCGCGATCGAGACGTACTCGGCGCCATGGATGCCCGCTGTGATCGCGACCCGGGGCCCAGGATGCGCCCCGTTGATCACGACGACCGGGATGTGCACGGTGAGGCCATCAGCAAGATCCACTGGGACGAGGCCCATCGCGCGGGTTCCCCTGGTGGGCGCGAGCGTGCCGACGTTGACGGGCGGGGTTGTCTGCTCCATGGCACGAAGGTAGCGGGTCTGGCCGGTGCCTCGCACGCTACCGTTGCACCAAACGGATTCCCCACCGGAGACTCATGTGGACGGCGCTGCTTCCCTCGTCATCACCGCGGCCCTCGTGCTGTACTCGATCGGCGTGTGGAGCGAGCGCTTGCAGGGCCGCCTGAAGTGGTGGCATCTCGCGTTCTTCTACGCCGGCCTCGTCTGCGACACCGTCGGCACGGGGATGATGTTCGACTACGCCGGCGGCATGACCTTCGACGTCCACGGGATCAGCGGCCTCCTGGCGATCGTCCTCATGGCCGTGCACGCGCTGTGGGCGACGGTAGTGCTCCTGCGCAAGGACGAGCGCCTCATCGTGACGTTCCACCGGTTCAGCATCGCGGTCTGGCTGGTCTGGCTGATCCCGTACTTCAGCCCGATGTTCTTCGCGATGGCCAACCCCGCCGCCTGAGCGACTCAGCCTCCGGTGGCATCGGCCGTGAGGGCGGCCGCGATCGACCGGGCGTAGTCACGGATCGCGTCCCAGTCGCGGAAGTCCCCGATGGGGTGCGTCGCGAGCACCTGCGGATCGATCGGCGCGTCCGCCGGAGACGCCCGCCGAAGGTGCGGTGGTCGCGGGCGCCGAGCCCCTCGGTGATCTCGGCCCCGTGCTGCGTGATCGGAAGACGGGCACGCGCGAGCCACGGGTCCAGGGGTCCGCTGCTGAACAGCCAGAGGGGGCGCTCCGCGAGCTGGGCACCGAAGCGGGTGGCGAAGCGGCGCGCGTCCCTCTGCCAGTGCGCGGCGTAGATGGCACTCCCGAGGATCACCGCGTCCCAGCCGGTCCGAGACCCTTGACCTCCCGCGCCGGGTGGGCGGACGCGTGGTGGCCGGCATCCGCAGCACCGCGGCGATGGCCTCGGCGATCTCCGCGTTGGAGCCGAGCTTGGTGGCGTAGGCGACCAGGACCCGCGGGCAGACATGGCTCCCTCGGCGGTTCCGCGACGGCTGGGGCGGCCGCGGGCGGCTTATGGTGCCGCATATCGCGGAACCGGGCGAGGCGCACATGGCCCCGGACACGCGCGAAGCCGGCGGGGGGACGTCCGCCGGTCCGGGGGGCGCGCGTCCGGGACGAGCCCGGATGGGAGTCAGGCGGGGACGGGAGCCCGGTCGGTGCCCGTCTGGGTGCCGGGCTTCGGGTCGCCCGACATGAACCACCGGCGGAAGCCGGCGGGGACGCGGTCGGCGAGGACGCCGTCGAGCCCGTAGTAGCGCCCGGCCCCGAGGCCCGCCACGGTGAGGCAGATCAGCGAGTAGGCGAGGTGCTGGTTGACGATGCCGTACTGGAAGTCCCAGGCGGCGAAGAAGAAGAACGCCATCATGAGCGCGCCCATGGTGGCGCCGAACCGGGTCAGCAGCCCCAGGATGAGGCTGATGCCGATGGCGACCTGGCCGAACGGCACCAGGACGTTGATGACGGACATGACGGCCTGGTTCTCGCCCAGCGACAGCCACAGGGCCTGGGTCGGGTTGAAGACGGTTCCCTCGGCGACCTCGCCGGTCACGAACGGCCAGCCGAGGGTCCCCCCGGTGGCGAACGTGAGGAAGCCGCTCGCATCGAACGGCTGGGGGGCAAGGATCTTCTCCAGCCCTGCCCACAGGAAGATGGTTCCGACGACGATCCGAAGCAGCGCGACACCGCGCTGGTGGATCGCACCCGTGATCTCCACGGCACGACCTCCGTGACCCCTCCGTCCGGTGACCGTCACCGGCGGGCCCTCATGCAGGGTCAGTTCCTGCCACCAGCCTGCCCCGTGGGTCGGGGCTCCGTTGCGGTCCGAATGGCCCCTACACCATAGGCCATTGGGAGGACAACTGAAACCCGCGTGCGGGATCCCGGGCGGCGTAGGCTCTCCGCGATGGACGACCGACAGCGCATCCTGACTGACCGCGGCCGAGGAGGGCGCCGGGCCCGCGCTCGCGCGGTTCGGGTCGTGGCTCCGCGACGCGCCGGCGTACCCGGCGACTGCCGGCGACCTGCGCACCGCCGACTTCCTGGGCCTGCGCCTGCCGGTCCGGGCCACGGTCGCCGTCGTCACCGTGGCCCTGCTCCTGCTGCTCGACTATCACGGGCGGATCGACGGCCTGGTCGAGGCGCGTGGTCGGGCCGTTCGGGGACAGGGTCGCGGACGCCAAGCGGCTGCCAGTCGCTCGGCCGGCTGCTCGTCCTGGGCGTGGTCCCGCTCCTCGTGCGTGCTCGTGTTCCTGCGGGATCGGCCGGGACGGTACGGGCTCCGGCTCGGTGACTGGCGTGCAGGCATCATCATCGGCCTCGCCGGCTGTGTCGTGATGACGCCGGTGGTCGTCGCCCTCGTCTGGCTGCCGGCGTTCGCCGGCTACTACGCCCCGCAGGCGGCTCCGCCGCTCGATGTCGTCGTCACGACGGCCCTCGAGGTGATCCCGGCCGAGTTCTTCTTCCGCGGGTTCCTGCTGTTCGCGCTGCTGCGCGTCACCGGCCCCATCGCCGTGGTGATCGCCACCCTGCCGTTCGCCTTCGCGCACCTCGGCAAGCCGGAGGTCGAGACGCTCAGCACGCTCGTTGGCGGAATGGCCTACGGCTGGCTGGACTGGCGGACCGGGTCGGTGCTGTGGAGCGGCCTTGCCCACACCTGGATCCTGTGCTCGGTCGCCGTGATCCGCGGCCGGCCTCAGCGGCGACCAGGCGCCCACGGCGGCGTGAGCGGCGCGCACGGTATCCTCGGCTGGATGGTCAAGGACGACGGCACCCCAGGCAGTCATCGATCTTGCGGACGCCCGCGCCGCCGCGCGTCGCTCGCGGGACTGGGCGACCGCCGACGCGCCTGCTCGCCCAGATCCAGGCCGCGGGCTGGAAGGTCGTGGACAGCCGGGACGATGTACGACCTCGTGCGCGCGGCACCGGCCGACGTGGTCGAGGGCGACGCCGTGCGGTACGGCTCCAGCGCGTCGGTCCCGTCGCGGCTCGAGGAGACGCCGCGTCGGCGTCGCCACCGTGGTGATGGTCGCCACCGACTGGCCGGACGACGTGCAGCGCGCGGTCGCGGCCTTCTGGCGCACTCGCCCGGCGGCACCCAGCTCGTGGTCGTCGCGAACGGGCCGTCCGACGACCAGGCGGCCGTCCTGGAGGGCCTGGCGGGAGACGGCGCCGGCGTCGACGTGGTCTGGATGGCGCCCGGGTGGGCCACGCAGCGGCGCTCAATGCGGGTATCCGGCGGGCGGCCGCGCCGGTCGTGATCCTGGTCGACACGAGCATCGAGCCCGCGGGAGACCTCGTGGGTCGCCGTGGCCGAGTGCGCTCGACGATGACGACGTGGCAGTCGCCGGCCCGTTCGGGATCGTGTCGGACGACCTGCGCCAGTTCGGCGAGCCGGCCGCGGACACGGTCGATGTCGATGCCATCGAGGGATACGCCCTGGCTTCCGGCGCTCCGACTACGTGGCACGCGGCCCGCTCGACGAGCACTTCGCGTTCTACCGCAACCTCGACATCTGGTGGAGCCTCGTCCTCCGCGACCAGGCCGAGGATGCCCCGGCGGTGCACGTCCGCGCCGTGCCGTGCGCCTCCTGGATGTGCCGCTGGCACGCCACGCGCACCGGGGCTGGACCAGCCTCCCGGAGGCCGAGCGTGACCGGCTGTCCAAGAAGAACCTCTACCGCGTTCTGAAGCGCTTCGCGACCCGCCGCGACCTGCTGGTGTCACCGGGCGCTGATCCGGCCTCGAACGGCCGGCCGGTAGCGCTGCGGGACCGCGACTGCGGAACGCGCCGTTCGCGATGCAGCCCTAACGTCCCGGACCGCGTCATCGTTACCTCAGGAGAGGCCTCGCGCGACAACATCGTTCCCCCGGCGGTGTGGCACTGCGAGGCCTCACTTCATGTCTCGCGCCCGCTGGACCCGGAACCCCGAGCGCCGGGCAGCGTCCCGGAGGAGCGCCGGACGGGGTCCCGTGGGGTCCGCCCGTATACTCCGGCCACGGGTCGTCGGACCCGGAGCAGAGATCGCCGGAGGGGTCACGCCGCGTGGAACCAGACCTGATACGCCCCGGTCGCCCGTGGCACCGCCGTCCCGCCGTCGCCGCGTCGTGCTGGGCGTGCATCGCGACCGCGCTCGTCGCCGGGCTGGTGGTCGCGGCCTCGCCTCCGAGCCGTGGCGGGCCGATGCCGTCGGCTGCCGCGCCGGCCGGGCGGTGGCGACCAGGTGAGCATCCTCGCCGGAACGCCGTCGTCCATCGATCCGGCCAAGCACGGCGATCTCGGCTGCTGCCGCCTACGTCAGCCAGCTGTACGAGACGCTGACCGCGGTCGATCCCTCGCTGGCGATCCAGCCCGCACTGGCGGAGAGCTGGGTCCGTCGCCGACGATGGCCGTCGCGTGACGTTCACCCTCCGGCCCGGCCTCACCTTCAGCGACGGCACGCCGCTCTCGGCGGACGATGTCGTCCGCAGCTGGCGCCGCCTGTTCATCCCCGGCGAGCCCTCGCCGCTCGCCTCGCTGATCGCGGATGTCAAGGGCGCTCGGGACCTGCTCACGGGGGCGAGCTCCGACACCTCGACCCTCGGCGTGCGCGCCGAAGGCGACCGGACGGTCATCGTTGAACTGGAGCGCGGCGGCGGCGACCTGCCCGGCCATCGTGTCCGGGGCGCCGTTCGCGGTGGTGCCGTCCGGGCGTGGGTGATGGCGAGATCGTCCCGGAACCCGGGACGATGGTGGGCTGCGGGGGCGTACACCCTGGAGCGGGTGGATCCCGACCGCTTCGTGCTCAAGGCCAACCCGCGCTACTGGGCGGGCGAGCCTGCCATCGGCACCGTGCGACATGGTGACGACGCTCGGGGGCGGCAGCGCGGTGGAGGCATTCGAGACGGGTGACGCTCGATGTCGCGCCGATCAGCTTCCTCGACGCCGGCTGGATCGCCTATGACCGCGGTCTCGGGCCGGCCCTCCGGAGCGAGCCCGACCTGTCGGTGACGTACTACGGCTTCGACACGCAGCAGCCCCCCTTCGACGACGTGCGCGTCCGCCAGGCCTTCGGGCATGGCGGTGGACTGGCGCCGTCTCGCGGCGCTCGATGAGCCGGGCTCGTCGGTCCCGGCGACCGGCATGGTTCCGTCGGGGATCCCCGGCACGCCCGAAGGCGACTACCTGCCGCCCTACGACCCCGAGGCCGCCCGGGCGCTGCTGGCTGATGCCGGGTACCCCGGCGGCGCCGGTCTCGCGCCGATCTCGTTCATCGCCAACGGCGGTGGGTATGACGAGGGCATCGCGGCGATGCTCGAGGAGAACCTCGGCGTCACCATCGACTACGCGACCATGGACTTCGACCTCTACCAGGAGCGGCTGGCCACGGACCCGCCGCAGATCTGGAGTCTCTCGTGGGTGGCCGACTATCCCGGCCCCAACGACTTCCTGGGTGTGCTGCTGGGGACCGGGTCCACCGCCAACCAGGGACGCTGGTCGGACGCCTCGTTCGATGCAGCCATCGCGGAAGCGTCGTCGGCTGCGGACCCGGCGGCCGCGAAGGCGGGCTACGCCAGGGCGCTCGAGATCATCCGCGACCAGGTGCCCGCCGTCCCCGTGGCGTATGGGACGTCGTTCTCGCTCGTGCGCGACGGCCTTCTCGGGGCAGGGGAGACCGGCACCGGCATCCTCCGCCTCGCCGGCCTCGCATGGGAGGGCGAGCAGTGAGCGCCGTGCATCGACTGCCCAGGCTGCCCCGGCTCCTTGGAACCCTCGCCGTCGCCGCGGTGCTCCTGCTGCCGGCTGCGGCCCCGGCCCGCGCGGCCGACATCACGTTCGGCAAGCCCGAGTACACGTCGTCATTCAACGAGCGCATCACCTTCACCGTCCCGTTCACCTCGTCCGGCCCGGTCGACCGCGTCGAGGTCCGGATGCAGTTCCCGGACTCCCTCGGCCCGTACATCAGCGTGGTTGAGCCTCCGCAAGGGGGCTCGGGCGAGCTGACGTACGTCCTCGACCTTGCCGGCGCAGGCCACATCGTGCCGAACACCACCTTCGACGTGACGTGGGCCGCCCACCCGGACGGAGGCGGCGACCCGGTGCTCAGCGAGCCGATGCGCGTCCGCTACGTCGACACCGCGCACGAGTGGCGGACCCTCGAGGGTGATGTCGTCCGGGTGCACTGGTACGAAGGCAGCGAGGCGTTCGCCCGGCGGGCGCTCAAGATCGGGGACGATGCCGTCCGGGAGACGGCGGACCTCCTGGGGGTCAGCGAGACCGAGCCCATCGACTTCTTCATCTACGCGGACGGCGCATCGTTCCGCGAGGCGCTCGGGCCGGGCACGCGCGAGAACGTGGGCGGCCAGGCGCACGCCGACATCCGCACTCTGTTCGCGCTCATCAATCCGTCCGAGATCGATGACCCGTGGGTCGGTGTCGTCGTGCCTCACGAGCTCGTCCACCTCGTGTTCGACACGGCCGTCGACAACGCCTACCGGTTCCCGCCCCGCTGGCTGAACGAGGGCTTGGCGGTGTACCTCTCCGAGGGGTTCACCCGCAGCGACAAGAACCTTGTCGACCGGGCCGTGGATGACCGCACGCTGCTGCCCCTGACGGCGCTCACCGGCCAGTTCCCGACGGACTACGAGGCGACCTACCTCGCCTACGCGGAGGCGGCCTCCGCGATCGACTTCCTCGTGCGCACGTACGGCCGAGACGCCATGCTCGGCCTCGTCGCCTCGTACGCCGACGGCCTGACCGACGACGAGGCCTTCACCAAGGCGACCGGGCTTGACCTCGGGGGCTTCCAGGCCGCATGGCTCGCCGACCTCGGTGCCGCAGAGCCCGAGCGGTACGGCCCGCAATCCAACGCGCCCGGCCCGGTGCCACCCGGCTGGGACCAGCCGCTGCCGACAGCCGCGGCAGCATCGCCCACAGCCCCTGGATCGACGCCAATGCCCGGTGCAAGCGGAGAGCCGGAGCGCGAGGACATCCGGGTGGCGGGCAGCGAGTACACGGCACCGCTCGTCCTCGGCATCGTGGTGGTGTTCGGCGTCTTCTTCGTGATTCTCATCCTGCTGCGGAGGCGCCCCGAACCGTCGTGAGCGCTGTCACCTCCCGCCTGCGCGCCATCCCCACCTGGCAGGTGACCCTGACGGCCGCCCTGCTGGTGCTCGGGTTCCTCATCGCTGCGCAGCTCGCATCCGAGGGCCCCCGGATCCGCTACACGAGCCAGGAGCGAACGCCGCTCGTGGAGACGGCACTGGACCTGCAGAAGCAGCAGGACAGCCTCAAGGCACAGATCCTCGCGCTGCGGGCCCAGCTGGTGGACCTCGGGGCCAGTGGCGAGGGCGGGGCCGCTGTCACGAAGGCGCTCAACGCGGAGCTCGAGGCGAGCCGGATCGCCGCAGGACTGGTCGCCCTCCAGGGTCCGGGACTCGTGATCCAGCTGACCGACTCCACGGTGGCGATTCCACCTGACGTGAACGAGCGTGACTACCTCGTCTCGGGCACCGATGTGCACACGCTCGTCGAGGAGCTGTGGCTCGCGGGCGCCGAGGGGGTCGCGGTCAACGGGGAGCGCGTCACGGTTGGCACCGCCATCGTGGACATCGGTGGCTCCGTGCTGGTGAACTCGGCGTACCTGGCGCCGCCCTACCAGGTGTCGGCGATCGGCCCCGAGGACATGTTCGACCGGATCACGCGGTCGCCGTCGTTCGTGGACTTCGTTCGAGCGAGGGCGGAGACGTTCGGGATCGACATCCGTTACGCGGTCTCGGACGCTGTCGACCTGCCTGCCTACGCGGGCTCGATCAACCTCAGGTACGGACGACCCCAGCCCAGCGCGGAGCCGGGGGAGCTGCCCTGATGCGCACGACCGGCCGCGCGGCGATGACCGCCGTACTCCTCCTGCTCGGGTTCCTCGTCGTGGTCCAGTTGAACTCGCAGACCGCGAACAATGCGCTCAACAACCTGACCCTGCAGGAGCTGGGTGAGCTTGTGGGCAACCTCACGACGCGCAACGACCAGCTGCGCCGGGAGGTCTCCACCCTTGAGCGCCAGCGCGACGGCGTTGCGAGCACGGTGGAGCGGGGAGACAGCTCGGTCGCCCAGATCCGGTCGGACCTCAACCGCGTGCTGGCCTGGTCGGGCGCCCTCGGGGTGAGCGGCGCCGGCGTACGCGTCACCGTCACGGGCGCGCTGCCAGGATCGGCGGTCGAGACGGTCATCAACGAGTTGCGCAACGCCGGCGCCGAGGCCGTGTCGATCGGCAGCATCCGGGTCGTGCCGGGCGTCGTGGTCTCCGGCCCGCCGGGCAGCCTCATGGCGACCGGCATTCCGCTCTCCGATCCGGTGGAGATCTTCGCCGTCGGCCAGCCCGAGACCCTGGCCGGATCGCTCACGCGGTCCGGCGGTCCGATCGCCCAGCTGGCGGCCCGGTTCCCGGATGTCGTGATCACCGTGTCGGCCGCGGACCGGCTCGATCTCCCACCCACGGATCACGACCTCGCACCGGTGCTCGGCAAGCCACGGCTGTGACGCCGCCCACGCCGGGCGCTCCCGTGATCCTGCTACCCTCGCGGCGATGTCCGGTTCGCGTGTGCTCGAGATCTACCTCGGCGACGTCCTGCGTCTCCGGCGCGGCCATCCGTGTGGCGGTGACACGTGGCTGGTCGATCGGCTCGGGGCCGACATCGGCCTGCGCTGCCTCACCTGTGACCGGCACGTGCTGATCGCCCGCCGCGCATTGGAGCATCGCATTGCGGCATTCATCGAGCGCGGCGATCCGGAGGTGAGCAAGGCCGTCGGCCCGGTGGGCACGTGAGCCTCGGCCCGCTGGAGGTCCCGCTCATGCCGGATGGCGATCCGGTCACCGGACCCGATCCCCTCGAGGAGCCTGGCGCCCTAGACGTCTTCCGCAACCGCCCGTTCCTGCTGCTCTGGCTCAGCCAGCTGTTCACCCAGGTCGGCGCCAACATGGTGCTCTACGGCCTGACCGTCATCGTCGCCCAGTCCATGCGGTCCACGACGGCGAACAGCCTGCTGATCCTGTCGTTCCTCGTCCCGGCGGTCGTCTTCTCGGCGGTGGCGGGCGTGTACGTGGACCGCCTCGACAAGCGCTGGGTCCTCGTGGCCACGAACGTGATCCGGGCAGGCCTCTCGGTGATCCTCTATCTCGTCGGGGCCAATTTCCTGCTCCTGCTCGCCGTCAACGTGCTGATCTCAACGGCCACTGTGTTCTTCGCACCGGCCGAGGCCGCGATGATCCCGCAGGTCGTGCCGCGCAAGCAGCTGATCGCCGCAAACGGCGTGTTCACGCTCACGCTGAACGCCGCGTTTGCGGTCGGCTTCGCGCTCCTCGGACCACTCGTAGCCAACGTCCTCGGACCGCCTGCCCTCATCCTCGCCGTCGGCTTCTTCTACCTCCTCGCGACCGGATTCTGCTGGACGCTGCCGTCGGCTCCTCCCGGCGTCACGGCTGAGGCAGGCGAGCGCGACATCGACACGACAACGGATGCGAGCGACTCGACCTTCGCGCAGCTCCGGGAGGGCGTGGCGTTCATCCGGTCCAACCCGAGGATCTCCTGGTCGCTGGTCTACCTCGGCATCGCGGCGTCGCTGGTCGGCGTGCTCGGAGTCCTCGGCCCCGACTTCGCCCAGAAGTCCCTGCGACTTGAGGCGAAGGACTTCGTTGTCGTGGTGCTGCCGCTCGCCATCGGGATCGTGATGGGCATCCTCATCCTCAACAACTTCGGCCACCTGTTCCCGAGGCGGCGGATCATCGAGGGTGGCCTGGTGGGCCTGGGCCTGGGGGTGGTGCTGATCGCCGCCGCCGGCCCGATCTCCGCCTGGCTGCAGAACGCCGAGGCCACCCGTGGGCTCGCCAACTTCAGCGGCTTCACGTCGGTGCTGGCGATCGTGATCGTGATCGCCCTCCTCGCCGGCGTTGCCTACGCGTTCGTCGCGATCCCGGCCCAGACACAGCTCCAGGAGGATCTGCCCGAGGACGTCCGCGGCCGGGTGTTCGGCGTCCTCAACATGCTGGTCTCCACGGCGAGCTTCCTGCCGATCATCATCGTCGGACCGTTCGCCGACGTGCTCGGCACGACGGTCGTGCTGTACATCGTCGGCAGCCTGATCGCGTTCATGGGCATCGTCTCGATCCTCAAGCGCGGGCCGCTCAAGCCGTCCGAGGCCAGGCAGACGGCGACGGGCCCGCAGACGCCTGCGGGACTCGATCCGGTTGCCGTCGCGACGGCCTCCGAGATGGAGTCCCACGAGCGGCGGGCGCACCGCCGTCCGCACGCTGTTGAGGATCAAACCGCAACGGAAGGTCCGCCAGCAGCGGAAGATCCGCGTGGCGGGGAGCATCCGCCCGCCGACCTCGTGGCGCCCGGCGGCGGCAGCGATGAGGCAGCCCCGGTCCCGGCGGCGAGCACCCTCGAGGGCGTGCGCGACGGCGCCGCCGAGGACGAGTAGGGCGATGGCGGCCGATCTGCTCGTCAGCGGGCGGATCGCCACGCTCGACGGCCGCTCGGGCCCGAGCTGGGTCGAGGCGATCGCCGTGACCGATGGTCGCGTGGTGGCGGCAGGTCGCCTGGCGGAGATCGAGGTCCTGGCATCAGCACGCACGCGCCGTGTGGCGCTGGCGCCCGACGAGGTCGCGATCCCGGGCCTCACGGATGCGCACCTGCATCTCGCCGAGGCGGCCCTTGCCGCGCTCCGTGTCCACCTGGAGGACGCCACGTCCGCGGAGATGCTCGTCGGACGGATCCGCGAGTCGGCTGGTCGGACGCCGGACGGCTGGATTCTGGGTGCCGGCTGGGACGCGGACCGGATGGGTCGCTGGCCGACGGCAGAGGATCTCGAGCAGGCGGCGCCCGGCCGGCTCGTCGGGTTGTGGGCGCACGACCATCACGCCCTCCTCGTGTCGGCCGCAGCCCTGCGGGCGGCCGGGATCGGGCCGGGGACTCCCGATCCCGACGGCGGGGTGATCCGGCGCGACGCATCGGGCATACCGACGGGCGTCCTGCACGAGAGCGCTGCGCGCCTCGTGTCGTCGCTGGTGCCGATGCCCACCACCGCCGAGGTCGAGGCGGCCCTCGTTCCGCTGGTACGCGAACTGGTCGGACTGGGCGTCGTCGCCGCGCACGATCCAGGCGGGTTGAGCGAGCGGGCGGATCTCGAGGGTCCGATCGCCGCCTACCGGTCGCTGGCGGCGGCCGGGCGCCTGGCGATGCGGGTCCACCCCTGTGTGCGGCCGGAACAGCTCGATGCGGCCGGGGCCGAGGGTCTGCGCAGCGGTGCGCCGCTTGGCCCGGACCCACTCGGGCGACTCCACCTGGGCTGGCTCAAGACCTTCGCCGACGGCTCGCTGGGTTCGCGCACGGCTGCCCTGCTCGAGCCGTTCGAGCGGGTGCCCGGTGAGCCGGAGGCGCCCAACAACGGCTACGGCGTGTGGTTCGTCACGCCGGAGGAGCTGGGTTCGCAGGCCATGCGGGCGGCGGATCTCGGGATCACGACCCAGATCCACGGGATCGGCGATGCAGCGGTCAGGGCGGCGCTGGACATGCTGGCGCCCACCGTCGGACGCACGGCGCTCATGCCGCGGATCGAGCACACGCAGCTGGTGGCGGCGTCCGACATCGCGCGGTTCGCTGCGCTCGGCATCGCGGCGTCCATGCAGCCGGTCCACGTCCGGTCGGATGCCGAGAAGGCCCGCCTGCTCTGGGGCCGTCGTGCCGACGAGCTGGCCTACGCGATCGGGCGACTCGACCGCGCCGGAGCCGTCATCGCCTTCGGCACCGACGCCCCGGTGGAGCCGGTTGACCCGTGGCCCGGGATCGCGTGCGCCGTGACCCGCGCCGCACCATCCTGGCCGTCCGGCACGGCACCCCTTGGGCCCGCCAGCTCGGTGGACCTGTGGCGGGCGCTGCGGGCCTCCTGCGTGGACCCGGCAGTGACAGCCGGCGAGCTGGACCGTGGCCGCCTGCTGGCTGGCCAGCGAGCTGACATCGTCGTGCTGCCGGCCGCCGTCGTGGACGAGCCGGTGGAGGTGGGTGGTGCGCTGTGGAACGCGCGCCCGAATCGCGTGCTGCTCGACGGCGAGGTCGTGTTCGAGCGATAGGCCAGGGGAGGGTCCCGGGGGACGGGCACGCGTGATCGGGCGAGGGGCACCGGGCGCGGATGACCAGCTGCGGATGCCGCGCTGGCGGCCGCGTCGGAGCCGCGCTGGCGGCGGAGTCGCCGTGCCGGCGGCGGAGTCGGGAGCCGCGCCGGCCGCTGCGTCAGGAGCCTCGCTGGCGGCGCGCCTCGTAGAGCAGCACCCCGGCAGTGATTGACACGTTGAGGCTGTCCGCGATCCCCAGCATCGGCAGCCGGATCGAGGTGACGTCGTCGCGGGTCCAGGCGTCGGTGAGTCCGTCGGCCTCGCTGCCCAGCACGACCGCCACCGGGCCGGTCAGGTCGACATCCGTGTACGGGACGGCGCCGTCGATACGGGCGGCGAAGACGCGGACACCGTCGTCGGCCAGGCGATCCCGAACCGCGGTACCCGGCCCTGCGGCCACCGGGACGGTGAAGATGGTCCCGAGCGACGCGCGGATGGCGTTCGGGTTGAAGAGATCCGTTCGCGGGTCGGCCGCGATCACCGCGTCGGCCCCGGCACCGTCGGCGGAGCGGAGCACCGCGCCGAGGTTGCCGGGCTTCTCGACGGCCTCGAGGACCACGATCAGCGGGTTGGCGGGCAGGCGCAGGGATACGAGCCGGGTGTCCGGGATCCCGACCACCGCCACGAGGCCATCCGAGCGCTCGCCGTAGGCAAGCCGGTCGATCACCGTGCCGGCCACGCGGACGATTCGGGCGCCTGCATCGCGAGCCCGGTCGACGACCACGGGTGCGTCGCCCCGCAGCCGCTCCTCATCGACGAACAGCTCGAGCACCTTCGCGGAGGCCGTCAGCGCACGCGCGATCTCACGGGTGCCGTCCACGAGGGTCGTCGCCGTCTGCTCCCGCCCCCGGCGATCCCGGAGCTCGAGGGCGGCCTTGACGCGCGGGTTCTTCGTGCTGGTGATGAGCAGCTCGGGGGCGGTCACCGTCGGGACCCCGGCCCCTCGTACGGCGTGCGGCGGCCCCTGGCCGGCGGATTGGGGCCATGGGCCCAGGCACCGAGCGGGAGCACGGCTCCCGTGCGGGCACGCACCTGCAACTCCTCGCCGTCCGCGGCCACGGCAAGGTGGCTGCGCACGAGGGCGGCCAGCCGCTCGCCGTCGTAGCCCGGCGTGTGGGCCGAGAGCACGGCGAACGCAGGCTTCGGGCCGAGGAGCGCGGCGATGTCCTCGAGGAGGGGCTCGAGGTCCGTGTCGATCTGCCAGGCGCCGGTGCCGTGACCGTACGTCGGCGGATCGAGGATCACCCCGTCGTAGTGGCGGCCGCGGCGACGCTCGCGACGGACGAAGGTCCGGGCATCCTCGACCAGCCAGCGGACGGGCGCCTCGGCCAGGCCCGATTGCTCCGCGTTCCGCCGAGCCCAGGCCACGGCGGGCTTGGACGAGTCGACATGGGCAACGCGGGCACCTGCCGCGGCGCAGGCAAGCGTGGCGCCGCCCGTGTAGGCGAAGAGCGAGAGGACCTCGAGCGGGCGGCCGAGGTGGCCGGCCGAGCGGCGGATCTCGTGATCCAGCCAGGCCCAAGTCGCGGCGTGCTCCGCGAAGACGCCGACCTGGCCAGCCGCCGCGGGACGGCACTCCAGGGTCAGTGGTCCCTCCCTGATATTCCAGGGCTCGGTGCCCGCACCTTTCGCCCACTCGCCCTTCGCCCAGCGCAGGTTGGCGCGCGCCCACTCGGCCGGGGGCAGGCGCGGGATCCAGTCCGCGGCCGGCGCGGGACGGTCGATCAGGTATCGCCCGAAGCGCTCAAGGCGGCGGCCGCCACCGCAGTCGATGAGCTCGAGGTCCGTCATGGGCGCCATGGTCGCACGGATGCCCGCTCCGGACGGGCGTGCGCTGCGGAGCCTGGCGCGCGCACGCACGCAGGGACACGCGCGCGCACACCGCCCGCCATCGCTGCTACAATCCCGCACCGCACGTCACCCTGAACGGTGACACGTGTGCGCGGGCGATTAGCTCAGTTGGTTAGAGCGCATGCTTGACATGCATGAGGTCACTGGTTCGAGTCCAGTATCGCCCACCACCCCAGACGAACCTGCAAGCGGAGGCCGCGGCCTCCGCTTCGTCGTATTCCGGGAGGTCTGCGACGCTGACCCACGTCAGGTTCAGCAGGGCGTTCCGCCTGCGGGCGATTGGCACGAAACCCGAGGTTCGCGCTCGGCACGTGCAGGCGGCACCGTCGCCTGATCCTCCCGTGGATCACGGGGCTGCTCGCGCGAGCCTCCGTCCCCACCGTGCGACCGGGCGTCCGTGCCAACGGGGTCCCCGCGAGCGGCGCTGCGCTACACTCCGGCCCATCGAGCCGGACCGCCTGTGGCCCGGCCTGCACCACGAACGCGTCGAGCGGGACACGCCCGTCGGGACGTCGCCCAGAGAGCCGGGACCCAGGCTGCAAGCCCCGGCCGACGATCACCGGCACCGGCACCACCCGTGAGCGGCCGGCGAACCGGCCCGGGATCCGCCCGTTAGCGCGGCACGAGCGCACAGCACGGGCTCCCGAGTTGATCGGGGCCGCGCTGTGAAGGCGGGTGGAACCGCGGGAGGATCGACCTCTCGTCCTGTCGGACGGGAGGTCTTCGTGATTTCTGGGAGCGTGAACCATGGCTGAGGACAAGGGACAGATCGCCCAAGCGGCCGCGGGCGAGGATGGGGCAGAGGAGCTCGCGTTCGACGCCCCGGAGCGAGGCTCGGTCGACGAGCTGCTCGATGCGGGCGCCCATGCCCCGATCGACGCGATGCGCCACTCCGCGGCGCACGTGATGGCCGAGGCCGTCCTGGCGCTCTTCCCCGATGCCCGCCTGGGCATCGGGCCGGCCATCGACAACGGCTTCTACTACGACTTCGACCTGCCGCGCGCCCTCACGCCCGAGGATCTCGCCGCGATCGAGGCGAAGATGACCGAGTCGGTCGCCGCCGATCATGCCTTCGTCCGCCGCGAGGTGCCCTTCGACGAGGGCCGCACCGAGGTGGAGCACCGCGGCCAGGCGTTCAAGGTGGAGATCCTCGACGACCTCGCGCGCAAGGCCGTGGAGACGGCCACCCCGATGCCGCCCGTGACCTTCTACGACCACGGTCCCTTCAGCGACCTGTGCAAGGGCCCCCACGTCGAGTCCACGGGCCACATCGGTCCGTTCAAGCTGCTCGCGGTCGCCGGCGCCTACTGGCGTGGCGACGACAAGCGCCCGATGCTCCAGCGCGTCTACGGCACGGTCTGGGCGACACAGGAGGAGCTGGACCAGTACCTGTGGCGCCGCGAGGAGGCGAAGAAGCGCGACCACCGCAGGCTGGGCCGCGAGCTCGACCTGTTCAGCTTCCATGACGTCAGCCCCGGTGCGGCCTTCTGGCATCCCAAGGGCCAGCGCCTCTGGCGCACGCTGGAGTCGGCGGTGCGCGACGTCCAGGACCGGCGCGGGTACACGGAGGTCTCCACGCCCATGGTCGTGAGCCAGCGCCTCTGGGAGGCGTCGGGCCACTGGGCGCTGTACAAGGAGAACATGTTCCTGATCGAGAGCGAGGGACAGACGTTCTCGCTCAAGCCCATGAACTGCCCCGAGTCCACGATCATCTACAAGACCCACCTGCGCTCGTACCGCGATCTGCCGCTCCGCCTCAGCGAGTTCGGCCGGCTGCACCGCAACGAGCGCTCCGGCACGCTGTCGGGCCTGACCCGGGTCCGCCAGTTCATCCAGGACGACGGCCACATCTACGTCCGCCCCGACCAGCTGGGCGACGAGATCGAGGCCCTGATGGGCGAGGTCGACGAGGTCTACGGCTGGTTCGGCCTCAAGCCCGAGATCAAGTTCGGCACCAAGCCGGCGAAGGCCCTGGGCGATCCCGCGCTCTGGGAGAAGGCCGAGCAGCTGATCCGCGATGCGCTCGACCGCTCCGGCGTCCACTGGACCCTCAAGCCGGGTGACGGCGCCTTCTACGCGCCCAAGATCGACATCCACATCGAGGACGCGCTGGGCCGCAGCTGGCAGACGGCGACGATCCAGGTCGACCTCACGATGCTGCCCGAGCAGTTCGACCTGACCTACATCGACGAGGATGGCCAGCCCAAGCGCCCGATGGCCATCCACCGCGCGATCTACGGCTCCCTGGAGCGGTTCATCGGCATCCTGGTCGAGCACTTCGCCGGCGCGTTCCCGCTCTGGCTCGCGCCCGTCCAGGCCGTCGTGATCCCGATCGCCGATCGGCACATCGACCCGGCGAGGGAGCTTGCGGCCGAGCTCAGGGCCGCCGGCCTGCGCTTCGTCGAGGTGGACGACTCGAACAACCGGATGCAGAACAAGATCCGCCTGGCCCAGGGCCAGAAGGTCCCGTACATGCTGATCCTGGGCGACCGCGAGGTCGAGTCCCGGACCGCGTCGGTCCGCGCGGCGCGACGGCTCGCAGGAGCAGGGCGTGACCTGGCACGACCTCGCCTGGCGCCTGGGCGAGGAGGCCCGCGAGCGGCGCCTCGGATAGGGGAGTCCCCATCTCGTCGACGCGGCCGCCCCGGTGGCGGCCCGTCGAACCCCTGTGCTATCCTCCCGCGGCGACCGCACGGGCCGAGCGCCTGTGCGCGCCGTGCATACAGCCTCACAACAAAGGGAACCACGACATCAGCCGAGAGCTGCGCATCAACCAGATGATCCGTGTCCCCCAGGTCCGGGTCCTCGACGAAGATGGCTCACAGCTGGGCGTCATGCCCACGCATCAGGCCTTGGCGATGGCGCAGGAGCGGGGCTTCGACCTTGTCGAAGTCGCTCCTACCGCGGCCCCCCCGGTCGTCAAATTCCTCGACTACGGCCAGTACAAGTACGAACTGACCAAGCGCGAGAAGGAGGCGAAGCGGAAGCAGCGGTCGGTGGAGTTCAAGGAAGTCCGCCTCACGCCGAAGATCGGCATCGGCGACTTCGAGACGAAGGTCCACCGGGCGATCGAGTTCCTCGAGGATGGCGACCGGATCAAGGTCACCGTCCGCTTCCGCGGTCGCGAGCTGACCCACCCGGAGATCGGGCGGGGCCTGCTCGCGAAGTTCGGCGAGGCAGTGAAGGACCACGGGACCGTGGACCGGCTGCCTGTGCTGGAAGGCAAATCGATGTTCATGACGCTCGCCTCGGTCCACAAGCCGAGGGTCCACGAGCACCGAAGACCGATGGCGAGCAGCCACGTGCCCCGAAGGCACCCGCTCCGAAGGCCGCTCCCGCGGCTGCAGCCCCCGCCCCGCCCCGGCCGCCGCCTCCCGCTCCCGCGGAGGCCGAGGCGGCACCAGCAGGAGAGTGAGGCCAGCGTGCCGAAGATGAAGACCCACAAAGGGGCCGCGAAGCGCATCGGGGTCACCGGGTCCGGGAAGTTCATCCGGGTGAAGTCCTGGCGCGGACACCACCTCGAGCTCAAGTCGTCGCGCCGCACCCGGCGGTACGCGAACAAGGTTGTCATGGGGCCCGAGTCCCAGGAGCAGCTGCGCGGCCTCCTCCCGTACGCAGGGAAGTAACGAATGGCACGCGTCAAGCGGGGCGTCACGTCCCACAAGCGCCACAAGCGCCTCCTCAACGCCTCGGAAGGCCGCAAGGGCACCAACCGCAAGCTCGTCAAGCGCGCTCGTGAGGCGCAGCTTCATGCGCTGGCCTACGCGACCCGCGACCGGAAGCAGCGCAAGCGCGACATGCGCGGGCTGTGGATCATCCGGATCAACGCGGCTGCTCGTCTGAACGGCATCTCCTACAGCAAGTTCGTCAACGGGCTGAAGAAGGCCAACATCGAGCTCGACCGCAAGGTCCTCGCCGACATCGCCGTTCGCGACGCCGCGACCTTCGGCCGCATCGCCGAGGTCGCCAAGAGCGCCTGACCTCCAGCAAGGTCGACCCGCCCGAGCCCTCGACGTCGCCGACGCTCGAGGGTTCGTGATTCTCGGGGCCTGACGGGCCCCCCCAGCCGCCCGTCCTGCAAGCGGACCACCCGAACGCCATGGATCTCGCCCAGCTGACATCGGACCTCCAGGCGCTGCGCGGACGCGCCGTCGCCGCGGCAGAGTCCGCGCCCGACACCACCGCGCTGGATGCCCTCGAGCTCGACGTGCTCGGCAAGAAGGGCGAGCTGACCCTCGTGCTGCGTGGGATCGGTGCGCTGCCCGCCGAGGACCGGCCGAAGGTCGGCGCGGTCGCCAACGAGGTCCGCGGGGCCATCGAGGCGGCCCTCGCGGAGTCCCGGACGAGGCTCGGCTCCGCCGAACTGGCGGCGCGCCTCGCTGCCGAGGCCGTGGACGTCACCACGTCCGGACGTCCCATCCGCCGTGGCTCGCTGCATCCGATCGTCGAGACGGCCCGCGAGATCGCCGAGGTGTTCGCCCAGTTCGGCTTCCAGGTCTACGAGGGCCCGGAGATCGAGGACGACGTCACGAACTTCCAGATGCTCAACATCCCGCCCGACCACCCGGCGCGCGATCTCTGGGACACGCTGTACCTGGACCTCGACGGCCGCCTGCTGCGGACCCATACGAGCCCCGGCCAGATCCGCGTCATGCACCAGGAGCGGCCGCCGATCCGGGCGCTCCTGCCGGGCCGCTGCTTCCGGTACGAGGCCGTGGATGCAAGCCACGCGTCGGAGTTCTTCCAGGTCGAGGGCCTGATGGTGGACGAGGGCACGTCGATGGCGGACCTGAAGGGCCTGCTCGACCAGTTCGCCCACGCCATGTTCGGCGCCGGCCGGGCAACGCGCTTCCGCCCGGGCTACTACCCGTTCACCGAGCCATCGGTCGCCTTCGACATCCTGTGCGTCATCTGCAACGGCGAGAAGTGCCCGGCCTGCAGCCGCACCGGCTGGATGACGATCCTGGGGGCCGGCATGGTCCACCCGGTCGTCCTGCGCTACGGCGGCATCGATCCGGAGCGCTACCAGGGCTTCGCGTTCGGGATGGGCGTCGAGCGCATCGCCAACCTGCGCCATCACGTGATCGACCTCCGCGCCTACATGGAGGACGACCTTCGATTCCTTGGAGCCTTCCGGTGAGAGTCCCCCTGTCCTGGCTGCGCGAGTTCGTCGACGTCGAGCTCACCCCTGAACAGCTCGCCGAACGCCTCACCCTCCTGGGCATGGAGGTCAAGCACATCGAGCGCTGGGGAGCCGACTGGCAGCACGTCGTCACCGGGCGCCTGCTGACCGTCGAGCGCCACCCGCGGGCCGACCGCCTGAGCCTGACCACCGTCACCTTCGACGACGGCAGCGAGCCGCTCCAGATCGTGTGCGGCGCCACGAACATCGCACCTGGCCAGAGGATCCCGGTCGCGCTGCCCGGGGCTGTGCTGCCCGGCGACCGCCGCATCGAGCGGGCCGAGAAGATGGGCGTCGTCTCCAACGGCATGCTCTGCTCGGGCGACGAGCTGCGGCTGACCGGCGACGCCGACGGCATCCTGATCCTGCCCGAGGACACGCCCCTCGGCGTGCCGTTGTCCGACCTGTACGGCGATGTGGTCCTCGACGTCGATGTCAAGCCGAACCGGGGTGACGCGCTGTCGATCCTCGGGCTCGCGCGCGAGGTCGCGGCCGCGACGCGCCAGCCGGTCCGCCAGCCGCTGGTCGAGGTGGAGGAGGGGAGTGGCCCTTCGACTGCCGACCGCCTGGCGGTCGACGTCCGCGACCCGGACCTGTGCACCCGCTTCGCGGGACGCTGGGTGAGCGGCGTCACGATCGGCCCGTCGCCCGACGCGGTCCAGATGCGCCTCCTGGCCGCGGGCCAGCGCCCGATCTCGAACGTGGTCGACGCCTCCAACTACGTCATGCTGGAGCTGGGCAAGCCCGTCCACACGTTCGATGGCGAGGCGATCCATGCCGGGCCCGACGGCCGCCGCACCATCGTGGTGCGCCGTGCACGGGACGGCGAGCGGCTGGAGACCCTCGACCACGTCACGCGCGAGCTGACCGCCGACACGCTGCTCATCGCCGACACGGAGGGCGCTCTCGCAGTCGCCGGCGTGATGGGTGGCGCCACGTCCGAGGTGTCGGACGCCACCACCGAGGTCTGCATCGAGTCCGCGGTCTTCGACGCCGTGAGCATCCGCCGCACGGCCCAGCGGCTCGCCCTCCGCTCCGAGGCGTCCAGCCGCTTCGAGAAGGGCCAGGAGAGCCGGCTCGCCCGGGTCGGCGCGGACCGCACGGCGCAGCTCGTCCGTGCATGGGCGGGTGGCGAGATCGCGGCGGGCGTCGTGGACACCGCTCCCGTGGATCCGCCCCGGAGCCGCGTGCTCTTCCGCCCGGCGCGTGTCAACCGGCTCCTGGGCACGGACCTCACCGTCGAGGAGCAGCAGGACCTGCTGGCGCGCGTCGGCATGGAGACGGAGACGCCGGGACCGGACGAGTCCGTCGCGGTCGCCCTGAAGCCCGACCTGCTGGCCGTGGCGCCGGAGCCCGGAACCGCTCTCGCCGCCATCGTTCCGACGTGGCGTCGCGACATCTCGATCGAGGCCGACGTGGCCGAGGAGATCGCGCGCGTGCGCGGCTACGAGCTCGTGCCGTCGGTGACCCCGGACACCGCGATGCCCGCGTTCCGTCCGTCACCGCTCGAGATCCGCGAGCTCGTCCGCGAGACGCTGGCCGGCGCCGGGCTGACGGAGGTCGTCACGACGGCCCTGGTCTCGCCCCGGCACGTCGAGACGTTCGTGGTGACACGCGAGGTGCCGTCGCTCGGCGACGAGGACCAGCCGGGCGGTGACCCGATCGAGGTGACCAACCCGCTGTCGCGGGACCACTCGCTGCTGCGGCGCAATCTCCTCGGAAGCATCCTCGACGTGGTGGGCGTCAACCTGCGCCACGGCACACCCGACGTTGCGGTCTTCGAGATCGGCAAGGGGTATGCCCGCACCGGCTCCCTCCCGCGGGAGTGGTGGCGCCTTGCCATCGCCCTGGTCGGCGATGCCGAGCCTGCGGCCTGGAACCGTGTCGCACGTCCGTACGACCTCGACGATGCGAAGGGTCTCCTCGACCTGCTTGCGCGGCGCCTCGGCCTCTCCGCGCCCCGCTACCAGCCCGAGCGCGACGAGGCGGTGTTCCACCCCGGGCGCACGGCACGGGCCTCCGTCGACGGCGGGCTGCACGCGATCGTGGGCGAGCTCCACCCGGACCTGTACGAGACATGGGAGCTGCGCACGCCGCGCCGCGTGGTCGTGGCCGAGATCGCCCTGGCCGGCCTGGCCGAAGGACGCCTTGCACCGGAGCGGGCCGTGCCGGTCGGCCGGTTCCAGGAGGTGGACCGGGACCTCGCGATCGTGGTGCCGGAGAGCACCCCGGCGGCAGCCGTGGAGGATGTCATCCGGGCCCACGGCGGCAGCGCCCTGCGTGACGTCAGGCTGTTCGACATCTACCGCGGCGTGCCCCTCGCCGATACGGAGAAGAGCCTTGCCTGGAGGGTCCGCTTCGCTGCCGCTGACCGTGCCCTTGGCGAGTCGGAGGTCGAGGCGGCAGTCGAGGCGGTGGTGAACGCCCTGCCGTCCATCGGGGGCCGGCGGAGGGCGTGACCTTCGTCGCGTTGCCGCGCGGCGATCACGGCTGCTACGCTGCAATCCGGGGAGCAAGGCCGGCGCACGCTGACGGCTCCGTCACGAGGGTGGTCGAGTGGACTTCGGGGAGTGGCTCGGTTCGCTGAACATGGTTGATGTCATCATCGGCATCGCCCTGTTCGGCATGTTCGTGATCGGCTACGTCCAGGGTGCGGTCCGGCGCGGGGTGGGCGTCGTCACGATGACGTTCTCGTTCTTCCTGGCCGGGCAGCTGAACCAGTTCCTCGGCAAGTTCCTCGCGGAGAACTGGCTCCAGTACCCGCCGCTCTACGCCTACATGATCGGCTACCTCATCCTGTTCTTCGCCGGCGTTCTCGCGTTCGCGCTGATCGTCCAGGTGACCTATCGGAAGGTCGAGATCTTCGTGCGGTTCCCCGTCCTCGACGAGGTGCTCGGCGGTCTGCTCGGCGTGACGTGGGGTCTGCTGCTGTTGATGTTCACGATGACCATCCTGGGCACCTACTTCCTGGTCGCTCCCAGCGGCGATGCCGACGAGATGCGGATCCTGCGCGAGGTCTGGGACGCCATCTACGGCTCCTGGTTCGGGCAGATCCTGGTGGACCAGGTGATCCCGGTGTTCGTGGCCTGGACGTCGTTCCTGCTGCCTGCGTCGGTGACCGCCGCGTACCGGGCCGGCTGACGGACGCGTCGGCTCCCGTCGGGGACGACGTCCTCGATCGCTCGCTTCTCCGACGCCCCACGGTCGAGGCCGCACGCTCCCTGCTCGGCACGCTCCTGGTCCGGGAGCCGGGGCCCGGGCGACACGCAATCCGCCGCGTCGGACGGATCGTGGAGGTCGAGGCGTACCTCGGGCCGGGCGACGGAGCGTCGCATGCCCGCATGGGACCGACGGCACGCAACCGGGTGATGTTCGGGCCGCCGGGCGTCGCCTACGTGTACCTTGTCTACGGCATGCATACCTGTCTCAACGTCGTCACCGAGGACGCCCCCACGGCGGCGGCCGTGCTTGTCCGCGCGGTGGAGCCCGTCGAGGGACTCGCGGCGATGCGTGAGGCCCGAGGCCTCGCCGGGCCCCGCAGCCTCGCAGGGCCCCACACGCGACACGTCCCGGACCATCGGCTGGCGGCCGGGCCGGGCCTCGTCGGCGCGGCCTTCGGGATCGACCGTTCGTTCACGGGCCTCGACCTGTGCCTGCCTGGCTCGGTGCTGCATCTCGCCCCGCGCCCGGCCGATGACCCGGCACCCGGGATCGGCGCTGGTCCACGGGTGGGCATCGCCTATGCCGGCGAGCCGTGGGTCTCCATGCCGTGGCGCCTGTGGGTGACCGGCAGCCCGTCGCTCAGCCGGGGAGCGCGGTAGCCGTGGACTCCCGATCCACCATCCTGCTCGAGTTCCCGCAGGTCCGGGCCCGCCTGGCCGAGCACACCTCCTTCGACCCGTCCCGGCGTCTCGCAGAGGCCCTCGTCCCGTCGCCTGACCCGGTCATCGTCACCCGCGGCCTCGACGAGACGGACCAGGCCCGGTCCCTCCTCCAGGAGCGGGCCGGCGTGGGGATCGGCGCCGCCCACGACATCGATCCGTGGGTGGGACGGGCCGTCCGGGGCGGCCGCCTCGACGCCGAGCACTTCATGGAGATCGTGGAGACCCTCGACGCCGCCGCCCGCCTCGCCACCTCCCTCGCTGAGGAGCGGCGGCCGCTCCTGCGCGACCTGGGCCGGCGCATCCACCCGCTGCCGGCGCTGCGCAGCACCCTCGCGCGCAGCTTCGACCCCACCGGCGAACTCCTCGACACCGCGTCACCCCGCCTGGGCGGGCTCCGCGCGGCTGTCCGGGTGGCCTACGACCGCCTGCGCCGCCGCCTCGACAGCCTGGTGGGCTCCGAGCTGGGTGGTGCGCTCCAGGACCCGATCGTCACGATGCGCAACGGGCGCTACGTCGTGCCGATCCGCGCCGAGGCGCGGGCGAAGGTCAAGGGCATCGTGCACGACGCGTCGGGATCCGGCGCGACGCTCTTCGTGGAGCCGCTCGTCATCGTTGAGCTGGGCAACACCTGGCGCGAGGCACAGGCGGCGGTCGACGAGGAGGTGGGGCGGATCCTCGACGAGCTGTCCGCCCTGGTGGGGGCGAGCGCCACGCTGCTGCGCGAGACGCTGGAGGCGCTCGCCCAGTTCGACTTCTGGGCCGCGAAAGCCCAGCTTGCAGCCGAGATGGACGGGGTCCGCCCGGCAGCGTCAGCGCGCGGCGAGGTCGTCCTGCTCTCTGCCCGCCACCCCGGACTCACGGGCAAGGTCGTGCCCATCGACATCCGACTCGGCGATGGCTACACGGCGCTGGTCATCACGGGCCCGAACACCGGCGGCAAGACCGTCGCCCTGCGCACCCTCGGCCTGCTGGCGCTCATGCACCAGGCGGGTCTCCACGTGCCGGCCGAGGCCGGGTCGTCGCTGCCGGTCTTCGGTGACGTGTTCGCCGACATCGGGGACGAGCAGTCCATCGCGCAGTCCCTATCCACGTTCTCGGGCCACCTGCGGTCGATCACCAGGATCGTCGAGAAGGCGGGCCCGGGAACCCTTGTGCTGCTCGACGAGCTGGGCGCGGGCACCGACCCGACCGAGGGCTCGGCGCTGGCCCAGGCGCTGCTCGACCACTTCATCCGTTCGGGGGCGCTCGTTGCCGCCACCACGCACTACGCGGAGATCAAGGTGTACGCGCACGAGACGCCCGCGGCACGCAATGCCTCGGTCGCCTTCGACCTTGAGACGCTCTCGCCGACGTACCGCCTCACCATCGGGCTGCCCGGCGGCTCCCAGGCCTTCGCTATCGCCGACCGGCTCGGGCTGCCAGCTGCCATCGTGGCGGATGCCCGGAGCCGCCTGTCGGAGAACCAGCGGGCCTTCGAGTCCACGCTCGCATCGATCAAGGAGCAGGAGCTGGAGATCGCCGAGGCCGTCGACAAGGCGCGCGCTGCGGAGTCGCGGGCCGTCGAGGCCCAGCGGGCTGCCGAGGAGGAGCGACGCCGGGCGCGCCGGGAGCGGGACGAGGCCGTCCGGGCGGCGCGCGAGGAGGCCCAGCGGCTCGTGGACACCCTCCGCGACGATGTTGCCGGCCTGCGGCGGCGCCTGGAGCGCGAGACGGTCACGGCGCCGGCGATCGATGCCGCCCTCGCACGCGCCGACCAGACGCTCGAGCGCCTGCCCGAAGCCCGGCCCGAGCCGCGGCGCACCGAGCCTGTCGTGCCCCGCACGTGGCGGCTCGGAGATCGTGCGCGCAGCCGGAGCGGTGGCTGGGAGGGTCGGATCGCCGCCCTGGAGAAGGGTGGGACCCGCGCGACGCTGGAAGCCGGCGGGATGCGGGTGTCCGTCGCGGTCGATGACCTCGAGCCGGCGCTAGGAATGGGCCCGGGTGGGGGAGTCCCGGGTGCTCCCGACAGCGGGCCGGCGCCCATGACCGAGGCGGAGTTCGTGCGGGAGGCGACGCGGGCAGGAGGCTCGCGTTCCAGCCGCGGCAGCAGCATCTCCAACATCGGGCTGACCCGCGCCCGATCGGTCGCATCTTCCCTCGACCTGCGAGGGGCCCGCGTCGACGAGGCGCTCGAGGCCCTCGGGCGCTATCTCGACGACGCGGCGCTTGCAGGGCTGGAGCAGGTCGTGATCATCCACGGCCTGGGCACGGGTGCCCTGCGCGACGCCGTGCGAACCACGGCCGCGAGCCATCCGCTGGTCAGGAACTTCCGCGCGGGCGAACGCGGTGAGGGAGGCGACGGAGCGACGATCGTCCGGCTCTGAGCCCGTCCTCCGCGGCGTGGCCGTCAGATGCCGCGGCGGTGCCGTCGGATGGGGCTAGGGCTTGGGTGTCGGCTTCCCACCACCGTTGCCGTTGCCGTTGCCCTGGGGCGCAGGAGTGGGCGACTCCGGCGGCAGCGACGGACACGGGGACATTGGATCCGTGGACACGCAGATCGAGGGCGGCGGCGGCCCCAGCGGGCACTTCTTGGTGGGCACGAAGGCACCGCCCCAGGATCGGCCGAACGGGTAGAAGCCACCGCCGTAGAAGTACGCGGTGCGTGTTCGCTCGGGACCGCCTGCAACGCCCGGACCCCTGGCGGCGCGCTGCTGCCAGGCGATGTCCGCCTTCTGCCAGGACTTGAAGCCGGCCTCGACCTTGGAGAAGTCGACGAAGGTCTTCGAGACCATGGGGCCGACGCACCCCTCGCGCCACAGCAGGCCGCTGGCCGAGTCGACGTCCGCCTTGCGGGCGATGCTCGCGGTCCGATCCGGCTCGGTGCCCGCGATGAACAGCTCCTCGACCGTGCGCTTGCCCGATGCACCGGGACGCATGCCCGTGAAGGCGTCGACCGTCGCGGTCACGAGGCCCTTGGGCTTGACGCGGCTGAACTTGTCGATCGGGTAGCCCTTGGACACCTCGGACAGGATGGCGGACCACAGCGGCGCCGACGTGTCGAGCGAGAGCTTGCCGTCGTTCGGGGTGCTGTCCGAGTTGCCCATCCAGACGCCCGCGACCAGGCCCGGCAGGGTCTTCTTCGCGGGCGGCGGGAGATACCCGTATGCGTGCACGTCCTTGTTGTCGTTCGTCGTGCCCGTCTTGTAGGCCGCCGGGCGGTACTTGCCGTTGATCCCGTCGGTGACGTTCCACTTGCCCCAGAACGGGTTGACGCTGTCAATCGTGCTGCCGGCCATGATGTCGGTGACGATGTAGGCCGCCTGCCGGGACACGACGCGCTCGCCCTTGAGCGTGACGCCCTCCTCGGGCCAGACCTGCTTGCCGTCCGGACCCATGACCTTGAGGATCGTGTGGCGCGGCATCAGGACGCCGCCGTTTGCGATCATCCCGTAGGCGCTGATCATCTCGATGGGGTGGGTGTCGAGCGTCCCGATGCTCTGCGACGCCACCGGGCCTGTCGACGGCAGGTAGCTGAGGCCGAAGTCCTTCGTGCGGTTGAACTGGTGCTCGAGCCCGTTGATGAAGCCCGCCTTGACCGCAGGCACGTTGAGCGAGAACTGGAGGGCACTGCGGAGGCGCACGGGTCCTCGCTCCAGGCCGTCTGCCTGCTTGGGCGTGTACGGCTTCGCGCCCGCCCCGGCGAAGTTGGTGACCACGTCCATGAACATGGTTGACGCGGTCATGGTCTTGTCGTCGATCCCGATGAGGTAGACCAGGGGCTTGATGGACGATCCGGGCTGGCGCCAGCCGTCGGAGAGGACGTCGAACTGCGGCTGGAACTTCTTGTTGCCCTTCGCGGTGTACGACGCTGAGCCCGCGTACGCAAGCACCTCTCCGGTCCGGTAGTCCAGCACGCCCGCGGCATCGTTGTGGACGTTGTGGCCGCGCAGGTCCAGGATCCAGTTCCACTCGCTGCGCGGGATGCCGCGCGCCTTCAGCAGGGCCTGGGGGTTCTTCGAGTTGGGGATGATCGCCGCCGCATAGGCCCACTTCTCGACGATCCGCTGCATCTTGTAGTCGAGGGTGGTGAAGACGGTGTATCCACCGCTGTCGATCTTCTCGCACTGGGCCTCGCCGCAGATCAGCTGCGAGAGCTCCTCGCGCACCTGCCACACGAAGTGGGGGGCACGCCAGCTCGCCTCGCCCTGCTCGGCGAGGATCACGGGCTCGACCTTGGCCGCCTCGAAGTCCGCCGCCGTGTAGCGATCGGCAGGCGTCTTCTCCAGGCGCGTCTTCATGAACTCGAGGATCTGGTTGCGGCGCAGGACGACCGCGCTGTCCTGCGGGACGACGAGCCGGGCCTGCTCCTTGCCGTCGTCGTCGACGTAGGTCTCCTCGACCGCGTTCTGCACGAGATCGTAGTTGGTGGGGGACTTCGGGATGCCCGCGAGGATGGCCCACTGGGCCAGGCTGAGGTCCTTGAGGTCCTTCTTCCAGTACGTCTGCGCGGCCGCTGCGACACCGTAGCTGCGGTTGCCGTAGTAGTTGTTGTTCAGGTAGGCGGTGATGATCGCCTGCTTGCCCGGGTCGCCTGGGTAGGCCTCGGTGAGTCGGATCGACTGGATGATCTCCTTGAGCTTGCGCTGGTAGCGGTCAGCGTCGGGGGAGACGAGCTCACTCGGGAGCAGCCGGTTGCGCACCAGCTGCTGCGTGATCGTCGAGCCGCCGCGATCGTTGCCCTGGAGGGTGTCGATGGCCGCGGACACGAACCCCAGTGGGTCGAACCCCGAGTTCTCCCAGAAGGTCTTGTCCTCGATCGCGGTGGTCGCATCCAGCAGCTCGGTCGGGATGTCCTCGAAGGCCACGAGCTCCCGCCGGTCCGTGCCGAGCTTGGCCATGAGCACCTTGCCGGAGCGGTCGTAGACGGACGACTGCTGGGCGAACTCGATCGTCTCGAGGGCCTTCTGGGGATCGGGAAGGTCCTTCGCGAGGTACGAGTAGCCGGCCACTGCAAAGGTCGCGCCGGCGGCTCCGAGGAGGAGCAGGGTGGTGAAGATGAGAAGCGGGATCGCGAGGACGACGTACTTGACGACGCCGGTTCCGCGCGGGCGGCGCCGGGCTGCCTGGCGGCGCTGGCGCTGCCTCCGATTGAGGCTGGTCTGCATCGAGGGGACGATACCATGCAGGTGTGGACAGCCCATTTCCCCCATCGGGCAGTCCCATGACGCTCTCCTTGCTACCTGTGTGACGCCTGATGACCGACGCTCCCGGCGGCGCGACCGCCAACGGCCTGGCCACGCTGCTCGACGACCTCGAGTGGCGCGGCATCCTCCACGCCTCGACCCCCGGCCTGGCCGAACGGCTGGCGTCCGGGCGTGCAATCTCCGCGTACATCGGCTTCGATCCCACCGCGGACTCGCTGCACATCGGGCACCTGATCCCGATCTTCGGCCTGCTCCGCCTCCAGCGGCACGGCGGGATCCCCGTCGCGCTCGTCGGCGGGGGAACCGGGATGATCGGGGACCCGTCGGGGCGTTCGACGGAGCGCAACCTGCTGGACCGCGAGACCCTCGCCCACAACGTGGCCCGCATCGGCGAGCAGCTCGCGCGGTTCCTCGACTTCACGCCGGGTCCCACCCAGGCGGTGATGGCCAACAACCTCGACTGGCTCGGGTCGATCTCGCTCATCGACTACCTGCGCGACGTGGGCAAGCACTTCACGGTGCCGTACATGCTGGCCAAGGACTCGGTGCAGACCCGACTGGAGCGAGGCCTGTCCTTCACCGAGTTCAGCTACATGACGCTCCAGGCGTTCGACTTCGCGACCCTGTACCGCGAGCACGGCGTCGAGATGCAGATGGGCGGCGCCGACCAGTGGGGGAACATCACGGCCGGCCTGGAGTTGATCCGCCGCACATCGGGTGGTACCGACGAGAGCCCGGCCCACGGGATCGCCTACAAGCTGCTCCTGGCCCCGTCGGGCACGAAGTTCGGCAAGAGCGAGGCCGGCGAGTCCGTGTGGCTTGCACCGGAGCGGACGACGCCGTACGCGTTCTACCAGTACTGGATGAACGTCGACGACCGGGACGCCGGCACGTACATGCGCTGGTTCACGCTGTGGAGCCGGGAGGAGATCGAGGCGCTCGATGCCGCGCTGGTCGCGCAGCCGGAAGCGCGCGAGGCACAGAAGCGCCTGGCCTTCGACATCACCGCCCGCTGCCACGGTGAGGAGGCGGCCGGTGAGGCGGTCGCGGTGTCCGCGGCACTCTTCCAGCGCGAGCCGGTGACCGATCCCGCGCTCCTGGCCGCCATCCACCGGGCGACCCGTGGCGCCACGGTCGCCTCGGACGTGCCGGCCGCCGGGGCTGCCGTGCTGCTCGCGGAGACGGGCCTCGCACCGTCACGGGGAGAGGCGCGCAGGCTTGTCCAGGGCGGGGCGATCACGGTGAACGGCGAGCGCATCTCGGATGCGGCCGCGGCGCTTCCGCCGCCGGTGGCCGGTGAATGGCTCGAGGTGCGGGTCGGGAAGCGCAACCGGGCCGTGGTGCGGGTGCTGCGCAGCGCCTGACCGCTCCGGGGGTGGTCAGCCCCGGCCGGCGTCTCCGTGCCGTCCGCGGAGCACGTCGAGCACCGCCTTGGGTTCCATGCCACGCTCGGCGAGCAGGACCAGGGCGTGGTACACGAGGTCGCCCGCCTCACCGGCGAGCAGCGCCTTCGTCGCGTCACGGCCGACCCCCGCGGCCTCCGCAGCCTCGTCGTTCTTCGCCGCGAGCAGCACCTCGGTCGCCTCCTCGGCGACCTTCCGCCCGGCCAGGTCCACGCCGCCCTCGAGCAGGGCCACCGTGTACGAGCCTCTCGGACGTGTCACGGCGCGGCCGGCGATCGTGGTCCAGAGCGACTCGAGCCAGCCGAACCCCTGGGGAGCAGGCCCCGGTGCGCCCGCGCGGACTGGTGCGAGTGGTGCCGGCGCATGTCCGCCCACCGCCGCGGAGAGCTCGTCGGGATCGAAGCAGGAACGGGTCTCGCGATGGCAGGTGGGCCCGGCAGGCTCGGCGCCGATCAGGAGGGCGTCGCCGTCGCAGTCGAGCGCGAGCGACCGGAGCCGGAGCACGTTGCCCGACGACTCGCCCTTGCGCCAGAGGCGGCCCCGCGAGCGGGAGTGGAAGTGCACGTCGCCGGTGCCGAGCGTGGCGGCGAGGGCCTCCACGTCCAGCCAGCCGACCATGAGGACACGCCCGTCGGCAACGTCCTGGACGACGCTGACGACCAGCCCGGACGTGTCCCACGCGACGGTGGCGGGATCGAGGCCGGCTTCGAGGTCGACCGGCCCGGCGTGCGTGGTATGGGTGGCGGGAGTCATCAGGCATTCTCCTCGGCAGGCATGCGGACCACCAGGCCCGCTGCTGCCATGACGGCCTTGACCTGCGAGATCGTGTGCTCGTTGCGGTGGAAGATGCTGGCAGCGAGGACGGCATCCGCGCCACCGTCGCGGACCGCCTCCACGAAGTGCTCGGGGCCGGCGGCGCCGCCGGACGCGATCACGGGAACGTGGACCCGCGAGGTGATCGCTCGCAGGAGCTGCGTGTCGAACCCTGACTTCGTCCCATCGCGGTCGATCGAGGTGACGAGCAGCTCGCCCGCCCCCAGTTCGACGGCCTGCTGCGCCCAGGCGATCGCGTCGAGACCGACAGGCTCCCTGCCACCCTGCACGACAACCTCGAAGCCGGACGGGATCGTGTCGGTCACGCCGACACGCCGGGCGTCGATCGCCACCACCACCGCCTGTGCGCCGAAGCGCGCCGCGCAGCCGGCGATGAGGGATGGATCCGCGACGGCCCGCGTGTTGAGCGAGACCTTGTCGGCGCCGGCCCGGAGCACCTCGCGCATGTCCTCGACCGACCGCACGCCACCGCCCACCGTGAGGGGGATGAACGCGCGGCGGGCCGTGCGCTCCACGATGTCGAGGAGCGTGCCGCGGCCCTCCGGTGCTGCCGAGATGTCGAGGAAGACGATCTCGTCCGCGCCCTCACGTGCGTAGCGTTCGGCGAGCTCGGGCGGATCGCCCTCGTCGACGAGGTTCACGAAGTTGGTGCCCTTGACCACGCGCCCGTTGGCGACGTCGAGGCAGGGGATGACCCGGCGGCAGAGCATCAGGCGGCTCCCGCGAGGCGCACGACGTTGCCGACCAGCCGGAGTCCGTTGGCGCCAGACCGTTCGGGGTGGAACTGGACACCCAGCATCCGTCCCCGTGCCACGGCCGAGACGAACCGGGTGCCGTGCTCCGTCTCGGCGAGCACGATCGCGGCTCCGTCGGGCCCGGTGGGATCCGCCACGTAGGAGTGCACGAAGTAGAAGTCCGCGCCTGGCGCGATACCCGCGAAGGCCGGATGCTCCGCGCCTCCGGTCCACCTGGTTCCAGCCGATGTGCGGCAGCGTCGGTGCGCCCTCGAGCCTGACCGTCCGGCCGGCCAGCACGCCCAGCGTCACCGCGCCGTCCTCGTCCGAGCCGTCGAAGAGCAGCTGGAGGCCAAGGCAGATGCCCAGGAATGGGCGGTCCGCGGCGATCCAGTCCCTGACCGGCTCCACGAACCCGCCGTCTCGCAGGCGCTCCATCGCGGGAGCCGCAGCGCCGACGCCGGGCACCACGAGCAGGTCCGGCGTCCCGATCGAGGCTCCGTCCGCGGCCCGGCGGACGCGCGCGCCCGCGGTCACGAGCGCCTGCTCGATCGAGACAAGGTTGCCCGCGCCGTAGTCGACGACGACGACGTCGGTCACCCGAGCGAGCCCTTCGTGCTGGCGACCCCGGACCGCCGCGGGTCCGCCTCGCACGCGATCCGGAGCGCGCGCCCGAGCGCCTTGAACGCTGCCTCGCCGAGATGGTGGTCGTTGCGACCGGTGCCGCGCAGGTGCAGGGTGGCCCCGGCGGTCCGTGCGAACGACTCGAGGGCGTGCTCCACGAGCTGCAGCGGCAGGGTCCCTGCACGCTCGGCGCGGAACGGGAGATCGATCACGGCGTACGGGCGACCGCCGATGTCTATGACGGCCGTCGCCACCGACTCGTCCATGGGCACCGAGCTGTCGCCGAAACGCCGGATCCCCGCCCGATCGCCGAGTGCCTCCGCGAAGGCCGCGCCGAGGACCAGCGCCGTGTCCTCGACGGTGTGGTGCTCGTCGATCTCGAGATCACCCGCGCACCGGATCTCGAGATCGAACAGGCCGTGGTGGGCCATGGAGCCCAGGAGGTGGTCGAAGAACCCGACGCCCGTGGAGATATCGGCGGCGCCGGAGCCGTCGAGGTTGAGTTCGATCGTGATGTCCGTCTCGCGCGTGCGACGGGCGACGCGGACACGGCGGCCGTCCCGCATGAGGACGTCAAGGGTGCCGAGGGGCGTGGTCATGCTGGCTCTCCGGGAGCTGGGGCGGGCGGCAGGGTGGGCGTGATCTCGGCGGCAGCAGCGAGAAGCCTGTCGTTCTCGTGCGGTGCACGAACGGTGATCCGGATGCAGTGCGCCAGCGGGTGCCCCGCCCCGAAGGTACGGGGGACGATGCCGCGCGCCAGCAGCGCGAGGGCCGCTGCCTCGGAGCGCTCGGGGGTTGCGAGGTCCAGCAGGATGAAGTTGGTGTGGGATGGCTGCGGACCCCACCCCAGGTCCTCGAGGCCGCGCCGCAATCGCGGGCGCTCCTGTTCGATGCGGTCCACGTTGGCCCGCATCTCCGTGTGATCGCGGAGTGCCTCCGTGACCACGGTGACCGAGATCGTGCTGATGGAGCCGGGCGGCCGGTACAGGGCGACCCGCTCGATGGTCGCGGGGGCGGCGATCGCGAATCCGACGCGCAGCCCGGCCAGCGCGTACGCCTTGGACGCGGTACGGGCGACCACCAGGTTCGGGTAGCGCGTGCGCAGCGGGATGACCGTGACGCCGGTGAACTCGCTGTATGCCTCGTCGACGATGACCACGGGGGCCGGTCTGCCGTCGGCTGCCGAATCCTCGGCGATGCCGGCAAGCAGGGCCTCGATCGTGCCATCGGGCTCCAGGAGCCCCGTGGGGTTGTTCGGGTTGCACACCCAGACGATGGCGGCCTGGCGGGCTGCAGCACGGACGGCCGGGACGTCCATCGACCATCCGTCGGCCTTGCCCAGCCGCGGAACCGGGATGACGCGCCCGCCACGCTGCTCAACGAGGACCCGGTGCATCGCGTACGTCGGCACGGAGATGACCGCGGCCTCGCCCGCCGCAAGGAAGGCCTTGGTGCACAGGTCGAGCACCTCGTCAGCGCCGGCGCCCGGCAGGACCTCCTCGAAGGCGACGCCGTAGGTCGCAGCCGCCGCCTCCGCGAGCGCCCGGTAGTCGCCGGGCGGGTACTCGGACGCCGGGGTGACGAAGCGGCCGGCCTGGAGAATGCGCGCCAGCAGCTCCGGCGGCTCCGGCGAGGTGTTCAGGTCGAAGCGGATGACCTGCTCGATAGGGAGGCCGAAGCGTTCCGCGACGCTCTCGTTGGTCGCCTCCCAGGCGTACGAGGCCGGATCCGTGGGCGAGGTGACGGCGAAGGGGCTCGGGGTCATCGGACATCCTCCACGGCACCGGCTGCGTCAGCCCGGTCGGACTCGAAGCGGACCTCGACGGCATCCCGGTGTGCGAGCAGCCCCTCGGCCTCCGCGAGGGTCCGGATGGACGGTCGCAGTGCGGCGAGGCCCTCACGCGTGATGCGCTGGACCTGGTTGTACTTGCCGAACGTGTCCACCGCGAGCGGGCCGCAGCTGCGGGCGAGACCGCCGGTGGGCAGCACATGGTTCGCGCCGGACGCGTAGTCACCGGCGGACTCCGGGGACCAGCGGCCCACGAAGATGGAGCCGGCGTTCCGGATGGCCGCGACGGCACCCTCGAGGTCCTCCACCTCGACCGAGAGGTGCTCGGGCCCATAGCCGTTCACGAAGGCGATCCCGGCGGCGACGTCGGGCACGAGGACGATGCGGCCGTGGTCGGCGAGGGCGCGCGCGAGGATGTCGCGGCGCAGGGCCGTCGCGAGTCGCCGGTTGACCTCGATCTCGACGGCGTCGGCCAGCGCGACGTCCGGCGTCACCAGCAGGGCAGGGGAGTCGACGCCGTGCTCGGCCTGGGTGATGAGGTCGGCCGCGACCGTGGGCACGTCGGCGGATGCGTCCGCGAGCACCAGGCCCTCGGACGGGCCGGCGGGCATGTCGATCCCGGTCTCGCCCACGACCTCGATCTTGGCCGCGGTCACCCACGCGGAGCCAGGCCCGACGATGAGGTCGACCGGCTCGAGGCCCTCGTCGGCGAGTCCGTAGGCGAGCGCTCCGATGGCCTGGACCCCGCCTGCGACGAGCAGCGCGTCGACACCAAGGAGGCCGGCCGCCCCGAGGAGGACGGGGTGGACGTTCCCGTCGCGATCGGCCGGCGAGGCGACCACGACCGCGCCGACGCCCGCCACGCGCGCAGGCACCACGGTCATGACCAGGGAGGACGGGTACGGGGCCGAGCCTCCGGGGACGTACGCCCCGACGCGTCCCACGGGCAGCCAGCGGCGCTCAAGGTCGACGCCGGGCATGACGGTGATGCGGACCGACTGCGGGAGCTGGGCCTCGGCGAACCGTCTGACATTCCCGATCGCGGTCAGGAGGGCCTCCCGCTCGGCGGGGGCGAGCGCGTCGGCCGCAGCCGCCAGCTCGGCCCTGGCCAGCAGCAGACGCCCGTCGGGCCGGCCGCCGCCGAAGCGGGCCGACGCCTCGCGCACGGCAGTGGCGCCCCGCTCGCGGACGTCGGCGAGGATCCGCCGTGCGGCATCGCGGACGGCGGGGTCGGGCACGGCACCCCGGCGGAAGAGGGCGTCGCGGGCGGCGAGCGCCGCCGGGTCCGGTGAGCGCAGGTCGAGCCTGGCGAGTCGGACGGTGCCAGGAGCCGTCTCGGAGGTGGTCACGGCAGGATCTTCTCGATGGGCAGGACGAGGATGCCGGATGCGCCCGCGGCCTTGAGCCTGGGCAGGAGGGCCCAGACCTCGTCGGCGCCGACGACGGCGTGGATCGCGATCATCCCGGCGTGCGCGAGGGGGATGACGGACGGCGACTCGAGGCCAGGGAGCAGGTCCTCGAGCTCGGCGAGCTTGGCCGACGGGGCGTTCATCATCAGGTACTTGCGCCCGCGCGCGGCGATGACCGAGCCGAGCATGGTGACGATGCCGTCGAGCTCGTCCGGGTGCTGCTGGCGGGCTGCCTTGCTGGTCAGAAGGACGGCCTCGGACGCGAGAATGTCCCCGATCGACCTGAGGCCGTTCATCGACAACGTGGACCCCGTGGACACGAGATCGACGATGCCGTCGGCGAGACCCAGCCGCGGCGCGACCTCGACGGCGCCCGACAGGGAGATGACCTCGACACCGATCCCCTGGGCCGCGAAGAAGGCCCGGGTGACATTCGGATGCGAGGTGGCGATCCGCGTCCCTGCAAGATCGGTGATGGCCTCGTACGGGGAGTCTGCGGGCACGGCCGCGGCCAGTCGGCAGCGTCCGTACCCGAGTGTCCTGAGCACCGGGAGGTCGACGCCGCTCTCCGCAAGGATGTCGCCGCCCGTGATCCCGGCCTCGGCAACGCCATCGTTGACGAACTCGATCACGTCACCGGTGCGCACGAACAGGATGTCGAGGGGATGGTTCTGGACGCGGGCCACGAGGCTGCGATCCGTCGCCTCGAACATCAGGCCGGCGTCGTGCAGCAGGGTGATGGTCGCCTCCTGGAGGCGGCCCTTGTTGGGGATGGCGAGACGGAGGCGGTCTCTCATCGCTCGTCGCCGAGCGGGTAGGGCGTCTCGCCGTCCGCGCCCTTGAACCGTTCCAGCATGGCCCGGTAGCCGCCCTCGCCGTGGTTCAGCCAGGAGGCGATGCGGGTGATGGTCGCGGTGCTCGCCCCGGTGCGCTTCGAGATGTCGGCGTAGTGCAGACCGGCGTCGAGCATGCGCACGACCGCCCAGCGCTGGGCCATGTCGTGGAGCTCGCCCAAGGTGCACAGGTCGCGCAGGAAGCGCTCGGCCTGGTCGCGTGTGTCGAGGCGCAGGATCGCCTCGACGAGCGCCTCGGTATCGGGCGTCCGCCAGTCGTCAGCCACGGGTGGGTCCGTCCTCCAGGTGCCGCCAAGTGCTGCCCGGACACTCGCCCGGGCGTTGGCTCGTATGCTACCGTAGTAGCGTGGTAAAACGCTAGCACATGTCGAGGTCCCCGTGCCCGAGTTCGAGCTCCTCCCGGCCATCGACCTGATCGGTGGTCGTGTCGTGCGGCTCAAGCAGGGCGACTTCGCGCAGGAGACCACCTACGACGACGACCCGGCGGGGGTCGCCCGCACCTTCGCGCGAGGTGGTGCGACATGGCTGCACGTGGTCGACCTCGACGGTGCGAGGGCCGGCGAGCCTGCGCAGCTCCCACTCGTCGCTGCCCTGGTCGCCGAGGTCCACGGGCTCGCCGCGGTCGAGGTCGGCGGTGGACTGCGGACACCTGAGGCAGTCGCGGGCGCACTCGCGACTGGGGCCAGCCGCGCCGTCGTTGGGACGGCCGCCCTCAGGGACCCGGAGTTCGCCCGTGACGTCGTCGCGCGCCACGGCCCGGACCGGATCGTCGCCTCGATCGACGTGCGCGACGGCCTCGCCCTGGGCGAGGGCTGGCGCGAGGGAGCGCACGGCGTCCCAGCGTCCGACGCGCTGCGCATGCTTGCCGGGGTGGGCGTCGTGACGTTCGAGGTGACCGCGATCGACCGCGACGGCCTTCTCGGTGGACCGGACCTGGACCTCCTCCGCAGGCTCGTGGACCTGGACTGCGGCCGGATCATCGCGTCAGGTGGGGTCTCATCCCTTGACGACGTGCTCGCCGCCCACGCGATCGGTTGCCGCGGCGCCATCGTCGGGCGAGCCTTGTACGAGGGGCGTGTGGGACTCGAGACGCTCGTCGACGGGCTGCGAGGTCTCGGTCCGGCCTGATCCCGGGCCGGGCCATCCGGCGACTCGCCACCGCTCGGGGGGCATGCTGGAAGCACCGAACCCCCGGCCGGGGCCGGGGGTTCGTGTTCGACTGTGCGGGGCCGGGCGTGCCGACCGGCAGGCGACCCGCCGGTCAGTGGCCCTCGGCGTGCTCCTTCTTGTGGGCCTCGATGACCTTCTCGGCGAGGTTGCCCGGCACGTCCTCGTAGTGGTCGAGGACCGCGCTGAACGTGCCGCGGCCGGCCGTGAGCGAGCGCAGCTCCGTCGCGTACGAGAAGAGCTCGGCCTGCGGCACGTGGGCGCTGATGAGCTGCACCCCGTCGGCCAGGTCCATGCCGAGGACCCGCCCGCGCCGGCCGTTGAGGTCGCGGTTGACCTCGCCCATGTACTGCTCGGGGATTCTGACCTCGACCGCCATGATCGGCTCGAGGAGGACGGGCTTCGCCTGCATGACGCCCTCCTTGAGCGCCATCGAGGCCGCGAGCTTGAACGACAGCTCGTTCGAGTCGACCGGGTGGAACGAGCCGTCGTACGAGCGTCGCCTTGAAGTCGTCGAGCGGATAGCCCGCGAGGACGCCCTCGGCCGCCGTCTCGCGGATGCCCTTCTCGATGCCCGGGAAGAAGTTCTTCGGGACGGAGCCGCCCACGACCTTCTCGGCGAACTCGACGCCCTGGGCCGGGTTCGGCTCGAGCTCGATCCAGACGTCGCCGAACATCCCGTGGCCGCCGGTCTGCTTCTTGTAGCGGCCGTGGGCCTTGGTCGTGCCGCGGATCGTCTCCCGGTACGCGACCTTGGGCGTCCGGGTCGCGATCGCCGCGCCGAACTTGCGCTTGAGGCGCTCGCAGATGACGGCCACGTGCGCCTCGCCGACGGCACGCAGGATCTGCTCGCCGGTGGCCGACCGCTCGACCCGTGCGCACGGCTCCTCCTCGAGCATCCGCTGGAGGGCCGGGCCCATCTTGTCGAGATCCGCCTTCGACACGGGATCGATCGCGACCTGCAGGGTCGGGTCCGGGAAGGCGATCGGGGCGAGACGCAGGCCCGCGTCGCGCGTGCTCAGGGAGTCCCCGGTCTCGGTCAGGCCCAGCTTGGCGACGGCGCCGATCTCGCCCGCCCTCAGCTCGGCCGCGGGCTCCTGCTCCTTGCCGTGGAGGTACAGCAGCTGGCCGATGCGCTCGTCCTCGCCCTTGGAGGCGTTGTAGATCGTGCCCTGGCTCTTGAGCGTCCCGGACAGGACGCGGAGATAGGTGAGGCGCCCGACGAACGGGTCAGCCGCCGTCTTGAACACGCGCACGAGGAGCTGGCTGCCGTCGGCCGGAACCTGGACGTCCTTGCCGGCCTTGTCGGTCGCGGCGAACGGACCCTCCTCGTCCGGCGAGGGGAGGTAGCGGGCGATCGCGTCGAGCAGGGCGTTGAGGCCGATGCCCTTGGCGGCCGAGGTGATGAGCACCGGGGCCAGGATCGAGTTGCGGACCCCCTTGTGGAGGCAGGCGTCGAGCTCCGCGTCCGTGATCTCCTCTTCCGCGAGGTACTTCTCGAAGACGTCGTCGTCGGCCTCGGCAGCGGCCTCGAGCAGCTGGTCGCGGCGAAGGGCGACCTCGTCGGCGAGATCGGCCGGGATCGGGATCTCGATCTCCTTGCCGTCCTCGAGCTTGTAGGCCTTGCGGTGGACCAGATCGACGAAGCCGGTGAAGGTCTCCGCGGCGCCGATGGCCAGGTGGAGCGGAGCGACCTTGTTGCCGAATGCGTCGCGGAGCTCATCGAGCACGCGGAGCGGGTCCGCGTTCTCCCGGTCGCACTTGTTGATGACGAAGCAGGCCGACGTGCCGGTGGTCCGGCCGGTCCGCACCGCGGTCTCCAGCCCGGATTCGACATGGCCCGATGCGTCGACGACGAAGAGCGCGGCGTCCGCAGCGTGGAACCCCTGGATCAGCTCCGCGACGAAGTCGGGGTAGCCGGGGGTGTCGACGAGCGTCATCTCGTGCTCGCCGTGCTCGAACGTGCCGACGGCCAGCGACAGCGACCGGTGCTGCTTCTGCTCCTCGGGCTCGAAGTCGAGGTGCGCGGTCCCGTCGTCGACCCTGCCCAATCTGGCGATGGCGCCAGCCCGGAACATGACCTGCTCCGCAAGGGTCGTCTTGCCGCTCCCGGCGTGGCCGGCGAGCACGACGCTGCGGATGTGGGCAAGGTCGTGGCTCTTCAACGTCATCGCGCGCGGTTCCTCTCGATGATTCCCCCGTCAGACCGGAGTGCCCGGCCGCGACGGGACGTGGAGCGCAGGTGCGCAGGTTGCCGACATGGATCCCCTCGGCCGGACGCGGGACAGCGCCTGACGGCCTCGGGCTTCCTCGACTCCGATGATAGTCGGTATACTCCCGCCCGATGTCAGGACATTCCAAGTGGTCCACGATCAAGCGCCAGAAGGGCGCCAATGACGCCAAGCGAGGCGCCATGTTCACGAAGGTCGCACGCGAGATCGCGGTGGCGGCCCGGGCAGGCGGCGGCGACCCCGAGGCGAACTACCGTCTGCGCCTCGCGATGGACAAGGCACGCTCGATCAATATGCCCGCGGACAACATCAAGCGGGCGATCGACGAAGGCCGCCGGTGGCGGCGAGGCCGAGCAGTACGAGGAGATCGTGTACGAGGGCTACGGCCCGGGCGGCATCGCGGTCCTCGTCGAGGCGGCCACCGACAACCGGAACCGCACCGCCGCCGCGGTGCGCTCGGTCTTCGCAAAGTCGGGCGGCCAGCTCGCAGCGGCCGGTGCCGTCGCCTGGCAGTTCGAGCAGCGCGGCCTGATCACGGTCGCCAGCCAGACCAATGACCCCGACGAGATCGCGCTGGCCGCGATCGATGCGGGCGCCGAGGACGTCGACACCGACGCCGACCCGATCGAGATCTGGACCGGTCCCGCCGACCTGTTCACCGTGCGCATGGCGCTCGAGGGCGCCGGGTACAAGGTCGAGGACGCGGAGTCGGCGATGGTCGCCAAGCAGACGACCGTCCTGGAGGCCGAGCACTTCCGGAAGGTGATGCGGATCGTCGACTCCCTCGAGGAGCTCGACGACGTCCAGCGCGTGACCACCAACGCGGACATCCCCGAGGAGTTGCTGGCCGAGCTCGGCGGGTGATCGTCCTCGGGATCGACCCCGGGACGGCAGCCCTTGGCTACGGCCTTGTCGAGCGCACGGGATCCAGCCTGCGTGCCATCGACTTCGGGTGTGTCACCACGAGCCCCGACATCCAGCTGCCCGACCGGCTCGCCGTGATCCACGCTCACGTGGCGGAGCTCATCGAGACCCACGCTCCCGACATCCTCGGCGTCGAGCGCCTGTTCTTCTCCCGCAACGCGCAGTCGGCGTTCGCCGTGGGCCAGGCGCGCGGCGTCGTCCTGCTCGCCGCCGCCCAGGCCGGCGTCCCGGTGCGCGAGGCGACGCCGAACGAGATCAAGATGGCCGTCACCGGGTACGGCAACGCAGACAAGGGCCAGGTCGGCCGCATGGTGACGGTCATCCTCCAGCTGCCCGAGGTACCGACACCCGACGACACGGCCGATGCGCTCGCCTGCGCGATCTGCATCGCCAACGCCGAACGGCCGGGTGACCGGATCAACGCCGGGACGGCGCGGGCCACGGTCGTCGACCGTGCGGCCATCGCCCCGATCACCAGGGGTGAGACCTCCTACGAGCGGGCAGTCCGCGAGGCGCTCCAGGTGGAGGCAGCGGCCCAGGGCGGGCGACGGCCGTCCACCCGAAGCACGAAGCGCTAGCAGGAGGGCCGGACGCAGTGATCGCATCAGTCGAGGGCGTCGTCGGCGCCATCGCGGCCGACTCGCTGGTGCTGGAGGTCGGGGGGATCGGCTACCGCGTGTTCGCGGCCCCGGCCGTCATCACCACGACGTCCTCGGGCAGCCGCCTCAAGCTCCACACCTACCACCTCGTGCGCGAGGACCAGCAGGCGCTGTTCGGGTTCCGGACGTCCGAGGAGCTGGGCTTCTTCAATCTGCTGCTCACGGTGACCGGCGTAGGCCCCAAGGTGGCCATGGCGATCGTCGGGTCCCGCCCGACGGCGGATCTGCAGCTCGCGATCCTGCAGCAGGACGCAGCGGTCCTCACGTCGATCCCCGGCATCGGCAAGAAGACGGCGGAGCGGATCATCTTCGAGCTCAAGGAGAAGGTGTCTGCGGCCGGGATCGCCGCCGGCAGTGCCGGAGCCGTCCTCACGGCGTCCGAGAACGAGGTTGTCGCAGCCCTGCAGGCGCTCGGCTACTCGCTGGGCGAGGCCCGCGAGGCATCGCGCCTGGCGGTCCAGGACCCTGCCGTGGGTCCCGGCCTCGAGGACCGCGTCAAGGCGGCGCTCCGCACCCTGTTGCGCGACTGAGCGAGGATGCGGATCGTCCTCGTCGCCAATCCCGGCCTTGGCCACGTCCTCCCGCTCCTGCCCCTCGCGGTGGCGGCCCGGGCCATGGGCCACGAGATCAGGTTCCTCGGCGGTGCGAGCCTCGCACCGGTCCTCGGGCACCACGGGTTCCAGCTGCACGAGGCCGGGCCTCCGGACCTGCCCGCCGTGCTCGCCCGCGTGCCGGATGCGGCCGGCCAGACCGGCAGACGCCACGCGTCCATGATCTGGGGGCGCGGGTTCGCCGGTGTCGTCGCCCCCGCCACGGCCCGCGGGCTCCTCGAGCTCGCCGCCGTCTTCCCGCCCGACCTGGTGATCCATGACGACAGCGAGCAGGGATCGTGGATCGCTGCAGAGCGACTCGGGGTGCCGCATGTCGCATTGCAGGTGACCGCATGGCGGAGCGCCGGCCTGCGGCTCTCCGACGGCCCGCTCGGCGAGCTCCGGGCTGCCCTCGGCCTCGCGGACGATCCGGGGCTGGGACGGTGGCATCGGAACGGCTACCTGGCGACCCGGCCCGCGGTGCTGCGCGATCCCGCCGACCCGATGCCGTCCACCGCCGTCGATTTGCGTCCTGTCCCGCTCGATGACGCCGGAACTGACCCTGTGGCGGGCCTGCCGCAGAAGGTGCCCGGCAGGCAGCGCGTCGCGGTTACCCTCGGCACGGTGCTGCCGGGCAGGGGACAGGCCATCGAGCGGCTGATCGCCGCGCTCGGCAGCCTGGGCGTCGAGGTCGTCGCCACGGTCGGGCCGGGCCAGATCTCCACTGCCCTCCCGCCGTCCGGCACGGGGCCGCTCGTCCGCGTCGTCGCGTACGAGCCAATGTCACGGCTCCTGCCGACCTGTGACGCCCTCGTGTTCCACGGCGGATCGGGCACGTTGATGACGGCGCTGGCGGAGGCCGTTCCGATGGTCGTGCTCCCGGCAGCAGCCGACCAGCACGAGAATGCCGCCCGCTGCGTCGCGGCCGGGGTGGGCATCGCGATCCCGCCGGCCGAGCAGTCGCCGGCCTCCGTCGCCGCGGCCGTCGGGAGCGTGCTGGCCTCGCGCCTGTTCCGTGACGCTGCCCGCGCCGTCAGCGACGACATCCGGGCGATGCCGGCACCGGAGGCCCTGGTCGGCCGCCTCGAGGACCTTGCAGCTGCGGGGCCGGACGGCGTCCTGTCTCCCGCCTGAGCTCAGCCGCCCAGGAGCGGGTCCCGCTCGAATGGGATCCCGCGCAGGTGCTCGTCGAGGAACGAGAGCACGGTCCTGTACCACAGGCGTGCGTTCTGCGGCTTCAGGATCCAGTGGTTCTCGTCGGGGAAGTACAGGAAGCGCCCGGGCACGCCCATGCGCTGCATGTCGGTCCAGAGGATCAGCGCCTCGCTGATCGGGACGCGGTGGTCCTTCTCACCGTGGATGACCAGCATCGGGGTCTTCCAGGCGGCCATGGCCTCGAGGAACTCGCGCGGTGAGCTTCGCAGGTAGATCGACGGATCCGCGTAAGGGTCGCCCATCTCGTGCTCCCACGCCGGGCCGTGGTCGGTCGTGCCATGGAATCCGAGCAGCTCCCAGAGCGAAGCATGGGTGACGATGCAGCGGAATCGGTCCGTGTGACCGGCGACCCAGTTCGCCATGTAGCCGCCGTAGGAGCCGCCCATCAGCGCCACCTCGGAGGCGTCGATGGCTGGGTGCGCGAGTGCCGTGTCGACGCTGGCCATCACGTCGTCGTACGGCGCACCGCCCCACTGGGCCCAGCCCCGGTCGAGCATGTGCCGGCCGTACCCCGTGGACAGGGCAGGGTCGGGCAGGAGGACCGCATAGCCGTGGTCGGCCAGGATGTGCGGGTTCCAGCGCCAGTGCCATGAGTTCCAGGAGCCCAGTGGGCCACCGTGCACGAATACGACGAGCGGGGCGGGCACCTCAGCTGACGCGCGAGGCGGCAGGACCAGCCAGGCGCCGACCTCGGTGCCGTCGGCCACCGTGGTGCTGATCCGCTCGACCCGGCCGGGTGCGACGACGTCCTGCTCGTCAGGTCCGTTGGGCAGCTCCTCGGGAACCTGGTCGGCCACGTCTGCCGCGAAGCGGACGATGCGGGGCGGCGTCGCGATCGACGACTGCAGCGCGTAGACAGTGGCGCCATCGGGCGAGAGACAGAGGTCCGACACGGCTCCGGCCACCGTCAGCCGTGTCACGCGGCCCTCGGGCAGGTCGATGCGGAATGCGGCATGCCGGCCCTCGTCGTCGGCCGCGAAGAACAGGGTCCCGGCGTCCGGGCCCCAGGTGACCTCCTCCGGCCGCCGGTCCAGCTCCGCGGCCAGGACACGCTGGCCGCCCGTGGCGAGGTCGATCAGGACGAGATCGACCTGCTCGGACTCGTCCGGCGTCGCCCATGTCAGGCGCACAGCGGCCACCGAGCGGCCATCGGGGGCAATCGCCGGAGCGTGGTACGCCGCGTCACCGTGGGTCAGCTGGACGGCCGCGCCGGTGGCAAGGTCGTAGCGGACGAGATCGTCGAGCGTCTCGGGCACCCCATGGAGGACGCAGCGGGTCGCGACGACGAAGGCGCCGTCGGCGCTGATGTCCGCCCCGGACTCCTCGAACGTGAAGCCCGTGACATCGGCCTCGAGGTCTCGGGGCTCCGGGAGGGCGGCCTCCGTGTCCGGAACCGTGACGCCGTACAGGCGGCGGAGCCGGGGACCGAGGTAGTGGTCCCAGTGCCGGATCGGGAAGTCCTCGAACAGGAGGGCGTCGACGCCGGCCTCCTTGCGGGCCTTCGCGCGGGCGGCGTCCGCGGCGAAGTCACGCGCGCCGCGATGGATCATCGCCCCGAAGACGATGGCACGTGCGTCCCTGGCTGCCGCGAGCCCGCACACGCCGCCTTCGGGCGCTGCGAGCAGGTAGGCCTCGCCGCCGCCGGGCGGGAGGGCCCACAGGGCCGCAGCCTTGCGCTCGCCATCGGGCTTGGCGTCCGGATCCGGCCGCGCGGAGGTGAAGAGCAGGGTTCCATCGGGCAGGAAGGCGAGATCGCCACCCTCGCCGTCCACCGAGCGGGTCAGGCGTCGCGCAGGCTCGACGCCTGCGGGGTCGACCTGCCACACCGACGTCGCCATCTTCTTCTCGTCGGGGGCAACCCGACCGACGGCGACCACCAGGCGCCGGCCGTCCGGGCTGAGCCGGAGCGATGACAGGCGGGGGAGACGGAGCATCGAGTCGAACGTGAACGGCACAGTCATAGACGTCATGATTGCATGCAGATCCGCGGGATGCATGGCGTAGAACATCTGTACGATATGGTCCTCGACCTGCTAGACTCCGACCGATGACCGACGACCCCCTGAGCCTCCTCGCGGCAGGCGCGTCCGACCCCGGCGAAGAGGCCGTGGAGGGCTCGCTGCGGCCGCGCACGCTGGGCGAGTACATCGGCCAGAAGGAGGTCAAGGCGAGCCTTGCGGTCCTGCTCGCCGCGGCGAAGGGCAGGGGAGAGGCCGCAGACCATGTGCTCCTCTACGGGCCGCCCGGTCTCGGCAAGACGACCTTGGCGACCATCGTCGCGCGCGAGCTCGGCGTCAATGTCCGGTACACCAGCGGACCTGCGGTCGAGCGCGCAGGAGACCTGGCCGCCATCCTCACGTCCCTCGATGAGCGGGATGTCCTGTTCATCGACGAGATCCATCGGCTCAACCGCGCCGTGGAGGAGATCCTCTACCCGGCGATGGAGGACTTCGCGCTTGACGTGATGATCGGCAAGGGGCCCAGCGCCCGCAGCCTGCGCCTGAGCCTCAAGCCGTTCACGGTGGTGGGGGCGACGACGCGCGCCGGCCGGATCAGCAGCCCGCTCCGTGACCGCTTCGGCATGACCTACCGCCTGGACTTCTACGGTGAGGACGAGCTCACGGCCATCGTCCGTCGGTCGGCCGGCATCCTGCATGTCGAGATCGATCCGGGCGCCGCGCGCCTGATCGCCATGCGTGGACGCGGCACGCCCCGGATCGTGAACCGGCTGCTGCGCCGCGTTCGCGATCACGCGGAGGTCCACGGCGACGGCCGGATCTGCGAGCAGGCGGTCGTGGAGGCGATGGCGGTGCTGGACATCGATGACCTCGGTCTCGACACCACGGATCGCAAGCTCCTCGCAGCGATCATCCAGAAGTTCCAGTCCGGCCCCGTCGGCGTCCAGGCGCTCGCCGCCGTGCTGGCCGAGGAGACCGAGACGGTCGAGGATGTCTACGAGCCGTACCTGCTGCGCCTCGGGTTCCTGGACCGCACCCCGCAGGGCCGCATCGCCACCGAGGCGGCGCGCAGCCACCTGGCATCCCTCGGCTATGACATCCCGCCGCCCCGCCGCGCAGAGCCCGACATGACGGCGCTCTGGGACGACCTCCCCACACGGTGATCACCGTGCCGTCGCCGGCGTCCCGGGGCCACTGAGCGTGCCCGGCGCCGCCTCCTACGAGATCCAGGTCCCGCCGCCCGCGGACGGATCGACGCGCGCCCGCCTCGGCCGTCTCACGCTGCCGCACGGCGTCGTCGACACGCCGCAGTTCATGCCGGTGGGCACCAACGCGACCGTGAAGGCCCTCCACCCCGACGAGGTCCGCGCGGCGGGCGCCTCGATCATCCTTGCCAACACCTATCACCTGTACCTGCGTCCGGGCCACGAGCGCATCCGCGATCTCGGTGGCCTGCACGGGTTCATGGGCTGGGATGGCCCGGTCCTCACCGACTCGGGCGGGTTCCAGGTCGTCTCGCTGGGTGATCTGCGGGTCATCGACGACGACGGCGTGACCTTCAAGAGCCACCTCGACGGCTCGATCCACAGGTTCACCCCTGAGCACTCCGTCGAGGTGCAGATGGCCCTCGGGCCGGACATCGCGGTCGCGTTTGACCAGCCTGTCTTCCCGAGCTCGCCGCGGCGGGTCGTCGAGGACGCCATGCGGCGGACGCATCGATGGGCCGAGCGCTCCCTGCAGGCGCACACGCGCACGGACCAGGCCCTCTTCGGCATCGTGCAGGGTGGCCTCGACCCGGAGCTCCGCGAGGAGTCGGCGAGGTTCATCGCCTCACTGCCTTTCGACGGGATCAACATCGGCGGCCTGGCCGGCGACGAGACGCCGGAGCAGCGCAACGCGACGCTCGACGCGACGGTGCCCTTCCTCGAGGGCGATCCGCGGCCCCGCTATCTCATGGGCCTGGGGTCGCCGCTGGACCTGCTGGAGGCCGTGGACAGGGGCATCGACCTGTTCGACTCGGTGCTGCCGGCCCGCGTCGCCCGCAATGGGCAGCTCTGGGTCCCCGGCGAGCGCCTCAACCTGCGCAACGAGCGCTACAAGGACGATCCGCGGCCTGTCCAGGAGGGATGTCCATGTCCCCTCTGCACGCGGTTCTCGAGGGCGTACCTCGCGCACCTCTTCAGGGCGAAGGAGATGCTCGCGTACCGTCTCGCAACTTGTCACAACCTGACCTTCACCCTAGACTTCATGGCTAGGATCCGCACCGCACTGCAAGCCGGAACCTTCCCCGACCAACTCGCTGATCTGCGCTCACGCGCCGTCCGGATGAGTGGCGGTGAAGCCGGAGCTAAGCGGGCGTGAAGTCCGTGCCAGTACCGTCGCACATGGGTGGAGGCATCAGGGATGGGATCACGGGATCGCCCCCACAAGGAAGTCAAGAAGAAGCCGAAGGACAAGTCCGCTTCATCGAAGCTGACGCCGCTGTCCGAGCCTCCGGCACAGACGGAGGTCATCAAGAAGGATCGCAAGCCGCGGCACGCGGACGATTCGGAGAGCTGAGCCGCGCGGCGGCCGGGAACCGGATTTCGTCCCGTCGGGTCGGCTGAGACCCATGGAGCGAGGACGGAGATGACGGTGACCGGCAAGGACACGGAGCGCAGCAGCGGCGACAAGGCCGTCGCCGAGCGCGGACGCGCGGTGGACGCGGCGATCCTGGCGATCGAGAAGCAGTTCGGCCGCGGATCGATCATGAAGCTGGGCTCGGCGGAACGGCAGTCGGTCGACTCGATCCCGTCAGGATCGATTGCCCTCGACCTCGCGTTGGGCGTTGGCGGCGTGCCGCGCGGGCGTATCACCGAGATCTACGGACCCGAGTCATCGGGCAAGACCACGGTCTGCCAGCATGTCATCGCCGAAGCCCAGCGCAGGGGCGGGATCGCTGCCTTCATCGATGTCGAACACGCCCTGGACCCGGGCTACGCGCGGGCCTGTGGCGTGAACGTCGACGAGCTCCTGGTGTCCCAGCCCGACACGGGCGAGCAGGCCCTCGAGATCACCGAGACCCTCATCCGCTCCGGGGGCATCGACGTCGTGGTCGTCGACTCGGTGGCAGCCCTCGTGCCGCGCGCGGAGATCGAGGGCGAGATGGGCGACAGCTTCGTCGGCATCCAGGCACGCCTCATGAGCCAGGCCCTGCGCAAGCTGACGGGTGCGGTCTCGCGCTCGAACACGTCGCTGATCTTCACCAACCAGCTGCGCGAGAAGATCGGCGTGATGTTCGGCAACCCGGAGACAACGCCAGGTGGTCGCGCCCTGAAGTTCTACGCCTCGGTCCGGATGGACATCCGCCGCATCGAGACGATCAAGTCCGGCACCGAGTCGGTGGGCAACCGCACCCGAGTGAAGGTGGTCAAGAACAAGGTCGCTCCGCCGTTCCGTGTCGCCGAGTTCGACGTCATGTACGGCGAGGGCATCAGCAAGGAGGGTGGCCTCCTCGACGTCGGCGTCGCGATGGACGTCGTGGCCAAGACGGGCGCCTGGTTCAACTTCGCCGACACCCGTCTCGGTCAGGGCCGCGAGGCGGCCAAGGAGTTCCTCAAGGGGAACCCCGACGTTGCCCTGGAGATCGATCGACGGATCCGGGCCCGCATCACGGACGTGACGATCCCGGTGGAGGGGATCGAGGAGGCCGAGTAGGCCGGATCGGCTGGCAGGCATCCTGTGAGCGATCCGCGACGGGCGTCGGACACGGGCGCCCGTCGCCATTCCAGCAAGCCCACGCCGGCGCAGCGTCGCGAGCAGCGGGCACAGGTGGAGAGCCTGGGCGAGGTGCTCGACGCGGCTGCGCGCTACCTCGAGGCGCGCCCCCGCTCCGAGGCCGAGGTCCAGGGCAGGCTGCTCCGGCTCGGCTATCGTCGCGATCTCGTCGACGAGGCTGTGGGCCGGCTGGTGGAGCTGCGCTATCTCGATGACGATGCGTTCGCGCGGACCTGGGTGGACTCGCGGGACCGGGCACGGCCCCGCGGGGAACACGCGCTGCGCTCCGAGCTCCACACCAAGGGTGTGGACCGGGCGGTGATCGACGCGGTCCTCGGCGAGCGGCGGGATGACGCGGCGCTCCGTGCGATGGCCGCGGGCGACGGAGCGTCGCCGTCCGCTGACGAGGAGGCGGCCGAACGACTGCTGGCCAGGAAGCTCGGGCCGCTCCAGCGGGAGCCTGACGTCCGCAAGCGCCGCCAGAAGGCGTATGCGCTGCTGGCGCGATCGGGCTTCTCGCCCGACGTCTGTGCGAAGGTCAGCCGGGTCGTCGCGCACGCGGCCGCCGACCCAAACGACGGCGACGAACTCCAGGAGCCCTGACCAGGCCACACGGGGCGGCCGTCCCTCGCCCAGCCCGGCCGTCCCTCGCCCAGCCGGGTGTCTGCGCACGCCTTCTTCGATGACCCGTAGTAGGCTACGCGTGTACCGGACGCGGACCTTCGGGCCGCCACCGGCCGAGCCGTCGCACCGATCGAGGATGACGGGATCCGAGGCGGAGCCCGACCACCCTCAAGCCCAAGCGTCCGTCGGTGTGGCGTAGCCCGACCCCCAAATCCTGCTGGCGCGCCCCGGACCCAACTTCCGTGGGCGGGAGGAATTGAAGATGGAACCGTTCGTCGCCATCGTGGCCATCGTGGCCGCGGGCGTCGTCGGCGTGGCTGTGGGCTTCGTGGTCCGCGGCGTGCTGGCGAACCAGGGCATCAAGTCCGCCCAGGACAAGGCGGCGCGCATCGTGGCCGAGGCCCGCGCGCAGCAGAAGGACATGATCCTCGAGGCCAAGGACGAGAAGCTGCGGCTGCAGCGCGAGGCCGAGGACGAGGCCCGCCAGAAGCGCAACGAGCTCACAAACCTTGAGCGGCGCCTGCTGGCTCGCGACGAGCAGATCGACCAGCGGGCGGACATGCTCGAGGAGAAGAGCCGCAAGATCAACGACCGCGAGCGCGAGATCGAGCGCCAGCGGGACGACCTCGGCAGGCTCAACCAGGAGCGGATCGCGGCGCTCGAGCAGGTCTCGGGCATGTCGGCCGAGGATGCCAAGGGTGTGCTGCTCGAAGCCATCCGCGAGGAAGCCGAGCACGACGCCGTGAAGCTCGCCAGGTCCATCGAGCGGCGAGCTCGCGAGGAAGCACAGGACAAGGCGCGCGAGGTCATCGTCACCGCGATGCAGCGGGTCGCTGCCGATCACACCGCCGAGCACACCGTCACCGTCGTCCACCTGCCGTCGGACGAGATGAAGGGCCGCATCATCGGCCGCGAGGGACGCAACATCCGTGCCCTCGAGCAGGCCACCGGCGTCGACCTGATCATCGACGACACGCCGGAGACCGTCGTCATCTCGGGCTTCGATCCGGTCCGTCGCGAGGTCGCCCGGCTGGCGCTCAACAAGCTGATCGCCGACGGCCGCATCCATCCCGGGCGGATCGAGGAGGTCGTGAACAAGGCTCGCGCGGAGGTCGACCTCGTCATCCGCCAGGCCGGCGAGCAGGCGGCCTACGACACGGGCCTCCCGGGCCTCCCCCAGGACCTGATCAAGATGCTCGGCCGGCTCAAGTACCGCACCAGCTACGGCCAGAACGTGCTCGTCCACTGCGTCGAGACCAGCCACCTCGCCGGGATCATCGCGGCCGAGATCGGCGCGGACGTCCAGGCGGCAAAGCTCGGCGGCCTGCTGCACGACATCGGCAAGGCAGTCGACCACGAGATCGAGGGCCCGCACGCCGCCATCGGCGCGAGCCTCGCCCAGAAGCACAACATGCCCTTCAAGGTCGTCAACGGCATCGCCGCCCACCACCAGGAGGTCGAGTACGCCTGCGTCGAGGCGCCGATCGTGCAGATCGCCGATGCGATCAGCGCGTCCCGTCCGGGAGCCCGTGGCGAGTCCATGGACACGTACGTGAAGCGCCTCGAGGATCTCCAGGCGATCGCGGAGAGCTTCACGGGCGTCGAGCGCTCGTTCGCCGTCCAGGCGGGACGCGAGGTCCGCATCCTCGTCCGCCCGGAGGAGATCGACGACCTCACCGCGAGCCGCCTCGCACGCGACATCGTGAAGAAGATCGAGGACAACCTGACCTACCCGGGCCAGATCAAGGTCACGGTCATCCGCGAGACGCGCGCGGTCGAGTACGCCAAGTAGGGGGCGGGTTCCAGATGACCCCCCACAGTCCGCGTGCCGGGCTGGGCAATCCGCCCAACGGGAACGCCCCGCGACCGCGGGGCGCGTGCCGCGTGCTGATGATCGGCGACATCATCGGCAAGCCAGGGCGCCTCGCCGTCGAACAGATCCTGCCGGGCCTGCGAGACGAGCGCGGCATCGACTTCGTCACCGCCAACGGCGAGAACCTCGCGGGTGGCATGGGGCTGACCCAGGCGACCGCCGAGATGCTGTACGCAGCGGGCGTGGACGTCGTGACGTCCGGCAACCACATCTGGGACAAGCGCGAGATCTACGCGTACCTGGACCAGACGGACCGGGTGCTTCGCCCGCTCAACTACGGGACGCACGGGGTTCCGGGCCGCGGGTGGGGCACCTACGAGGCGCTGGACGGGTCCGAGCTGGCGGTCATCAACCTCCAGGGCCGGACGTACATGCAGCCGATCGAGAACCCGTTCACCGAGGCGGACCGCCTGCTCGACGAGGCCTCCGAGCCGCTGCCGCCCATCCGCCTCGTGGACTTCCACTGCGAGATCACGTCCGAGAAGAACGCCCTCGGCCTGTACCTCGACGGGCGCGTGTCGGCGGTCGTGGGCACGCACACGCACGTGCCGACGGCCGACGAGCGCATTCTGCCCAAAGGCACCGCCTACCAGTCCGATCTCGGCATGACGGGGCCGCTCTGGAGCGTCATCGGCTTCGATCCAGCGACCGTCCTGCCGCGCTTCATCAACGCGCTCCCGACGCGGTTCGAGGTGGGGGAGAGCCCGGTGGTGTTCAACGCCTGCCAGCTCGACATCGACCCGGCCACCGGGCGTGCGATCCAGATCGAGCGGATCCAGCGCCTCGTCGAGGTCTAGGCGTGGCCACCCGCCATGCGGCGCCCCCGGCTGACGCCGCCCTGCCGGCAGGAGAGGCCACGGCCGACCTGCACACGCACACGACACGCTCCGACGGCGTGCTCGAGCCCGTCGAGCTCGTCCGCCAGGCCCATGCGGCAGGGGTGCGCCTGTTCGCGATCGCCGATCACGACAACCTGGCCGCCTACCGTGAGCTGACCGCTCCAGGCGCCGTCCCGCTGCCCGACGGCCTGGTGCTCGTGCCTGCCGTCGAGATCAATGCCGTCACCCGCTCCCTGGAGCAGGATCTGCCCGAAGGCGAGCTGCACATCCTCGGCCTTGGGGTCGACCCTTGGGACGAGGCCTTCGAGGCGGCGATCGCGTCCCAGCGGGATGCGCGACGCCGTCGCTTCAGCCGGACCGTGGGGCTCCTCCGGGAGTTGGGCATGCCCGTGGACGCGCACCTCCCGTCCGGCGTCCTCGAGAGCGACGACGCCCTGGGCCGGCCGACGCTGGCACGCGCGCTCGTGGCAGCCGGCAGGGCCACCGACGTCGAGGATGCCTTCCGGCGGATTCTCGGGCACGGCCAGCCCGGCTACGTGCCGCGAGCGGGCCTGGACCCGGTCGAGGCCATCCGCGCGATCCGGTCCGCCGGTGGCATGGCCTCGCTTGCCCACTTCGGCGAGGCGCCCGAGCGGCTGCCACTGCTCCGCAGCCTTGTCGCCGAGGGCCTCGACGGGCTCGAGACGCACCACCGATCCTTTGACGCCGCGACGTGCGCTTCGATGGATGCGGTCGCGGTGCTCCTGGGCCTCGTCCGCACCGGCGGCACGGACTACCACGGCGACCACGGTCCCTACGCGGAGTCCCACGCCGGGCTCGACATGCCGCCCGATCTCGTGGACGGCCTGCGGGATGCCCTCAGGACACGGACGGGTCCGGCTCGTCCTTGACGAACGTCGGGCGCAGTTCGACCGGCGCCACCTTCCTCGCGCGGCGCCTGCGCGCAACGAGGTTGAGCATCTCGACGAAGACCGAGAACGCCATCGCGGCGTAGATGAAGGCCTTCTCGACCTCCACGCCGAACCCCTCGGCGACGAGCGTCGCGCCGATCAGCAGCAGGAAGGCGAGCGCGAGCATCTTCACCGTCGGATGGTCGTAGACGAACCGGGAGATCGGCCCGGATGCGAAGAGCATCACGCCGACGGCGATCACGACCGCGACCACCATGACGCCGACGTCGTTGGCCATGCCGATGGCCGTCAGGACCGAGTCCAGCGAGAACACGATGTCCAGCAGGACGATCTGGATCAGGACCGAGCGGACACTGGCCGTGCCCTTGTCGACGTGGTGTGCCGTCTCGCCCTCGAGCGCCTCGTTGATCTCGGTCGTCGCCTTCCAGATCAGGAACAGCCCGCCGGCGAGCAGAATCAGGTCTCGCCACGAGAAGGGATGCCCGAGGAGGGTGACAACCGGCTCGGTCAGCGAGGCCAGCCATGACACTGACAGCAGGAGCAGGATCCGCATCCCCATCGCGAGCAGCAGGCCGATGGTGCGGGTGCGGTCACGGGCGGCCGGCGCCACGCGCTGGACGAGCACCGAGATGAAGATCACGTTGTCGATCCCCAGCACGATCTCCATGACCGTGAGGGTGACGAGCGCGGCCCAGGCTTCCGGGGAGGTGATCCACTCCATGGGTGGCATGGTAGCCGGGCCGGATGGGCAGGCGGGGCCCGTTCCGGGATGATCGACCGGCCGGCGGATCGCGTGCAGGCACTACCATGCACGGGTCATGACGTCCCGCACCCTTCCCGTTCTCGAGTCTCGCTCCTGCCGCCGGTGCCACGGCGGCACCTCGCGCACCCCTAGAGCCCGCCGACGAGCGGCTTGCGCAGTTCCGCCCCGAGGAGCGCTCGCTGCCCGCGTTCTTCGTCTGGACGCTGGGCTGCCAGATGAACAAGAGCGACTCCGAGGAGATGGCCGGACGCCTGCTGGCGGCCGGCTGCCCCGAGGCGCCGTCGATGGACGCCGCTGACCTGGTGGTCATCAACACCTGCGCGATCCGCGAGGCGGCCGAGGCGAAGGTGGTCGGCCGGCAGGGCCAGCTGGGGCGGCTCAAGGAGGCGCGGCCGGGGATGCGCGTCGTCCTGACGGGCTGCTCGGTGCGCGAGTCGAACCGTGCGGGCCTGGCCCGCCGCTACCCGGCAGTCGACCTCTTCCTGCGGCCCGACGAGGAGCCAGAACTCGTGGACAGGCTCGGCCTCGGGTCAGCGCAGGCGCCGGTCGGCGCCCTCGCGACCACTGCGGCCACGACGGTCGTGAAGGGCGCGCCGGTCTCCGATGCCACGCACCTGGTGCGGGCCCGTGCGGAGGCGATCACCGGCGATGCGGTCCACCGCGGGTCCGCGATCAGCGCCTGGCTGCCGATCATCTACGGCTGCGACAAGACGTGCACCTACTGCATCGTCCCGTTCAGTCGCGGACCCGAGCGGAGCCGTCCGTTCGACGCGATCGTGGACGAGGCTCGTGCGGTGGCTGCCGCGGGCTACCGCGAGGTGACGCTGCTCGGCCAGAACGTGAACTCCTACGGCCACGATCTCGAGCCAGAGGCCCGGTTCGCGCATGTCGCCTCGACGCGCACCGTCGGCCGACGGCTCGACACGGCGGCTCGCCCGGACCTGGCCGAGCTGATCCGCGCCATCGATGCCCTCCGTGACGGCGACGGCAGGCCCGCTATCCCTCGCCTGCGGTTCGTGACCTCGCACCCGTGGGACCTCTCGGACCGCCTCGTCGACGCGCTGGCCGCCTGCCCGTCCGTGTGCGAGTCGCTCCACCTGCCCGTCCAGAGCGGCTCCGACCCGATGCTCCGGCGCATGGGCCGCCAGTACACGATCGACCACTACCTCGAGCGCCTGGACCGGATCCGCGAGGCGGTGCCGGGCGTCACGCTCTCCACCGACATCATCGTCGGGTTCTGCGGCGAGACCGAGGCCGAGTACGAGGCCACGGTCCGCCTCCTCGAGACGGTCCGCTTCGACCAGGTGTTCATGGCCGCCTACAGCGAGCGCCCGGGCACCCCGGCAACGAGGCTCGCCGACGACGTGCTGCCCGCGGTCAAGAAGCGCCGCCTCGTCGACCTGCTCAAGGTCCAGGAGGCGATCGGCCACGAGCGCAACCGCGCCTGGCTGGGCAGGACGGCCGAAGTCCTCGTGGACCAGGTGGTCGCGCCGCGAGCCCATGACCACGAGGAGGACGAGGAGGCCACCGGGATCTCGGAGTCGCGGGCCGCCTTCGCCCGCCTGCCCGGCGGGGTCGCCCACCTCGTCGGCCGCTCGCGCGAGAACAAGCTCGTCCACGTCGCCGGCTCGCCGGACCTGCTGGGTCAGCTCGTGGATGTCCGCATCGAGCACGCCGGACCCTACGCCCTGCGAGGGAGTCTCACCTGAGCAGCGCACCGCTCATTGTCATCGGCGGGCCGACCGCGACCGGCAAGACCGACCTCGCGATCGGGCTCGCCGAGGGGCTCCACGCTCGAGGAATCCCGGCCGAGATCGTGTCGGCCGATTCGCGGCAGGTGTTTCGCGGCCTGGACATCGGGACGGCCAAGGCCACAGCAGAGGAGCGCGCGCGCGTCGTGCATCACGGGATCGACCTCGTCGACCCCGACCAGACGTTCACCGTCGCCGACTTCCGGGCCCACGCACTTGCCGCCCTCGCGGCGCTCGGCGCACGAGGTGGGGTCGGCATCCTCGCCGGCGGCACCGGGTTCTGGCTGCGCGCGGTCTTCGCGGGCATCGACACAGAGGCCCTGCCGTGGGACCCGGCCATCCGCGCTCGTCTCGAGACCGAGCTGGCTGCCAGAGGGGTGGCCGCGCTTGCACGTGACCTGCGGGCCCTCGCCCCGTCGCTCGCGTCGCGCACGGACCTGCGCAATCCGCGCCGCGTCGTACGTGCGCTGGAGATCGCCACGCTCCAGGGCGATGCGCCGCTGCCTGAGCCGGTCGGCTACCCGGCTCCGGTGCTCGGACTCCAACTGGTGATCGAGCCGGCCGAGCAACGCCGCAGGATCGCGTCCCGGGCGCGTGCCCAGTTCGACGCGGGCCTGATCGAGGAGGCACGCATCCTCCGCGAGCGCTGGGATCCTGCGCTGCCGTGCTTCAGCGCCATCGGCTACCGGGAGTCCTGGGCGCATCTCGACGGCGAGATCACCCGTGACGAAGCCATCGAGCGGGACGCGCAGCACAACCTCGCCTTCGCGAAGCGCCAGCGCACGTGGTTCCGCCGCGAGCAGGACCTGGCGATGGTCGACGCCTCCGAAGACGTCACGGCGACCGTCCTCGGTCGGGTGCAGGCCTTCGCTGACGGGATCCACCGTCACACGGGAGCCTGAGCGGGCACCCGGTATCCTTGCGGGCGTATGAGCCCTCGTGATCCCATCGATCTCTCACCCCCCGTCGAGAAGGCCTTCCTCCTCGCCGTCGACACCGGCGACGATCCCGGATGGACGGCCGAGGACAGCCTCGGCGAGCTCGCCGCGCTTGCCGCAACCGCGGGTGCGGAGGTGGTGGGCGCGGAGTGGCAGAACCGCCGCCACATCGACCCCAACTGGTACGTGGGCAAGGGCAAGGCCGAGGAGCTCCTGCAGGCCAAGTCGGAGACCGGCTTCGAGATCCTCGTTGCCGACGACGAGCTCAGCCCCACCCAGCAGAAGTCCCTCGAGAGCCTGCTCAACACCAAGGTCATCGACCGCAGCCGCCTGATCCTGGACATCTTCGCCCTGCACGCGCAGACCCACGAGGGCCGCCTCCAGGTGGAGCTTGCCCAGCTCGAGTACCAGCTTCCCCGGCTGACGCGCCTGTGGACGCACCTGTCGCGCACCGGCGGCGGGATCGGCACTCGCGGCCCCGGCGAGTCGCAGTTGGAGACGGACCGCCGCCTCATCCGCGAGCGCATCAAGAAGATGAAGGCGAAGGTCGAGGACGTCCGCCAGCAGCGCCAGACGACCGCGCGCGGCCGTGACCGGCGCCTGTATCCCACGGTCGCGATCGTTGGCTACACGAACGCCGGCAAGTCGACGCTGCTCAATGCCCTCGTGGGCTCCGTGGTCGCCAAGGCCGAGGACAAGCTGTTCGCCACGCTCGATCCCACATCGCGCCAGGTGAAGCTGGGCGAGGGCCAGACCGTCATCGTCACCGATACGGTCGGCTTCATCCACAAGCTGCCGCACCAGCTGGTGGACGCCTTCAGGGCGACGCTCGAGGAGGTCACGCGGGCGGATGTACTCGTCGAGGTGGTCGACGTGGCCGATCCGCATGCGCCCGAGCACCGCGCCACCGTCCAGACGGTCCTCGAGGAGCTCGACGCCGGGTCGAAGCCCAGGCTCACGGCCTTCAACAAGGCCGACCTGCTCTACGCGGGCGTCGGCGGCGACCTTCCGGCGCCGGCGGTCTCGGGATCGGTGCTCGTGTCGGCGGCGACCGGGTTCGGCCTCGACACGCTCCGGGCAGAGATCTCCGCGCTGCTGGCCTCCATGTGGGAGGACGTCGACGTCGAGGTCCCGTACGCCGCGGGCGAGCTGCTGGCGCGCGTCCGCGAGCGGGGCACGGTCGAACTCGAGTACGGCGACCGGTCCGTCAGGGTGACCGGACGCATGGCGCCTTCCATGGCGGGCGAGCTGCGCTCCGTCGCCGAACGCTGGGAGACGACGCTCGCCGAGGACGAGGAAGCCCTCAAGTGAGCCACGGCCAGGCCGGGGGGAGGGTCACCGGCCGCGGCGCGCTGCCGACCGGTGGCCACCTGGTGTGGTCTGCCGCCGATGGGGCTCGCGGCCGCCGATGGCGCGGTGCGATGACCGGGTCGGACGGACGCCTGGTCCACGGCCTGCTGCTTGAGACGGGACCGGACGGCCACCTCGAGCGGGTGGAGATCACGACGGCGACCGGGATGCTGACCCTGCACCCGGCCCATGACGGCTCCATGATGTACGGCAACTGTGCCCGGGATGGTGGGGTGGACCACATTGCGCTGCCGTGGGGCCCGTCGTCCGTGCTGATGTTCGGCGCGTCACCTCTGACGGCGGCCGTCGCCGCGGGCGCCCTCGAGCGGCGCGTTGGGGTAGGGGAGGGGGCCTCGGTCCCGGTCATCGAGGTGCTGCTGGATCTCTCCGTGCGGCCTGCGACCTGGAGGGTGGCCCGGGTGGGCGTGCACCGGTGGCGCCTGCTTGCGGCGGACGGGGGCGTCAGCACCGTCGTGGACCTCGATGACGCAGGGCTGCCGGTGCTGCTCGACGGCGTGACCTGGCCGATGGAGCTCGACGCGCCCGGCTGAAGCCCTGCAGCATCCGTTCTGGGGAGACACTGTGGACGGGTGTTGGCAAGTCGCCCACGGCTGCACGGAATCTCGTGGATAACCCCGTTGTGGGCCTGGTCCGCGGGCGGGTAATCTTCGTCTTGCCCGAAGGGGCGGACGAACCGGCCGACGGAGCCGCAGGTGCTTGCACTGGCGGATCCCGACGCGAACGCAGGTGCTTGCACAGGCGGGAGCGGGGCCGGGGAGGAAGTTCCTTCGGGCACTTTGCTGTCCTTCGCGGCGCATTCCCGGTCCCACGTCGGAGCGCCCGCTCCGAGCCCTGAGCGCCCGTCACGTCGCGCGCCGTCGCGCGTCACCACTGCCAGGCCGGGCCAGCCTCCGGCCGGGGAGTGCGAGGCCACCGTGGACCGCGACAGCCGCTCCGCCCTTGTCTGGACGCCGGTCGCCATGCTCGCGCTGGCGGCCCTGGTGCCAGAACTGCGCGTCGCCACCGCTGTGCTCGCCAGTGCAGGATGGGCACTCCTGCATCTCCGCCACCGACCGGAGGCGATCGCCTGGGCCGCCGTCCTGCCGCTGGCGGTCGTTCTGCCGTGGCCGCTCCTCGTGGGGGCGGATGTGCCGCTCGGCGACCCCGCCTGTACCTCTACGCTGTCCCCGATCGTCCTGCGCCGGCTCGTCGTCGCCATCGCCGGCCTCGCGCTCGTGGCGGCGCTCGCGAGGGTGCACCGCTCCTCGCGCGCGGAGCTCGGCCTGCAGCGCCCGACCGGCCGGGTCGCAGGCCTCGCCCTCCTGGCCTGCATCGCCGTGGCAGCCGCCGGCCTGTACGTCGGTCCACTGCTGGCGCGCCCGTTCTTCGGTCAGCTCGACTTCCGGGTGCCCACGGCCGCGCTCCTGCCCGCCCTCGTGTTCGGGATCGCCAACGGGACGCTGGAGGAGGTCCAGTACCGCGGCGCCATGCAGGCCTGGCTCGGACGTGTGGCGCCGGCCTGGGCGGCCATTCTGGCGCAGGGGCTCGTGTTCGGGATCGTCCATGCAGGGCCCGAGGTCATCGCGCTCCTGCCGGTCCACATCGCCCTGATGAGCACGGCCGGCATCGGCGCAGGTCTCGTCCGCCGCTGGACCGGCTCGCTGTGGCTTCCGATCGGCATCCACGTCGGCGCGGACATCGCGCTCTACGTCGGCCTGGCCTGCAGGACTGCCGCATAGGGTTCACAGTTCCCGGGTGTCCAGCAACGCCCGTCCCTTCGTCCTGCACCACACCCGCCTCCGGCCCGTGCCCGGGCTCGAGGAGGTGCACCTTCACCTCGCCGACGAGGTTCTGCCGCTGTGGGGTGCGCTGCAGGCGGAGACCGGCAATCCCGACACCCCGCCCCCCTTCTGGGCGTTCGCATGGATCGGGGGGCTGGCGCTCGGGCGGTTCCTCCGCGATCTGCCGGGGACGGTGCAGGGGCTCAGCGTGCTGGACTTCGCCTCCGGCTCCGGCCTCGTGGGGATCGCGGCTGGTCGCGCAGGTGCCGCGTCGGTGCAGGCGGCGGACATCGACCCGTTTGCCCATGCCGCCATGCGGCTCAACGCCCGAGCCAACGGCTGCAGGCTCCGCGTGCTCACCGGAGACCTCCTCCGCGATCCGCCACCGCGCGTCGACGTCATCCTCGCAGGCGACTGCTGGTACGAGGCCGGGCTCGCTGCGCGTGTGCACCCCTGGCTCGAGGCAGCGGCAGGGGAGGGGACCCGGGTGCTGGTCGGCGACGCCAAGCGCCGCTACCTGCCGCAGGAAGGGCTCACCGAACTGGCTTCCTACGATGTCCACACCACCACCGAGCTCGAGGATCTTGCCCTCAAGCGCGGCCACGTCTTCGAGCTCCGGCCGCGTTGACCTCCCAGCGGCACGGTATTACTCTGCGCAGTAAGACTGGAGGTTGCAGGTGCGGATCACATCGAAGGGGCAGGTGACCATACCCCAGGACATCCGGGAGGCCGCCGGCCTGCTGCCCAACACGGAGGTCGAGTTCCTCTACGACGGTGACATCGTCACGCTGGTCCGGTCGGTGGGTGATCGATCGCGCCGCCCGACACGCGGCGACATGGTCATCGCGGCGCTGCACCGGGGGAGACCCAACTTCTCCATGTCCACCGACGAGATCATGGCCCTCACGCGCGGCGATGACTGATGGCGATCCTGGTCGACAGCAGCGTGCTGATCGACGTCGTCGGGGCCCCCGGGCCATGGGCCGACTGGTCTGAGGCGGCACTCCGCACGGCCGCGCAGGAGGACATCCTCGTCATCAGCCCCGTGATCTACAGCGAGGTCTCGATGGGCTTCGACTCCATCGAGGCGTTGGACGCGGCGCTTCCCGCGGCGCTCTACCGGCGCGATCCGATCCCGCTGCCGGCAGCCTTCCTCGCGGGCCGCTGCTTCCTGGACTATCGGCGTCGCGGCGGGAGCCGCACCGGCGTCCTGCCGGATTTCTTCATCGGGGCACACGCGGCAGTCGCGGGCTACCGCCTGCTGACCCGGGATTCCCGCCGGTACCGCACGTACTTTCCGACCCTGCAGCTGATCGCACCGGACTGAATAGCCGTGCGGGGCGACGTCTGCGCAACGGACGGCGACTCGCTGAATGGGCGTTCAGTTATAGCGCCCCGCCCGGCGGGCACGCCGCATGGCCCGGTTCGGCCCCGGCGGCATGACGATCGGGGCCGGCGCGTACTCGATCGACCGCCAGGTGTCCGTCGCCCACGCGATGTCATTGGACGTGATGGTCGCGAGCAGGACGCGGCCGTCCACAGCGATCATCCCGGAGATCGCCCGGGAGGCCCTGGGGGAGTCGGTCACCGGTATGACTACTGCCCAGCCGTGGAGCCCCGCCGGCAGCTCGACGGCCTCACCGTCGGGAACCGGCATCGCGGCGCGGAGGTCGGCCGCGGGGACCGCCGTCCCGCCACTGGGCTCGGTCACGACGAAGCTGCTCAGCGACACGCTCCGGCGGTCGTCCCAGGCGTGCCAGTAGCCGTCGTCGTGGACGAAGGTCTCGTCGAACTCAGCTGGGATACTGATCCACCACGATGCAAACACGTGGCGGAGAACCTTCATGGTGAACGGTGCCGTCTGCGTATCCATGTCGCGCAGACTGAACGGCGACGCTTATCAGCCCCTCAATTCGCACGTATCCCTCGCTTTGTATCACTGCCGATAAGGTGAGTTATGTCGCGTACTGGTGCACGGAGGACGCCGTTGTGCGCCGTCAGGCTGAGGGTCAGTGTGTCATTGACCTGACGGTCACCGGCCGTGTGCGTGTGAAGTCGCGGTAGAAGTGCCCGTAGAAGTGTCCGTTCGCAGCACGGGCGTCGGGGCGAGTGCACCTGCGGGCTGTGATGGCAGGCCCGAATCGTGGATCGGACGGTTCGGCAGAACGGGTGCCGCGCGTGCCACCGCTCCTGGGCGACCGAGACGACATCGATCTCCGCCGTTGTGCCCGGAGGTCGTGCCGGAGTGGTACGGGGACGCCAACGAGGGGCGGACGCCCGAGCGGATCAAGGGCACGAGCGAGGGCCCCGCGTTCTGGAAGTGCGCCGTCGCCGGGTCTGGGCGCTCACGGAGCGGGCGAAGCGTGCGGGGCGACAGCGCGCGCGGCGGGAGCGGGCGGCTCACGCGACGGGCGGCAGGAGCACATAGAAGACCGCGTCCTCTGGCCGCCCCTCGCGGTCCAGGTCCCACGCTCGACGGACGCCCTCGAACTCGAACCCGGCGCGCTGCGCGACCGCGCCCGAGGCGCTGTTGTCCGGGTGCGTGAAGAGTTCGAGACGGAGGAAGCCCTGCGCGAACGACCAGTCGGCAATGAGGCGAAGGGCGCGCGTGGCGACACCTTGCCCGCGCGCCTCTGGCGCAACCCAGTAGCCGAACTCGGCACGGTGTTCTGCCCGCTGGTGGCGGGCGATGGAGCCGAGCACCCGACCTGTCGCGGCGTCGGTGATGGCGAACGAGCGTTCATCGTCGCTGTCCCAATCGGCACGACGATTGGCGACGAACTGGCGCGCAACCTCTTCCGTGTAGGGCAGTGGGACCGGCAAGAAGCGGGCGATCTCCGCGTCCTGACACGCCGCGAAGACAGCCTCCGCGTCAGTCGGCTCCCACGGTCGGAGTGTGATCGTCCCGTCGGACAGGATTGTCAGCTGCTCGCTCAACGGGTCCCCCTCGGTGCGGGGCTGCCCCATCTCCCTAGCGAACCCTCGACTCCATCGTCGGCACCGACACGGGTTGCGTCAATGCGTCGCGCCGAGATTCCCACCGGGTATCCCTCACAGGCACGTCGGGGCAGTCATACTGATCGGACCGATCCGACTCGTGGCAGGGCAGGGGTCCGCCGCACCGAGGTCGCACTCGACCTCGTCGGTCCCGTCCTCATTGAGGGCTGCCTACAGGTACGGCTCGACCGTCGTCGTTGCGCGACGTCACTCGATGCAGGCAGGCGGCCCCTGCCGCCTGATGGGGCAGGTGGCCGATCTCCTCGGCGTTCTGGCGACGAACGACGACCGCGGCGCTGGAGGGCCTCCCCTACTCCACTGGCCGACCAGCCGAGCGAGCACCATCGCGCCGCCCTGGCCCCGAGCCGATGCTCAGCTCGCGCCCTTGGTCCCCACCACGGTGACGCCGTCGACTGCCGGGTAGTTCGAGAAGTACCGCTTGGACCAGTGCTTCTTGCCGTGGTCGTAGATCGTCACGGTGACCCACACCTTCGCGCCGTCCGCGGGGGCGTTGTTGAGGTACCGGTATCCCACGGGTTTGGTCGGATCCTTCACGATCGTGCTCTTCGCGCGCGGGCCATGCTGGATGACCACGTTGCTGATCTTGGTCTTCCGGCCGTTTGGCACGCTCCAGATCTTGAACGTGAGCCATCGCTTGCTGCCGTCCTGGGTGACGCTCCTGGTGATGAGGATCGGGTACTTGGTGTCGTTCTTGAAGCTCATGGTCTGCTTGGCCTTGCCGACGATCCACACGGTGGCATCGAGACCTGCCGGATACCGGGTGATGTACTCGTTGTGGTTCTTCTTGGCGAGCGGCACCATGCCTGCGTCGAGCGCCGCGTTGAACAGCGTGGTTGACGTGGTGCAGATGCCGCCACCCAAGGCCCCGGTCACGGTGATCTTGCCGTTCACGATGGCGTTGCCGGGGCCGACGCCCGGGAGCCTGCTGACGTCACCGACAACCTTCCAGAAGTCGAACTTGGCGCCGGCGGGCACCACAGTCCCATTGATGGCCGTTGCCGGCCCCTCGATGTTCCCGCCCCAGTGGTTGTTGACGATGACCCAGTAGAAGACGCTGTACTTGCCGATGGCCTTCATCTTGGGGGCGAAGGCCTTGGCGTCGGCGAGTGCCAGCTTGGGCTTGGTGACCTTGACGACTGCCTCGACGGGCGCCGCCGCCAGGCCGTCCTGGCGGGCACCGATCTGCCCGATGACCGCGGTCTTGGTGTCGGCGACCTTGAGGGTGCGGCCCTCGTGGCTGCTGCCCGTGGCGACGATTCGTCCATTGGTCATCTTGAGGCCGGCGTCGCGGACCGTCCGCTTGACCTTCTTGGCAAGCGTCGCGAGGAGCGGGTCGAGGCCCACCTCGTCGAAGACCGGGGTGACGGTCCCGTCGGCCGCGGTCGAGAAGGTGATCAGCGGCGCGAGGCTCGCGCTGGGGATCGTCCAGCTGTCCTTGCCATGGGCGATGACCACGTCTGCGGCCATCCGACCCGCTGCGGCGGTCGCGGCCTCGGCCGAGGCGGTGGTGACGGTGGGTGCCACCGGCGCGACGGGCACCGCCATCGCGATCGACGCCGGCGTGTCGAGCGACCCGAGGTCCTCGTCGAGCGCGGCCAGCAGGGCCGCCGTGTCCACGGCGCGACCCTCGCTCGAGGGGGTGAACCCAAACGTCCCGTCGCCGGCCGACACGGTGGCGTCCACGGGCTCCTGGTCGATGGTCGCGGCAAGGGCCTCAACGGCCGCCGACAGCCTGGCGCGGTCGAACACGACATCGACGGGCGAGTCGATGGTGACGCCATTGATGGCGGCCTGGGGGGCGCTGATGAGGTTCGCGAGGGGCTCTCCCTGGCGGCCGGCGGCGAGGGCCGCGGCGAGCAGCGCGGAGGGGTCGGGGCCGCGCCCGACGTCGGCGTAGCTGATGGTCGTCACGTCGCCGTCCGGACCGGTGAGCGCGATCTCCCCGTCGCCGAGCCACGCGTAGGCCTTGGTCAGCTCGGCCTCCGCCTGCTCGCGGGTGAGCCCGCCGAGGTTCGTGCTGCCCACGCTGACGCCGGGCAGGACCCGGCCGTCGTACTGCTGTCCCCAGGCGTACAGGGCACCAGCGCCGATGCCGACGGCCACCAGAAGACCCACGACGAACGCGGCGCCGAAGCGGAGGACGAGCGACCGGCGGCGCCGGGGCTGTGCCGTACCCTCGTCCGCGGTCACGGCGGCCGCAACGGGCACGACCGGAACGGCGTCGACTGCGGGTTCGACGGCGGGTTCGAGGACAGCCGCGACGGGGGTCTCGGAGGCCGGGGGCACGTCCACCAGAGCAGTGGCGGCCGGCTCGACCGGCGGTGGGTCACGCCGGACGAGCGCCGCGAGCTCCGGATCGCCGGCAGGCGTCTCGCCGTCGGGTGTGGGGGCGTTGGCAGCCCGGTCGGCTGCGGAGTTGGGCAAGTCGGTCATCGGATGCTCATGCGCGGTCGGCCGGCGCCAGATCTCGTTCCCTGGCGGCGATATTGTTGCGCGTGGACGCGATTCCGTCACGCGACGTACGTCTCGGCCGATGCCAGTGGGACGCAAGCCACCCCCCAGGTGTTGCGCGGCAGCGATGGCAGGCCCAGTTGTCCTCGCGTGTCACGCGAGGCCCAAGGCCTCCAGGAGCTCCTCGTCGGACGGCTCGCGCAGGATGACGTCGGGCCGCTCCGGGTCGCCGATCAGGATGGTCGGCGTGCGCCATTCGCCGTCGTTCAGGCGCCGGATCCATGCATCTGCGGCAGCGTCCTCGTCCACCTTCAGGTAGGTGAACGCGACCTTGCGACGGACGAGCAGGCGTCTGGATCGGATGGTGTCCCCGCACGTGTCACGTCCGAGGATGAGGATGGGGGTCGCCACCGTGTCAGTCATCGCGGAAGCATACTCGGCCGGTCAGATCAGCCAGGGTTCCGTCTGGCGGCCATCGAGGAACGAGCAGCCCGCGTCGTCGAACCAGGCGTCCTCCTCCAGCATGAACTGGACGACCTGTCCGTCCCACTCCTCGACCTCGACCCGGGCCTGCAGCTCGATCGAGTACGCCGTGGACGGCCACACCGGGTAGTCGCCGCCGCCCTCGATACGCTCCTGGTTGTCCCACAGGCCGATGGTCGGGCCTGCGCCATGACCGTGGAGACCGATCGGGTGGGTGTAGACAAGCCCGTCGATCGCCTCGCCCGCCGCCGCTGCGCGGGTGGCGCGCAGGATCTCGTTGCCGGTCCGGCCCGCGGTGAACTGTCCGAACAGCAGGTCCTGCAGGCGGTTGGCGCGGGCCATGCCGGCCACCAGGCCGTCGGGTGCCTGCGTCTCGCCCGGCGCCAGCACGTAGGCGTGCTGCTGCTGGTCGGTGTGGTAGCCGTCGTCCACGATGCCGAAGTCGACATGGACGAGATCGCCCGCCCTGATCACCGTCTCCGCCTCCTTGCCGGCGAACGACTCGCGAGCCGCGCCTCCGCGCCGCTGGAGCGTGCACGTGGGCTCGAACCAGGACCCGTGACCTCCGCCGTGCACGGCGTCGCGAAGCCACCACTCGACGTCAGCCGTGGTGGTGAGTCCGGGCGTGATCACCTCGCGGGAGAGCGCTCGCCGCAGGTACCCGTGCGACGTGCGGCAGGCGTCGACCAGCAGCGCCCGCTCCTCGAACAGGCGGGTCTCGAGCCAGCCGATGGCGGCGGTCTCCGCGCTCACGATCCTGGACTTCAGCGTCGACGGGAGATGGTCGACGAGGGCCGCACGCTCGGAGGCTGACAGGCCGTCCGACAGCGGAAACACGTCGGACGAGTTGACCCCGATGCGCGCGGGGTCCGCATCGACGAGGACCTCGGCCAGGCGGGCCCACTGGTCCGGCTGGGTCTCCGGATCCCATGCCAGCGGGAACGGATCACCCACGTCATAGCGCGCGACCGCCATCCGCTGCACGCCATCGGGCGAGCGGAGGAAGACCAGGATCGTCCGCCGCCGCGCCGTGTCCAGCCACGTGGCCGGGAGCATCGTCCTGAGCACCGGGTCCTCGTTGTACTCCCGGGCCGCCAGCACCCAGGCGTCGAGGTTCGCCCGATCCATGAGGACCGGGATCAGCGCGTCGAGGCGCGCGGCCAGCAGGCGGTCACGGGCGTCCGCCCGGGACCGGAGATCGGAGGTCATGCGTCCATGCTGCCAGACCAGCCGACGCGCAGCGGCCTTCCCCGTCATCCGTCGTCGCTGCGGAGCTCGGCGGACGTCCGGAGCACCGTGGGATGACGTGCGGCTCTGGCGCCGGGCGCTCCGATTCAGCCAGCGTCGCGGCATGGATCGCCCTGTTGACCGGATCTCCCCTCCCTACGGCCCGCTCATGACGCGGCTCCTGCCGGGGCTGCGCCGCATGTTCCTGGTCGTGAACCGCACGGTTGCTGCTCCGGCCCTCCGCGCCGGCCTGGGACCGTTGCTGGTGACGCCGGCAGGCGGATCGATCCTGCTCCTGCGCACCCACGGTCGCCGGAGCGGGCTTGTCCGTGAGGCACCCCTGGGCTACGTGGTCCACGACGGGGCGATCTACGTGTGCGCCGGATTTGGGCGACGGACGGCCTGGCTCGCGAACCTGCTGGCCGACCCCTCGGTGGAGGTGATCCTGCCAGGGGCACGCATCCGGGCGACCGCACGCGAGGTGACGGTCCGGGACGAGTACGACGGCGCACTGCGGGAGCTGATCCGTGCCCTCGGCATCGTCGGCATGGCCACGGTCCCGGACGCCCTCGACCGCTCGGCAGCCATCCCGGACGCCTGGTTCGCGACGATGCCGCTGGTGCGGCTCGAGCCGGCCGCGATGCTGGCGGGTCCATGGGATCCCGGCGGCCGTGGCTGGATCGGGATTGCGCTGGTCGAGGCGCTCCTGCTGGCGCTGGTCATCGGCCGGCTGCGTCGCCGACGGGGATCCTAGGCCCGCGTCAAGGCGGGCTGGCGCTCGCGCCAGGGCTGGGCGACGGGCACGGTGAGGCGGGATCGCCCGGGACACAGGCTGGGGGCTCCCCGATCGGGCACTTCTTCGTGGGCGCGAACTTGCCGCCCCAACTTCGGCCGAACGGATACCAGCTGATCCCGTCGCCGGCCCCGTAGAAGTACGCGGTCCTGGATCCCTGGGAGCCGCGCACACCCGGACCCCGGGCGGCCCGGGCCTGCCACGCGGCATTGGCCTTCTGCCACGTCTTGAACCCGTGCTCCGCAGACCGGTAGTCCACGAACGTCTTCGACACCTTCGGGCCAGACGCAGCCCTCGCGCCACAGCAGTCCACTTGCCGCGTCGACCTCGATCGTGTGACCGAAGCTGGACACCTTCTTCGGTTGCGTGCCCGCGAGGAAGATCTCGCTGACCCGTTTCGTGGTGGACGGCCCCGGTCGCATCCCCGTGAAGGCGTCAACGGTCACGGTCACCAGCCCCTTCGGTCGGACGCGACCGAAGCCCTCGATGGGCATGCCCTTGGAGACCTCGGACAGGATCGCGCTCCACAGCGGTCCCGACGTGTCAAGGGAGAGCAGGCCGTCGTTCGGCGAGTTGTCGGAGTTGCCGAGCCAGACGCCCGCGACGAGCGCCGGCAGCTTCTTGCTGGAGGGGGGCGCGAGATAGCCATAGGCGTGGACGTCGCGGTTGTCGCTCGTCGTCCCGGTCTTGTAGGCCGCCGGCCGAACCTTGTTGCTGGTGACCCCGTTGGTGATCCGCCACCGCGCCCAGAAGGGGTTCACGCGGGTCTGCGTGTTGCCGGCCAGGATGTCGGTGATGATGTAGGCGGCCCCTCGTGAGACCACGCGCGTTCCCTTGGGCCGCCAGTCCGGCGGGGGCCAGACCTGGATCCCATCGGCGTCGAGCACGCGCAGGATGATGCGCCGGGGCATCAGGACGCCGCCGTTCGCGATGGTCCCATAGGCGCCGATCAGGTCGATCGGGTGGACCTCGAGGGTGCCGATGCTCTCGGAGGCGACAGGCGTGGCGGTTCGCGAGATAGCGCAGTCCGAAGTCCTTGGTCCGCTTGTACTGGTGCGCCAGGCCGTTGATGAAGCCCGCCTTGATGGCCGGGATGTTGAGCGAGAACTGGAGCGCGCTGCGCAGGCGCACGGGGCCCCGCTCGAGATGATCGGCCTGCGTGGGCGAGTACCTGCCGCCGAAGTTCGTGACGACGTCCATGAACATCGTCGCCGCCGTCATCGTCCGGTCGTCGATCCCGATCAGGTAGCCCAGCGGCTTGATCGCGGATCCGGGCTGGCGCCAGCCGTCACCGAGGACGTCGAACTGCGGCTGCAGCCGGCGGGACCTTCGCGCCGTGTACGAGGCGGAGCCCGCGTAGGCGAGGACCTCGCCCGTCCGGTAGTCCATGACGCCCGCGGCAGCGTTGTGGATGTTGTGGCCACGCAGCCCGCGGATCCACGACCACTCGCTGCGCGGGATCCCGCGAGCCTTGAGCACCGCGCCCGGATCCTTCATGTTCGGGATGATCGCGGCCGCGTGCACCCACTTCTCCGTGATCCGCTGCATCCGGTAGTCCAGGGTTGAGATGACCGTGAAGCCGCCCGTGTCCACGAGCTCGCACTCGTCGCTGCCACACAGGAGCTGCCCCAGCGTGTCGTGGACCTTCCACGAGAAGTGGGGCGCCTTCCACCGGTCGGTGACCTGCGGCGCGAGGATGACCGGCTCCATCTTGGCCGCCTCGTAGTCGGCGGCTGTGTACTCCCCCGCCGTGAGACGCGCCTCCTTCCTCATGGCGTCGAGCACCAGGTTCCGGCGCTGCACCACGGCCGACGTCTGGGGGACCACCAGCCGCACCTGTTCCCTGCCGTCCTCGTCGGTGTACGGCTCCTCGACGGCATTGCGGACGAGGTCGAAGGTCGTCGGCGCTTTGGGAATGCCGGCCAGCAGCGCGCACTCGGCGAGCGTCAGGTCGGCGAGGTCCTTGCGCCAGTACGCCCGCGCGGCGGCTGCGACGCCGTAGGAACGGTTCCCGTAGTTGTTGTTGTTGAGGTACACCTCGATGATGGCGCGCTTGCCCTCGGGGCCCGGATAGGCCTGCGTCAGCCGGATCGCCTGGATGATCTCCCGCACCTTCCGCTCGTAGGGATCCACGTTGAGGTCGGTGTACTTCTCCGGCAGGAGCCTGACGCGCACGAGCTGCTGGGTGATCGTGGAGCCGCCCCTCGGCCGGCCCTGCAGCGTGTCGATCGCCGCTGCCACGAACGCCCACCGGATCGAAGCCGCTGTTGTCCCAGAAGTCCTTGTCCTCGATCGCGGTCGTGGCATCGACGAGCGTTGGTGGGATGTCCTCGTACCCGACGAGCTCGCGGCGGTCGGTGCCGTACGTGGCCAGGAGCACCTTGCCCGTCCGGTCCCAGACCTTGGTCTGCCGGCTGAACTCGATGGCCTCGAACGCCTGGCGCGGCTCCGGGAGGTCCTTGGCGTAGTAGGCGTAGCCGGCCAGCGCGAACGTCGCAGTCGCCAGCCCGACACCCAGGAGGACCACGAGCACAACGATGGGGATCACGAGCACCACCGCCTTGGCCGCGGGTGAGCCGTGCCGGCTGCGGCGGGCGGCGAACTGGCGATGGCGCAGGTGGCGAGCGTGACTCGCGTGCATGAGCGGATCCCGGTGATGCCGGGCGTGGGAGCACGAACCCAGGTCTCGGTTGCGGGTGAGACGTCGCTGGACCGTCTGCTGTTACAGGGATTCGTCCGGATCCGAGCCTCGCACCGAGGGATCTGCTGTCCTCAGCAGCGCCGACACGCTGGAGGGCCTCGTGGCTGCGCGGCCGGACGCAGGCCAGACCCGCCAACTACACTCGGGCGCACCAGAACTTCCTGCACCCAGGAGCGACACACGCCGTGACCGACTCGATCAGCGGCTGGGACCCGGCCCTCGCCACCCGCCAGTCGACGTGCGAGCGATGCGGGACACAGTTCGGCTGCGCCAACCTCGGCGTGGAAGGGTCATGCTGGTGCTCGCTGGAGGCGTTCCGCCTGCCAGTGCCCCTGCCCGAGGGCGTCGGTCCGTTCGAGGACTGCCTGTGCCCGCGCTGCCTGCGCGCCGTCGCCGACGAATTGCGCGCGAAGGGCTTCGGCCCCGCGGCTGACTGACGACCGCGGCCGCTGCCGGACCGGCGACCGCGGCTGCCACGACTCGGGGGTCCTCAGAGTTCGGCCAGCGCAGCCTCCAGGCGCGTCGTCGCCGTCGCATGGTCCATGGTGGAGTCGAACCACATCGGCTCGCCGACGACAAGCTCGACGTCACCACGAAGCGCCGACGGGAACCGGCGCCGGTCGATGATCGACATCCGGTTGATCTTGAGCTTCAGCGGCACGATAGGCGATCCGCCCTCGACGGCGATCAGGCCCGCGCCCGCGCGGAGCGGCTGCAGGGGCCCGCCGACCGTCAGCTTGCCTTCCGGGTACAGCAGCACGTTGTAGCCGTGGTCCATGCGCGACCCGAGCAGCTCGAGGCTCTTGCGGACGCCACCCTCCCGCTGGAGCGGGAAGGCGTTGGCGATCACCGAGGCCAGGACGCCACGCAGGGGGTTGTCGTAGATCGTGTCCGCGGCAGCCGCCACCGAAAGCTTCCAGCGGATCGCGAAGGGCAGGCTCGACAGGATGATGGCGTTGTCGAGGTGGAGACAGTGGTTGGGCGTGAGCAGGTACGGACCATCCGCGCTCACGAGCCGCTCGAGACCGCGGGTCCGCACGTGGTAGAAGCAATGGACGAACGGGTACATGAGCAGGACCTGGAACGCGATGCCGGTCGCACGCACCACCGGTGAGAGCGGCCATCGCCAGGCTCCCAGGCCACGCTTGGCGCCGCGCGCAGCCTCCACCAGGGCGATCAGCGCCGGCCACGGTGGTGTCCGGCTCGAGGACCTCGTCGTCGACGAACACGCCGGTCTCCTCCTCGATGATGCCGAGGAGCTCCACGCGCTGGAGCGAGTCCAGGGCAAGGTCCGAGGCGAGGCGCGCCGTGGGCAGGATGGTCGCGGCAGGAACGCCGGCGAGGCCGGCGACGATCACGGTGATCGGATCGACCTCGGCGTCGAGCGGGTCGCGGGCCAGCTTGGAGGCCGCCGCGGGGATGGGCGCCGACGCCGGCCGGGCAACCTCGTCGAGTCGCGCCAGGATGTCCGGCTTGCGGACCTTGAGGGTGTGGGTCCGGGGCAGGTCCTCGTCCGGCCAGACGGTGGAGCCGCGGATCTGCTGGTGGGGCGCCAGGCGGACGTTCGCCGCGGCCACGACATCCGACGCCACGCCGGCATCGTCGAGCAGCAGGACCGCGTGGACACGCAGGTCCGATCCCAGCGGCCAGCCGACGACGGCTGCGTCCTTGACCCGCGGGTCCTCGCGGAGGATCGCCTCGACGTCCTCCGCGTAGACCTTCTGGCCGTCGGGGAGCGCCAGCATGTCCTTCTTGCGGCCGCGGAAGGTGAGCATCCCGTCCGGCGTGATCGCCCCGAGGTCGCCCATGTGGTACCAGCCGTCGGCGTCGATCGCGGCGGCGGTCGCCTCGGGGTTCTGCCAGTAGCCGAGGAAGCGGCCCGGGCTGCGGGCCAGGATCTCGCCGTCGTCGGCGATCCGGATCTCGACGCCCGGGATCGGCTCACCGACCGTCCCGAGGACGTTGCGCTCCGGCCGCGTGAAGGTGACGACGGGGCCCATCTCCGTGGCGCCGTAGCCCTGCAGGACGTCGATGCCCATGTCGGTCCAGCGCTGGGCGACGTCGATGTCGAGGGCCGATGCCCCGACGCCGATCGTGTGCAGGCGCCCGCCGAACTCCGCGAGGATCCGCCGGAAGAGCAGTCGCCGGACGGCTTCGGGACGCGGCCCGCAACGGCGTGGAGCCTGTTCGAACGATGCTCGCTTCGCCGGCCTGGTCCACCCGCCGCTCGATCGCGGCGTCGAGCAGCCGCAGGCCCTGCGGGCACGATGAGCAGCGTCGACACGCCGAAGTCGCGGAAGGTCCGGACGAGGACCGCCGGCTGGCGGCTGACCGGGTAGACGATGCTGGCGCCCACGGTCGAGCGGCGCCAGGAAGCCGAGCACCTGCTCGTACAGGTGTGACAGCGGCAGCACCGACAGCAGCCGCTCCTGCGTGTCGAACGGCAGCACGCTCGTCATGCGCGACGGCGGTGCGCACGAGGTTGCCGTGGGTCAGCATGGCGCCCTTCGGCTCGCCCGTCGTGCCGCTGGTGAACACGATCTCGGCGAGCGTGTCCGGGGTGACGGCGGCCGCGGGCACCGGCGTCCGCACGGCGTGCCTCGTCGACCAGCGTCTCGACCCACAGCACGGGCAGCCCCAGGGCACGCGCGGACGCGTCGGTCTGGCGGCAGGCGAGGACCAGCTTCGCGTCGGTCTGGCCGACGATCTTGCGGCCGAAGTCGACGGGGTGGCGCACGTCGAGCGGGACGGCGACGGCGCCGAGGTGGGCGCACGCAAGCAGGCCGATCCCCCACTCGGGCCGGTTGACCGCCCACAGGATGACGCGGTCGCCCTCCCCCACCCCGTTGTCCCGCAGGACCGCCGCGGCCGCCTGGGGCACGATGCGCCGCGAGGTCGCGGTACCGCCATGTCCGGGTCCGGAAGAACGGCCGGATCAGCAGCGCCGGCCGGCGGTCGAACCGCTCGGCCTCCGAGCCGGACGAGGTCGACGAGGGTCGACGGGGTTCCGGGATCTGCACGACTGGGCCCTCCCCTGCTGGTCAGTGTCGTCCGGCTGACCAGCTTCGCCGAGCACCTCGCCCGCGCCTCCCGTCGATGGCGGCGAAGTGACCGAACACGATCGTCTCGATGTCGAGGTCGAGCAGGCGGGCCATCGACCTGCGGGCCTGGCGCGTAGTCGTCGCTGTACAGCGAGCTTGCGAAGGACAGCCGGCCGAACCGGCGCTGGAGGTTGTCGCCCACGAACAGGACCCGGTCGCGGGCGCCGTACAGGCACACGCTGCCCGGGCGTGTGGCCGGGCGTGTGGACGACCCGGAGGCCGCCGAGGACCGGCAGGACGTCGCCGTCCTCGATGGGTTGGACGGCCGGCGGCTCGGGCGTCATCGCCGCGAACAGCGCGGCTCCTCGACGGCCGTCGCGCCACGTCTCGCCAGGTGGTCGCGAGGCGCTCCGCGTCGGCCGGGTGGATGAGGATCGTCGCTCCGAGCGTCGCCAGCTCGCGCGCGCTGCCCGGCGTGGTCCGGGTGGCCGTGGGTGACGATGACGCGCCGGAGATCACCGGGCGATCGCCCGAGCGCTTCGATCGCCCGCGCGATGCGGCGCGCCGACCCGGCATAGCCGCAGTCGATCAGCGACAGCTCCGGCTCGAGGACGAGGTGCGCCTTGACACGCGTGAGCCGGATCTCCACGACGTCCCGCAGGGTCATCATGCCGCCGGCGGGGGCGCGGCCCGACGCATGGACACGAGGACGCCGGTGCGATGCGCCACGGTCGGCACGCTCAGCCTCGCCTGGACCCCGATTGGGCGTCATGGTCCCCGACCCGCCGCGTCCCGCCAAGAGCCAGACGGACCGGGCGCCTCGACCCCATCCGGGCCGCCGGATTGCGGGCCTTGCGCACAGGTCCACCACAGTGGCCGATCGCGCTGACGCTAGGCCGGGGCTCGCTCGATGCGCACCCGGGCGTCCACCACGACCGCGCGATCCGCCAGCACGATGACCGGGTTGAGGTCCATCTCGATGATCTCCGGGTGGGCCTCGACCATGGCGCTCACCCGCAGCAGGGTGTCCTCAAGCGCAGCCACGTCTGCCGGCGGGCCCAAAGCGGGCTCCGTCAGGGCGACGTAGGCGTCGAGGGATGCGACAAGCTCGGACGCGTCGCGGTCCGTCAGCGGCGTGATCCGCACGCCCACGTCCCGCAGCCGGGACACATCGCCACCGCCGGCCCCACAGGCGATGACAGGGCCGAACAGCTGGTCGTGGACCACGCCCACCAGCATCTCGATCCCGGCGGCCACCATCTGCTGGACAAGGAAGCCCTCGACCTGGTGCCCGGCGGCCGCCAGGTGCGCGCCCATCGCCTGGGCCGCCTCGGTCACCTCGCGCGAGCCCTCAAGCGCGAGCTGGACGGCGCCCGCCTCCACCTTGCGGGTCATTCCCGGCACCACGGCCTTGAGCGCGACCAGGCCGCCGAACGCCTCGGCCGCAGCACCTGCATCACCGGCTGTCCGCACGAGCTGCCACGGGGCGATGCGAATGCCGTAGCAGTCCAGGAGGGCCGCCACTTCGTCAGGCCCAAGCCAGCGCGTGGCGGACGTTCCGGCGGCCGGCACCTCGAACGCCGGCGTCCGCCCGACGCCACCTCGAAGTGGGACCGTGGCGCCCTCGAGGCGCGACAGGGCGTCGGCGATCACCGCGGCTGCAGCATCCTCGCGGATGTCGCCGAGCACCGGCACCGTGCCGGGGGCCGCGCGCAGCCATGCCGCGTAGCGCGCCACGTGGCCCAGGGCACGTGCCGCATCCTCCGGGTAGGTGTACGCCGGGATACGCGTCGTGGCGTCCCGGAGGGCATCGGGGCCGCTGCCGGCCGCCATGAACACGGCGAGCACCGGCACCGGTGCGCCGAGCCCGGCGGCGGTCATCACGGATCGCGGCCGCGACGGCCGCAGCATCGCCGCCGAGCGGCGGCACGTACAGCGCGATGACCGCATCGACATCGTCGGACGCCGCCAGCGTGGCGAGCGCCCGCCCGTAGGCACCTGGCGATGCATCGACCAGGTCAACCGGGTTGCCGAGCGCGGCCTCCGGCGGCAGGAACGCGGACAGCTCCGCACGGAGGGTGTCGCTGAGGGGCGGCACCTCCAGTCCGGCCGCCTCACAGGCGTCCGCCGCGAGGATCCCGGGGCCGCCCCCGTTGGTCAGGATGGCAACGCGGTTCCCCCTGGGCAGCGGCTGCTCGGCGAGCAGGGCAGCAACGTCGAAGAACTCGCCCAAGGTATCTGTCCGCACGACGCCCGCCTGCCGGAAGAGCGCCTCGACCGTGATGTCGGACTGGCCGATGCGCACCCCGGTGTGCGACGTGGTTGCCCGGGCACCAGCGGCCGAGCGCCCGCTCTTCACGGCGATGACGGGCTTGGTGCGTCCCACGCGCCGGGCGATCCGGCTGAACTTGCGCGGGTTGCCCAGCGACTCCAGGTACAGCGCGATCACGGAGCAGGACGGGTCCTCCTCCCAGTACTGGAGGAAGTCGTTGCCGGACAGGTCCGCCTTGTTGCCGATGGCGATGAAGGCGCGAGCCCCAGGCCCGTGCGGTTCGCATGATCGATGAGCGCGATCCCGAGCGCTCCGCTCTGCGACAGGAGGCCCGACCGCGCCATGGGCCGGGGCCGCCGTGCCGAACGTCGCGTTGAGGCGCACCGCAGGGTCGGGGTTGATCACGCCCATGCTGTTGGGGCCTACCAGCCGCATCCCCGCGCCGCGGCACGCCGCGACCAGCTCGCCGCTGGCGGGCGGTGCCGTCCGCGCCGGCCTCGGCGAAGCCTCGGGATGCGACGATCACCGTCTTCACGCCCTCGCTCGGCGCACTCCCGGACGACCCCCACGACCTGCGCCGCGGGCACGGCGATCACCGCGAGGTCCACGGGCCCGGGCACGTCGAGGATCGACCGGTAGGCGGCGACGCGACTGGACGACGTCCGCGCCCGGGTTGACCGGGTAGACCGGCCCCGCGAAGCCGCCGGCCACGCAGGTTGTGGAACAGCTCGCCGCCAACGGTCCCACGCCGCCGCGACGCGCCGATCACCGCGACCGAGCGCGGGGTGCAGCAGCGTGCGTACCGCGGCCGCCGCGGCCAGCTGCTCGCGTCGCTCGAATCGCTGCTCGCGCCTCGCCCGGTCAGCTCGGTCGGGAACTCCACCCGCAGCTCGCCGATGTCGGCGTGCACCCGGAGCGGGAAGCCGGTCGCCCGGAAGACCTCCAGCATCTTCGCGTTCTCGGGCAGGACCTCCGCGTGGAACGTCGTGATGCCGGCCGCGTTCGCCCGCCGCGCCAGCTCCTCGATCAGGAGCGTGGCGACGCCCAGGCCCTGGTACTCCTCGGCGACGACGAACGCGACCTCGGCGCTGTCGTGCCCGAGCTGGTCCGCGCTCGCGTTGCCGATGATCACGCCGCCCATGCCGTCCGGGCCACGGCGCCGGTCTCGGCCACCAGTGACACGTCGCCGGGACGCTCCGGCACCGCCCAGCGGTGGGCGCGGGCGGGCAGGTTCGGGCGCAGCGTCGCGAACCGTAGCCGCCGGGTCTCGTCGTCGAGGCTCTCGAGGAACGCCAGCAGCGCGTCCTCGTCGAACGGCACGGCGTCGCGCATCACGATCGACGAGCCGTCGCGCAGGATGGTGTCCCGCGCCTCGTCGCGCGCCTGGGCCGCGCCCGGTCGCTCCACGTCGGACTCCCCTGCTCCACCGTCCGGACGTCCGCCCACGTGCTACTGTCGCGCGCGTCGGCTCACCCGGCTCGCCCCGATGGTACGCGAGGGCGTGCCCGCCCACGAGGCGCCATGGACTCCACGCCGCTGGTCGTCTACGGACCTGCCAACCACGCCTACGACTTCGGCGATCCGCACCCGTTCACCCCGCGCCGCTTCGGGCCGGGCATCGACCTGTTGCGGGAGTTGGGCGCGACCGATTTCGTGGCGCCGACTCCCGCCACCGACGCGGACCTGCTGACCATCCACCAGGCCCACTATCTCCGGCTGGTCCGGCTGCTGTCCGACTACCCGGAGGCGGCGGCGGAATCCGGGTTCGACGACCGGGACACGCCGCCGTTCTACGACATGCACGAGGCATCGGCCGGCGTCGTCGGCGGGACGCTCGCGCGCCATGGACCGGATTCTCGCGGGCGAGGTCGTGCACGCGTTCCACCCCGGCGGCGGCCTCCACCACGCGTTCCCGGGTCGGGCTGGCGGCTTCTGCGTCTACAACGACCTCGCCGTCGCCATCCGGCGCGCCACGCGTCGCAGGGCACCGGGTGCTGTACGTGGACGTCGATGCCCACCATGGCGACGGCGTCGAGGCGATCTTCTGGGACGATCCGCTGGTCCAGACGATCTCGATCCACGAGAGCGGGCTGACGCTGTTCCCGGGCTCGGGGTTCGAAGACGACCGCGGCGGCCACGGGGCCGAGGGGAGTGCTGTGAACATCCCGCTCGAAGCGGGCACGTCGGACGCATCCTGGCTGGATGCCGTAACGCGGGTGGTCCCGGCCGTGGCCGACGCCTTCCGACCGACGGTCCTCGTGACGACGCAGGGCTGCGATGGCCACCACCTCGACCCGCTCTCGAACCTCGAGCTCTCGACGGTGGCGCTGCACCGGGCGGCGCGCCTGCTCGACGCGGTTGCCCATCACCACACGAACGGCCGCTGGCTGGCGACCGGCGCCGGCGGCTACGACGTGTACCGGGTGGTGCCCCGCTCCTGGGCGCTGATCTGGCTGGCCATGGCCCACCGCGAGGTCCCGGTGGAGACGCCCGCCGCGTGGCGCGACCGCTGGGCGGGCGAGCGGCACGGTCGCCAGGGACCGCCCTGCCGGTACCTCGATCCTGCGGACCCGGAACCCCGGGAGCCCTAGCGACCGCCGAGCGAAACCGTGCCGCGACGACAGGGCGCTTGACCACACGCTCGCGGTTCTCGCGGAGCGTCACGCGGAACCCGGTTGACAGGGCGATCCGCTTCGCCCACAGTCACGCAACGGTCCGCCGGAGACGGACCCCGACCAGCGGCGAGGATCGTCTCGCCGGCCGCCCCCAGGTCGAGGAGTGCCCAGTGAAGCGTCTCTCTCCAGGCATCGCGCTGCTTGCCGCCATCGTGGTCGCGGGCCCGGTGGCCGCCAACGACAGCGGGTTCGACACTTCGCAACCCGCGATGGCCCAGCCCGTCATGGCGGGCGTCACCGTCGATCCGATCATCACGGTCGGCGACACGCTGGGCAGCGGCTACCGGTACGAGGCGATCCCGGATGGGATCGCCGTGGCGACGCGCGGCAATGGTCGCGTGGACCTCTATGTCAACCACGAGACCGGCCGCGTGCCGTTCCCGTACAACACCGCCAACCCCACGGCGACGAACGGCGAGAACGACTTCGACAACTCCCAGGTCAGCCGCCTGGTCCTCAATGCCCAGTCCGGGGGCGTCCTCAGCGGCAAGTACGTCATCGACGCCAGCAACGGCTACCAGCGCTTCTGCTCGAACTACCTCGCCACCGAGGCCGAGGGCTTCACCCGGGACATCCTGTTCACCAACGAGGAGACGCCCGACTACGTCCGCCGTGCCACCAACAGCTGGCCCGTCGCGATCGGCAGTCCCGAGGAGCGCGAGGCCGGTGTCGTGGTCGCCTACGACGTGCGCACCGGCACCCACCAGCCGATCTACGGGATGGGCCGCCACAACCACGAGAACAGCGTGCCGGTGCCCGGGTACGGGTACCCGGTCGTCCTCTCCGGCGACGACACGTTCACGAGCGGCCCGCTCAGCGGCATCTGCCCGGCCGGATCACCGGCGCCCGCCCAGTCACAGGTCTACTCCTACGTCGCCGAGAGCACGGACAGCGCTCCTCGCCGACGAGGGCGACCTGTGGGCGTTCGTGTCATCGACACGCCGGGCTACAACGACTACTACGACTTCGTGCCCGGCTCCGGCACGGTCGGTCACCGGCCACTTCATCAGGTGCCGCGCGAGATCGCGACCGGCCTCAAGGCCGATGGCACCGAGGTCAAGGCCGCGGACTTCGGCTTCCCGCTGCCGCCCACCAACGGTCCTGGCAGCGCGACCTGCGCTCGGTGGCCCCGTGGGCATCGACGGCCCGCAGTGGGTGCTCGAGTACTGGAGCCAGCGAACAACGTCTTCAACTTCGTCCGCGTCGAGGACATCGCCTACGACAAGCGGCCGGGGTGGCGCCACGTCGCGTTCGTGGTGGACTCCGGCCGCGGCGGCACCCGGCGCGCTCGACACGCCGAGTCGGTCGACCAACGGCCGCGTCTGGAAGATCGTGTTCGATCCGAGCGATCCCACCGTGGTGACATCGAGTCCGGTGTTCGTCGAGGGTGATGACAACCCGGTCAAGACCTACACCGAGGTCCACCAGCCCGACAACATCGAATACGACCCAGACCGGCGTCCTCCTGACCGAGGACCCGGGCTCGTCCCAGCAGTTCCCCGTCGGCTCGACCGATCCGGCCGCCACCACCGCGCGGCTGTGGTACGTCCCGTTCGACGGCAGCGACGCCGCAGGTCGTGGTCAAGGTGGACCAGTCCGTCGACGGCGGCGCCGACGGATGTGGACGGCCGTGCACCGGGCAACTGGGGTGCGTGGGAGTCGACCGGCATCGTGGACGCATCGGCCGCCTTCGGCCCCGGCGCATTCCTCCTCAACATCCAGGCTCACACGCTGTGGATCGAGAAGGCTCCCGGCGAGGACAACAACGGTGACGGCCAGCCCGACTTCACCTACAAGCGGGAAGGCGGCCAGCTGATGCTGGTGCGCATCCCCGGCATCTAGGCCGTCGATCCCAGGCGCTGGAGCCGGGCCAGCCAGGCATGGACCTGGCCCGGCTCCAGCCGCGTCTCGAGCACCGTGCTCTCCGTGCTGACAACCTTCCAGCCCGTCGTCGCGCGGAACGCATCCCGCAGGTCGCTGCGGCGGATGCGGGACGGCCCATAGCCGAAGGGGTTCCGGTCGCTCCAGGCGATGACGAAGCCGTCCCCGCCTGGCCGGACGGCGGCGGCCACTGATTGCGCGTAGAGGCGCCGGTCCGCCGGCTGGAGCACATGGAACAGGCCCACGTCGAGCAGCGAGTCGAACGGCGCCCCGAGATGCTCGACGACCGAGGGCAGGTCGAACGCGTCGGCGACCACGAATGTCGCCGAGCCCGGTCCAGGGGCAGGCAGCGCCCGAGCCCGTTCGATCGCGGCAGCGGCGACATCCACGCCGGTGACGTCGTGACCGTGCGAGGCCAGCAGGACGGCGTGCCGTCCCGTTCCGCAACCGGCATCGAGCACCCGGTGCCCGCACGCGTCCTCCTCGAGCAGCCGCAGCACCGCCGGCTGCGGCCGGCCGGTGTCCCATGATGGAGTGCCCTCATAGGCAACCTCGAAGGACCGGGGCGTGGCCATGCGCTGCATGACTTGACGGTACGCCGAAGACGGGCCGTCCGGCAGGGCGGGTGGTGCCTCCGTTTGACTACAATCGCTCGCGTCAACCAGCGTCCTGCAGGTCGTACCGCCGTTGCGCTCCCTCACCGTCCCGAAGAACCAGCTGCTGCTGATCGCAGGTGCCGTGTGGTGCCTCGCGGGCGCCATGGTGATGTTGATCGGCCTCCCGCTCCAGTTCCGCCTCGCGCCTGAGCACCTTGTCCTGATCCCCCTGGCCGTCGGCATCTTCCTGGTCTTCTACCTGTTCGTCTTCTCGCGCCTCGTGCGCAAGCACACCAGCCGCATCCGCGCGAGCGAGCAGGAGCGCCTCCCGTTCTGGCAGTTCTTCACCGCATCCTCGTGGGCCGTGATGGGCCTGATGATGGCGGCGGGCTTCCTGCTTCGGACGACGCATGTCCTGCCCGACTGGGCGATCGCCTTCTTCTACAGCGGGCTGGGTACGGCGCTGTTCATCTGCGGCCTGCGCTTCATCGTCGTGTACATGCGCAAGGACGTCCTCGCGCGCCGAGCCGGAACGGGTCCTCGCCGGCGACTGAGCGCGGTCACCCACCACGCAGCCCCGACCCCCTGGCATCCCTGCGAGACTGCGCCTGTGACCGACGACGACACGGAACTCCCCCTCGCCGGCGGCATGGGATCAGGCGGCGAGGTCGTCCGCGTCGGCAGCACCGTCCGGCGGCCATTCCGACCGCACTCACCGGCCGTCACCGCGTTCCTGCGCCATCTCGAGGCCGTCGGGTTCGCCGGTGCCCCGCGCCATCTCGGCATCGACGAGCGGGGCCGGGAGGTCCTGAGTTGGATCGACGGCGACGTGGCGCTCCCGCCGTTCCCGACATGGGCCGGATCGGAGGCGATCCTCCTCGGAGTTGCACACCTGCAGCGCGAGCTCCATGCGGCGGCGCGCGACTTCCAGGCTCCGCCGGATGCCCGATGGAACCGGACGAACCTCGGGGAGTCCGGTCCGGGTTCGATCGTGTGCCACAACGACCTGTGCGTCGAGAATGTCGTCGTCCGGCACGGCGAGGTCGTCGCGTTCATCGACTTCGACTTCGCGGCGCCCGTCGGACCCGCTGCTCGACATCGCCATCGCCGCGCGTCACTGGATCCCCATCCGCGACCCACGGGACATCGATCCCGGCCTCCAGGGCCTCGACCAGGTCGAGCGGTTCCACCGCTTCTGCGATGTGCATGACCTGGAGCCAGCACGGAGGCGGCGCGCCGTCGCCCACCTGGAGGAGTTCCTCGATCGGGCGCTCCTGTCGATGCGGACCCGGGCGAAGGCGGGCCTCCCCGCGTACGTCCGGGCGTGGGAGGCGGGCTACGAGGGCCAGAACCGGCGGTCACGAGCCTGGATCGATGCGCAGCGTGAGCGCCTTACCCAGTAGGGAGCCTCAGTCGTCGCGCTTGCGCGGGGACCACCACGACGACCAGTAGTCGTCCCACTCGCCATCGAACCGGCGGCCCGTGTCCGGGGCCACCCGCTCGCCGGTCGTCGCCCGCCGCTCCTTGGGCGCGTGGCGGAGGAGGTTGTCCCGAGCGGCTGAGAGGGCGGCCATCGCATCGGTCGTGTCACCGCCCGACACGTCCGGGTGGACCTCGCGCGCCTTCGCCCGGAACGCGCGCTGGATCTCGTTTCGGGTCGCACCGCGCTCGACACCGAGCACGACGTGGGGATCCGGCGGGACGCGCTGCGACATGCGACAAGGGTCGGGCATGCGGACCCGCGGGTCAACACACGATCCGGCCCTGTGAGGCATACCCGGGTGGAAAAGTGGATACGTTGGGGTGCCCGATCAGCGTCGTCCCAGTTCTGTTGCCGCGTGCGACTGGGGGACGGGATGCCGAGGGGAAGGCTGAGGAGCCAGGAGGTCCGATCGCCGTGCCCGCAAGGGCACGAGGACGGTCGCATCCACCTCAACGGCGTCAGGCCCGTCTCCGGCGGTCGGTTCGAGAAGACGCGCTGGCGATGCGTCCGCCAGACGCCGGCTGGTGAGGTCCGCCACCACTGGACCTCGAACCGCCGAACCCCGACCGGCGAGCACCCCGACGGGACCACCTGTGCCTCCTGCGAGCACGACGCCGGGCGTGCCGAGGGGCCGACGGTCGTCCCGTGGTCAGCTTCCCGGTGGCCGACGCCGCCTGCGACCTGATCCTCGTCGGGCAGGGCACAAGCCTGTGAGAGTCGAGCCAGAAGGTCCGCTACGAGGCCGGCTCCTTCACCGTCGACTCCGCCGGGCGGCGCTGGGCGAGTCGGCACAACGCCCTCTCCGCCGACTACCTCGACCAATTCGGCGCGTCCCGTCTACCAGATGTCCCCCAAGGCCCGGATCAACAAGACGGCAGACCGCAAGCCCGGCTCCCCCCGGTGTCGCGCCGCGCTCACGAAGCGGGCGCAACAGGCGGCGCGGCTCCGGGGGCGGCGTGAGCGGGAGGCTCACTCGGGGTCGTGACCGCCGATGCGGATCGTCACGATCCGGCGCGCGGACCGCGCGTCGGGGTGATCAGGGCAAGCAGCACAATCCCGAGAACCGGTGACACGAAGAGCGAGAACACGCCCCAGAGAACGGCGTTGAACCCGCGCTTGCCGGCGGTCACCCCTACGAGCCAGGACCCCACCACCCAAGCAACCGCGAAGGCGATGTAGACCACGGCCACCACGATGTTGCCGTCCATCGTCACTGTCCCCCTGCTGTGTGATCAGGCTGCCATCGTCGGTTGCCGTGGTCCGTCGGTCAAGAGGAACTGCCGGGGGCGTGTCGCGTTGCGGCGACTATTCCACCGGGTATGCCTCACAAGGATCTCGCGCGTGTCCGGCGCGATCCAGAGCGACCGTCATGGCGAAGTGGACGATCCGTGTCCGCATCGGCGACCATCGCCCGATGCGCCTCACCAGCCGCCGCCTCAACCGTGCGACGCTCGCGCGCCAGCTGTTGCTCGAGCGCGCGCCCATGTCCCCCGTCGAGGCCGTATCCAGGATCGTCGCCATCCAGGCCCAGGAGCCGGCGTCGCCCTACGTCGCCCTGCACAACCGGATCGAGGCTTTCGACCCTGCTGCACTCGACGCCGCCTTTGCAACGCGGACCATCGTGAAGGCCACCCTCATGCGGATCACGCTGCACGCGGTGACCCTGGCCGACTACCCGGTCCTCCACGAGGCGATGCAGACCTCCTTGCGCGCCTCCCGCCTCAACGACCGCCGCTTCCTCGCGACCGGGCTCACGGCTGCCGACATGGACGGCCTCATGCCCGAGGTGCTGGCGCACGCGGCGAGCCCGCGGTCGAATGCCGATATGGAGGCGTGGTTGGATCTGCGCGTGGGCGAGACGCCGAAGCCCGGCACCTGGTGGGCGATGCGCCACTATGGCCCGTTCGTCCATGCCACGGTCCGTGGGCCGTGGAGCTTCGGGCCGCGCCCTGCCTACCAGGCTGCCCCGCCCGTCGACCGGCCGGCCGACCGCGCCGCAGCCGTGCGGGGTCTCGCGCTCCGCTACCTCGAGGCCTTCGGGCCTGCATCGATCGCCGACATCGGCCAGTTCTCGATGATCCCGCGGACGGCCTTGCGAGAAGCCCTTGAGCCAGTCGCGGGCCGGCTGGAGCACCACGAGGGGCCCATTGGCGAGGACCTCCTGGACCATGCCGACGGCGTGCTCCCCGACGAGGCCGCGAGCGCGCCGCCGCGTCTCATGGCGATGTGGGACAGCGTGCTGCTCGCCTACGCCGACCGCAGCCGCCTCATCCCGCCGGCGTATCGGGCCCATGTCATCCGGTCCAATGGCGACACGCTCCCGACGCTGCTCGTCGACGGGCGGGTCGCGGGGGTCTGGCGCCCCGTGGACGGGGCGATCGAGGCGACTGCCTTCGAACCTCTGCCGGACGACACCTGGGCGGGGCTCGAGGCCGAGGCCGCCGGGATGCTGGACCTCCTCAGCCCGAGGGAGCCGAGGGCGTACAGCCGGTACGGTCGCTGGTGGCCGACGCTCCCAGCCGTGGAGGTCCGCCACTCGGGCGCTGATCGGGCGCACGCGGCGGACGCCTGTCCCCGGTACGGTGGCGCCATCGTGCAGCGCAAGTGGCTCATCCTCACCGCGGTCTCCCTCGGCGCGCTCATGTCCACGCTCGACGGGAGCATCGTCAACATCGCGCTCCCGGCGATGCAGCAGGACTTCGGTGTCGACATCACGACGGTCCAGTGGGTGACCGTCGCCTACCTGCTGATGATCGGGAGCCTGCTGCTGCCGATGGGCCGGCTGGGCGAGGTCCTGACCTTCAAGCGGGTGTACCTCGCGGGCTTCGGCCTGTTCACCGCCGCCAGCGTCCTGTGCGCGTTCGCACCCGGCGTCGGCATGCTGATCGCCTTCCGTGTGCTCCAGGCTGTGGGGGCGGCCGCGATCACGGCGATCGGACCCGCGATCATCGTGCGCACCTTCCCGGGGCCGGAGCGCGGGCGAGCCCTCGGGCTCAACGGCGTGGCCGTCTCGCTGGGCCTGACGCTGGGCCCGATCCTCGGCGGCCTGCTGACGGACCTGGCGAGCTGGCGGGCGATCTTCCTGATCAACCTGCCGATCGGTGTGCTCGCCATCCTGTGGGCGCGGCGCATCCTGCCTGACGAGACGCCGGGTCGGACGGCGACCTTCGACGTGCGTGGCGCGACCCTCTCGGGCCTGTCCCTGTTCGCCCTCCTGCTCGCGCTGTCCGAAGGGCAGGACGTCGGGTGGACAAGCCCGCTGATCCTCGCGTTGCTGGCGCTTGCCGTGATCCTGGCGATCGCGTTCGTGGTCGTCGAGCGGAACGCTGCCCAGCCGCTCATCGACCTTGCGCTGTTCCGGATCCGCCCGTTCACGTTCGGTCTGGCGAGCGTGATCGTCGCCTTCGCGGGCCTGTTCACGGCCACGTTCCTGCTGCCGTTCCTGCTCCAGCAGGGCGCCGGCTACACGCCGGTGCAGGCCGGCCTCATGCTGGCCCCGGTTCCGATCGCGATGGCCATCGTCGCGCCATTCGCCGGTGCTGCCGCCGACCGGTGGGGTCCCGCGATCCCGGCCAGCTCCGGCATGGTGCTCATGGTGCTCGCACTCCTGTCCCTCACGACCCTGCCGCCGGGGTTCGCACCCCAGGACCTTCTCTGGAGGCTCCTGCTGCTGGGCGTCGGCCAGGGCCTGTTCATGAGCCCCAACAGCGCCGCGGTGCTCGGATCGGTGCCGGGAAGCCGGATCGGCACCGCGTCCGGCGTCCTCGCCCAGATGCGGGTCAATGGGCAGGCCCTCGGCATCGCGATGTCGGCAGCGGTCGTGGCCCTCCGCCTGCCCGTGAACCTCGCCGCCGAGGGCTCCACGGGGGCCGGAGCGGAGGCAGCGGCGACGGCGGCGCTGGTCGCATCGATCCACGATGCGTTCATCGTGGCCGCGGCGATCTGCGCCATCGGCATCGTCACGAGTCTCGTGCGCGGCGGAGGCACCAGGGAGCAGGGCCACGCCAAGGACGCGGTCCCCGCACGCTGACCGCAACCCACGGCAGTCGGGAGCGCCGTACCATGCGCCCATGCCGACCCTCCCCTCCCCCGCCGCATCATCCCGCCCCCTGGTCGCCGACGGCGCCATGGGCACCGCGCTGTTCGCCGCCGGCATGCCCGTCGGTGAAGCCCCGGAGGCCTGGCTCCTCACGCCGGAGGGTGGCGCCGCGGTCACTGAGGTCCACGCCAGCCACATCGCTGCCGGATCCCGGCTCATCCTGACCTCGACGTTCGGCGCGAACACCCTCCGGCTCGCAGGCTCGGAGCTCGAGGGCAGGTCTGGCGACGTGTGCGCCCGCGCCGTGGCCGCCGCGCGAGCCGCCGCGGGCAACGAGGTGCTGGTGGCCGGATCCATGGGTCCTACCGGCGGTCTGCTGATGCCGTACGGACTGCTCGACCGCGAGGAGGTCCGGGCGGCGTACGCGGCCGAGGCCGCTGCCCTGGTCGCCGCCGGCGTGGACGTCATCTGGGTCGAGACGATGATGCACCTCGAGGAGGCGCTGGCCGCCGTGGACGGTGCACGTGACGCGGCGCCAGGCGTGCCGGTCATCGCGACGCTCGTCTTCAGTCGCGGCCGCACGATGTTCGGCGACCATCCACAGGCGGCCGCTGCGGCGCTCGCCGAGCACGGCGCGGCCGGCATCGGCGCCAACTGCGGCGATGGCTTCGGACCGGTGGAGGAGGTCATCCCGGCGCTGGTGGCCGCGGCGCCCGGCCTGCACATCATCGCCAAGGCCAACGCGGGCATCCCGGTCGGGACCCTGGACGGCTCAGTGACCTATCCCGGCACGCCGGAGGAGGCTGCCGCCTACGCCCGCCGGGTGGCGGACATGGGGGCGACCATCATCGGCGGCTGCTGCGGGACCACGGCCGCCCACGTCGGGGCGATCGCCCGCGCCATCGCCTGAGGACGCCGGAGGATCCAAGGACCCGCCGCAGCGCCCCGCCAGAACGTGCAACCATCGGGGCACATTGTCCCGGGGGAACAAGCTGAGGTCGGCATGACTGCGCATACCGCGTCCCAGAGCGCGCTCGAGATCGAACGGGTCGAGGCCCACGCGGCCCACAACTACCACCCGTTGCCGGTGGTGCTGGCCACGGGCGAGGGTGCCTGGGTCACCGACGCCGACGGGCGCCGCTACCTGGACCTCCTCGCGGGCTACAGCGCGCTCAACTTCGGACACCGCCATCCGCGCCTGGTCGCCGCCGCGGAACGCCAGCTGGGCCGGCTCACGCTCACCAGCCGCGCCTTCCACAACGACCTCCTCGGTGTCTTCGCCGAGGAGCTCACCGCGCTGTGCGGCATGGACATGATGCTGCCGATGAACACGGGCGCCGAGGCCGTGGAGACCGCCCTCAAGATGGCCCGCAAGTGGGGCTACACGGTCAAGGGCGTGCCCCAGGACCAGGCGACGATCATCGTCATGGGCGGCAACTTCCACGGCCGCACCACGACCATCGTCGGCTTCTCCGACGACGCGTCCGCCCGCGATGGGTTCGGCCCGTTCGCTCCCGGCTTCGTCCGGGTGCCGTACGGCGATGCCGAAGCACTGGCGGCCGCGATCGACCCCACCACGGTCGGCGTCCTGGTGGAGCCGATCCAGGGCGAGGGTGGCGTCGTCATCCCTCCCGCGGGCTACCTGCGCGCCGTCCGCGACCTGTGCACGGCCAACAACGTCCTGATGCTGGCCGACGAGATCCAGTCCGGGCTGGGACGGGCAGGCACCACGTTCGCCTGCGACCACGAGGGCGTCGTCCCTGACGCGTACATCCTGGGCAAGGCGCTGGGCGGCGGCATCCTGCCGGTGTCCGCGGTCGTCGGCCCGCAAGGAGGTCATGGGCGTCTTCCACCCGGGCGAGCACGGGTCGACGTTCGGCGGCAACCCGCTCGCGTGCGCGGTCGGAATCGAGGTCGTCCGGATGCTGGCGACCGGCGAGTTCCAGACCCGGGCCCTGGAGCTGGGCGCCGAGCTCGAGGCGATGCTCCGGACGATCCCTGAGGACAAGGTGAGCGCCGTCCGCGTGCGCGGCCTGTGGGCCGGCATCGACGTCGTCGGGCGGAGCGGGCGGAGCGTTTGCGAGGGTCTCATGCGGCGCGGCGTCCTCGCCAAGGACACCCACGGATCAACGATCCGCATGGCGCCGCCGCTGGTCATCGAGCGCGATGACCTGGCCTGGGCCGTGGACCAGCTGCGCGCCGAGCTGCTCGAGGGCTGAACGGCGGGCCGGCAGCACCATGCCGGCCTCGACGATGGCGGCTCGCTCCGCAAGTGTGGGCCGCCTGCGACGAGCGGCGCAGGCCGGCTACGTGATCGCGATCGGGCGCTCGATCGCTGCGTCCTTCATGAACTTGCGGTCCACCAGCACCCTGATGACATAGCGGTTCTCGAGCCCGGCACCGTCGAAGCTGGGTGGCACGCCTTCGGGGATCTGCAGATCGACACCGGCGCTGCCCGCCTTGACGGCGTCCCCGGTGGTCGCCGCCGACGCGAGGATGCCCTCGGTGGAGTTCGGAGCGTTCGTCCGGCGGTGGAGCTCGATCCGGGCGTTGCCGCCTGGCGCCTTCGGCCATGAAGCCTGCACCCGCAGCACGGTGCCCGGGCTCGCCGGCAGTGGTGTGCTGACGTGGATCGTGGCTCCCTCGCCGCAGTCGACCGTGTCCAGCAGCGCCATGCCTCCCTGCTTGCCGACGCCGGCCTTGATCAGGTCAGGATGCTGGGCCACCGGCAGGTGCAGGGCGAGGAAGGCGTCGTCGCCCATCGAGATGTCCCAGCGGACGTCGAGCGCCCACGCGACGATGGCCTCACCGAGGTGCGCGCTCGGCGGACCGAGACGCGGTGCGGGCACCAGGAACCTGGTCTCGAACACCTGCCCGGGAGCCATGATCGCGGGTACGACCGGCTCGATGTAGGCGTCGTCGGTGAAGAGCTCGCCGTTCGCCTCCACCCAGCGCTCGGTCCGGGTCGTGTCGTCGTCGATCCGGTGCTCCTTGCTCCGCTGCTGCTCGACGAGCCGCAGGCCGACCAGGCGGAGCGCGGCCGATCGCGCCGCGATCGGCTTGAGCGCCTGGATCCGCAGGGTTCCCTCGATCCCGTCGCCAACGCGCGCCGGCCCGTCGAGGACGATCTGGCCGGTGACGTGGTCCGTGGACGGCCTGAGCAGATCCTCGGGCCGGACATGGTGCAGGGGGTGCGAGCCCTCGGGCCCAGCGAGCCGCGTCCCGTTCAGCGCGTCGAATGGCTCCGGGCAGGAGCCCTCGTGCATTGTGAACCCGGGGCCGAACCCGGCACCTCCGAAGGAGATCGAGACCATGTGTTCCTCCCCTGCGGCCAGGCTCCCTACCGGGTGAGCGCTCCGCCGGCGAGGCGGGTGCCCACCGGTCCGCGGCGCACCTTGCGGGTATGCGTGCGCGGGTAGTCGGCCTCGGGCCAGGCGATACGTCCTGCGATCTTCTGGTGCGGGGCGAGACGCGCGTTCGCGGCCTTCGTCGCCGCCGTCAGCGCCGCCTGCTCGTCGGCCGGCTGGATGCTGAATGCGGCACCCGGCCGATAGGCGAACGCGATGGTGCCAGGGCTGTGCTCGAAGACCACCGGCTCCACCAGGCCATTGGCCATCAGCTCGGCCTCGACGTCCTCGGGATGCACCTTCATGCCGTTGGGCATCGCGAACATCGCCCGCGCACGACCGATCAGGCGGAACGACCCGTCCGATGCCATCTCGCCCATGTCGCCGGTGCGGTACCAGCCGTCGGGCGTGAAGGCCTGGGCATTCGCCTCGGGATCCTCCCAGTAGCCCCCGAACACGGACGGGCCCCTCACAAGGATCTCCTCGTCCGGCCCGATCCGAACCTCGAGCGGCGGCAGCGGCCAGCCGATGCGGCCCGGCGGCGTGACGCCGATGAAGTTGGTCGTCACGAGGCCGGCCTCCGTGGAGCCGTACCCCTGCACGACCTCGATGCCGAGGGCCTCCCACGACCGCTGGAGCAGCGGCGGCAGGTGGGCTGCACTGCACATGAGCAGCCGCAGTTCGCCGCCGAGTGCCTCGTGCACCCGCTTGAACAGCTTGCGGCGCAGGCCCTGGGGCAGGTACGGCGCGATCGACAGCGCCCGGTTGAACTGCTTGGTCCGCCCGTTCTTCTCCGCCTCGCGCCGGATCGCCGCGAGGAGGAGCTCCAGGACCTGCGGCACGACGATGAGCGCGGTGGCCCGGTGCTCGCGGATCGCCGCGGCGATCAGGTCCGGGCGCAGCGTGGCGATGTACTCGGTCTCCGCGCCCGCCGCAGCCGCGTAGATCAGGCCCGCAACCTGCTCCATGATGTGCGACAGCGGCAGGATCGAGACCATGCGGTTCTCGCCGGCCGGGATCGTCGCCAGGCAACGACGCGTTGAGGCGATGAGCACCTTCTGGTCCAGGACGGCACCCTTGGGCGATGCCGTCGATCCCGAGGTGTACAGGATCTCGATCGGCTCCGACGGTCCGGCCGGCACCCGGGCCGCGAGGGCGGCCGCCTGCTCGGGCGTGGGCGGGTCGATGAGGTCGTCAAGGTCGATGACGGGCAGCGAGGCGAGGCGAGGGCTCGTCGCAGGCTCGATCGTGGCGCCAGTGCCCAGCAGGAACGCGGAGGCCGCGGTGCGCTCCCAGATCCGCTCGATCGTGTCGGGCGTCATGCGGATGTCGAGCGGGATGAGGATCACGTTGGCGCGGGCCGCCGCGAAGATGGCCGCCGCGTACTGCGGACCGGGCGAGCCCTGGATGAACACGAGCTGGCGGGGCTGCAGGGCCTGGGCCAGCCGTGCGGCTGCGTTGTCGACGGCGACACCGAACTCCCGGAAGGTGAGCGACGCCTGGCGGGACGTCGACGTCCGCACCCCGAGGAAGAGACGGTCGGGATGCCGGCCGATGGCCTCCGCCAGCAGGGCGGTGATGGTGTCTGGCAGCTCCGGGATCGGGAACGGGCGCGGCGTGGCCATCAGGCGCCCGTGCTCTCGTAGGCGGCCCGGATGGCCTCGATGTCGAGTCGCTGCATCGTCAACATGACCTCCATGGCGCGCCGTGCGCCGTCCGGATCAGGGCCTCCGAGGTAGTCGCCCAACTGCTTTGGCACGACCTGCCACGACAGGCCGTACCGATCCTTGAGCCAGCCGCACATCGAGTGCTCCCCTCCCCCGGCAACCAGCGCCTCCCAGTAGTAGTCGGCCTCTGCCTGATCGGCGCAGGTGATCTCGAAGGACACCGCCTCGCTGAACGTGAACTGCGGCCCGCCGTTGATGCCGGTGAACGGCATCCCGCAGATCGTGAAGCTCGCAAGGAGGACGTCGCCCTCGCGCGTGCTCGGATTGGCGGCGGGCGAGCGCACGACGGAGTTGACCGCGCCTTCGGGAAAGACGGAGGCATAGAAGGCCGCCGCCTCCTCGGCGTTGCCGTCGAACCACAGGTTCGGGGTGATGGTGGGCACGGTCGAGACTCCTGGATGGCCCGTGGGACGGGTGGGCTGAGGCCGGAGACCGGCTGGGTGCGCAGCGCGTGCACGTAGCGTCGGTCCTGCGGCCTGTCCGGTCAAGAGGCGGGCGAGCACCCTGGGACGCCGACGCGTACTCAGCCGTCGGCCTCGAGGTAGGCGAGCACTGCCAGCACGCGCCGGTGATCGGTCTTGCCATCAGGCAGCTCGAGCTTGGCGATGATGCTGCTGATGTGCTTCTCGGCGGCGCCCTCCGTGATCGACAGAGCCGAGGCGATGCCGGCGTTCGTCCGGCCTTCGGCCATGATCTCGAGGACCTCGCGCTCGCGGGGCGTCAGCCCGGCCAGCCGGTCGTCCCGGCGGCGGCGCACCATCAGCTGGGCGACCACCTCTGGATCCAGGGCCGTGCCTCCGGACGCCACGCGCCGCAGGGCGTCGAGGAAGTCGCGCACATCGGCGACGCGGTCCTTGAGCAGGTAGCCGACACCACCCGCGCGATCTGCCAGCAGCTCGCTCGCGTACTGGCGCTCGACGTACTGCGACAGCACGAGGATCGGGGTGCCCGGCACAAGCCGGCGTGCCTCGAGTGACGCGCGCAGGCCTTCATCGCGCTGGGACGGCGGCATCCGGACGTCGACGACAGACACGTCCGGCCGATGGCGCTGGACGGCGGCCACCAGCGAAGGGCCATCGCCAACCTTCTCGAGCACTGTGCCCCCGGACTCCTCGATGAGTCGCGCGAGGCCCTCACGGAGGAGGACGGAATCCTCGGCGATCACGACGCGCAGGTCAGTCCTGTCCATGTGTCGATCATGCCGCATCCGGAGGGTGGGGGTAGCCCCACCCCGAAGACGCCCGCCACCCGGCTGGCCGCAGCGTGGTGATGACCATACGGTCATCGCAGGAGTGAGACTGCCCCCCGAGGAGCCGCGATGACCCCTGATGACACCACCCCGCTCCGCGTCCCGATCACGGGAGGCGGCCCCGACGCCACGCCGGCGGTGGTACGGTCGGACCCCATGGTCAGCATGCCGCCCCCCGCTCCGGCAGCGCCGCCGCCTCCTGCCCCGGACCTCGCGTCGGCCGCGAAGCCGGCGCCCCAGGGCACGCAGCCGGCGGCGACCAGGCGTGGCCGGCATCCGATCGTCGCCTTCCTGCGCTCCCCCATCGAGAGCGCCTCGTGGTGGGCGCTGCTCACGGTCCTGCTCGGCTTCCTCGTCGCGATCACCTCGTTCGCCGTCGTCTCCACGCTCTTCTCCACGGGTGGCTCGCTGCTCTTCGTACTGATCGGCATCCCGGTGATCGCGGTCGGCCTCGAGGCGGCCCGTGCCTTCGCCCGCGCGGAGCGCTGGCGCATGACGCTCGTGGACCGGCGACCGCTGCTCGCCCACCCGTACCGGCCGGTTGACTGGTCGCCACGCGCGCCGTACGGGGCCTGGCTGCGGCAATGGGCCGAGGGGACGTTCCTCGATCCGTCGCGCTGGCTCGATGTCGCCTACGCCGTCATCGCGCTTCCCCTGGCCCTGGTCGAACTGGTCGTCGCGGTGACCCTCTGGACGATGGCCCTCGGGTTCATCCTCGCGCCGCTGGTCTTCGGCCTCTTCGCCTGGGCAGGCTTCGAGCCGGTCGTCTACCCGGGCTCGTTGCGGCTGGACGCGCCCGCGGCCGTGGGCCTGAGCCTCCTCATCGGCCTCGTCCTGCTGCCGATCGCGGCGTCCGTCACCCGTGGTCTCGCCATCCTGCACCGCGCCGTGGTCCAGGGCCTGCTGTGCGTCGACCCCTCCGACGCCCTTCGCCGCGATGTCGCACGACTGCGGGACAGCCGTGCCGCCACCATCGAACTGGAGGCCACCGAGCTGCGCCGCATCGAGCGGGACATCCACGACGGCGCCCAGCAGCGGCTGGTCAAGCTCGCGATCGACCTGTCGCTCGCGGAGGAGAGGCTGGCCACCAACCCCGATGGCGCCCGCGCGCTGATCGTCGAGTCACGGGACCAGGCCCGCCTCGCGCTCGCCGAGCTGCGGGAGGTCCTGCGAGGTGCGGCGCCCGCCATCCTCGCGGATCGCGGGCTCACGGCGGCCCTCGCGGCGGTGGCCGGACGATCCCCGGTGCCCGCGTTCGTGGACAGCAGCCTCGCCGCCAACGAGCGCCTCCCCAACGCCGTTGAGCGGACGGCCTACTACGTGGTCACCGAGGCGCTCGCGAACGTCGCCAAGCACGCTGGCGCCGCGCGCTGCGACGTGCTGGTGCGGCTTGTGCCGGGCTACCTGATGGTCGAGGTGCGCGACGACGGGCGCGGCAACGCGGCCCTGGTCGACGGTGGCGGCCTCGCCGGCCTCCGGGATCGCGTTGGAGCGCTCGACGGTCGCCTGGACATCGTCAGCCCGGCGGGTGGTCCCACCCTCGTGCGGGCCTGGATCCCCGTGCCGGCGGCCTGACCGGACGCCCGGCCGCCTGCTACACTGCGAACATCTGTTCGATATGGAGGCGCGGCGGCATGGCGGACTGGCTGGTGGCGGTCTCGATGGATCCGAGGCGGTTCCCGGTGGTCGATCACCGGCATCCAAACGGCACCCTGCGGGCTGTCCGTGAGCGCACCCCGCAGGTCGCCCAGGACGCCCAGGGCAGGCGCCTGGAGACCTGGATGTACGTGTGCGCGTGCGGCGAGGTCTATCCCTGGGAGCGCCGCGGCGCCTGACGGGCCACCCGGCGCAGCCCGGCGTGGCGTCACTCCGCCTGTGTGCTCGCCCTGATACCGCTCCATCAGGTCCGTGTAGGCCGGCAGTCCCCGCTCGTAGCCGATCGCCCAGAACCCGGCGCCCGCCAGGCCGCGCTCGTCGACCAGTGCCAGCTTGGCCTCCAGCGTCGTCGGCGAGTCCACGTAGACCGCCTTCCACGTCCGATCGGCACCCGCGCCCGCGCTCGCGCTCGGTCCCGCTGATGGCGCTCCAATCGTCCCATCGGAGCCCACGAAGTACACCTCCACCTGCTCCACCTCGTCACGCTCGGGCACGGCCTCGGGATCCAGGAGCAGGTCGAGGTTGCGGCGCAGGATCCACGAGGCACCCCGGCCCGTGCTCGGCGCCCCGACGGCCGGTCCCGCCACCGGCCAGATCACCCCGTACAGCGGCAGGCCCAGCAGGGTGCGCTCGGGCGGGACCCCCAGCGCCTGGTACAGGTCGAGCGAGGAGCGCAGCGAGGGCGACCCGCCATCGCTCCGGTCGAGTGGCGAGCTGGCCCCCGGGTTCGACCGGCCTGTCCGGTAGTCGTAGCCCATGAGGAAGATCCGATCCGCGCCCGCCTGGGCGGCTGCCGCGGCCATGGCCGCTCCAAGGGCGCCCGCACCGGTCGCCGCCGACACCTGGTCCGCAGGGTCGGCGGCCAGCACTGCCGCCCGCACGTCCTCCACGAAGGCGCCGTAGGCCGGCACGAGCATGGGATCGAGCGCCTCGACGTCGACGTTGATCCCGTCGAGACCGAGCTCCGTCACCAGGCCCACGAGCGATGCCGTGACGGCCGCCTGCAGCGTCTCGCTCCCGAGGAGCTTGCGGTTCCGGCTCTCCCCGAAGCTCGAGTACACGAGCTCCACGCGGACACCCCGCTCCTGCGCCTCACGGATCACCTGGCGCCCGGTCGCGCCGGTGATCGCCTGGTAGCCCTTCGCGTCGCGCAGCGCGCCCTTGCCCGTGTGCGTGACGCTGAACAGGCCGATCGTCGTGAGCGGTGTCGCAGCGAGATGCGCAGCGATCGTGTCGTCCATCTCCCAGTAGGGCACGAACCCGTAGAGCTCGTGGCTGGAGGCCGGCGGCGGCCCGGAGGGCGGGGCGGCCGTCATGCCAGCGCTCGGGCTGCCTGACGCCAGGCCTGCCGGCGTCGGCGACGTCGAGGGGGCCGGGTCGCATGCCGTGACCAGCAGGACAACGGCCAGCGCTGCCACCAGGCCGAGAGGACGGGAACGAGTCACCCGGAGAGCCTGCGCCCGATCGACCGACCGGTCAAACCCGTGCCAACCCATCGGGCGCTGCCTCGGCCGCCTCGAACTGCAGCCGGTAGAGCCGCGCGTACAGGCCACCCTGCGCGAGCAGCTCGTCGTGCGAGCCCATCTCCACCAGCCAGCCGTCGTCGAGCACCGCGATCCGTCCTGCGGCCCGGATCGTCGACAGCCGGTGCGCGACGATGACCGTGGTCCGGCCGACCTGGAGCCGGTCCAGCGCCTCCTGCACCAGCCGCTCGGACTCGTTGTCGAGCGAGCTCGTCGCCTCGTCGAGCAGCAGCACGGGCGGGTCCTTGAGGATCGCCCGCGCGATCGCGATCCGTTGGCGCTGTCCGCCCGAGAGACGGGACCCCCGGTCACCGACGAGGGTGTCGTAGCCCTCCGGGAGGGCCGTGATGAAGTCGTGCGCATTCGCGGAGCGGGCGGCCTCGAAGATCTCCTCCTCCGTCGCGTCCAGGCGCCCGTACCTGATGTTGTCGCGCACCGTCCCGCCAAACAGGGTCGCCTCCTGGGGCACGAGGCCGATCTGGCTGCGCAGGCTGGCCGTCGAGACCTCACGGATGTCATGGCCGTCGATCCTGATGCGGCCCGCCGAGACGTCCCAGAGCCGGGGCAGCAGGCCGACCAGCGTCGTCTTGCCCGACCCCGAGGGACCGACCAGCGCGATGACCTCGCCGGCTGCGATGTCCAGGCTGACATCCCGCAGGACGTCGCGATCGGAGCGGTAGCCGAAGGTGACGTGCTCCAGGGTGATGCGACCGTTCACCGGCCCAAGGTCCACCGCATCGGGCGCGTCGCGGATCGTCGGCTCCGTGTCGAGGATCTCGAACACGCGGGTCACGGCCCCGGTGCCCTCGCGGAACTGGCCGTACAGGCTGGCGATCGTCGCAAGGCTGCCGCCGATGGTGATGCCGTACAGCAGGAAGCCGGTCAGGGTACCGATGGCGAGCGAGCCGTCGATCACCTGGTGGCCGGTGTACCACAGCAGCACGATGATCGCGCCGAAGCCGAGGAACCCCATCACGCCGCCGAACCCCGCCCGCCACAGCGCAAGGCGCGACCCCTGCGCCACGACCCCCGAGAGGTCCGCGGCGTAGCGTTCCACCTCGAACCGCTCGCGCACGTAGCTCTTGACGACGCGGATGCCGCCGAGGGCCTCCTCCGCGGTCACGGTGCTGTGGGCGATCGCGTCCTGGACCTGCGTGCTCACCCGCTGCAGCGGCCGCCCGAAGACGATCGCGACGGCGATCAGCGCTGGTGCGAGCAGCAGCGCGACAAGGAGCAGCGTCGGGCTCAGCGTGAACAGGATGATGACCGAGCCCACCAGGCCGATGAGCGACGACAGGAGCTGCGTCGTCGTCTGGGTGAGCATCGTGCGCACGAGGGTCACGTCGCTCGAGAGCCGCGAGACGAGCTCGCCCAGGCGGGTGGCGCTGTGGAAGTCGAGCGACAGCGTCACCAGCCGCTCGAACAGCTGCGCGCGCAGACGCGCCACCACCCGCTCGCCGACCACGCCCAGCATCCACGTCTGGACGAAGCCGCCCAGCGATTGGGCGAGGAACAGGACGACGAGCCCGATGACCAGCCGGTCGAGTCCGGCCGCATCACCGCCCGACACGACCTCGGTCACGAGACCTGCGACGACCAGGGGCACGAGGAGCGCGAGCCCGGACCCGAACACCAGCCCAACCAGTGCCAGCGTGAAGCGACCGGCCTCCGGGCGCAGGTAGCCGAACAGGCGCCCCCAGGGCACGCCCGTGACCGTGCGGACCCGGCCCCTGACGCCTTCCGCGCGTCACGGGGAGCGGGTCGTCGGGCGTGCCGTCCGTCCGCGTGTCGATCGTTGCGCCGCCTCTCTGGCGTCCGGTGTCGGCCATACGTGGGGCCTCCGCGTGGCCGGCGTGGTACCGGAGGTGCGCCGATCCTAGCGTGGCCCCCCGTATGGCGCCGCGACGGACGGGTGCAGGGGCTGAGCAGGGACAAGCAGGGGGCGGAGGTGCCGCAGGTCGGCTACCCTAGCCCCCCATCGCCCCTGTCCGAGCACCCCCAGGGAGACCCCGATGTCCGAGCAGCGCGTCCTGATCATGGTCGGCACGCCCAAGGGGGCGTTCATCCTCGAGGGTGATGTCGCCCGCGATGTGTGGCAGATCCGGGGTCCCCTGTGCGAGGGCTGGCCCGTCCGGGACATCTCCGCGGATGCCGATGGGACGCTCTACGCTGCCGCCGGAAGCCCGTGGTTCGGGCCGGCCGTGTTCCGCTCTGACGACCTGGGCACCACGTGGTCGCACTCCAGCGAGGGCCTCACCTACGGGGATGACGGACCTGCGGTCACATCCGTGTGGAGCGTCCGCGCGGGCCTCGACGGGATCTACGCCGGCGTGGAGCCGGCAGGCCTGTTCCGGAGCACGGACCGCGGCCAGACCTGGACGCACGTCCGCGGACTCACCGAGCACCCCAGCCGCCCCGAGTGGGTGGCCGGCAACGGCGGCCTGATCCTGCACACCATCGTCCCCCACCCGTCCGACCCCGCCCGCATGTGGGTTGGCATCAGCTCCGTCGGGCGTGTTCGAGACCCGCGACGGCGGCGCGAGCTGGCATACCCGCAACGCGGGTGTGCGCGCGGAGTTCAACCCGGAGAACCGGTTCCCCGAGTACGGCCTGTGCGTCCACAAGCTGGTCATCGCGGCGGGCAGCGGCGAGCGCCTCTTCCAGCAGAACCACTGCGGCGTCTACCGCTCCGATGATGGCGGCGGCACGTGGCTGGACCTCACGCCCAACGGGCTGCCGGGCGACTTCGGGTTTGCGGCGGGCGCGCACCCGCGCAACCCGGACGCGTTCTGGACCATCCCCCTCACCGAGCCGGAGGACGGCCGGATGATGCACGGCGGCGCCGCGGCCGTCTGGCGGACCACCGACGCCGGCGAGACGTGGAGCCGCGAGGCGGCCGGCCTGCCGCAGGAGCACGCGTACGTCGGCGTCCTGCGCGAGGCGATGGCCGTGGACCGCCTTGATCCGGTGGGGGTCTACTTCGGCACCACCACGGGCCAGCTGTACGCCTCGGCGGACGAGGGGGTCACGTGGCGGAGGATCTGGGACAACCTCCCGCCGATCTGGTCTGTCGAGGCGATCATCGTTGCCTGAGGCCGGCCTGGAGGCGCTCGTCGTCGTCCACCTGCCCCGGTCGCTCGTCGTCCTGTTCCCCGGTTGCGAACGCGTCATGCGCGTCGACGGACGGACCGTCCTGGAGGTCGTGAAGGCGCTCGACGCCCGCGTGCCGGGCCTCGCGAACCGCGTCCTCGATGCCGGCCCGGTGATCCGCACCCACATCAACGTGTTCGTCGCGGGCGAGCGGGCCACCGTCCACACGCCGGTGGCGCCGGGGTCCGAGGTCTACGTCGTTCCGGCGGTGTCGGGCGGCTGACGCCCGGCCAGGAGATCGGCTGCCTCGTCGACCGAGGCCCGCTGGGCGTCCGTCTGCAGGTGGCGACGGTCGTGCGCGCTCGCGTGGGCGAAGCCGTCGAGGCGGTCCCGGAGGTCACGGAGGCGCTCCAGCTGGCGCCGCTCCACCGGCAGCCACCCGGCGGGCGCGGCACGGCGGTCCATCAGCGCAGCGAGGTGGTCCACGCAGAACGGGGCGACGGCTGCGGCGGCAGCCCAGGCGGGGTCGGCGCAGAGCGCAACGAGACCCTCAGCCAGCACCTCGTCCGACGCCTGGACCCGCCCGCAGGCCGGACAGGACGGAGGGCGGGCCGCAGCTGCCGCCTTGCGCCCGCGGCCCCGGCCGGCATCGTCATGGACGGCCTCGAGCTCGCGCAGGCGGACGGCCAGGGTCGCGCGCAGCAGGATCGACGCGCCGAGGCTCCCTGATCCGCGCCGATCGTGTCCGAGCAGCGCATCACAATGCCCGGCGCAGAAGCCGCGCGCCGCGTCGAGGCGCGTGCGGAAGCCCACATCGAGGACGCTCTCCGCGAGGACGGACTCGAGAAAGGCGCGCTCCATGCGGACGCGCTCCCGGCAGAGTGGACAACCGGGCTTCGCGAAGGCATCCGCGAGGTGGACGTCGGCACCGGTTCGAACGGGCAGGGTCTGCATCGCGCAATGGTGGGGCCTGTGCCCACGGCGCGCCAGACGATGGGTACTGGTGTGGTTCGGGACCTTCTGGTGATGCCCCGAGCGGCCCCCGACAACCGACGATGGCGCTCCCGGACCACCGTCCACCCGTAGCGATGCATGGAGGCACACCTTGCACCGCGGCCTCATCGCCGTCCTGACCGCGCTCCTCGTCCTCCTGGCCATGCCTGCCGCGCCTGTGAGCGCAGCCGTCCAGGCGAAGGTCGTGGTCATCGTCGGCCCCGTCGGCAGCAGCACGTCGCACTACAAGGCCGACGCGAACGCCATCGTCACCGAGGCCCGCAGGTACACGTCCGACGTCGTCAAGGTCTACACGCCCAATGCCACGTGGTCCAAGGTGAAGGCGGCGGCCCAGGATGCCAACATCCTCGTCTACCTCGGCCACGGCAATGGTTGGCCAAGCCCGTATCCGCCCTTCCAGACCAACACCAAGAACGGGTTCGGCCTCGATCCGTCCACCGGGGCGGACTCGACCAAGACGGTCTACTACGGGGAGGAGTGGATCCGCACGTCGATCCGCCTCGCACCCAACGCCGCGGTCCTGCTGTACCACCTCTGCTACGCCTCGGGCAATACCGAGCCCGGCAAGCCGGTCGGCTCGTACGCCGACTCCCGCGAGCGCATCGACGGCTACGGGGCAGGGTTCATCGGGGCCGGCGCCCGCGCTGTCTTCGCCGAGGGCCACCCGGAGCACCCGACCACGAGTCACATCCGCCAGCTGTTCACCACCAACCGGACGATGGAGCAGGTCTTCCGATCCGCGCCCACGTTCAACGACAACGTGGTGGGGCCGTTCGCGAGCCAGCGGACCCCGGGGCTGTCCTTCATCGCCGATCCTGACAGCGACGCCCCCTCGGGCTTCTACCGATCCCTGGTCGGTGACCTCGGGCTGACCGCGCGCGCCGTGACCCGCACGCCGCTCGAACGCACGGGCAGCAACCCGTCCGACTTCGTGATCCCGGGTGCCGCCGAGGTCGGCGACGGTGGAGCAGGCCTCTTCGGCAGTGCGGCCAAGGCGGCCGATCCCGCCGTGAAGGCCGGTACCACGCTCGCCGGCGGCACGCGCCTCCGGGTCACTGCCGAGGCGGAACCCGCCGCCGACGGCACCAGAACCCTGGCCGTCGACGAGCTCGGCGGAGACGCCTCCGGGTTCGTGCGGGCGCCTTCGGTCGAGCCGCGCGACAGCCTCGCCCCGGTCATCTGGAGCGCTGACGCGTCGAACGGGATGCTGTCGCCCAACGGCGACGGCGTGTACGACCAGCTGGTCGTGACCACGCGCTTCTCCGAGTCGATCGTCTCCACCCTCACCGTGAGGGACTCCGCCGACGCCAAGGTGAAGACGATATCCGTCACCGACGACATCGCCCGCCACGCCTGGAACCTGCGGGACGGCGACGGCGACCCGATCGCCGACGGCACCTACACCTGGACGCTCAAAGGCAAGGACACCTGGGGCAACGGCGCGGTCAGCCGGACCGGGACGTTTGTCGTCGACTCGACGGCGCCGGTGTCCAAGGTGTCCGCCGAGGCGACGGCCGGCGATGACGGCTGGCTTGTCTCGGCGGCGACGATGACCGTGACCGCCTCGGACAAGCTGTCCGGGGTGGCCTACGTCTCGTGGCGCATCGATGATGGCGCCGCGTCCCGCTACGGTGACCCGGTCGTGTACGAGGGCAACGGCACCCACACATTCGAATACCGCGCCGTCGACAAGGCCGGCATCAAGGAGGCCTGGCGGTCGATCAAGCTCCGCATCGACACCAAGCCGCCCGCTATCTCGCTGCCCATCGAGGGCGAGGCCGGAGACCTTCCCGACACCTGGCGCAGCAAGATCGTCATCAAGCCGGCCGTGAAGGATGCGACATCCGGTGTGAAGTCGGCGAGCGTCCGGATCGACGGCGGCGACCCCGCCCCTCTGGACTCCGACGTCACCGTCAAGGGCGACGGCGACCACACGGTGACCGTGCGGGCCCGCGACGAGGCCGGCAACGTGCGGACCACGACGCTTGCCATCAGGATCGACACCACCGACCCGGTCATCGAACTGCCGCCCGACGACGGCGCACGGAACGGGGATGCCGGCGAGGGCGAGGCGACGGTGCCCACCGTCACGCCCAACGGCGACAAGGTCGCCGAGTCGATCACGCTCCCCTTCTCCGTCTCCGAGGCCGGCCAGGTCACGGCCGTCATCAGCAACGCCGAGGGAACGACCGTGCGCAAGCTGACCGCGCCGGCGGCCGAGGGCGCGGGTTCTATCGCCTGGGACGGACGTACGGCGGCCGGCAAGGCAGTGCCCGACGGGCGCTACACGGTCACCATCACGCCGCGCGACGCCGTCGGCAATCTCGGCAGGCCCGTTGCGCTGCAGGCCGACGTGTACGCCGCCCTGTCGTCGCTCACCCGCAAACCGACCCAGTTCTTCCCCCAGGACGAGGACACCCTCGCCCGCAAGACAACCGCGGCCTTCACGCTCCTGTCTCCGGCGACCGTCACCACGCGCGTGGTCGACAGGTCGGGCGCCGTCGTGCGCACGGGCCTCGTCGACGCCGCGCTCCCGGCAGGGGCCGCGACCTGGTCGTGGAACGGCAAGCAGGACGACGGGTCCTTCGCGCCGCGCGGCTCCTACCGCATCGAGGTCGCCGCCACGAACGGGACCCAGGGCGCGGCGCTCCGCACCGCAACCATCGGCGCCGACGCCTTCCGCATCGCAACGTCCGTCGCCGAGGCGACCCGCGGCAAGTCCCTGACCGTGACCGCCGTCTCTGCAGAGAGCCTCACTCGCGCCCCGAAGGTGGTCGTCCGGCAGCCGGGCCTCGCCCCCTGGACCGCCGTGATGACCAAGTCCGGCTCCAAGTGGACCGTCACGCTCACGCTCAAGAAGGGCGGCACGGCGGGCACTCTCGGCCTCACCGTCAAGGGCATCGACATCAAGGGTGGCGCCAACAGCAGCAAGCTCAGCCTGCCACTCCGCTGACCTGGGGCACCGCCTGAGCCGGCGCACCGCCTGCGGCAGCCACCCGGGATTTGGGGGCTTGCGGCCCTCGCCCGGATGGACATAATGAAGGCATTGGAACCCTCCTTCCCCTTGGGAACGTCCCGGAGGTACCGGTGGTGGCGATGCGGATGGCAATGGGCCAACGCTTGCAGCGGCGCAACAAGGTAGCGCGTCGACCTGTGGCAGGCGTGGACGCATCGTTCGGTGCCACCAACCCCGAGACCCGTCCCCGGGCGGGAAACATCTCGAGCGACACCAGGGCCGGCTGACGTCGGCGGATGGGACAGCGGTCCCACCGCCATCTGCACGTGGAGCCGGTTCTGCGCCGGCTCCGAGCCATCATCAGCCGGGCCGTCGTCCGCAAGGACGACGGCCCCAACGATTCCACGGGGGTAGACTCCCCCGCGATGACGCAGCCGCACGATCCCGCTCACGCTCCCAGCCCTGACCTCGTCCGTCCCGCGACGCCCGAGGAGGAGGCCGACACGGACGGCTGGCACGCCGCCAATCGGAAGGCCTGGGATGAGGCAGCCGAACGCTACGAGGGCTGGTTCGACGAGGCAGTCGAGATGATCCGGTCCGGCGGCTGCAACCTCTTCCCTGTGGAGCAGGATCTGATCGGCGACATCCGGGGCCGGTGCCGCCGGGCGATCCACCTCCAGTGCGCCGGCGGCCGCGACACGCTCTCGCTGTGGAACCTTGGTGCAGACGAGGTCGTCGGCGTGGACTTCAGTCCTCGCATGCTGGACCTGGCGCGCCGCCTGACCGCAGCCACCGGCGCCCCGGCCACCTGGGTCGAGGCCGATGTCCTCGCCGTGCCCCATGACCTGGACGGGACGGCGGACCTGCTCTACACCGGCCGCGGTTCGATCATCTGGCTGGCTGACCTCGACGGGTGGGCAGCGGTACTGCAGCGCCTGCTGGCGCCGGCTGGCCGCCTCGTGATCTTCGAGGGCCATCCAGCCGAGTGGCTGTTCGACGGCGACGGCGAGGGTGGGTGGATGCTGACCGACTACGACTACTTCGGTGGGGCCGAGGCATCGCGGGGCTGGTCGCCGGAGTACATCGACCGCCTCTCGCTCCCCGACGAGGAGCAGGCACTCAAGTTCGCGCGCGCATGGACGCTGGGCGAGGTGATCACCGCTCTGCTCGGCGCGGGCCTTCAGATAGAGCGCGTGACGGAGCACCCGGTGGACTGGTGGGCCGGCCATCGCGACGTGCGCGCCGACCAGCGCGGACGCGTGCCGCTGTCATTCTCGGTGGTCGCGCACAAGGGCTGACGGCCGCCTCCTGGAGCGCCCCGCGCTCGCACCGTGCGGCGACGTCACGAATTGCGTGCCGCATGCGCCAGCCACGCGGTCCTTCGGGCACACGACGCACGATCGGAGCACCCGGCGCTCATCGAGCGCCGGGACCGCACCGTGTGTCGGCGCACCGCTCAAGCGCGGATGGTTGCCCGAGCGGGCGTCCGATCGACGTCCAGGGCTAGGGAGCGACCGTCTCGCTGTCCGCGAACGAGTCCAGCAGCAGCCACCTCGCCACGAGCGAGCCGTTGTCGCCGGTGTCGAACGTCGCCACGCGCGGGTCGACGATCACGGCTGCCGATTCGCCGACCACCGAGGCCGGGCTGTCGCCGATCTCGATGGCCGTGTCCACGTCGAGGCCGACGGCGAGCTCGTCGCCCGATGCGCGCGCGAGCTGGAACAGCTGCCCCCAGTTCTGGTCCGGCAGCAGTCGCGGCTGGACGGCAAGGCCGCCGTACCACGACATGCCGTCGGCGACAGTCACCCCTTCTGTGAGCAGGTCCTCCGGCGCGGAGGCCTCGACATCGGCGGACACGCCGTCCGCGATGTACGTGCTGCCCAGGGCCGCAGCGACCGCGTTGTCCGCGAGCAGGGCATGGCCGGCCCTCCAGCGGGTCCCGACGGCAGCGAGGACATCCGGCTGGGACGCCAGGCCGCCGGCCACGAGGGCCCGGTCGTCGCCGGTGAACAGGATGCCGGTCGCCTGGGCGAGGGCGTCCGTGATCGTGGAGGCACGCGTCTTCCCGTCCACCACGAACCACTGGACCTGGGCCGCCACGCCGGGCTGTAGGGCGGCGGCGATGGCCTTCGCCTCCGCCTGGGCCGTCCCCTGCTTCGCGTAGCCGGTCGTCAGGACAACGATCCTGGCCGACGCGCCACCAGCAAGCACCTTGAAGCGCTGGCCGACCAGGCCCGCCGGGTCGCTGGTGATATCGCCAGCGAGGAGCAGCGTGCCGGAGCCCACGGCCCTGGTGAAGGCCGGGTAGGTGCGCCCATCGATCGACGGGGCCGGGACCTGGCCGCCGTGCCAGGTGGGCTCCTGGTCCGAGAGGTCGTAACCCGAGAGACCCGGGGCGACGAGGTTGACGGCCACACGGCGCGCCGAAAGCGTCTTGTTGGGGCCGAGCCACTCCGCCTCGGCGCCGTAGGTCAACGGGTCGATGACGTAGCCCGAGGTGTCACCCGTGACATCCGAGAGAACATCCTCGTCGCGGATGACTGCGCCCGTCGCGGCGTCCATGCCCACGATCGGCATCCCGGTCTGGAGCGCGACGTTGAGCGAGCGGCCCGTCCGGCCGTACTCGAACACGTGCTGGTCCATGATCGCGTTCGCCAGCCCGAAGACCAGGCCGCGCGTGATGTCATCGGCCGACCCGTCCCAGGTCCACACGTCCACGGCGCCCTGGCGCATCGAGGTCTCCGGGCCGAACCCGGCGGCGTAGCCGTTGATCATGTCCTGCGACTGGACGGCGTCGCCCGCGCTGTTGCCTCCGAAGGCGGCACCGGCCGTGAATGCCTCTGCCATGCGGTCCTCGAGCGCCGTTCCCGCGACCACCTGCATCGCGACGGTCTGGTCGCCACCGAGCACGTACATCCCGTCCACCTTCGGCCCGTCGAAGTAGGCGAGGTTGGAGTCGAGCTCGGCATCAGGACGGATGAGGACCGGCACCATGTCGGTGCTGCAGGTCTGGCCTGGGAGCTTCACCGCGTTGCAGGCCTCATCGGCCAGCCCGGCGCGCGCCAGCGCGAGCGTCTCGTTCTTCTTGCGCTCGCTCTTGGTCGTCGCATAGGCGTCCAGGCTGTAGGTGATCGGGAGCACGAGGATGCGCACGACGTCGTCGTCGCTCGCCCGCACGGCCTCGGCCGCGAAGAGCTGCATCGTGTCGTCCTGGTAGTCCGAGCCGATCGGCACGAGCGTGCGCTCCACCGGCCCTGCGGCTGCCGCCACTGGCACACCGGCGAGGACGACGACCGCGAGGGCGAGGATCGCTGTGCGAACTGGACGCATTCGCGTGGGTGACATGCGGTCCTCCCGGACAGGGCGCTTCGGATGGGTCACGGGATGATACGGCGATTGCCGTGAGGTGGCGTCAGGGTTGCGCCGCCGCGACCGGTTGCCGGTGCGGTGGCGCACCACCGTCACGCGCCGGGGGCCGGAGGCGGGACGGAGCGAGGCTCCAGGCGACCGGGATCATCGCCAGCGAGATCGCCACGAGGAGCCACAGGCTGGCCGCGAAGTCTCCAGTGACGTCCCGCACGGCGCCGAGGGCGAAGGGCGCCACCGACGCGATCACGTAGCCGACCAGGAACATGAGCGCCGCGGCACCACCGATCTCCCGCGGATCGGCCGCGATGTCGGTCGGCAGGGTGAGCACCAGCGTGAACGTGGTCCCAAGCCCGATCCCCATGAGGGTTGCCCACAGGAGCGCCGGGTCCGGAACGAGGACCACGCCGAGCAGCCCGGCCGAGGCGAGGAGGGCGGCCAGGACCAGCAGCGAGCGACGCGAGGCGCCCCTGCGCGACGCCCACGGCACCAGCACGTTGCCGCTGAGGCTCGTGATGCTCACCAACGTCAGGAGCAGCGCGGCGGCGGCTGGATCCCAGCCGCGCTCGATGTAGACGCTCGCCAGCCAGGCCATCACGCCGTAGTACAGCCACGACTGCATGCCGAACAGCAGGCCGATCACCCACGCGATCAGACGGCGGACCGGGAGGTTCGGGCGGACGAAGCGGGGCTCGGTGTTGGGGGCGGTGGGTGGCGTCGCGGATCCGGCGCCGGCGTGCGAATGCGCGGTTCGGACCATCAGGATCCAGGCGAGCACGGCCGGGACGGACGCGATGGAGAGCGCGAGGAGCGAGCCCCGCCAACCCCCGAGCGCGTTCTCGAGCGGCACCGCGAGCGTGCTGGCGATCGCCGCACCGATCGTGATGCCGGCGGCGTACGCCGAGGTGCCCGCGACCATCCTGAGCGGCAGCCTCGAGCGGACGTACATCGGCAGGATCGGTCCGACCACCGCGGTGCCGATACCCACGCCGAGCGTGAGCACGAGCAGGAGCGCCCCGGTACCCGCGAACGGCCGGAGGAGCGCGAACAGGAGCAGCAGCCCCACGCTGACCGTGATCCCGGACCGGATCCCGGTGAACCTGGTGAGCCCCGGCCCGAACGGCGCGAACAGGCCCATGCACAGGACCGGGATCGTCGTGAGCAGCCCCACGAACGAGTACGTGACGCCGAGGTCGTCGATGATCCCGGGTGCGAGCGGGCCGACCGCCGCCAGCTGCGGGCGCAGCGTGAGCGCGACGACGAGGAGCGCGGTGAGCGACAGGGCCGGGGCGGCCATGCCCGGGACTCGCGATGGGGTCGTCAAGCCGCAAGCATGCCAGAGGTGCCGCCGGAGAGGACCAGCGGCCCGTTGACGTCCGCGAGGCGCCGAGCCACGATCCGGGCATGCAGCCGGACGATGTCGCGTATGCCGACGAGGTTCCCGACCCCGAAGACAGTGCCGGCCTCGACCCACGCGAGGAGGCCCGCATCCATCGGCGCGATCACGATGCGGAGGCGCATCACCGGGAGCTCCTGCGCCCGGGCATGGGCAAGGTGTTCAAGCAGATCACCGACTCGTGGGGCGAGAAGGCCGCTCCCGATCAGGATCGTGCTCAGAAGAAGGCTGGAAGGGGCCACGATAGGCCACGGTAGCGTCGCTGGGCCTGTTCGGGGTGGCCAATCGTGGCCGACAGCAACAAGCGGCCGTCCCGCGCGTCTCATGGCGGACAGGAGGCATCGCGTGAGCAGGTCGGTCATCGTCTGGTTCGCCGCGAGCGTGGCGGCAATCGTGCTCGGGATGGTCCTCGCCAGCGTGGGGTCTGGTGCCGGCGCCGCCCCGCTCCTCGCCGGCGTCCTCAGTCTCATCGCGTTCCTGCTCTTCGTGTGGTGGCGCGCGACGACACAGGACGACCAGTGGGTGTGGCAGACGCCCCACAAGCCGCGCCGCAGGTGGCTGGCCGAGCGGGAGGCGATGGCCAAGGCCGACAACGCGGCGCCGACGGCATCCGACTCGTCCGGCACGCCCCCCGAGCCCGAAGGCTGATCCACGGCTATGCTCACGGCATGGCCGACCTCGTGATCCGTGACTGGGCAGCGCGCCTGCTCGGGCACCGCCCCGTGGACCTCGACCTCGCAGGCATCGACCATCGCGACGACGGCTTCACTGCGCGGTTCACGGTGGCAGGCGAGGCGGACGGCGTGCGCGTGATCTGCGACCAGGTCTCCGACGGCAGCTGGCGCATCCACGCCACGCTGGACAACGAGCACCGCACAACGCTGGCCAAGACCGTCGCCTACGACGGCATCGTGGTGGCCCCGCCCCGCTGACCGGCGGTTCGAGAGCCCGGTTGGCCGCTGGCGCACCTGAGTCTGGCTCACCTGAGTCAGGTGCGGTTCAACCTCGTGGCATGCACGTACGGACCGGACGGCCAACGGCCACTTCCGAGTCCGACCGCCTCGCGGGCCGGCTCAGTTTGAACCACAGGCGACTCACAGGCGGTCCGGGCGGGATCAGGGGCCGACCTGGACGCTCATCCACACGACCGTGGCCGCCGTCACGGGCGCGCTGACCCTGCCTGACGGGCGGCGATCCCCGTGAACGCCCCGTCACCGTCGCGGACCATGCGGCGGACCTCCAGCACGGACGCCGGGTCCACCGATCCGTAGATGTGCGGGTACGGGCTGCCAGGCTCGTCGAACCGCCACGGGCTGCCGGTCAGCTCGAGGTCCAGGGTGAGCAGGAGGAAGGACGCGCGGATCGTCCCGGTAGAAGCGGTTGGCGACGGCGATCATCTCGTCGTCGCCGTCGGTGCAGTGAACGAAGCCGTCCTGCTCGTACGCGGCCGGCAGGTACGGCGCCGCGGGGTCGCGGGCCTCCCACGTCGCCTCAGGTACGAGGTGGAGTGTCGGCCGGCTCACTCGTCCGCTGCCGTCGCCGGCTGGTCCACGCTCATCCAGCGTCGATCGAGACTCACCTGGATGACCGTCGGTGCTGAGGCCGCGAGGGCCGTCCGCAGTGCCCCCTCGAACGCCGCGTCCGTGTCCACGTGCACGCCACGGGCACCGCACGCGCGGGCCGCAGCGGCAAAGTCGACCGGTCCAAGGTCCGTGCCAGGCGCCGTCGGGCTGCCCATCAGGTCCTGGTGGCCGCGGATCATCCCGTAGCGCTCGTTGTCGAACACGATGGTCACGACATGGGCGCCCTCGCGCACCGCCGTCTCGAGCTCCGCGAGGGTCATACCCAACCCCCCGTCCCCCACCAGGGCGACGACGCGCCGCTCGCGGTGCACGAGGGCGGCGGCGAGGGCGGCGGGGAAGCCGTATCCCATGGCCCCGGACGTTGGGCCGAGGAAGGTGCCCGGTCGGCGGAAGCGGAAGCCACGTGCCGCCCAGCCCGCGAACGACCCGGCATCGGTGGTGAGAATTGCGTCGTCCGGCAGGAGCCGCCGGAGGTCTGCGACGATCCGTCCCGGGTGGACTCCCGGACCCGACCATGCATGACCGTCGACGATGGTCGCAGCCTCCCAGGCAGCCTTGTCCGCGGCGTTGTGCCGGTCACGTGCCGCCAGCGGCTCGGCAAGCAGTACCCCGTCCTTCAGGCGGGCGACGGCTGCGCGCAGGAAGGCTCGGGCGTCCGTCCGGATGCCGCGCTCGGGCGCATCGGCGAAGCCCACCGGCCCGGTGCGCGGCTCGAGGTCCACGTGCATCCAGCGCTGGCCCATCGCGGGCACGCGGTACTCGAAGGTCGTGGGCTCGTTGAGGCGCGAGCCGATGACGACGAGGGCATCGGCCGCCTCGAGCCGCTCGCGCACCACGCTCGGGCTCCCGAAGCCCGTCATGCCCAGGTAGAGCGGGTCGTCGTTGGGGATCACGTCTCCACGCCGCCACGAGGCGATCATCGCGCCGGGCGGCAACATCCTGCCGGTGATGGCCGGCTGGAAGCAGTTCGCCGGCACCGAGGGCGGCATCTACTACTACTACGACTTCCCCAAGAACGCGATGAACGACTGGCTGAAGGCCGAGTACCAGAAGCGCTACAACGCGCCGCCGGACTTCTTCGTGGCGGGCGGCATGAGCGCCGCCATCGGCCGTCGTCGCGGCGCTGCAGAAGGCCGGCGGCACCGACACCGAGAAGCTGATCGCCGCCATGGAGGGCATGAGCTTCGAGACGCCCAAGGGCACGATGACCTTCCGCAAGGAGGACCATCAGGCGCTGCAGGACATGTATCACTGGCGCATCAAGAAGGACGCCACGGACAACGCGACCTGCTGGAGCTGGTGCGCGAGATCCCGGCCAAGGAGATGCCGCTGCCGATCCGAACAAGCGTAGATCGCTCGAACCGGAGCGCCGCGGCTGGCCAACGGCCGCGGCGCCTGTTCATGCTTCGGAGATCGCCGCGTGTCCTCGGCATCGACGACCGACGCCAGCGCCGTCCTCGCAACCGACGACCTCACCATCCGCTTCGGCGGCCATGTCGCCGTCGACGGCGGTGAGCTGCGCCTTCCAGCCGGGCACGCTGACCGCCATCGTCGGCCCCAACGGCGCCGGCAAGACCACCTACTTCAACCTGATCTCCGGCCAGCTGCCGCGCCACCGCCGGGCAGCGTGCTGCTCGACGGCGTCGACATCACCGGCTCTGCGCGGCGCCGCGCGCGCACGCGCGCGGCATCGGCCGCGCCTTCCAGCTCACCAACCTGTTCCCCAACCTCACCGTGCACGAGAACGTGCGGCTCGCCGTGCAGGCGCGCGCCGGCGGCGGCGCCGACCTGCTCTCGCGCTGGATCAGCCATCGCGAACTGGATCGAGCGCGCCGACCAGTATCTCGAGCGCCGTCGACGCTGGCCGACAAGCGCGCAGTCGCCGGCGGCGGCCCTGCCGCACGGCGACCAGCGCAAGCTCGAGGTCGCGATCCTGATGGCGCTGGAGCCGCACGTCTTCATGTTCGACGAGCCGACCGCCGGCATGACCGTCGACGACGTGCCGGTCATCCTCGACCTCATCAAGCCGCTCAAGGGCGCGGGCGACAAGACCATCCTGCTGGTCGAGCACAAGATGGACGTGGTGCGCAGCCTCGCCGACCGCATCGTCGTGCTGCACAACGGGCAGCTGGTGGCCGACGGCGAGCCGGCCGAGGTGATCGGCTCGCCGGTGGTGCAGGAGGCCTATCTCGGCGTGGCGGCGGCGGCAGATGCGCTGAGCCGCCCTGCTCACGCTCGACGGCGTGCACACCCACATCGGCCAGTATCACATCCTGCAGGGCGTCGACTTCGACGTGCCGCGCGGCGGCATGACCGTGCTGCTCGGCCGCAACGGCGCCGGCAAGACCACGACGCTGCGCACCATCATGGGCCTGTGGAAGCCGCGGCCGGGCGAGATCCGCTTCGACGGCCGCGACATCGGCGGCCTGGCCACGCCCGACATCGCGCGGCCGGCATCGCCTACGTGCCGGAGACCATGGGCGATCTTCGCCGACCTCACGGTGCGCGAGAACATGGTCCTCGCGGCGCGCAGCGGGCCCGCCGGATGCGGCGCGGCTCGACTGGATCTTCGGCCTCTTCCCGGCGCTGAAGCGCTTCTGGACGCATCCGGCCGGCGTGCTGTCGGGCGGGCAGAAGCAGATGCTGTCGATCGCGCGCGCCATCGTCGAGCCGCGCCGGCTGATCCTGATCGACGAGCCGACCAAGGGCCTGGCGCCGGCCATCATCGACAACATGATCGACGCCTTCCGCGAGCTGAAGCGCGACGAGACCACCATCCTGCTGGTCGAGCAGAATTTCCGCTTCGCCGCGGCGCTGGGCGACACCGTCGCGGTGATGGACGACGGCCGCATCGTGCATCGCGGCAGCATGGCGGCGCTGCGCGCGCCGACACGCGCGCCTGCAGCCGCGCCTGCTCGGCCTCAGCCTGCGGATGCGCACCAGTGAAGGCGCATGCCAGATGACCAGACGTCGCCGATTGCCGCATCCGCCGAGCCCATTCCGCGGTGCGCGCGACTACCTGCCGCTGCTGGTGCCGGTGCTGGCGTGCGGCGCTGCCGCTGATCGGCAACCCCACGACCTGGGTCACGCTCACCGTCGCCGGGCTCGCCATGGGCATGATGATCTTCGTCATGGCCAGCGGGCCTGACGCTCGTGTTCGGCCTGATGGACGTGCTCAACTTCGGCCACGGCGCCTTCATCGCCGTCGGCGCCTATCGTCGCGCATGACCGCGCTGCTGCCGCTGGCGCGGCTGGATGCAGGCCGATTCGCTCGCGCTCAACCTCGCGGCGCTGCGGCCTCGCCATGCTGGCGGCGATGGTGGGCACCGGCGCGCTCGGCTGGGCCTTCGAGCGCGTCATCATCATGCCGGTCTACGGCCAGCACCTGAAGCAGATCCTGATCACGACCGGCGGCCTGATCGTCGCCGAGCAGCTGATCCACGTGTTCTGGGGCGCGCGACCAGACAGCCGATGCCGCTGCCGACGGCGCTGCGCGGCGCCATCATGCGTCGGCGACGTGGCGATCGAGAAGTTCCGCCTGCTGGCGCGTGGCGATCGGCCTCGTCGTGTTCGCTCGCCATGCTGCTCGTGCTCAACCGCACGCAAGCTCGGCCTGCTGATCCGCGCCGGCGTCGAGAACGGCGAGATGGTGGAGGCGCTGGGCTATCGCATCCGCCGCCTGTTCGTCGCCGTGTTCGTGGCCGGCTCGGCGCTGGCCGGGCTCGGCGGCACCATGTGGGCGCTCTACCGCGAGACGCTGACGGCCGGCATCGGCGGCGAGGTGATCGTGCTCGTCTTCATCGTCATCATCATCGGCGGGCTGGGCTCGGTCGGCGGCTGCTTCCTCGGCGCGCTCCTGGTGGCGCTGATGGCCAACTACACCGGCTACCTCGCGCCCAAGGTGGCGCTCGCCTCCAACATCCTGCTGATGGTGCTCATCCTGATGTGGCGGCCGCAGGGCCTCTATCCCGTGGCCAAGCGGTAGCGCGATGCTGCGCGCCCTCCTCTCCGGCGACCTGCCGCGCAGCCGCTGGCTGCTCGGCGTCGCGCTGGTCGGCGATCCTGCGTCGGCGCTGCCGCTCGCGCCGTTCCTGTTCCCGGGCGCCAAGCCGCTCAACACCGCGGCCAAGATCTGCGTCTTCATCGTGCTGGTGGCGAGCTACGACCTGCTGCTCGGCTACACCGGCATCGTCTCCTTCGCCCACACCATGTTCTTCGGCATCGGCGGCTACGGCGTGGCGCATCGCGCTCTACGGCTGGGGCGCGACCTGGACCGCGGTCGCTGGCCGGCCTCGCCATCGCGCTCGTCGCCGGCGTCGCGCTGGCCGTCGCTGATCGGCCTGTTCTCGCTGCGGGTGCGCGCCATCTTCTTCGCCATGATCACGCTGGCGGTGGCCTCGCGCCTTCGCCATCCTGGCCTCGCAGCTCTCCGACATCACCGGCGGCGAGGACGGGCTGAACGTTCCGCGTGCCGGAGATGCTGCGGCCGCGCTTCACGCTGGTCGACGTGCCGGTGTTCGGCGTCGCCATCACCGGCCGCATCATCGCCTACTACCTCGTCTTCCTCGTCGTCGCTGGTGCTGTTCCTGGTGCTGCTGCGCATCGTCAACTCGCCGTTCGGCCGCGTGCTGCAGGCGATCCGCGAGAACGACTTCCGCGCCGAGGCGCTCGGCTACCGCACCGTCTACTACCGCACGCTCGCCAACTGCCTCGCCGCCGGCGATGGCGGCGCTGGCCGGCGCGCTGCAACGCGCTGTGGCTGCGCTACACCGGGCCCGACACCACGCTCTCCTTCGCCATCATGCTCGACATCCTGCTGATGGTGGTGATCGGCGGCATGGGCACGATGTACGGCGCGGTGATCGGCGCCGACGCTGTTCATCGTCGCCCAGAACTACCTGCAGACGCTGATGGGCGTCGCCGCCAAGGCGACCGCGGCGCTGCCGCTGCTGCCGAACCTGCTCCACCCCGACCGCTGGCTGCTGTGGCTCGGCGTGCTCTTCGTCCTCAGCGTCTACTTCTTCCCGACCGGCATCGTGGGAAGCTGCGCAACAAAAAATAACCTCATCCTGAGGAGGCCGCGAAGCGGCCGTCTCGACGCGCGGTCGCGTGAGGCAACAGCACGACTGGTTCCCACCCTTCGAGACGCGGTCCTGCGGACCGCTCTTCAGGGTGAGGTGCTTTAGATCGTCACCTGCTGAATGCCGCCGCGCGGCTGGCCGGCCTCGATGCTGCGCCACAGGATTTCGTGACCCTGCGGGCAGCGGCCGGTTGTTGGGCATGGTGAGCCAGAGCCGCAGCAGCAGGCGGTCGTGGCCGCTCGCGGCGTCGTCCTCGAACGGCGTGCGGCCGTGATAGGTGACGTGGCTGTTGATGAGCTGCAGGTCGCCGGGCTCCAGGGTCATCTCGAAGCAGAGCTCCTCGGCCGTCGCCATCAGGACGTCGATCGCTTCCTTCTGCGCCGTCGGTGAGCTTCGGCACGTCGGGCGCCATCTGGGCCGCCTCGATGAAGGTGAGCGAGTAGTGCGAGGTGAACTTGCCGTCGCGCACGCCGAAGATCGGCAGCGGATAGGCCGTGCGGTCGGCTTCGCGTCCTTCCGGTGCCTTCCTCGCCGAAGCGGCTGCGCCAGTAGTCCGTGAACAGCGCGTCGAGCAGGTCGGGCCGCTTGCGCGAGGATCGCGTTGTGGATGGCGGGCGTCGAGGCAAGCTTGCTGACGCCGCCGGCGCGCGCCTGGCGCACGCACAGCAGGCCCACCACGTCGGTGCGGTCGGTGTGGAAGCGCAGCCCGCCGTTGGTCAGGGTGCGGGCGTAGGAGGAGAGGAAGGTCGTGCCCTTCTGGTCCTTGGTCTCGCCATAGGTGCGGCCGACATGGGCGCCCTCGTCGCGGATGGCGCGCATCAGCTCGCCGCTGCGGTTCTGGAACACCGGCGTGCCGAGATGCGTGCCCAGGCCGAAGTAGATCTTGCGCAGGTCGTCCTCGTCGTAGCGATCCACCGGGAAGCCGCGCAGCTTCATGATGCCGACGCCGTTCTCCAGCTCGTCGGCGATGTCGGCCAGCAGGCCGTCGAGCGAGGCGAGCGGAAAGTCCTGGCGCGTGATCTGCGACCAGTCGAGGCCCTTCTGCTTGACGGCGGCGAGCGCGGCGTCGAGCTCGGCCGCGCGCCGAGGCGGGCAGGTCGCGGATCCAGCGCTTGGAGTTCTTGATTTCGTCGCCGCGCCAGACGGCGGGACCGGTGAGCGGCGTGCGGTTGGTCATGCCGGGATTCATGTCGTGCGGGCCCGTCGGCGCAAGGGGGTCGCTCAGGCCCGCAGCAGCTTCACGAGATTCCTGTGCTGGCGACATCCGGCGATCCCCGGGCGGGTGACCAGGATGGCCGGCATCCGTCCCGAGTCGCCAGCCCTGGACGACGATGCGGTCGATATGCAGGCCGGCGCAGGCCTCGTCCGAGGTTCGCAGCAGGGCGTCGAGGCCGCCATCGGCCAGCAGGGCCGGATCGTCCTTCACGCGCGAGCCGACAATCTCCGTCGACTCCTTGTGGGAAACGAGACGGCTGAGCACCGGGCAGGCAGCCTCGTCGAGGTCGGCAGCGCGATGCCGAGCCGAAGCTTTCGCCCGCGCAGCCCGGGCGCCGTCGCCTCGGTGGCCTTGGCGATGACTTCGAACGCGGTGCGGATCGACGGCAGATACTCCCGGCCCTCGGCGGTGAGCGCGATGGCCCGCGCCGACCGGCGAAAAAGCTTTATGCCAAGGGCGGTCTCGAGCGCCTTGACGTGCTGGCTGACGGCGCCGGCGGTGACGCACAGCTCGTCGGCGGCGCGCTTGAAGCTCATGTGGCGCGCGGCGGCTTCGAAGGCGCGCAGGCCATTCAGGGGTGGAAGTCGATAGGTCATGATCGTTCTCTCTGCCGCCCTGAAGATAGGCGCGCTGAGCGGCGGCAGATGCATCAGTTATTCTAAGCCTCAAGGCGCAGAATAGCTGATTTGTCCGTCACCGCGCGGGGAGCGACTGTCGCCGCCCACGATGCAACGGCAGGAGACTGACATGACCGACGAGATTGCGATCGGCCATCTGCAAAAGCGCAAGATCGAAGCGCGCGTGCTCATTCCCTTCATCACGACCTGCCGGGAAAAGTTCGGCGAGGGACCGACACGCGAGGCGATCGCGGCGACGATCCGCGCCCTGGCGGCCGAGGAGGGCGCGACATGGGCCGGCAGCTTCGGCAGCGACGTCGCGGGCCTTCGCGAGCTGGCCGAGACGGTGTGGGCCGGCGGCGGCGGTCTGGACACTCGAAGTCCTCGACCAGACGGACGATCGCCTGGCCTTCAACGTGACGCGGTGCAGATACGCGGAATTCTACAAGGAGCTCGGCCTGGCCGATCTCGGTTCGCAGATCCATTGCAGCAGGGATCACGCCATGGTCGCGGGGTTCAACGACGACCTCGAGCTCACGCGCAGCCAGACCATCATGCAGGGCGGCAGTTGCTGCGACTTTCGCTTCCGGAGGAAGACCCGATGACCGGCGTGCTCGACGACTACCTGGTGGATCCCGAGGCTGTCGCCTCTTGGACAAGACGCGGATACAGGCCCAGGTCCTGGTGCCGGTGCTGCGCGCGTTGCGGGCCGAGCTGGGAAGCGACAAGGCCGACGCCATCGTGAAGCAGGCCTTGCGCGACTGGTCGAGGCAGCTGTTCGCCGCCATCGGCGAGGGCATCGAGGGCAGCCCGCGGCGCAAGTGGGCGACCATGCAAGAGCGCCTTGAACGAGGTCTCCGCGCGGGAGGTCGAGTTCGAGATTCGACGCCAGGACAAGGAGGCGCTGGACATCGACGTGACGCGCTGCCGCTTCGCCGAGTTCTTCCGCGCCCTGGGCGAACCCGAGCTGGGCGCGCTGCTGATCTGCGAGACCGATTTCGACATCGCCGCGGCCGGCGGCGACGAGGTGAGCCTCGACCGCGCCCAGACGATCATGCGGGGCGCGCCGAGCTGCACCTTCCGCTACAAGTTTGCGCCGCGGGCTTGAGCATGAGTTTCATTGCTGGGGGCGCGCCACTCCAGTGGCGCGATCTTCATTGTGATTCGGACGAAGACGCGCCACTTCAGCGCGAGGTTACTCCGCGCGCATGGCGGCCGGCAAAGACATCAGCGCAACGCCTTGCGCATGTTGATCGAGGTCGGATGGTCGAAGCCTTCATGCGCCTCGCGCGAGATCTCGACATAGCCCAGCGAGCGTGAACAGCCGCTGGTTCTCGGTGAGCACGATGCGCACGCCCAGCCGCACGCCCGGCAAGCTCGCGGCGGCGCGCCTCGTCCTCGACCGCCTCGATCAGGCGGCGGGCGATGCCCTGGCCGCGCGCGTCGGGCACCACCGACAGCCGGCCGAAATAGAGATCGTCCTCCATCAGCTTGACCATGACGCAGCCGACGATCTCGCCGTTTCGCTCCGCGAGGATGGCGCCCGATTCGTGCGCCAGCTCGGCGGCGATGCCGTCCGCCGTCTCGCGGAAGGCGCCCGAATTCGGGCACGAGCCTGCCGCGATACTGCTCGAACGACGCGGCGATGATCGCCGCGATGGCTGGCGGCATCGGCCGCGGTCGCGGCGCGCAGGACAAGGCTGTCGCTCATGGTCGCTTTCTCGCGTAGGCTTGCGGCAAAAGTGAGGAAAAGCCAATGGGCTACCAGACGATCGAGGTGCGCAAGCTCACGCCCGCCATCGGCGCCGAGATCTTCGGCGTCGATCTCGCCAAGCCGCTCGGCAACCAGGCCGTTCCAGGAAATCCATGACGCGCTGATGGACAATCTGGTGATCTTCTTCCGCGACCAGGAGCTGACGCACGAGCAGCACAAGGCGTTCGGCCGCCGCTTCGGCGAGCTGCACACTCCATCCCGACCTCGACGCGCTCCGGCGAGCATCCCGAGATCCTGGTCATCAAGGCCGACGAGAATTCCAAGCACGTCGCCGGCGAGGAGTGGCACTCCGACGTGTCAGTGCGATCCCGAGCCGCCGATGGGCAGCATCCTCTACATGAAGGAGCTGCCGCCCGACGGCGGCGGCAACACGCTGTTCGCCAACATGTACCGCGCCTACGAGACGCTCTCGGCGCCGATCCAGCAGCTGCTGCGAGGGCCTGACCGCGGTCCATGACGGCGCCCAGGTCTATGGCGGCCGCTTCGGCCACACGCCGCAAGGACGGGCGGCTTCCCCGCGCAACGAGCATCCGGTGGTGCGCACCCATCCGGTGACCGGCCGCAAGGCGCTCTACGTCAACCGCAACTTCACGACGCGCATCGCGCGGCCTCACGCAAGAACGAGAGCGATGCGCTGCTGGAGATGCTCTATCGCCACAGCGAGACGCCGGAATTCCAGTGCCGCTTCGCCTGGCAGCCCAACTCGATCGCCTTCTGGGACAATCGCTGCGGCCATGCATCACGCGATGTGGGACTACTTCCCGCACAAGCGGCTGGGCTATCGCGTGACGGTCAAGGGCGACAAGCCGTTCTATCGCGCATAGGGAACCACATGGCGCTCATCACCTATCTCACCCGCATCCAGTTCGATTTCGGCGCGCTGAAGCTTCTCGAGGCCGAGCTGCAGCTTCTCGGCATCCGCCGGCCGCTGATCGTCACCGACAAGGGCGTGATCGCCGCCGGCCTGTGGGCCAGGGTGAAGGAGCAGCTGCCCGGCAACATGCCGATCGCGCTCTATGACGGCACGCCGGAGAATCCGACGGAAGCCGCGATGCGCGACGCGCTGAAGATCTACAAGGAGGAGGGCTGCGACGGCATCATCGCCATCGGCGGCGGCTCGCCGATGGATCTCGCCAAGGCGGTCGGCCTGATGGCGACGCATCCCGGCACTTCGCTGCAGGCCTATTCCTTCGTCGAGGGCGGCGCGGCCAAGATCACCGCGGCGGTGGCGCCGATCGTCGCCATTCCCACGACCTCGGGCACCGGCAGCGAGGTCAGCCGCGGCGGCGTCATCATCATGGATTCCGGCCGCAAGCTCGCCATCGGCAGCCCGCATCTGATCCCCAAGCTGGCGCTGATCGATCCCGAGCTGACGCTCGGCCTGCCGCCGCATCTCACGGCCGGCACCGGCATGGATGCCTTCACCCACAACATCGAATGCTTCCTGTCCAACGCCTTCAACCCGCCGGCCGATTCGATCGCGCTCGATGGGCTGGAGAAGGCCTGGAAGTACGTCGAGCGCGCGACCACGCGACGGCCAGGATCGCGAGGCGCGCTACAACATGGCGATGGCCGCCATGGAAGGCGCCATGGTGTTCCAGAAGGGCCTGGGCGCGGTGCATGCGCTCAGCCATCCGACCGGCGGGCTGAAGGGCTACCGCCTGCATCACGGCACGCTGAACGCGGTCTACCTGCCGGCGGTGCTGCGCTTCAACGAGCCGGCGGTGGGCGAGAAGTACAAGCGCGTGGCCCAGCTGATGGGCCTGCCCGAGCGCGAGGCCAATGCCGCGGGCGTGGCCAATGCCGTCAGCGCGCTGAACGCGCGGCTCGGCATCCCCAAGGGCCTCGGCGCCATGGGACTGGCCGCAGGACACGGTCGAGAAGATCGCCGACGGCGCGCTCGGCGATCACTGCCACCAGTCGACGCCGCGCCAGCCGACCAAGGCGCAGTATGTGCAGTTGATCGAGGAGAGCTGGGGCTGACGTCATCCCGACGAAGCGCGCAGGAGCGCATGGAGGGACCTCTCATCCGAGAGACGGCCTCGGCGCTCCTCGGGATGAGGCATTGATCGGGAGAAGATGAAGGTCAAGGACAAGGTCTGCGTCGTCACCGGCGCGGCGGGCGGCATCGGCGAGGCGATCGCGCGGCGCTATGCCAAGGAAGGCGCCAAGGGCGTGGTCGTGGCCGACCGCGATGCCGGCCGTCTCGAGGCCGTCGCCAAGGACATCAAGGGCATCGCCGTCGCCTGCGACGTCGCCAAGGAAGCCGACATCCGGCACCTGGTCGCCGAGGCCGAGCGGCATTACGGGCCGGTCGACGTCTTCTTCTCCAATGCCGGCATCGGCCGCGGCGGCCACGAGGATGCGACTCGACAAGGACTGGGCCGACAGCTGGGCGATCCATGTCATGGCCCATGTCTATGCCGCGCGCGCCCTGGTGCCGGGCATGCTGGCGCGGAAGTCGGGCTACCTGCTCAACACCGCCAGCGCCGCGGGCCTGCTGGCCTCGATGGGCTCGGCGCCCTACGGCGTCACCAAGCACGCCGCGCGTGGCGCTGGCCGAGCATCTGTCGATCCAGTACGGCGACAAGGGCATCTGCGTCTCGGTGCTCTGCCCGCAGGCGGTCGACACCAACATGCTGCGCATGGCCGGCGCCACCGCGGCCTCGGTCGACGGCGTGCTCAACACCGATGCCGTGGCGCAGACGGTGATCGAGGTCGATGGACGCCGAGACCTTCCTGATCCTGCCGCATCCCGAGGTGAAGGAGTACATGACGCGCAAGACCGGCGACCGTCGACCGCTGGCTGCGCGGCATGCGACGCCTGCGCGACAAGACCGGCGAAGGACAGGGACGGCGCGCGTGAGCAAGAGCGTCGATCTCTGGCTCGATCTCAGAGCCCGTACTCCTTCCTCGCCAAGGATCCGGCCTATGCGCTGGAGAAGGAGCTCGGCGTCGACCGCTGCGCCTGCGCCCCTACGCGCTCGACATCCTGGGCGCCTACAACGTGGCCGATCCCAAGGTGGCCGAGCGCGGCCTGCGGCGCATCAAATACCTCTACCTCGACGTCCGCCGCTTCGCCAACCAGCGCGGCATGATCATCCGCGGGACCGCAGAAGATCTTCGATTCGACGCTCGTCCATCTCGCCTGGATGTTTGCCGACGCCGGTGGCAAGGGCCGGGCGCTGATCGACGCCGCCTATCCGCGCTTCTTCAAGCGCGAGCTCGACTACGAGGACCGCGCCGCCGTCGAAGCGCTGCTGACGGAGATCGGCGTCGATTGCGCGGGCTTCGATGCCTTCGCGACGGGCGACGGCCCGGCGCTGCTCGCCCGGCACCAGGCGGAGGCCGACAAGCAGGGCGTGTTCGCCGTGCCGACCTTCGTCGTCGACGGCGAGCTGTTCTGGGGCCAGGACAGGATCGACTTCGTGCGCGCCAAGCTTGCCGCCAGCGCGCCGGTTGACGGCCCAAGCGTTATCGAAGAAGGTCCCGACCCCATGAAGCGACTGACGACGCTACGACTTATCGCCTGATCCCTCGTTCCCGCGTGCCGGGGGCCAGCGGATCGCGCCGTCGTCCGTCCTCTTTCAAAGCAGTCGCCTCATGATTTCCTACATCGCTGTCCCTGTTCGCCGGCGTCGGCCTGTGGACCGCGATCGGCGTCACCCTGGTGGCCGGCCTGATGCGCGGCTTCGCCGGCTTCGGCTCGGCCATGCTGATGGCGCCGATCTTCGCCATCCTCTTCGGCTCGGCCGACATGGTGGTGACCGTGGTGGCGATCGAGCTCGTCGTGTCGGTGCAGCTCTTCCCGCAGGTCCGCCGCCATGCCGACTGGCACGTGCTGACGCCGATGAGCGTCGCCGCCTGCGCCGCCATGCCGTTGGGCGTGTGGCTGCTGGCGAGCGTCGACAAGAACACCATCGTCACCACGGTCTCGGCGGTGATCGTGGCCTTCGTCGTGCTGATGTGGAGCGGCTGGAAATACACCGGCCGGCGCTCGACGCTGGCCGGCGTCGCCGTCGGCGCGGTGTCGGGCGCGATGATGGCCACCACCAGCGTCGGCGGCCCGCCGGTGCTGCTCTACCTGCTGTCGGGCAACGATCCGCCCCAGGTCAACCGCGCCAACATCGTCACCTATTATTTCCTGACGCAGTTCCTGCTGATCGTCATCGTGCTGGCGACCGGCGTCGCCGGCCTCGACGCGCTGGCGCGCGCCGTCGTGCTGTTCCCCGTCATGGTGCTGGGCGCCTGGATCGGCGGCCGCGCGTTCCATGGCCTGGCCAGCGAGCGGCTTTACCGCAACGTGGCGCTCGCCATCCTGTTCGCCACCGGACTGTTCGGATTGCTGCGCAACTGGCTGTTCGGCTAGGTCGTGTGCCTCGCGCACATTGGCGTCGACGCGAGCCGTCGCCATAATCGGCGCATGGCAGGCGCCGCACCCCATCTGTCCCTCTGGAAGCACGCGCTGGGTGTCGTGCCCGACGAGGTGTGGGATCGGACGGACCTCGAGACACTCGTTCTGGCCGACAACGGCCTGACCGAGCTGTCCGACCGCATCGGCGATCTGCGCCGCCTGCGGATGCTCGATCTGGGCCACAACAGGCTTCGCCAGGTCCCGCGCAGCCTGGGCCGGCTCGAGCAGCTCAGCGATTTTCTCTACCTGCATGACAACGAGCTCCAGGCGCTGCCGTCGTCGCTCGGCCGCCTGAGCCGCCTGCGCTATTTGAACATCAGCGCGAACGCCTTCGAGACCCTGCCCGAGGCCGTCACCGGAATGTCGGGCCTGCTCGAGTTGCGGGTCACGGACAATCGCCTGACCGCTCTTCCGGCGTCGATCTCGCGGCTGGTGCGACTGCGCGAGCTGCACCTGCGAAACAACCGGCTCACGACCTTGCCCGACGCCATCGGCTCGCTGGTCGAGCTTCGTCAGATCGACCTCAGGGGCAATCCGATCGCGCACCTGCCCGACAGCCTGCTGGCGCTGCCGCGCCTGGAAAAGCTCGATCTTCGCTGGGTGACCACACTCGGCTCCGTCGGCGTGGTTTGCCGAACTCGAACGCCGGGGCTGCGCCGTCTACCGCTAGAGCGACCTGGGCCGCCGATTGACACCGTCGGAGGTTGATGGCGGTAGTTCGCTGCATCCGAACCGGCCGTCCGATGGGGTGATGATGGGCGAAAAAGTACCCTCGAGCTTTCCCAAGCAGGCCATCGTGGTCATTCACGGCATGGGCGAGCAGAAGCCCATGGATACCATCAAGGATTTTGCCCATGCCGTCTGGACGGCCGACACCAAGGTCCACAAGAACGGCCTGCGCGACTCGGGGCAGATCTGGAGCAAGCCCGACGACCGCACCGGCTCGCTCGAATTGCGCCGCCTGACGACCCGCGAGAGCACGCCGCTCGAGGAAGGCACTTACCCCGGCGGCGCGCGGCAGGATTTCTACGAACTCTACTGGGCCGACCTGTCGGGCGGATCGACCCTGGGCGACGTGCAGAACTGGGTCCGCATGCTGCTGTTGCGCAATCCGTTCACGCGCGTGCCGCGCCGCATGATGGCCGCCTGGATCGTGCTGTGGGTCGTCGTCCTGGTCATTCTCCTGCTGGTGACCGCGGCCGCCCTGCCGGCCCCCGTGCCGGCGCACGCGCCTCTCTGGCCGGAGCAGTACGCGTTCTGGCTCTGGAACTATCCGCCCTTCCGCTGGCTGGCGCCCGTTCCGGGCTGGATCCTGGCCGGCCTTGTCGCCGTGCTGGGCTATTTCGCGCACACCTGGGTCGTCGCCTCGTTCGGTCGCGTGGTGCGCTACACGCGCGCCCTGCCGGACAATATCGCCGCGCGCAAGGCGATCCGCGAGCGCGGACTGAAGCTGCTCGACGATCTGCATCGTGCGGAATACGACCGCATCATCGTCGTCGGCCACAGCCTGGGCGCGCTGCTGGCCTACGATCTGGTGTCTTATTACTGGGCGACGCACGCGGCCTCTCACACGGTCACGACGGCTGCCGCCGACGAGTTCGCGCTGTTGTGCATGCTGGAGAAAGACCGCGGGCGCCCTGGCAGCGGAAAGAACGGCGCCAGTCGGCAGACCCTGCTCGACCAGTATCGCGAAGCCCAGCGGGCTTTCTGTCGCCTTCTGCGCACGCGGCCCAAACCCGAAAAGAAGGAAGACGTCGATCGCCGCTGGCTGATCACGGACCTCATCACGGTTGGCAGCCCGCTCGGCCATGCCGACTTCCTGCTGACGAAAAGCCCCGGGGATCGGGCCGAACGCGTCGAGGCGCGCGAGCTGGCGACGTGCCCGCCGATCCGCGAGGAACTGGATCCCGCCGTGATCGAGGCGGCCCGGGCAGACGGTCTTCCGCTCGGCGGCGACAAGCCGGCGCTGTTTTCCTTTCCGACCAAGACCGCGGGCGAATGGCAACTTCATCACGCCGCGCAGTTCGCCGTGGTCCGCTGGACGAACATTCACGATCCGGCGCTGCTGGTGGCGTTCGGCGACGTCATCTCCTCGCCCGTCGCACCGATCTTCGGCGACGGCATCGTCGACATCGACCTGCGGAAGCTGCGCGGCCAGTCGCGGCGTTTCACGCACACGCGCTATTGGGCCGAAGCCAGGCCGGGACAACAGCCGCCGCCGCATCTCGCCGAGCTGCGGACGGCGCTCGACCTTGCCGGAAAGGCGAAACTCTAGCCGGCGGCCGGACGACGGCGGCAATTCACGCCGCCTTCTGCGCCTCGGCCCCGTCCTGCATGATGGTGACGCGCCAGTGGATGCGCGGCTCCTCGATCGGGTAGCCGCCGGTCGCCGAGTGCAGCGCGCAGCGATTGTCCCAGATCACGATGTCGCCGACTTCTGCCACTTGTGGCGATACTGCGCCGGCGTCGCCACCATGTGGTCGGTGAGCTCGGCGATCAGCCTGTCGCTCTCGGCCGTCGCCCAGCCCCTGGATGCGCAGGATGTGGGTCGGATTGGCATAGAGCGACTTGCGGCCGGTCTCCTCGTGGGTGCGCACGACGGGATGGACCGCCGGCGGCAGCAGCCGGTCCTCGGGCTCCAGCAGATCGTTGCCCTTGCGCGCGCGGCCGCCATAGGCGTGCTCGGCCTGCAGCCCGTCGAGGCGCTTCTTCAGGCTCTCGGGCAGCGAGTCGTAGGCCTCGTACATGCTGGCGAACAGCGTGTCGCCGCCGCGCGAGGGAATGGCGATGCCGTAGAGCTGCGTGCCCTTGCAGATCTCGGTGTCCCACGGCGAATCGGTGTGCCAGCCGCCGCCGCGATTGTAGATCGCCTGGTCGACCTGGCCGTCGGGCTTGCGCGTGCCGACGCCCATCAGCGTCAGCTCGGGATGGTCGGGATGGCGGGTCTTCCGCACGCGATGCGGCTTCAGCCGGCCGAAGCGGCGCGAGTAGGCGAGGAATTCTTCCATGGTGAGCGTCTGGCCGCGCACCACCAGCACGATGCCGTCGAGCCAGGCGCGGTAGAGCGCGTTCCAGTCGGCGTCCGACAGGGCGCGCACGTCGACCTCGGTGGCGATGGCGCCGATGCGGGGATCCGGCCGTTCGAGCTTCATCGGCCAAGCTTACGCCCTTCTCGGCGCTGGTAAAGACCGGCCGCTTGGCCCAGCATTGCGGTCAAGAAAACAAGGGAGGAAACGATGCGCCGCATCGCGGCTTTGTTTTTCGCGGCCCTGCTCGCGCCTGCCGGCGGCGGCGCAGGACGTCTATCCCAGCCATCCCATCACCCTGATCACGCCCTACCCGCCGGGCGGCGCCACCGATTTCCTGGCGCGCACGCTCGCCGAGGGGATGAAGACGCGGCTCGAACCAGACCGTGCTCGTCCAGAATGTCGGCGGCGCGGGCGGCACGGTCGGCTCGCTGCAGGCGGCCAAGGCCAAGCCCGACGGTTACACCCTGCTGCTGCATCACATCGGCATGTCGACCATCCCGGCGCTCTACAAGAAGCTCGCCTTCGATCCGCTCGCCGCCTACGAGTTCATCGGCGTGTTCGCCGAGGCGCCGATGATGATCCTGGCGCGCCGGGACTTCGCGCCCCGGACCTTCGCCGAGCTGGTCGCCTACGCCAAGGCCAACGGCGAGAAGTTCACCGTCGCCTCGGCCGGCATGGGCAGCGTCACGCATCTCTGCGCCATGCTGTTCCAGGAGGCGCTCGGCATGCCGCTCACCATGGTGCAGTACAAGGGCGGCGGACCGGCGGTGATCGATGTGCGCTCGGGCCAGGTCGACATCATCTGCGACCTGCCGACGACCAACTCGGGCGCCATCCGCTCGGGCGATCTCAAGGCCTATCGTGCTGACCGCGCCGCAGCGCATGGCGACGCTTGCCCGACGTGCCGACGGCGGCGGAGGTCGGCATGCCGAGCCTCGCCATCGGCGTGTGGTTCGGCCTCTACGCGCCGCGCGGCACGCCCAGGCCCGTCCTCGAGACGCTGAACAAGGCGCTGCGCGACGTCGTGGCCGACAAGGCCATGGCCGCCCAGCTCGAGAAGATCGAGACCGTCCTGCTGCCGCTCGACCAGGCGACGCCCGAGGCGCACCGCCGCAAGCTCGCCGCGCAGATCGACCTGTGGGGGCCGATCATCGAAAAGGCCGGCATCCAGGCGGAATAGGCAGCGGCGCTGCCGGCGCGATATTATCGCGGCCGTGCCGCCGCCGGGCGGCCGCTTCTCGGGGAGTGTTTCGATGCGTATGGTTTCTTTCGGCCTTGTCTGCTGCGTCCTGGCCGCCGGCCTGTCGACGGCCGTGCGCGCCGACGACTTCATGACGGAGTGCCTGGTCACCGGCAGCCCAGAAGATGTGCGACTGCATGTCGGCCAAGATTCCGGCCGACAAGCGGGCGGCCGCCGTTGCCGGCATGCGCAAGTCCAACGCCTCGACGCAGCCCGGCGGCAACCTGCTCGATCCCTCGACGCTGTCGCAGGAGCAGATGCAGGGCCTCGACGCCGTGGTCATTGCCCAGGCGTCGTGCATGTAGACGGCAAAACGGCGCGCATCGCTGCGCGCCGTTCTCGCCAATTGGTCGGAGTGAGAGGATTTGAACCTCCGGCCCCTAGCTCCCGAAGCTAGTGCTCTACCAGGCTGAGCTACACTCCGTCAGAAAAGCAGAGTTCACCCGGCCGTTTGGCGAGGCGGGTTATAGCCGCCACCCCCAGGGTCGCAAGTATGTGGTCGCAAGCATGGTCGCTGGCGCGGCGCCTGCCCGCTATAGTCGCGCCGTAAACGGGGCAGGCGGGGGCTCGCATGGCAAGGAAGAAGCGGCTGAAAATCGCGCTGATCGGCTACGGCGCCATCAGCCAGACGCTGTTCGACGTGTTCGCCGAGAAGAAGCCCGCCATCGATGTCGTGGGCGTGCTGGTGCGGCCGGGCCGCGCCAAGGCGACGCAGAAGAAGGTCGGCCGCAAGGTGGCCGTCGTCGAATCCCTGAAGGCGCTCCTGAAGCTCAAGCCCGACGTCGTGGTCGAGGCGGCCAGCCAGCAGGCGGTGCGCGACTGGGGCGAGACCATCCTGAAGAAGGGCTTCGACCTGATGGTGATCGCCACCGGCGCCTATGGCGATCCCAAGCTCTACAAGAAGCACGTCAAGGCGGCCGAGAAGAGCGGCGCGCGCCTGCAGGCTGCCGTCAGGCGCCATCGCCGGCCTCGACGGGCTGCTGGCCATGCGGCTGGGCAAGCTCGAGCGCGTGAAGTACGTCTCGATCAAGCCGCCGCATGCCTGGAGCGGCACGCCGGCCGAGACCGAGTTCGACCTGCCGTCGATCAAGGAGCCGACGGTGATCTTCCGCGGCAAGCCCGCCGATGCCGGCCGGCTCTACCCGAAGAACGCCAATCTCGCGGTGACGGTGGCGCTGTGCGGCGCCGGCCTCGCGCGCACCGACATCGAGCTGGTGGCCGATCCCACCCTGCCGCCCGGCACCAACGCCAGCCGCCTCGAAGTGGTGAGCGATTCGGGTGAGCTGAAGATGGAGCGGCTCGGCCTCTCCATGCCGGACAATCCCAAGACCGGCGTGCTGACCGCCCTCACCATGGCCGACGACCTGATGAAGATGGTGCGCGCCAGCGACTGGTGAGGCGGGTCTTTATCCTCCCCCGTCAGACGGGTCTGCGCTTTGGCCGCGGAACGGCCAAAGCGCAGAGGTGGCCCGCGTCGGCGCTGTTTACAGCGCCTTGCCGGAGGGGGAAAGCCCCAGTCGAGTTCCGACAAATTTCAGATCTGAAAGTCCAGAGGTCGCGCGTGTGGCCTTCCCCCTCCGCCCGCTTCGCGGGCACCTCCCCCGTAAGACGGGGGAGGAGTGAACTTGCGCGTTAGCGCCCGCCGTGATGCCGGCCGTGACCCATGCCGCCCATCGGACGCGGCCGGTCGAGCACGACCTTCTGCTCCGGCGACAGCGTGTTGTAGAAGGCCAGCAACGTCGGCTTGACGGCCTCGATGCGCTCGACGCGCGCCTTCATGGCGTTCTCTTCCAGGGTCAGGCGATCGACGTAGTTCGGCCGCTCCTTCATCTCGGTCGGCAGCGCGTTGCAGCGGGCGGTGTCCTTGACGTCGGCATCGTCGGACGCCTTGGCGAAGGCGTTCCAGGCCGTCATCTGCTCGGCCTTCAGGTCGAGCCGGACCTTGAGGTAGGTGCGGTTGCCGGCGCGCCGAGCGATCTGGTCGAGGCAGAAGGCCTTGGGATTTACCGCCGGACGGTCGCGGCGCTCCGGTCCGCCGGCCGCCGGCGGCGGGGCGGCCGGCGGGGTCGCCTGGGCCAGCTCCAACAGGTCGTCGGGGCCGCTATCGAGCGCCGCTGCGGGGCTCATCCAGGCAAGACCGGCCGCCGCCACGAGGGAGAAGACGGCGGTGGCCGGTAGGGCGAAAATCAGGGGACGGACGGACATCGAATACCTCACCGAAATGCGTGGGTTGCCTCGATGATACGGCCGGATCGGACCGAACGTGCCCCGCTGCTACGTTAAGTTATGTAAAGTTGGGCCGAAGCGGTCATTTCCAAGCGGTGTCAGTGAGTTGGCTTGGAGCAACAGTGGATTGGCTTGCTTCGAGGGCACATCTCCGATTGCATCTCGAGCCCCAGCTGCCTCACGCACCATCCCAGGCGACCCAGCTCCAGACCGACCGCATCGCGCCCATAGCAGGCAGCCCGACCCTCAACCGAACCATCAGGCAGCCCTCGACAGGCCGAATTCAGCACCTCCCACCGCCTATGCGATCCGGCAATATCCGGCGACGGAACGACAGGCACTTCATCTGATGGAGGCGCCAAAGCCTGAGCCAGCAGAACAGCCACCACAAAAATCATCACGCCCCGCCGCACCTATGCTGATCTGGATGGGCATCGT
>CAVONT010000015.1:0-47397 GCA_963697365.1 uncultured Chloroflexia bacterium
CCGCCGGGGGCTGTGACCCCTCGCCGCCGCCCTTCGCAGCTCCTGTGGCCGCCGCCGGGTCCCTGGAATCCGGTGGCGGCCGCGCCGTGTCCGGTAGGGCGTCCGGCCGTCGAGCAGCGGCTCCCCGGCAGAGCGCGGATCGGGCGACCCGGAGGTCGCCCGATCATGACGCTGGTGAAGGCGTTGGTCAGCGGTTGCGCTGGCCCTCCGCGAACGAGCCCATCGTCGAGCCATCGATATGCTCGGCCTCCTGGCCCTCGCTGAAATGGCCGGGCTCGTCGGCGCCGTGCATCGCCTCCTGGCCCTCGCTGAAGTGGCCCGACGAGGGGGCGGCATGCTCCTTGGTCTCCTGGCCCTCGGCGAAGTTGCCCCCCGGATGCTCGTGGTCGTCGCGGGTCGTCATCGGTTGGTCTCCTACTGCGGGGCGCTTGTCCGACGCCCGTCGCGAAGTTGAGTCGCCCTGGAGGCCCGAAGCGTTACACCTCGCCGCGGCCGGCCGGAACGCATCGAGCAGGCGCGCCAGCAGCGCCGGCGGAACGGGCTCGGCCGGCAGTCCGCGCGTGGCTGCCACGGTGGCCCGGACCTGGTCGAGGTAGGTGGTGCACCCGTCGCAGTCCGTGAGGTGGGCGTCCACGCGCGCGCGCTCCGAGGGATCGAGGGCGCCGTCGAGGTACTCGGTGACGAGCTCGACCAGCTCGCGGCAGGCGATCTCGTCGTTCACAGGGGGCTGGAGCTGGGTCATCGCAGATATCGTCCCATCTGGCACCTCTCCCGTTACGCCGGTGACCGCAGGTGGCCGTCAAGCGCGACTCGCAGCCTGGCCCGGGCGCGATGGAGGAGGACCCGCTGGTACCCGGGGCTGATCTCGAGGGCCGCGCAGACCTCCTCGCTCGGCCAGCCCTCGACGTCCCGCAGGGTCACCACGACCTGCTGGGCCGGCGGCAGCTCGGCGATCGCCTCGGCGAGCACGGCGCGCGTCTCGCTCGCGAGGAGGCGCTCCTCGGCGTCGGGTGCCCACGACTCGGGCGCGACCGCCCAGTGGCCGTTCCAGCGGCCCCCCGCGAGGAACCGATCGGATGGCTCCGTCGGGCCACGGCCGGTCTCGTCCGCTGCGTCGGACAGCAGCTCGCCGAGCGGGAGCAGCCGGGCATCTCCCTTCCCGCGCGTGATGGCCCGGTTGGTCGTGATCCGGAACAGCCAGGTGCGGAACGACGAGCGTCCTTCGAACCGCGCAAGGCCTCGCAGCACGGCCACCCACGTCTCCTGGACGACGTCCTCGGCGGCCTCGTCGTTCGCGACCCGCAGCCTTGCGAGCCGGGCAAGGGGCCGCTGGTAGCGCTCGACAAGAGCCACGAAGGCCGCCTCGTCGCCGGCGCGCAGGCCGGCCAGCAGCGCTGCGTCGGGATCCGCGCCGGACTCGTGGTCGCGATCATCCACGCGCCGATCATGACGCATCGGGGCGCCCACCGCTCACGCGGAGATCACCGCGATCCGCGCGGCCTGCGCCGCCCGACGGATTTGCCCCATGTGCGTTTGGGGGGGCGGGAGCCCAAGTGAGGGCCGGGCTTGGTCCGGCGTGCAATCGCGGTGGGACCGGCGCCCGAAGGGCATGAACGTGCCGCGTCAGTCGGCTACGCGCCCACGCCGTGGCAGTGCTTGACCTTGCGGCCGCTGCCGCAGGGGCACGGGTCGTTGCGGCCGAGCTTGCGCACCGCCTCGCGAGCGGCGGCGTCGCGCTGCGCGTAGAGCCGCACGATGTCGGACGGCGGCAGGCCCCGGCGGAGCTGCTCGGCCATGAAGCGCATCGGCCGGTCGACGTGATGGAAGAACGCCTTGTACCCTGCGCACAGGTAGTTGAGGCCGGGCTCGCCGTCGGGCGTGCGGATGAAGCGGTCCTTCGGACAGCCGCCGTTGCAGGCGAATCGGACGTCGCACGATCGGCAGTACGCGGGCAGGGTGTCGCGCTTGGCGAGGCCGAAGGCGACCTGCTGCGGCGAGGCGACCAGCTCCGCCATCGGCGTGTCCTCGATGTTGCCCAGCCTGTGCGCCTCCTCCACGAAGTGGTCGCACGAGTAGAGGTCGCCGTTGTGCTCCAGGGCGAGGGCACCGCCGCACGTCTCGGCGAAGATGCACAGGCTCTGCGGCTCGCCCGCCCACGACGCGAGGGCCGTGTCGAACATCTGCACGAAGACCTCGCCGACGTCCCGGCGGACCCACTCCTCGAACACACCCACCAGGAACGACGCCGTACTGCTCCGCGCGTCACCGAGCGGTCCGTGACGAGCGCGCCCTCCTGGCGGTAGAGCGGCCGGTCCCGCCACGACGTGCCACGGCGCCCGCTGGGCCATGCCCGCGGACAGGCCGAGCGACTCGAGGGGGACGTCGATCTGCGGCGACCGGCAGCCGCTCCACGATCGGGATGAACTGCATGAACCGTGAGCCAAGCTCGTCGCGCAGGAACCGGTAGACCTCCACGGGATGGTCGGCGTTCGCGTGGTGGAGCGTGGTGAGCGTGTTGAACTCCACGCCGTGGTCCTGGAGGTGGCGCAGGCCGCGCATGACACGGTCGAACGTGGGTGCCCCGCCGCGGTCCACCCGGTAGGCGTCGTGCATCGCCGGCGGCCCGTCCACGGACAACCCCACGAGGAAGTCGTGCTGCTTGAAGAGGGCGGCGAGCTCGTCGTCGATGAGGGTGCCGTTGGTCTGGATCGTGTACTCCACGGTCATGCCCGGGCGCCGGTGCTTCTCGACCAGCTCCACGGAGCGGCGGAAGAACTCCACGCCCATCATCGTGGGCTCGCCGCCCTGCCAGGCGATGCTGACGTGGGGGATCCGGTGCGCCTCGATGAGCTGCCGGATGTACTGCTCCAGCATCTCGTCGGCCATGCGGAAGCGGGAGCCCGGATAGAGCATCTCCTTGGACAGGAAGAAGCAGTAAGAGCAATCGAGGTTGCAGGTCGCGCCGGTCGGCTTGGTGAGCAGGTGGAAGGCGGGCGGGCCGGCAGGCCCGGCGGTCAGGGGGACGTGCACCAGCGCAGCGTACGGGGTTTGCGCATCATCCGTTTCCGCAGGCTGCTGCCGGCTCAGATCGACGCGATCTCCGGTGGCAGCCCCGCACGCCCGGCCGGCATCGGGAGCAGGGAGCCTGCCTGGGTCTCGCCTGCCAGTGCCTCGCGTGCAAGTGCCTCGCGTGCAAGTGCCTCGGGTGGCAGTTGCTTGCGGGCGGTCGTGATCCCGCCCTGGGGTCCGCTCAGCGCAGGCCAGCCTCCCTCGGTGAAGGTGATCTCCTTGAGCGATGCCGCGTCCACCCGGGTGCCGTCGGCACAGTGCACGTACCAGCGGGCGCTCGACCACGTGGATCCCGCCAGCAGTGTGTAGTCGACGGTCCACCAGGCCTCGGGGTCGGAGCTGCGTCCACAGGTCGGTCGCGTGGTTGCGCCAGTCCCAGGTGTACGGGTCGCCCGTGACGAGGGTCCGGCTGTCGGCCGCGGTGCCACGGCGCCAGCTGTCGCTGTTGCCCCAGTTGGCGAGCGTCATCGCGTTCCACGAGAAGGGGGCGTACGTCGGATCGGTGACCGCCTGGTACTCGCCGACGAACAGGCTCGCGGACTTGATCACGCCCCCGGTGACCGTGGCGGAGGCGGCCACCGACAGGCCGGCTTCGCCTCCGGGATTGCAGGTCACGCTGTCGATCGACGCCTGGACGACCGGGGACACACGCGGGCTCCGTGCGAGCACCGGCTGGGCGGCGCCATCCGCGAGCGCGATGACGAGGAGTGCGGCGAGCGCCGCACGGAGAAGGACGGCCATGGTGATCACCTCACTGCACCCGGTATCCGTTCCGGCTGGAGGTGAGTCGGACCGTCCACCCAGGAATCCTTCGGCGTGTTCCGGAGGATGCGAAGGATTCCGGTTTCCGACTGCGACCAACCAGTGCGTTCCCGCGAGGAGGTGTCGCATGTGGCCGATGACGCATAGCTGGACCAGTCGCCTGGCAGCCGGCCTGGTCGTGGTTCTCGCGGTGTGGGTCATGCCACCCGCCATGGTTGAGGCTGGTAACGGTGGTGGCGGCGGCACGAGCGCGCCCGGCGGCACCATCTACTTCCGCCAGATCACGGACCCGGCCAACACGTTCGCGGTCGCTCCCGACGGCAGCGGGCTCCGCGCCACCGGGTGCTCCGGCGACCGCTCGATGACGGTGCCGAGACGCGTGCTCCGCATCGAGCCGACGGGGTCCACGTTCCTGGCGGTGCGGCCCGCGTTCGGCGAAGGGCGCCTGGACGAGGTCCGCCTGGTCGCCACCGATGACAGCTGCGGCAGTCGGACGGTGCTGCTCGACCTGCCGGCCCGCACGACGGCAACCGCGGCCTCCTGGTCGCTCGACGCGCGGCGGGTGGCAGCCTTCGTCCGGCGCTACGGCTCCGATGGGCGCCTGCAGGACCAGGGCATCTGGGTGGGGGAGACGGGTGGCTCGTGCGGCGACGCGGTGTGCGGCTTCCACCTCGCCACGCCCCTGCCGATCGAGACGGGTGCCGATGGCCTGCCCTACGAGTTCCCGGTCGGATACCTGAGCTGGTCGTCCGACGGCCGCCGCGTGGTCTATGGCCGGGCTCCCGATGCTGCCCACGCGACCGAGGGCGGCATCTTCGTCGCTGACTTGGGGCTCCCGTACGCCACCGGCACCCAGGCTGACCGGCAGGTGGTCGTGCCCGGTGGAACCGCGTACCAGCCGGCCTTCTCGCCCGTCGCCGGCGACGACCGGATCGCCTTCGTGCAGCGCGTGGGCACGAAGAGCTGTACCCGCAACGACGTCTTCATCACGACGTCCGCTGGCGGGACGGCGCGCAGGCTCAGCCCGACGACCGTCGGCGTCTGCCAGCTGTTCGATCCTGTCTGGTCGCCCGACGGCCAGTGGTTCGCCTACTCCGGCTGGTCCGGCGCCCTGTCCGACCAGCAGGCGATCTATCGGGTCAAGGCAGACGGCAGCAGCCGGCCGGTGCTGGTGGCCGGGTCGAGGACGGCCATCTACAGGATCCCGACGTGGCGCCAGTGAGCTGCACGCCGGCGATCGAGGTCCACTCCGGGCCGGTGGGTCCGGCGCGGGCTGCCATCGGTCCCTTGTCGGGTCGGGGTCAGGCGCCTACGGTCCGCGGCAAGGAGCGGTCGTGACGGCAAGCATCGAATCCGGGCGACCGGGGGGTGTGGTGGTGGTGCCACCCGAGGGGGGACCGGGCGCCGGCGCACCATCACACCCGTCGGCCGCGGAGCGCGTCGCCGCGTTCAAGGCGTGCCTCGCCTCCGAGACTGCGTTCCGCCGCTTCTACGACGAGGCGCTTGGCCGCGTGTACGGCTACCTCGTCAACCGCTGCCAGGGCGACCGCGCCCTCGCGGAGGATCTGACCCAGGCCGCGTTCGGGGACGCGATCCGGACGTGGGCAGCCTTCGACGGCCGCTCTGATCCGGTGACCTGGCTCATCGGCATCGCCCGACACAAGCTTGTGGACCACTTCCGGGAGCTGGAGCGCGAGGAGCGGCGCCAGATGCGGTTGGTGGTCACGGAGCTGACGCTGGACCGGGACGCCGGCGTGTGGCACGCGATCGACGAGCGCGAACGCCTGCTCGACCGCCTCGGCCGGGTCACCGCCATGCAGCGCGCCGTCCTCATCCTCCACTACGCGGACGGGCTGCCGGTCCGCGAGGTCGCCGCCGTGATCGGCAAGTCCGAGTCCGCGACCGAGTCCCTGCTGACGCGGGGTCGCGAGGCGCTGCGCGCCGCATACGAGGAGGCCGACGATGACTGAGGAGCGCCTGCTCCGCGCCTTCTCCGAACTGGACATTTCAGCCATGCCGGATCCGGCCTTCGCCGACCGCCTGTACCAGTCGCTCACCGCCGAGCTCGGCCTCGAACCTGCCGCGAAGGGCGCCACCAACCCCGTGGTCATGCCTGCCCAGCCGGTGACTCGCTGGCTCACCGGCGCCCCGGGTCGCCGCCGCTCGGCGGTCCTGAGCCTGCTGGCCGCAGCCCTTCTGCTCCTGGCGACGCTTGCCGGCGCGCTCCTCATCGCGGGCTCGCGCCCGGAGCCGCGCACGCCGCTGGAGGGCGTGGAGCGCTCGCGGGCGGCATATGCCCAAGCACCTGCGGTGCGGTTCGTCATCGAGGACGACATGGGCGCCACGACGGTCACCGGTGACGGCCGCGGCACCTGGCGCTCCGAGTCGTGGGACATGACCCCAGGCTCATACTCCCTGTACGACGGACCCAGGACTGCGTGGTACGACGCCACGACGAGGGCATGGCGCATGACGCCGGTCGAGAATGGCGGTCCGCCCTTCCCGTTCAACACGCACTTCACGTGGACGGACATCAGCTACCCGGACCTCGTCGCCACGCTGGATCCCGTCGCGTGCACGGATGCCGTCGCCGCCCCGCCCATGACCATCGCGGGCCGCGAGACCGACGGCATCGCGTGCCCGAAGGTCAAGATGACGTACTGGGTGGACACGGAGACGGGCCTTGTGTTGCGCGCCGAGGCCGCCTTCGGATCGCCCTACTGGAACGGTGGTCTGGTGGACCCGGCATCGGGCGACGTGCAGGACGAGCGCCCGACGGTGATCGAGGTCAGCTCCTTCAAGGTGCTGGCGTCTGTCGACCCCGCGGACTTCGACTGGAATGGGCCCGACCTTGTGCCGAGGACGGGCGTCATCCCGGGCACCAGGCTGGTGGTCGGTGAACGACCGGCGACGTGGACCGCGACCGACATCGACGGTGATGATGTCTCGCTGCCCGGCGACGGCCGTCCGACGGCCGTCCTCTTTGCCGCGACCTGGTGCCCGCCGTGCATGGACGCGTTCCCTGCCTTCGACGCTGCTGTGGAGGCTTCCGGCGTCGACGGTCTCGCCGTGGCCGTGCAGGACGAGCGGGGCACCGTCCTCGGCTACCGTTCGCAGCACCCATGGTCCGTCCCCACCATCGTTGACCCCGTGAATGCCCTTGGAGAACGCTGGGGCGTCATGTCCGTCCCGTCCCTGGTGCTCCTGGACGCCAGCGGGCGCGTCGTCGATGTGCTCAGCGGTCGTCCGCGCGACACCGATCTCACGGCGACGCTCGCGGCGCTGGCGGCAGGCAGGCCGATCCCGGGTCCGCTCCCGCAGCCGCCTGCGTCGCCCGGTGCGTCGCCGGGGTCCACGCCGTCCCCGGAGGACGTGTGCGCTGCGAAAGCCGGAGAAGAGGGCCGGGTGCTCTGCGTGGAGGTGGGCGATCGCGTGCCGACCTGGCAGGCACGGACCGCAGCCGGTGAGGCCGTCTCGGTCGCGACCCTTCGCGGGCAACCCGCCATCCTGTGGCTCGAGTCGCCGGCACGCTGCGACGGACCGTGCCCGGACTGGGTGCTCAAGACCATCAAGGACCTCGGCTCGATCGCCGGCGACTACAAGGACCGAGCCACCGTCCTAGTTATGGCGACGAACGAGCCGGAGCCGGGAGACACGCTCGGCGATGCTCGCCGATGCGGGTGCGGACATTCCCGTCGTGTTCGACTGGGATGGATCGGTGGGCACGGCGATCGGGCGGGTGAGCGGCGGCATTGTCGTCGCCGACGCTGATGGCCGTCTGGTCGCGCAGTCCACCGGGATCCCGGACGCGGCGCATCTCCGCGAGGTGCTCGACGGCCTGATCGCGTCGCCAGCTCCCTGAGTCACGACCTCGCCCGGTTCGTCAGCCGCCGCCCGGACGTGCGAGCATGCGCGCGATGCAGCAGCCCGGTGCCCGCCTCCTCGACCCGCAGGATCCCGCGTTCGCCGCCGATCCCTATCCGGCGTACGCCGCCGCGCGCGCATTCGGCGGAGCCTTCCGGCAGCCCGGCGACCACCTGACGTACCTGCTGGCCCACGACCTGGTCCACGCGGCCTTCCGCGACCGACGCCTCGGGACGACGTTCCTGCACCGGTACACGGCCGAGGAGCTGGGCATCGCGCCGGACATCCCGACCTGGCGAGACCCGCGCTGGACGGACTTCCAGGCATTCGAGCGCTGGGAGCTGCTCAACCTGGAGCCGCCGGTCCACACGCGTCTCCGGCGCCTCGTGCTGGAGGCGTTCACGCCGCGCGCGGTCGAAGCGTTGCGCGGCGGCGTCGTGGACCGGTCGGCGGCCCTGCTCAGGGAGGCGCGTGACCGGGGCCTGGTGGACATCGTGGAGTACGGCCAGGCATTCTCGCTGGGGATCATCTGCGACCTGATCGGCGTCGCACCGGACGACCGGGCCCTCATCAAGCGCCTCTCCGACGACACCGTGACGATGTACGAGCCGGGCCGCGACGACGTGCGGCAGGCGCGCGCCAACGCGGCCGCCGGCGACTTCCGGCGCTACCTGCTCGACGTTGTGCGCGATCGGCGCACCCGGCCCGCCACCGATCTGCTGAGCGCCCTTCTCGACGCGACGGTGGAGGGCGAGCGCCTGACGGACGACCAGGTCGTGTCGACGGCGATGGTGCTGCTGATGGCCGGCCACGAGGCGACGGTCAACGCCACCGCGAACGGTGTCGCCGCGCTGGCGGCGCACCCGGGAGAGTGGCGGCGCCTGCGGTCCGGGGATGTCGCGGTCGATGCCGCCATCGAGGAGATCCTCCGCTTCGATCCGCCCCTGCAGTGGTTCGAGCGCTGGGTGCTCGACGACGGGCGTCGAGCTTGGGGGCGTGGCCGTGCCGAAGGGCGGCCGGGTGGCGCTGGTGATCGGCGCGGCGAACCGGGACCCGGCGCGGTTCCCGGACCCGGACCGCTTCGACGTCAGCCGCTCGGACACGGCGCACCTCGCCTTCGGCGGCGGGATCCACTTCTGCGTCGGCGCCCCGCTCGCCCGCATGGAGCTGGCGGTGACGCTCCGCCACCTGCTCGACATGGCACCGGATCTCGAGCTGGCGTCGCCGGCCATCCGCCGGCCGACGTTCCAGTTCCGCGGCTTCGAGCGCCTGGAGGTCGGGCTCGACGGCTGAAGAGCCTGCTGTCGCAGGAGCGTAGGATAGTTGCTATGACAACCAATGATCCCCGGGCCGACTACGCGGCATTCACCCGAGCCCTCATCGCGGATGTCCGCTCGAACGGCCGTCCCACGTCGGGCCCGTTCGCAGGACGCCCGGTCCTCATCCTGACGACCACCGGTGCGCGCACCGGCGAGCCGAGGGTCGCGCCGCTGGTGTTCAGCCGTGACGGGGACCGCCTCGTGATCATGGCCAGCAAGGCGGGCGCGCCCGAGAACCCCGCCTGGTACGCGAACCTGGTGGCGAACCCGGTGGTGACGGTGGAGACCGGTGGCGAGACGTTCCAGGCACGGGCGACCGAGGTCCACGGCGATGAGCGCACGCGCCTCTGGGACGCCCATGTCGTCCAGCACCCGGGCTTCGCCGAGTACGTCGAGAAGGCGGGCGATCGCATCATCCCGGTCATCGTCCTCGACCGGATCTAGTCGACTGTCGCCAGCGTGACGGTCGCAGCGCGACCGTCGCAGCGTGATCGTCAGCCGGTCCGCCACTCCTCCACGACGACGACGATCGCGAGACCCTTGCCCGCCGCGTCGGCGTGAACGGCCACGGTGCCAGCCATCGGACGGTCCGCGTACGGGAAGAGGGCGTTGCCGGCCCCGTCGAGCGTGGTCCCGTAGGCGTACGTCTCGGCAGGGATCGCCGGCCGCAGGGCCTGGAACAGGTCCACGAGGAAGGCCTGGCGATCGCCGGCCGGGATGCGGCAGTACACGAGCCACGACCGCTGGAACGTGAGTCGTGGTCCGTCGACGCGCGTCCGCGGGGCTGCCTTCTCGAGCGGCTGCCCGACCTCGCATGCTCGACCAGCGTCCACCTGCGCAACGACGACGGCAGGCTCGAAGCCCGCGAGGAACCGGCTCGACCCCGGCGCGGCCGTCACCGTGGGACGTGCTGTCCCGGCGGCCGGCACGACGGCCGGGTCGACAGCGAGGGCAGCGTCCGACGGCAGGGGCATCATCGACGCGGCAGCGGCGGGCGGCGAGTCCTCCGGTGAAGCAGCCGGCTCCCGATCGCCGGCGGCCAGCACTCGCTCGGAGTCGGTCCCGCCCGGCGAGGCGAGCACCATCCCTGCGACGAACGCAGTCAGCGCGACGGCCGCGGCCGCGACGAGCAGACCCGCGGGGCCGCGCCGTCGCCGCACCGGGGCGACCACGAACGCCGCTGGCTGAGCATGCACATCGAGCCCTGTCGATCGATCGTCCTCGATCATCCCGTTCCCCTGCGACTGTCCGACACCAGACCTGTTCGCTGCGCGGCTCGATGTGGATGGCGGTGCCTGCGTCGCGCCGGTCTGGCAGTGACGACCTGCGCTGGATCGGCAGCGACGCACCCGCGCCCGATTCTCATACTCCCACTGCGCGGGCACTACCTCGAGCCCAATCGTCATGTGCCCGCCAGGTGGGCGTAACCGGCCTCGGGATGGGTCGGGTATCCCGTAGCTCCCACTTGGTGCACGCAAGAGGAACTGGCAGGGCAGGGACGTCGGATAGCGCGCGTAGGATGGGAGCAAGAGCAAGTCCCCGATGGTCGCGGAGCTCCGCCCGCCTCCGCGCCCGCCTTCGCCGTGAGCAAGTCCTCGCGTAGCGCCCACCTGGTGGGAGTCTGGCAATCGTCCGGACCGGTCCACTCGCGTCGGGTGCGCCGTTCGGCGTGCGAACTTCGTGCCCAGCAGCCACCGCGAGATCCGGATCGCGGCGCGTGGCGTATCGAGTCTCGTCCACCCCGCACGGAGCACCGATATGAAGCGTCTCGCCGTCGGCCTCGGGCTCGCCCTCGCGCTCGCCCTGCCCGGTTCAGCCCTTGCCTTCCATCACCGGGATCTGCCATCCACCGACTGCGCGGCCGACCAGGCAGGCAGCCCGTCGAACGACAACGGGATGGCCAAGGAGGCCATCCTCGCCAACACCCCGCTCACCCTGCCCCTGGCGCCCGTCGGCACGCCCGGCAACGGCCAGGGCGCAGGCGGAGAGTTCTGCGCCAACGCGAACTAGGACGACTCCACGCAGGCGGGCCCGCACCAGCGGCAAGCCTGCACGGGCAAGCCTGCACCAGCGGCAAGCCTGCACGAGGAGACGGCCCGCTGCCACGGAGCCCCGGACGCTCCGGCGAAGTTCGGAACGGTGACGCCGCAGGCAAGCGACAGCCCCCGGGGCCATGGGCTCCGGGGGCTGTCGTATCTCGGATCGAGGAGTGTGTGTCGCTCAGGCGCGGGCTGCGGACACCTTGGGCATCGCCGGGCGCGCCTTCGTGGTGCTCGCCGCGACCGGGGTGCGAAGCGCCTCGGGGATCTCGACCACGAACCTGCGATCGTGGAGGAACGTACGGACAGCCTTCGCAAGCGAGTCCGGCAGCCGGGACGGCTGGGTGTAGGTCGGACACTCGAGCCACATGGCGTCTTCAGCCTGGACCACGGCCAAATACTTGCCGCAGTTGCAGAAATTGGGGGTGCGGGTGGCGTCGTCGATGGCGACGAGGACGGAGTCGTCGTGCATGGCACGTACCTCGGCTCCCGGTCCACGGGTGCCGCCGGTGCCCATCGGACAGTGCCATCAGGCAGTGCCCGCGAGCGAGGTCGGCTCCACCGGGAGCTTGACCGCCGTGGCCCAACAGACATGCGCCCCTGGCGCAAGGATCCACGGCCCGGGCGGCTGCCACCACCTGGTGGACTGAGCCGGTCCGTGAGATGAATACTGCCGATTGGGACTAGAACGCTCCAGCCCCAGGCGGGTACCGGAACCGTTGCGATAGTGGACTAGTCCAAGTTGCAGCTCTAGTTGCCGAGCGCCCGCAGTGGAGGCGGAACGTGACCCGCCCGGCCCACGAGCGGCACGGTCGCCCTGTTCCGGACGCTCATCACGGGTGCCCTGCCGAGCAGGCCGCCCCAGTCCACCCAGTCGCCGGGCTTCGCTCCGGGCACGGGCACCAGGCGGCACGCGGTCGTCTTGTGGTTGATCATCCCGATGGCCGCCTCGTCGGCGATGATCGCCGCGATCGTCTGGGCCGACGTGTCGCCCGGCAGCGCGATCATGTCGAGCCCGACCGAGCAGACCGCCGTCATCGCCTCGAGCTTCTCGAGCGACGAGGTGCCCGTCCGCGGCCGCCGACGCCATGTTCGCGTCCTCGCTGACCGGGATGAAGGCGCCCGACAGGCCGCCGGCGCGCGACGTCGCCATCGCGCCGCCCTTCTTGACCGCGTCGTTCAGCATCGCGAGCGCCACCGTCGTGCCCGGCAGGCCGACCCGCTCCACGCCGATGAGCTCGAGGATCTCGGCCACGGAGTCGCCCGGCGTGGATGTGGGCGCGAGCGAGATGTCAACGATGCCGAAGTTGACGCCCATGCGCCGCGCCACCTCCCGGCCGACGTGCTCGCCCACCCGGGTGATCTTGAAGACGGTCCGCTTGATCTCCTCCGACAGGTCCTGGAGGGGCGTGCCAGGCGGCAGGCGGCGGATGGCGTCGGCCACGACGCCCGGACCCGAGATCCCCACCGAGATCGCCTGGTCGCCCTCGCCGAAGCCGTGGAAGGCGCCGGCCATGAACGGGTTGTCGGGCACGGCATTGGCGAAGACGACGAGCTTGGCGCAGCCGATCGCCGACCGGTCCGCCGTGCGCTCGGCGGTCGCCTTGACCACCTCGCCCATCATGCGCACGGCATCCATGTTGATCCCGGCCGACGTGGTGGCGATGTTCACCGACGCGCAGACCCGCTTCGTGTCCGCAAGGGCCTGCGGCAGCGCTGCCATCAGCTCCTCGTCGATCCGCGAGCTGTGCTTCTCCACGAGCGCGGACAGGCCGCCGATGAAGTCCACCCCGATGGTGTCCGCGGCCTCGTCCAGCGCCTGTGCAAGCTCCAGGATGAGGATCCGGTCGGGTCGCTCCGCCACCCACGCGATGGGCGTGACGGCCACGCGCCGGTTGACGATCGGGATGCCTGTCTCGCGAGCCACACCCTCCGCGGTCTCGACCAGTGCGCCGCCCGCCGCCGTCACCCGTGCCTTCACCGCCTCGGGCGTCCGGCAGCCGCGCAGGTCCACGCCGAGCGTCACCGTCCGGATGTCGAGGTGGGCGTTGCCCACCATCGCCACCGTCTCGAGGATCTCCTCCATGCCCAGCGGGCCGCGTGCCATTGGTGCCTCCCTCGCGGCGCTCGATCGCCGCCGCGCGCCAGCCCGCCTAGATGCGGTGCATCGCCTCGAACACGGAGTAGAGGCGGACCGACACCTCCATCCCGAGGCGTTCGCCGACGGCATCGAGCCCGTCGACCAGCTCGTCGTAGCCGCCGGTCCCCGTCATGTCCACGACCATGACCATCACGAACACGCCGGCGAGGATCGTCTGCGAGAGGTCGGTGATGTTCGCCCCGTGGGCGGCCACCTCGGACGCGACGGCCGCGATGATGCCGGGCTTGTCGATGCCCTCAACCGTGATCACCGCGAGGTTCGAGGCGGCGGACGCTGCGGCCCGTCGGGAGACCTCACCCTCGAAGCGGACGCCGTTGCGGCGCAGGTACTCGAGGGCGGACGGCGCAAGCGTCCAGCCTTCGTCCATCTCAAGGCTGCCGTCGCGGACGAAGCCCGCGACGTTGTCCGAGGTGATGATCCGCACGGTCCGACTGGCTCCCCTGGGTGCTCCGATGATCGCGAGGCACCCATGGTCGCATGCCTGCGGACCGCGACGAGCCGCCGGTCACGGACGTCGTTGCGACGGCCGGCGCCGGGTCAGCCGCCGCTGCGACGGCCGGTGCCGGTCAGCCTTTGGACGTCGTCACGACGGCCGCGCCGGGTCAGCCTTCGGCCGGCACCAGGGACAGCTCTTCCGGATAGCACCAGGCCCACGCCTCACCCGGCTGCGCGGACCGGATCAGCGGGTGGCCGACGGCCTTCCAGTGGCCGGTCGTATGGCGTCGCGGCGAGTCGTCGCAGCACCGGACACCGCCGCAGACCAGGCACTGGCGCAGGTTCACCCACGTGCTGCCCTCCACGACGCAGTCCATGCACTCGCGAGCAGGCGGATCGGGCACCTCGATGACCTGGTCGAGGTGGCCACATTGCTGATCGAGGGGCTGGCCGTCATGGTCGACGGCAACCCAGCTGCTGGGGGCGCTCATCGGCGCATTGTGGATGATGGCCGCAGCGCGGGCAATGTCGGATTGCCGACGGACCCGCCCGTCGCCGCGCCCGACGCCGGCACCTGCCCCGCCGCCCAACCCCTGCCGTGCCCGCCCACCCCTGCCGTGCCCGCGTGCCGGTGGGCAAACCGGCGGCTCCGTGCGATTCCTGCTCACGGTGGGCAGGATCGATGGTCCAGGCCACCGGAGGCGACGGATGCCCATCCAGCGGGCCGAAGTGACGGGGCAGCGCCCGTTGGTCCACCCAGTGGGCAGCGCGAGGCAGGCGGCCGGAACCTGCCGCGCCCGCCGAGCACTCTCCCAACTGGGTGACGCCAGCGAGGTCGTGCGGGTGCGATAGTTGCGATCGCACGAGCCCGGCCGGACCGGGCGAGGCAGCGCAGGAGGTCCACCGTGGCGGACGCGCCGTACCCGCGGGTGCACGTTGTCATCAACCCGGCGTCCGGCAAGGACGAGCCGATTCTCAACACCCTCAACGACGTCTTCCACACCCACGGCGTCGAATGGGATGTCTCGATCACGAAGAAGTACGGCGATGCCAATGCCCAGGCGAAGGCGGCCATCGAGGCGGGCTACGACCTGGTCGCCGGGTACGGGGGCGACGGCACCCAGCACGAGATCGCCAATGCGGTCGTGTGGGCGTCGCGCCACGCCGGGCGCACGGTGACGATGGGCGTGCTCCCCGGCGGGACCGGCAACGGCTTTGCGCGCGAGCTCGGCATCCCCGGCAAGCTTCGTCCGGCCGTCGAGCTGCTGTGCACCAGTCGTGCCACGCGCGCCATCGACGTGGGCCACCTCGTCAGCGTCGGCAAGGCCGCCGTGGGCGACAAGTACTTCGTCCAGCGCTGCTACATCGGGATCGAGCCCGAGGCGCAGACCAGCCGCGAGGACAAGGACAAGTACGGCGTCTTCGCCTATGCCGTCAACATGGCCCACCAGGACGGCCAGGCCCAGCACACCTACCAGGTGAGCCTGGACGGGGAGCACGGCGAGGTGCTCGGCACGAAGATCTACCTCGTCAACTCCGGGCGAATGGGCACCGGCCTGCGTATCACGCACACCTACGCGATCGACGACGGCCTGCTCGACTGCTTCGTCCTCGACAAGGAGAACATCGACACCATCCGGTCGTCCGTGGCACGGTTCGTGGGCGTCGATACGGCCGCCGCGCACCGCCATTTCCGCCAGGCGAAGCACATCGAGATCGACGTCGATCCGGACCAGCCGATCTGGACGGACGGCGAGTACATCGGCCGGACGCCGCTCGTCGTCGACGTGCTCCCCGGAGCGCTCTCCATTGCCGTCCTCCCCTGACCGCGAGCCGGAACCCGGCAGCGACGCGCGCGCGAACCCGGCAGCGACCGCGCGCAACCCGCGAGCGGGTCGGAGTCCACGGGCGAGGACAGCCCCGCCGAGGGCCTGAGCGTCTTCCACCAGGCATTCGACCAGCTCTACCCGGTGATCCGGTTCTCGTACGAGCGCCTGGGTGGCCAGGTCTGGTTCTCGGAGATCCGGCCGCAGCTGTGGCTGGGCGGGGCGCCCACCTACGATCGCGACCTCGAGGACCTGCTCAGGCTGGAGATCCGGGCGATCGTGGACATGCGGGCCGAGCGCGAGGCCCACGAGGACTGGTTCCGCGAGCACGACATCGCGTTCCGGCGCTACCGCGTCCCGGATGTCACCGTGCCCGACGAGGCCGTCCTCGATGACGCGGTCGCGTGGATGGACGAGCGGCTGGCCGAGGGGCGGCGGGTGCTCGTCCACTGTGCCAAGGGCCGCGGCCGATCCGCGACCGTGCTCGCGGCCTACCTCATGAAGACCGAGGGCCTCACGTTCGATGAGGTCGAGGAGCTGCTGACGTCCCGGCGCTCGCTCGTCAAGCTCCAGGTGCGGCATCGCCGGGTGCTCGAGTCGTGGAGTGCCAAGCAGCAGGGTGGTGCCCGGGAGCCGGGCTGACCGCAGGACGCGCTAGCCGGACTCGCTTGACGCGCCTGCCCGACGCGCCTGGACGCGCCTCCCCGACGCGCGTGCCCGACGCGCTTGGACGCGCCTGTCTGCGGCGTGCCCGGGCGTACTGCGCGCGAGCCGGAGCTCAGTCGCCGAACGACACCGTCTTGATCAGCAGCCGGAGCACGATCGCGATGCCCGTCGCGAGCAGTGCCGACAGCCAGATGCTGGTCACGCTGTCCACGCCGGCGAACGTCTGCAGGAGCCAGCCCACGACGACCGCGGCGATCAGCCCGATCGCGAGGCTGGGCATCCAGCCGCGCGCGGTGCGTCCGCCCGCGATGATCCCGGAGATGATCCCGGCGATGAGCCCGACGACGATCCAGCCAACGAATGTGAGGTCCATGGCCCGGAGTATAGGCGTGGGCGTCGGCGCCACGTCACCCCGCTTGGATGATCCGTTGCGCTCAGCCTGCTGACGGCTTCGAGCTCGTGAAGCCGAGAACCACGCGCATGCACTTGTGGACGACGTCGGCGGTCGGCTCGAACATGAGCGGGCAGCCGCCCTCGATCACGACCATGCCGCCGGCCCGTCCGGCCTCGGCCGCCTCAGGGGAGACGGAGCCGCCCCCGAACGAGCGGTGCATCCACGCCCGCCCGATGCCGAGGCGGAGACAGTCGTCGATGACCGCTCGCGCCGCGCGTCGGTGCGGTCGAGATGACGACCCCATCGACCCCGCCCGGGATGGCGTCGAGGCTGCGGTAGCACGGCTCCCCATCCTCGATCGTGTCCGTGTTGGGGTTCACCGCGAACACCTCGTAGCCGCGGTCCTTGAGGCGCTGGTAGATGCCGTTGCCGCTGTGCGCGCCTCCCTTCTGGCGCGATACGCCCGCGACGGCGATGCGCCGCTGCGCGAGGAAGTCCTGCGTCGCTTCGGCGACCGTCGGCATCATCGTTCCTCCCTGACCGGGCGTCTGCCCTCGTGCGTCGGGGCCAGCGTCCTCGAGGCAGGCTACGTCGCGGCCAGCAGCCCGGGGAGTGCCGCCTGTCCCGCCGGTGGCCTGCCCGCAGCGAGGCCGACCGGACCGAATCGACCGGATCCTGTGCCGCCATGCCCGTCCCCGTCCCACGCGGGCACCCCGCTTGCGGGACCAATGGCCCGATCCGACAGCGCGACCCGCTGGCTACCATCGGGTTGCGGGTCCGCATGGCCTGCCACGGGTGTCGGGCGTCCCTCCCGAAGGCACGCATCATCCGGTGGTGGCATGCCACCTGCACTACGAGCGGCACCGGCGGGGATTGGTCCCGCCGCCCGCACGCGAGCGCCGGTAGGTTCTAATGCACTGCATCGTCCTGGTGAAGCAGGTCCCGGATGTCAGCAACATCCCGGAGGACGCCTGGGACCGCGAGAAGGGCACGCTCCGGCGGGCGCTCCTCGACAGCATCCTCAACCCCCTCGATCTCCACGCGCTGACGTTCGCCAAGCGGATCACCGCGGCCGACCCCGACGCGAGGACGGTCTACCTGACGATGGGTCCGCCACAGGCGAAGGTGATGCTCCAGGAGTGCATCTCACGAGCCCCCGGCGAGGCGGTCCTCCTCACGGACCGCGTGATGGGCGGCGCGGACACGGTTGCGACGGCGTACTCGCTGGCCCAGGGGATCCGGCGCATCGAGCGGGACCTGCTCGGCGGCTCGAAGGACTACCTGGTCGTCGCCGGCATGCAGTCGGTGGACGGCGACACCGCGCAGGTGCCGCCGCAGATCGCCGAGGATCTCGGCATCGACCAGATCGCCTACGCGCAGGACGTCCACACGAGGACGGGCGCCTCGAGTTCCGGCGCATCGGCGCCGCGGGCACGGAGGACGTCATCCCGGTCCGCTTCCCGGCCCTGGTGACGGTGACCGCCTGCACGGACACGCTCTACAGCTCGTTCCACACGGCGCGTGCGGCGCGTACGGCCACGATCCACACCTGGAGCGCAGCCGACGTCGACGCGGCCACGGACAAGGTGGGCATCAAGGGATCGCGGACCACCGTGTACCGCATCTTCTCGCCGTCCGAGGATCGGGCGAAGACCTGCGAGATGGTCACGGACATGGGCACGCTTGCCCGCAAGCTCAAGGACAAGTACCGCCTGGCCACGGGCGGTCCGGCCGTCCACGAGGAGGGCGCCTACCAGCTCGAAGGCCGGGAGCCCACCTACAAGGGCGGCTTCTGGGTCCTCGCCGAGCGCGAGGGCGACGGGATCAAGTCGATCAGCCTGGAGCTCCTTGGCAAGGCGCGCGAGCTGGCGCAGTTCCTGGGCGAGGAGGTCGCGGCGGTGCTCCCCTGCGCCGAGGCCGGTGACCTCCCGCAGGAGCTGATCGCCCACGGCGCCGACACCGTCTACGTCGTGGAGCATCCGGCGCTCGCGCAGTATGCGCCGCTCCCGTACCGGGCGGCCGTCGCACCGATCGTCAGGGATCACAAGCCCCAGGTGATGCTGTTCGGGGCCACCCCGATGGGACGCGAGCTCGCGCCCCGCATCGCCTACGCCTGCGACTCCGGCCTGACGGCAGACTGCACGAAGCTCGAGATCGGCGACTACCAGAAGGGCAGCCAGAACCTCGTCGCCATCCTCAAGCAGACCCGGCCGGCACTGGGCGGCAACATCATGGCCACGATCATGACCAAGGACTCGCCCACCCAGATGGCGACGGTCCGCCCGGGCGTGTTCAAGATCCCCCCGCGCGACGACACCCGCACCGGCGAGGTGATCCGCACGAGCCTGGACCTGGGCGATGCGCGCGGACGGCCTCGAGATCACGCCGGTCGACTCGTTCGTGTCGAAGGTGGACCTCCACGGGGCGAAGATCATCGTCGCGGGCGGCCACGGCATCCGCAACAAGGTGGACTTCGAGCGCTTCCTCACCCCGCTCGCCACGGGTCTCGAGACGATGCTCGGCGATGGGGCCGAGGTCGCCGCCTCGCGCCACGCCGTCGAGGACGGGTTCAAGACCCACGACTACCAGGTGGGCCAGACCGGCCAGACGGTCGCCCCGCGGCTGTACGTCGCGGTCGGCATCTCGGGCGCCGTCCAGCACGTGTCGGGCATGCAGATGTCGGACACGGTGCTGGCGATCAACAAGGACCCGCGCGCCCGGATCTTCAACTACGCGGACTTCGGCGTCGTCGGCGATCTCGAGTCGGTGGTCCCGCAGCTCGTCAAGGCTGTGGAGGAGGCGAAGTGATGGACGCACTCGACATCCTGATCGTGGGCGCCGGTCCGGCCGGCCTGTCCGCGGCGATCAAGGCCAAGCAGCAGGCGCAGGCCGCCGGACGCGACCTCGCCGTCGCGGTCCTCGACAAGGCCCCCGCTGCGGGCAACCACCTCCTGTCCGGCGCCGCGTTCGAGCCCGCCGTCCTCGACGAGCTCCTGCCCGCATGGAAGGAGTCCCGCAACCCGTTCACCGCCGGCATCGTGCCGGTCGAGCGGGATGACATGTACTTCCTGCGCAAGGGCGCGGCCAACAAGATCCCGCCGAAGGTGGTCCCGTCCCGGATGCACCACGACGGCGACATCATCATCTCGATCTCGCGCCTCGCCTCGTTCCTCGCGGAGCAGGCGGAGGCGCTGGGCGTCGAGCTGTACCACGGGTACAGCGCCCGCTCGCTGATCGTGGAGGACGGAGCGGTCAAGGGCGTCCGGCTGGCCCCGGTCGGCCTGGCACACGACGGCACCCCGAAGGGCAACCACCTGCCGGCGGAGGAGATCCGCGCGGCCGTGACGATCGTCGCCGACGGCACGCACGGCGTGGTCTCGACGGACTTCTCGGACCACTTCGGCACGGGTGCCCTCCCCAAGGTCTTCTCCCTGGGCATGAAGGCGATCGTCCAGTTCCCCGAGCAGAGTCCGTTCGGCAACAACCGCGTCGCCCACTTCCTCGGCTATCCGCTGCCGCCCAACGTGTTCGGCGGCGGCTTCATGTACTCGATGGGCGAGAAGACCACCGCCGTCGGGCTGATCCTGGGCCTCGACTGGAAGTACGGCGACCTCAACCCCCAGCGCGAGTTCGAGGTCTTCCGGTCACATCCGTTCATCAGCCGGATGCTGCGCGACGGCGCGACGGTTGCGACCGGTGCGAAGACCATCCCTGAGGGCGGCATCGAGGCCGTCGGGGCGCTCGCCGCTCCGGGGGCGATGGTCGTCGGCGACGGCGCCGGCTTCGTCAACATGGAGAAGATCAAGGGCATCCACTACGCGATGCGGTCCGGCATCGCTGCGGCCGAGACGGCGGTGGACGCCCTGGGCGCCGGCGGCGCCGTGGGCTCGCTCGACGGCTACCAGGAGCGCCTCGAGGCGTCCGGCATGCTGGCCGACCTGCGCCATGCCCGCAACTACCGGCAGGTCTTCAAGTTCGGTCTCTTCGTCGGCACGCCGTTGTCGCTCATCCAGTCGAAGATCCCGGCCCGGGTCGGGATCCACAAGGACGGCGAGGGCACGAAGAAGGGAGCCCGCCTGAACCGGGCGGACCCGGGGCGGATGGACGGGGCCACGTTCGTGGCGCTGACCGGCACGCTCCACCGCGAGGACGAGCCGTCCCACATCGCGATCACGGACCCGTCCAAGTGCGTCACCTGCGAGGCGGACTACGCCAACTCGTGCACGCACTTCTGTCCGGGGCAGGTGTACCGCTGGAGCGGCTCGGAGATCGTGCTCTCGGCGTCCAACTGCCTCCACTGCATGACCTGCACGGTCAAGTGCCCCGAGGACGTGATCCAGTGGGTCCCGCCGGAGGGTGGCGAAGGGCCGCGCTACAAGCAGCTCTGAGCGTTCGGGCGTCGAGGGTTCGGGCGTCCTGCGTTGCGGGGCGTCCCTCGTCGCCGGAGCACAGGTCGGCGACGACGGCCCCATCGCGTCCGCTACGGGCTGGCGGTCACGCTCCGGTACTGGACCGGCGTGTAGTCGACCTTGAGCTGCACGGGCGCAGCGAACGCATCCGCCAGGTCCTCGGCCAGCGCCTGGGTGTCGGGCAGTGGCGAGGATCCGCGCAGCTCCAGTGTCACGTCCGTCCCCTCGACGGACCATGCCGCCACGGAGATGTCGGTGCCCGCGAGCCACGCCTCGACGTAGGGAGCCCCCTGGTTCGAGCGCACGATCCCGTTGACAGTCGAGATGGATTGCGCGGCCAGCGGCACGGCCGCGAGCACCATCAGCACCGCGGCCAGCGCGAATCCGACCCGCAGGCGGCGGCGCTCGCGCAGCATGTCAGGTGTCGGTGCTGTTCCCGACAGCAGGAAGATGATGCAGGCGACGACCACGATCGCCGAGAAGTTGGTCAGGAAGAGCAGCATCGCGCCCGCCGCGTCCGCGGGTCGCCCGAGCTCCAGGCAGATACCGACCGTCGCCAGCGGCGGGACGAGCGACACCGCGATCGCCACGCCCGGCAGCGCGTCCGTACCGGTGCGCCGCACGGTCACGAAGGCGCCGGCGGCGCCTGCTGCAAGCGCGACGCCGAGGTCCAGCAGCCCGGGCGAGGTCCGTGCCTCGAGCGCCGGGGTGAGGGTCAGCGGGTCCGGGATCACCCACGACACCGCGTAGCCGATCACGATCACCATCAGCGATCCCAGCCCGACCTGCGCAAGGGTGATTCCCTGCCAGCGCATGCGGCCCGACACCAGGGCCGCGGCGAGGGCCATGATCGCGCCGCCCAGCGGCGCGACGACCATCGCTCCGATGATGGAGGCGACCGAGTCCTGGTAGAGGCCGAAGGCCGCGATCAGGCCCGCGAGCGCCAGCAGGACCGTGTACGTGACGTTCGACCGGCGGAACCCCTTCTCGTCGGGGAAGAGGTCGTCGAGGACCGCCGGGCCGAGCGACTGGCGCGCGTCGATCAGCTGGCCGGTCGCCGGGTCATGGGCCACCAGGCCCGGGTCCTGCTGCACGTCGATCCCTCCACAGTGGTGCGTCTGCGCAGTGCACGGTAGCGGGGGGCTCCCGCACGTGCAGGGCGAACGAGCACCGCACCGAACCGGGCCGCGGGCCCTGCGCTAGCGGTTGATCCACATCGGATGACGCCCGGACCTTGCCGGATGCGGCACAATACGCACGCGCAATCAGGGCACACGGCCCCTGAAGCAGTGAAGCACCAACAATCGCAGTCGAGGGTAGGAATGGGAATGAATCTCTGGGACTTCTTCTGGTCCATGCTGATCATCTTCTTCTTCGTCATGGCACTGATGATCTGGTTCTCGTGCCTGATGGACACGTTCCGGCGCGAGGACATCGGCGGCGGCATGAAGGCCTTCTGGCTGATCTTCATGATCGTTGTGCCGTTCCTCGGCTGCATCATCTACATGATCGCCCGGCCGAAGGTCACCGCCCAGGACGTCCGCCAGCTCGCCCAGGCCGAGGCAGCCAACGCCGCGGCCTCCCAGGTCTCCACGGCTGACGAGCTCGCCAAGCTGACCCAGCTCAAGGACTCGGGCGCGATCACCGTGCCGGAGTACGAGAAGCTCAAGGCCAAGCTCCTCGCCTAGTCTCCGAACCGACGAGAGGGACGGTCCACGGACCGTCCCTTTCTGATTCCCGGACCAGGCCTGCCGGGGATCACGTCCTCCGAGGTCGCGCTCCTCCGAGGTCACGTCCTCGGACGGCGGCGCACCTCGACGACGACGATGACCGCGGCCAGGGCGAGCAGCACCACGCCGATCACCGCCCAGAACGCCGAGCCCGTCATGAAGCTGCCGCCGATGAACCCCAGCCCCTGGCCGAGCCAGATGCCGCCGACGATGGCGGCGAGCAGGGCGATGAACAGGCGGGACGTGCGCATGGCGGCTCCTTCACAGCGGGCAGGCGTCGATGCCCGTCCTGTCCTATGTTCGCCTGAACAGCCTCGCCGGTTGGGGTCCGGCTTCAGCCCAGGCCGTAGGCGCTCCGCGCCAGGACGACCGCCACCACCAGCCCGCTGACGCCCACGAGCACGCGGAGCGTCTCGCTCGGGATACGCCGCGCGATCGCCGGTCCGATGAGCCCGCCGGCGAACATGCCGGCTGCCAGCGGCAGGACGTACCACCAGGCCACCGCGCCGAACAGGGCGAAGGCGAGCGCGGCCACGCCATTCGCCACGCCTGCCAGCGCGTTCTTCGGCGGCATTCACCTCGATGAACGGCCGGGCGAGGACCGTGACCAGCACGACGAGGGCGAGCACGCCCCCTGCGGCCCCGAAGTAGCCCGTGTACACCGTGACGAGGAAGTAGCCGAGGATGCGCATCGGTGTCCGGCCGCCGGAACTGTGCCCGAGTCGCGCCTGGAGCCTCGGCTGCACGAGCAGGGTTGCCGACGCGCCCGCAACGAGGACCGGCGCCACGAGCTCGAACGAGCGTCCCGGGAGCAGGAGCAGCAGCGCCGCCCCGGTCAGGCCACCGGCCGCCGCCACCACGGCGAGAGGAACAAGCTCGGAGCGCTGGCCGTGGAGCTCACGCCGGCTGCCGATGGCAGCGCCCGCCCCGGTGAAGGACAGGGCGACGGTGTTCGTCATGTTGGCGACCACCGGCGGCAGACCGACGGCCAGCAGGGCCGGGAAGGTGACGAGGGAGGCGAGGCTCACGATGACGCTGACGATCCCCCCGGCGACGCCGGCGCCGAACAGGAAGAGCAGGGTCTGCGGATCGGGGGGCACCGCCCCAGCGTAGCCGCTGGCCGTGTGGCGCGGGCACTACAATCGCCTCCACAGGCGTCCCCCACCTGCAGCGACCCTCGGACGAAAGGGCTTCCCGTGACCGATCCCCAGCTCGAGGCCGACGGCCTGGACCACTACCCGGTTGCCTTCCTCCAGCACCTGATCGACAACGGCGAGGGCTGGAAGCAGCAGGGCGAGCTCCCGCGCGCGATCACCCGCGCCCTCGAGGACGGCACGTGCGTCCTCGGGTTCGTCGCCCACCGCGACTACTACAACAACGTCGTGCCGGCCCGCTCGGATGTCGCAGAGGGCGACAAGGGCAGCCTCGCCTACGCCAACGCCAGGCGCGCCGAGCGCGGTGCACCGCTCCTCGTCGAGCACGAGGACGGCACCGTCGCCGAGGCTGGCGCCTGACGCCGGGGGCAGCTGATGGCCCGCTACCGGGTGATGCGCTGGCAGGACATCCCTGCCCAGGTGAAGGCTGAGGACGCCCAGGGCGGCAGGTCGAGCCGTGAGCTCCCGCCGTGGTTCGCCCAGGAGATCGACCGGGTCGCCATGCGCGATGGCCTTGCCGGCACGGACGCGTACCTGGAGGCCTGGGCATGGTCCAGGCCCGTGGAGATGCCCGGCACGGCGGAGGAGGTCGTCGACGCGGTGATCCGCTCGCTGTGCGAGGAGTGGGGCCGGCCGATCGACGGCGAGGGCTAGGACCAGGGCGAGGGCCAGGCGGCGCTCGCGGCTACTCGCCCAGGCAGGTGCCCACGTTGCGCGCGGTCGCGACGAGCGGGTGCTCGAGCGGCACGGTGTTGAGGCGGGCGGCGACCTTCGCGAGCGGCACCGGCTCCGTGAGGTCGCCGCGGGCCGCCACCATCACCCCGAACTCGCCCTTCGCGACGAGATCGGCACCGGCGTTGCCGAGGCGTGCCCCCAGCAGCCGGTCGATCGGGTGGGGCGTCCCGCCGCGCTGGACGTAGCCCAGGATCGAGACGCGGGTCTCGAGGCCGGTCAGGGACTCCAGCTTCTGGGCGAGGCGCAGGGAGTGGCCCGTGTGATCGCGGTCGAGCGAGGCGATCTCCTGGTCGAGGGCGTCGCGCTCGATGCCCTTGGGGGCGTTCCGGCGGCGCTTCTCGAGTGAGCGGTAGTGGCGGTCGCCGTGCACGTCGCGGGCGCCCTCGGCCACGGCGATGATGGAGAAGTTGGTCCCGGATTCGGTCCGCCGCTGGATTGCGGCCACCACCGACTCGATGCGGTAGGGGATCTCGGGGATCAGGATCACGTCCGCGCCGCCCGCGATGCCCGCGCCCAGCGTCAGCCAGCCCGCCCGGTGGCCCATGATCTCGGCGAGGATGATCCGGTGGTGGCTGTGCGCCGTGCTGTGGAGCCGGTCGAGTGCCTCGGTCGCGATGGAGAGCGCCGTCTCGAAGCCGATCGTCGCGTCGGTCTCGGCCACGTCGTTGTCGATCGTCTTGGGCAGCATCACGATGTTGAGCCCGGCGTCCACGAGGCGCTGCGAGTTCTTGGCGGTGCCGTTGCCGCCGATGCAGAGGATCGCGTCGAGCTTGTGGCGCTTGTAGGTGTCCACGATGCGCTCGGTCGCGTCAACGACCTTGCCGTCGAGCGGCATCCGGTGCGGCTTGTCGCGGCTGGTGCCCAGGATGGTGCCGCCCACCGTGAGGATGCCCGCCAGCTCCCGCGAGTCCAGCTTGAGGAAGCGGTCCTCGGCCAGCCCGCGGAACCCGTCCCGGAAGCCGTACAGCTCCATGCCGTGGACACCGATGGCCGCCTTGCCGAACCCGCGGATGGCCGCGTTGAGGCCCGGGCTGTCGCCGCCCGCGGTCAGGATGCCGACGCGCTTGGCTCGGGTCACGTGGACCTCCTGTCGTGGTCGATGGGGACGGCTGGCGCGCGGGTGCGCCACCCGATTATCGGCCCGCCGGGGTACGGTTGGAGGCACCATTCGCCGCATCTGACGAAACAGGAGCTCCCGTGTCCTACCAGCCCGCCGCTGCTCGCTATGACGCCATGGAGTACCGGGCATGCGGCCGGAGCGGACTCCAGCTGCCGATCCTGTCGCTCGGCCTGTGGCACAACTTCGGCGACACGACGCCGCTCGAGACGCAGCGCGCAATGGTCCACACGGCATTCGACGCCGGGATCACGCACTTCGACCTGGCCAACAACTACGGGCCGCCGTACGGCTCGGCCGAGATCAACTTCGGGCGGATCCTGCGCGAGGACCTCGCCGCGCACCGTGACGAGCTGATCATCTCGAGCAAGGCCGGCTGGGACATGTGGCCGGGTCCGTACGGCCAGGGCGGCGGGTCGCGCAAGTACGTGCTGGCATCGCTTGACCAGAGCCTCAAGCGCGTTGGCGTGGACTACTTCGACATCTTCTACAGCCACCGGTTCGACGCGGACACACCGCTCGAGGAGACGATGGGGGCCCTTGCGCACGCCGTCCGGCAGGGCAAGGCGCTGTACGTGGGGATCTCGTCGTACTCGGCCGGCAAGTCTCGGGAGGCCGCCGCGCTCCTTCGTGCCGAAGGTGTCCCCCTGCTCATCCACCAGCCCGCCTACAACATGTTCAACCGCTGGATCGAGGGTGGCCTGCTGGACGCGGTCGAGGAGGTCGGCGCGGGCGTGATCGCGTTCACGTCCCTCGCCCAGGGCCTGCTCACGGACAAGTACCTCGGCGGGATCCCTGCCGACGCCCGGATCAACCGGCCGGGCGGCGGGTCGTTGTCGCGCGAGATGCTGTCGGAGGCGAACCTGTCCCGGGTGCGGGCCCTCAACGACATCGCCCGCGGTCGCGGCCAGACGCTTGCCGAGATGGCGTACCAGTGGGTCCTGCGGGATCCGCGCGTGACCACGACGCTCATCGGCGCCTCCTCGGTGGCGCAGATCCAGGACAACCTCGGCGTGGTGGGTGCACCGCCGTTCACGGCCGATGAGCTCGCGGCGATCGACCAGCACGCGGTCGAGAGCGGCGTGAACCTCTGGGAGAAGCCCTCCACCGACCAGCGCGTGTAGGGCACCGGGCGCGGCCATCGGGTCGCGCGAGCTCCAGCGCAGCGCCGGATGCCGGGCGCAACACAGGCCCGGCTTCCCGCCATACCCGACGTCCGGCCTGTCACCCGACCGAAAGGTTGCCTGCGGACCATGACCGCAGAGCATTCCTGCCCGGGCCGGACGCGTGCCGCGCGCCACCCGGGCGTGCATCGGGAGAAGCGCGCACATGAACGTGAAGGCCATCGCGGCCGTCGGCCTGGTGGCGATCGGAGTGGCCGCCGCCGGCGCCAGTGTGATCGGGATCGGCTCGCCGTCGTCCACCGCCACCACCTACCGGACGTCGACCGCAGCCATCACCACGGTCCAGCAGACGGCGGCTGCCAGCGGCAACCTTGTGGCGGCGACGGTCGCCACCCTGGCGTTCGGCGAAGACGCCGACATCGCGGCCGGAACCTCGGCCGCCAGCAGCACCAGCAGCACCAGCGCCACGGGCGCGACGAGCGCCGGCACCACGGCATCGACCGCCTCAGGCTCCGGCGCCTCCACGACGGGGTCGGGATCGACGGTCACCGTCACCTGGCCCGTCACCACGATCGAGGTCGCCGTGGGGGACATCGTGGCCGAGGGTGACGTCCTGGCCACGGCCGATACGACGACCGCCGAGCTCGCGGTCCGCGAGGCCGAGGCCAACCTCGCCGCGGCCCGCAAGCAGCGCGCCATCGACCTCAAGGGCAGCACCTCGGACACGCGCGCACAGGCGAAGGACCAGGTCGCGAGCGCGAAGCGCCAGCTCTCGCAGGCGCGCACCTCCTACTCGAACACCGTCGCCCAGGGCAATCTCAAGCTCAAGCAGGCCAGGCAGGCCGTCACCGCGGCGAAGCGGCAGTACACGGCAGACAAGAAGGCGGGCGCCCCGCCCGCCACCCTGGCCGCAGGACAAGGCCGCGATCACCCAGGCGGAGCAGAACCTCGCCTCGACCCGCCTGCAGGTCGCCAGCAGCAGCAGCCAGGCCTCGAGCAGCGTCGCGAATGCCAGGGCCTCCCTCAAGACCGCGAACCGCTCCTATGACAACGCGACCACGTCGGCCGACAACGCGACGATCGTCGCCGACGACATCGCGATCGCGAACGCGGAGGAGGCGCTCGCCGAAGCGCAGGCGGCGCTTGAGGCGGCAACCCTCGTCGCCCCGATCGACGGGCGCGTGACGGTCGTCAACGCGGTCGTCGGCGAGGAGAGCACCGGGACGGCCATCGAGATCCAGTCCACCAGGATGGCCCTCTCCGTCAGCGTGACGGAGGACGACATCCTCGACCTGCAGCTTGGCCAGCAGGCTACCGTCGCCATCAGTGCCACCGGCGGCACGGCGACCGGCACGGTGACCGGCATCGACCCGGTTGCTGCGTCGTCGGGCACGTCATCGGGCACGTCGTCGGTGGTGAGCTACACGGTGGTCGTCACGCTCGACGAGGCACCGGGCACCAGCGCGAGCACCGGCGCGGCCGGCACCGGCACAGATACCGGCGCGGGCGGCACCGGCGCGGCGATCGCCGCGGCAACCTCGCCTGACCCGGCAGCGGCAACGGTGGCCGCATCCCCACTCCCGGGCATGTCGGCGGAGATCACGATCGTCATCGCCTCGGCCGAGAACGTGACCGCTGTCCCGGCGATCGCCCTCTCCGGCACGTCGGGGAGCTACACGGTCCGCGTCCTCGGCAGCGACGGCAGCGTCGAGAGCCGCGCGGTCGAGGTCGGCCTGATCGCCGACGACTACGCCCAGATCACGGGCGGCATCGCGGCGGGCGAGGCCGTCGTCACCGGCTCATCGGCGGACCGGACCAGCACCACGACGACCACCACCTCGTCCGGACGTGACGGGTTCGGCCCGAACGCGGGCGGCCTCAGTGGCGCCGGCGGCTTCCCCCAGCCGCCTGCCGGTGCCTTCCCGGTCGGGAACTGAGCCATGGGCCGCCCCATCATCGATCTCACCGACGCCTACCGGACGTACGACCTCGGCCGGGTGCAGGTGCACGCCCTCGCCGGCGCCAGCCTCCGCGTGGACGAGGGCGAGTTCGTCGCCATCATCGGTCCGTCCGGGTCCGGGAAGTCCACGCTCATGAACATCCTGGGCTGCCTCGACCGGCCCACCGCCGGGACCTACATCCTTGACGGCACCCCGGTCGAGGAGCTCGATGACGACGGCCTCGCCCTGGTCAGGGGCCGGATGATCGGCTTCGTCTTCCAGAGCTACAACCTCCTGCCGCGGACCTCGGCGCTGGAGAACGTGGCCACGCCCCTGCTCTACCAGGGGGTTCCCAAGAAGGAGCGCCTCGAACGGGCGAGGGCAGCGCTCGAGCGCATGGGCCTCGGCGACCGGCTGGACCACGAGCCCAACGAGCTCTCGGGCGGCCAGCAGCAGCGCGTCGCCATCGCCCGCGCCCTGGTCACGGAGCCGCGCCTGATCCTCGCCGACGAGCCGACCGGCAACCTCGACTCCCGTTCCGGCGAGGAGGTCCTGGAGCTCTTCCACGAGCTCAACGACCAGGGGGTGACCATCGTCCTCATCACCCACGACTCGGACGTGGCGGTGCGGGCCACCCGCCAGGTCCATGTCCGGGACGGGAGGATTGCCGCATGAGCCTCGCAGAGCTGGTCCGGCTCGCCGTCTCGCGCCTCGGCACCAGCCGGGTCCGGTCCTTCCTCACGATGCTGGGGATCATCATCGGCGTCGGATCCGTGGTCGCCCTCGTGGCGGTGGGCCAGGGTGCCTCGTCCGGCATCACCGACCGGATCAGCAGCCTGGGCACCAACCTCCTCACCATCAACGCCGGCGCCACCTTCAGCGGCGGGTTCCGCCAGGCGGCGGGGTCCGCCACCACCCTGACGCTGGAGGACGCAACCGCCGTCTCGGCCCTCGTCTGGTGTGGCCGCCGTGTCACCCGAGCTGTCCAGCTCCCAGGCAGTTGTCGCAGGCGAGCTCAACACCTCCACCACGATCCTGGGCACCAACGAGGACTACGCCACGGTCCGCGCGTACGAGCTGTGGCAGGGCTCGTTCCTGACCGACACGGCGGTGGAGCAGGGTCTCCGGGTCGCCGTCATCGGCTCCACGACCGCCGACGACCTCGAACTGGGCGCCGACGCCATCGGTTCGACCGTCTCCGTCGGTGGCATCCCGTTCGAGATCGTGGGCATCCTCCAGGCGAAGGGCTCCACCACCTCGTCCTCCGCGGACGACCAGGTCCTCATCCCCGTGTCCACGCTCAAGCGCTACTTCACGGGCTCGTCATCGTCGGGCGTGCGGTCCATCGGCGTGTCCGTGGCATCAGCCGAGGAGATGACCTCGGTCAAGAGCGAGATCACGGCCCTGCTCCAGCAGCGGCACGAGATCGGGACGGACGAGACCGACGACTTCACGGTGGCCGACCAGACCCAGCTGCTGGCCACGGCGACCTCGATCTACGGCGTGCTCACGGTGCTCCTCGTGGGCGTTGCGAGCATCAGCCTGATCGTGGGTGGCATCGGGATCATGAACATCATGCTGGTCAGCGTCCGCGAGCGGACGCGGGAGATCGGCATCCGCAAGGCCATCGGCGCCCGCAACCGGGACATCCTGCTCCAGTTCCTGGTCGAGGCGCTCGTGCTCTCGCTCCTCGGCGGGCTCATTGGGGTGGTGGTCGGGATCGCCGCCGCGCTCCTCATCGGCGCCCTGGCCGGATGGGGCTTCACCTTCAACCCGCTCACCCTCGTCGTGGCCACGGTCTTCAGCCTGGTCGTCGGCGTGGTCTTCGGCGTGTGGCCTGCGCGGCAGGCGGCACGTCTCAACCCGATCGCCGCGCTTCGCTTCGAGTAGGAGGTACTGCAATGACCGAGCCGAACACGAACTGGGCGGCGCCCGAGGGCAGCAGCCCGGCCCCCGCCCCCGTCGTGGTGCCGAAGAAGAAGAGCGGCGCCCTCGTCAACGTCGTGCTGGTCGTCGGCGCCCTCGTCGCCGTCGGTGGTGTGGCGTTTGCCATCGGTCGGACGACGGCTCCCGCACAGGCCACAGGGTTCCGTGGTGCCGCGGGCCAGGGCATGACCCAGGGCGGCACGCAGGCGTTCCCGGGCGGGATGCCCGGGGCGAGCTTCGATCCGGCGCAGGCGGGCCCGGGCGGGATGCCGGGCGGTGACCGGACCATGACGATCACGGGAACCGTCACCAGCCTCGACGGGACGACCATGATCATCACGACCGCGAGCGGGGGTGAGACAACGATCGACGTCTCCGGGGCGGCCTACCACACCCAGGTCGATGCCTCGGCCTCCGACGTGTCCGTTGGCACCGAGGTGTCGGTGGCGACCGAGGGGTTCGGGTTCCGCCGCCCGGACGCGAGCGCCGCACCCGACGCAAGCGGGGTGCCTGCGGCCGGCTCGGGCGGGGTGCCCGCACCCGGCTCGGGGACGATCACGGCCACGGACGTGACGATCACCTCGGGCGAGTAGTCAGCAGCCTTGAGCATTCGCTGAGATGATCACGGCCCTCGCCGGGGGTGACCCCGGCCCAGTGGAGCCACCCATGCAGCGCGTCCTGTCCCGCCACTCCGGAGCAGCCCGGCACATGCTTGCGCCCGTCGCGGGCGCTGTCGTCCTCGGCATCCTCGTCGCAGCGTGCGGATCGACGTCGGGCCCCACCGCGCCGACACCACCTGCAGCCACGGCAGCACCGGCGGTGTCGACGTCACCCGCAACCACGGCAGCACCGTCGCCGGCCTCGGGCTTCGGGTGCACGGCACCGGCTGCTCCGACCACCGCCCAGTCCGAGGGCCCCTACTTCACACCGGGCTCGCCCGAGGACGCCGACCTCACGACCGACGCGATGCCGGGCACCAGGCTGACGCTCAGCGGCACGGTCGTCGACACCAGCTGTGCCCCGCTGGCAGGCGCCAAGGTGGACGTGTGGCAGGCAGACAGCGCCGGTGTCTACGACAACGCCGGGTACACCCTCCGAGGGCATGTCCTCACGGACGCGGACGGCCGATACAACATCCGGACCGTGGTCCCCGGCGAGTATCCGGGGCGCACCGAGCACATCCACGTGAAGATCACCCCAGCTGGGGGGACGACGCTCACCTCGCAGCTCTACTTCCCCGGCACGTCCACGAATGACACCGACGGCATCTTCAGCCCGGATCTCGTCCTCGCGATCACGGAATCCGGTGGCGAGCTCGCCGGGACGTTCACCTTCGTCGTGGAGCCGTAGCGGTCTCGTCGCTCGCGGCCTCGCGCCGGACGGCCCCGCGCCGGACGACTCCGCGCCGGACGACTGCGGGTGCGGGCTACAGGTCCGGGTGTGACAGCCCCTCGGCGGCCGCGAGGGCAGCATCGATCGCCACGAGACCTTCGCGCAGTTCGTCCAGCGTCGGCCAGCCGTAGCCGAGGCGGAAGTGCGAGCGCGGCTGCTCGAACCAGTGGCCCGGCCCGACGATCGTGCCGTGCTCCTCGAACAGGATCCGGTAGAAGGCGTCGATGTCGACCTCAACCCCCGGACGGACGCGCGGGAAGCCGACCACGCCTCCCCGGGGCGGGATCCACTCGAGGCGCTCGTGCCCGTCGAGCCACTCCGCCGTCAGCGTGAACGCTGCATCGATCCGCTCCCGGATCGCGGGCAGCCAGGTGGGACGGCGCCCGAGGGCAGCAAGGGCGATCGTCTCGTCCACGAGCGAGCCGCTGATGAGGATCTGCTCCTTGGCCGCGATGAGCCGGTCGCGGAGCGCACGATCGCGGGTGACCAGCCAGCCGATCCGGATGCCGGGCAGGCCGTACGTCTTCGACAGCGACGACACGGAGATGGCGGACGGGCTGATCGACGCGGCGGCCGGCAGCGGATCGTCGAAGGTCATCTCGCGGTACGTCTCGTCCACCAGGAGTCGGGCACCGGCCCGCTCGACCAGCTCGAGCACCGCGCGCAACGTGGCCTCGTCGAGCGTCGTGCCGGTCGGGTTGTGCGGCGTTGTCAGGCTGACGAGCCTCGTCCGCGGCGTCATGAGCGCGGCGATCCGGGCCGGGTCCACCGCCCAGCCGTCCTCGAACGCGAGATCGAGGTAGCTGACGTCCGCCCCGATGGCCCGCGGCGTCTCCACGTTGGTCGCGTAGTTGGGTCGGGCCACGACAATGTGGTCGCCAGGCTCCAGCAGCGAGGTGTGGAGGATGAACAGCGCGGCCACGGCACCCGGCGTGACCATCACGTCGTCCGGGTCTGCGCCGGGCACGTCGGCGGCGATGACTGCCCGCAACTCTGGCAGGCCGAGGTGGTCACCGTACTGGAGCACGAGGCCCTCGAGACCTGCCGCGAGATCCCCCAGGGACGCGTCCGCCACGGAGCTCTCCGCGAGGTTGCGCCGGATCCGTCCGTAGCCGAGCTGCTCGGGCAATTCCTCCTCGATCGGCATCCGCCGGTAGCGCACGTGGACCTCCTGGAGCTGGGTGATCAGGTGACGCATCGAGCGTACCGTGCCGGGACTCAAACTGGCCCCGCGCCGGCGTGCGCGGCTCGTCGGGCGCAGACGTGGCACCATCGCGCCATGCCCGTGATGGATTCCAGCAGCTTCCGCTCCGCCCTCGCCGAGGAGGGCACGCTCCTGCTCGACGGAGGGCTCGCCACCCAGCTCGAGGCCCAGGGGGCTGACCTGACCGACCGCCTGTGGTCGGCGAGGCTCCTGGTCGAGGATCCCGAGGCGATCGTCGACGCCCACCTCGCCTACTTCCGCGCGGGCGCCTGTGTCGCGACCACCGCCAGCTACCAGGCCACCTTCGAGGGCTTCGGTCGGCGCGGCCTCGCGCATGACGAAGCCGTCGGCCTGCTGGGCCGATCGGTGGACCTCGCGGACCGTGCCCGCCAGCGTGCAGGGGCTGAGGGGATCGCGCGCCCGCTGTTCGTCGCCGCATCCGTCGGGCCGTACGGCGCCATGCTCGCCGACGGATCCGAGTACCGGGGCCGCTACGGGCTGTCCGTCGAGCAGCTCCGTGACTTCCATCGCGAACGCCTCCGCGTTCTGGCGGAGGCTGGCCCGGACGTCCTGGCCGTCGAGACGATCCCGGAGATCGACGAGGCGGTCGCCGTCGCGTCGCTCCTCGGCGAGGTCGAGGGAGCGGCTGCCTGGATAGGCTTCTCGTGCGCGGACGGCGGCCACCTCAACAGCGGCGCCCCGGTCGAGGAGGCGGTGCAGGCGGTGGCCGGCCTGCCCGGGGTCCTGGCCGTCGGCGTCAACTGCACCGCCCCCGAGCACGCCGACGAGCTGATCGCCCGGATGCACGCGGTGACGGACCTGCCGATCGTCGTCTACCCGAACAGCGGCGAGGGGTGGGATGCCGCCAACCGCCGCTGGACCGGGGCCGGACCGTGGCGCATCGACGCGGACGCTGCCGTCCGCTGGCGCGCGGCGGGCGCACGGCTGATCGGCGGCTGCTGCCGCGTCACCCCCGACCAGGTCCGGATGCTCGGCGAGGGACTCGCCGGGACGGCCGCGACCACCTGACAATGGCACCGATCGACACCACCGTCCCCACCGTCCCCACTGTCCCCACCGCGACCCGGAGGTCCATCCGCGTGAACCGGCGCCGCCCGCTCCTCGTCCTCGCCGCCGTCCTCGCCGTGGCGGCCCTCGTCGCCGCCTGCGGAGGGTCGGGGGCTGCGACTGCGGCACCGGCCGCGTCCGGCGCCCAGGCCCTGCCTGCGGGCACGTACTCGTCCCTCGCGTTCCAGCCCATCGTGACCTACACGGTGCCCGACGGCTGGGAGCGGACGGCAGACCAGGCCGGGTTCCACCAGCTCCGCCCCTTCGGCTCGGGAGCCGCGAGCGTCAACGTGTTCTCCCGGCCTGCCGCCGCCGTCCAGGATGGCGCGTGCACCGCGGCTGCCGACACCACGATCGGTACGACCTCGACCGACCTCGTCAAGTGGATCAGCGAGCGCCCGGGCCTGGTGGTCAGCACGCCGGCCATGGTCACGGTGGCCGGCCTGACGGGCCAGATGGTCGACATCGGCATCAAGGACGGCTGGAACCAGTCGTGCCCGTTCGCGGACGGCCTGCCCACGGTCCCCCTGCTGAACGGGGGGTCGGCCGGCTATCACTGGGTGGTCTACGGCGAGGAACGGATGCGCCTGTATCTGCTCGACCTTCCCGACGGAGGGACCGTGGCCGTGGGCGTTGACTCGGTCGACCCGACCCTGATGGACGGGTTGATCAGCCAGGCGACGCCCATCGTCAAGAGCCTCCAGTTCAAGGCCGGGTCCTGACGTTGGAGCAGGGGCTGGGCGTGGTCGGGCCCCGGGTCCTCGCACTCGTCCCCGGGTACGAGGAAGGGCCACGCATCGGATCGGTCGTCGAGCGCACGCTCCGCCACCTGCCGGTGCTGGTGGTCGACGACGGCTCGACCGATGACACCGCGTCGGTTGCTGAGGCCGCCGGGGCACGTGTCCTGCGCCAGGTGCCCAACCAGGGCAAGGGTGCTGCGCTGCGGGCCGGGTTCCAGCTCGCGCTCGAGGAGGGCTGGGACGCGGTCCTGACGCTCGACGCCGATGGCCAGCACGATCCCGATGAGATCCCACGGTTCGTGGCGGCGTTCGCCGCACCCGGAGCGTCCGGCCCGAGGCCGGAGCTCGTCATCGGCCGCCGCGACTTCGCCCGGATGCCGCCGGTGCGGCGTCTCTCGAACACCGTGGGCACCGCTGCGTTCTCGTGGGCCGTCGGCCAGCACGTCCCCGACAACCAGTCCGGGTACCGGCTGCTCGGACGGCGGCTCATGACGGCGACCCTCGGCTCGCAGGAGCGCGGCTTCGAGTTCGAGGTGGAGATGATCGCGGTCTGCCTGCGCAACCGGTGGACGCTCGACTGGGTGCCGATCTCGACGATCTACGCCGGCGAGCCCAGCCACGTGCAGCCGGTCGCCCACCTGCGCCACTTCGTGCGGGCGACAAGGGCGGCACGGCGCCTCATGCGGGGGTCGGGGCCCGCGGGCTGAGCCTGGAGGCGAGAGGGCACCGCAGAGCCCACGTCCGAACCGGCACCCCTGGATTCGGCCCCCGCCGCCCAGCGAGTGAACCCACGTGCGACCCGGCTGTGAGCTTCGCTGGGCGAGTCGAATTGGTGGATCTCGCGCCGAGAGTGCCCGGAACGCTTCGCTCGGCGAGGGGCCGGAGCCATCCGAGCGCCGGTTGCCTCGCCCGGCGACGATCCCGCTGGACGACCCCGCTGGACGGGACAGCTGGACGGGACGACCCCGCTGGACGGGACACGACCCGGCGACGACCTGCTGGACGGCATCCCCGGCCGGCGGCGCGCTGGCCGGGCCGTCGGCTAAGGCAACTTCACCATCCATCCACCGCGCCTGAAGCGAGCACAGGGCATCCTGTGCCTGGCCGACCATGTCGCGGCCATGCCCAGCAGCCCAGAGAACCATGACCGAACCGACCCCCGACCACGCGTCCCCGCTCGAGGGACCGGCCCCCGCGCCTGTCGAGCCGCCCGCGCCTCCCGCGGCCGCCTATGCCACCCAGCCCGCCGCCGTGCCTGTTGACCCGGCCCAGGCGTCCGGCGCTGTCGGCGCACCTGCGCCGGCTCCCGCGTCCCGGAGCAGCTCGAAGGGCGTCGGCATCGCCATCGCCCTCGTGCTGGCGCCGGTCCTCGCCATCGCCTTGTTCGCTGGCGGCATCGTCGTGGGCCGTTCCGGCGCCCCCATTGCAGAGGGCACCATCGCCACGGTCAGCCCGTCGTTCCCCGTCGGCGATCCCGATGCGGAGCTGCGGCTGATCGAGGAGGCCTGGAACAACGTCCAGGAGCACTACGTCGACGCCGAGAACCTCGACAGCCAGGCGCTCGCGTACGGGGCCATCCGCGGCCTGATCGAGGCGGTCGGTGACGAGGGTCACACGGCCTTCTTCACCGCCGAGGAGGCCAAGGCCGTCAGTGAGTCGCTCTCGGGGACCTTCGTGGGCATCGGCATCCGCGTCAACGAGGACGAGGATGGTGTGCCGTACATCTACTCGGTCATCCCGAACACACCGGCCGCCGAGTCCGGCCTCCAGCGCGGCGACCGCCTGGTCGCGGTGGACGGCAAGGAGACTGCGGATGAGCCGATCGACCAGACGGTCTCGCGCGTCCGCGGCCCCGAGGGCGAGGACGTCACGCTGACCCTTGGCCGCGACGGATCCGAGAACTTCGACGTCACCATCACCCGCCGCAAGTTCGACCTGCCGCTGGTGTCCTGGGCGATGGTCCCTGACCGGACCGTCGCCATGATCCGGCTCGACCAGTTCGCCAACGGTGCCGGTGATGCGATGAAGAAGGCGATCACCGAGGCCAGGGAGGCGGGCGCCACGGCCATCGTCTTCGATCTGCGCGGCAATCCGGGAGGCTACGTGGGCGAGGCGGTCACCGTCGCCAGCCAGTTCGTGCCTGACGGACTCGTGTTCCAGGCGTTCGATCGGAGCGGGGAGCGCAAGGACAACGAGGTGGAGCCGGGCGGCCTCGCCACCGACATTCCGCTGATCGTCCTCGCGGACGCGGACTCTGCGAGCTCCGCCGAGATCGTGTCGGGCGCGATCCAGGACTCGGGCCGGGGCAAGGTGGTCGGCGAGACGACCTTCGGGACCGGTACGGTGCTGGGCAAGTACGACCTGTCGGACGGCTCGTCGCTGCGCATCGGCGTCGAGCGCTGGCTGACCCGTGACGGGCGCCCGATCTGGCACGAGGGACTCGAGCCCGACGTGAAGGTCACGCTCGGCGAGGAGACGGCGCCGCTCCAGCCCGACGACATCCGCGACCTGACCTGGCAGGAGCTGGTCGATGCGGGCGACGCACAGCTGCTCAAGGCGGTGGAGTTGCTGCAGGGCAACGGCTGATCAACGCTCAGCAGCGAGCATCGCTCGCACGGAGCGCTTGGAAGGTACGGAGCGTACGGAGCACGGCTCGTGCGCCGCGCGGCCGGGATCGCGCTGGAGGAGATCGATCCCGGCCGCCTGGCGCACGAGCTGCCGGCGCATGGACGGCCCGGCGCATGGACGGCCCGGCGCACGATCCGCCGAATCGAAACGGCCCCCGGTGACGGGGGCCGTTGTCGTTGTCGCGTGATCCGGGACGTTACCGTCCCGGGCGGCAATCAGGCGCGGCGCTGAGCGAAGCAGGCGCTGCAGTAGACGGGCTTGCCCGACGTGGGGCGGAAGGGGACCTGGGTCTCCTGGCCGCACGATGAGCAGGTGGCCGCGAACATTTCGCGCGGGCCGCGGGATGAGCCGTAGCTGCTTCCGCCGCCGCCGCCATTCGAGTAGCCGCTGCCGCTCGAGTAGCCGCTGCCGCTCGAGTAGCCGCCGCCGTAGCTGCTGGAGTCACCACGCTGCGCCTTGCGGGCCGCGCGGCAGTTGTTGCAGCGTCGGGGCTCAGAGAACCCCTTCTGCGCGTAGAAGTCCTGCTCGCTCGCCGTGAAGGTGAACTCCTGGTTGCAGTCCGAGCAGGTGAGCGTCTTGTCGACGTTCATGAGATCGATCCACTCCTCGTGGTCTTGTGCCGGTTTCCGCGATCGAGTCCTCTGCGGAGACCGGGAGGGAGGGATCGAGTTGGCCGTGCTGGTGCTTGCGCCCACCGATGGGGCGTCCGCGGGAGGATACGCCATCCGAGCCCGCCTGTCGCGTGTCTGTCGAATCTTCTCTGTCGGAGCCGCCGAGGCCCTCCGCTCAGCAGCCGTCGGGCGGGGTCGGATCGACGGGCCACAGTGCCTGCGAGACGACCCGCACCCGCTCGATCGTGACCCGTCCGTCGGCCTCGAGGAACCGGACGTGCACCCCGGCGCGCGGTCCCCCCACGTAGACGGTCATGGCGATGCAGCCTTCGACGTCGGGACCGTCGATCGGATCCATGTCATCGGGATACCGAGGATAGAGGTTGAGCGCCGGAGTCCCCGTCCGGTCGATGCCGAAGGCGGCGGGGTTCTGGAAGACGGCGTCCCGGAGCGCGTCGGCGAGGGGGGTCCCTGCCTGGTAGCCGTTCACCTCGATGGCGTCCGCACTCGTCGGCCAGGCTCCGTCGGGAACGCCGACCGTGCCCATGCAGACCTCCGCCGCATTCGTCCGGTCATCCGGACCGAGGATCACGATGTCGTCAGGCGACGGGGTCAGGAAGGCAGTCTGGACGACCCGCCACGGCATTTCCGCAACGTCCACGGCCAGGACTCCGCGCGGCGCAGCCGGCCGCGACAGCTCGACGCACAGGTACTCCGGCCCAGGCGCGACATCGGTGACGGTGAAGGCATCGAATGGGACGCCCCCGGTCCAGCCGGGGTGCGCCGCGAGCTCCGCGAGTGCCGGGACGAGCCGCGCATCGATGGGCACGGCGGACGGCATGGGGGTGGCGGGCGCAGGCGATGGTGCTGGCGACGCACAGGCAGCGGCCAGGGCGATGACCGCGAGCGCTGCGAGACCAGACCGCGACTGCATCGCCTATGCGCCGCCACAGCCGGGTCGACGCGTCCGCCCGAAGGTCATCCCCGTTCCTCCCTCGGCCGGCCGGGCCGGTTGGCCGCCTGGCCGGTTACCAGATCCTGGCCCGTGCACCGGCCGGCAGCGCCATCGGCGACCCGTCCGGGATTCCGTAGGCGGCGGCGAACTCGGGTGTGTTCGAGAGCGGGCCGTTCACGCGGTGACGCGACGGCGAGTGGGTGTCCACGTTGGCGAGCAGGCGGGCGTAGGCCTCGGTGTAGCCCATCCGCCACATGGCCGCATAGGCGGCGAAGAAGCGCTGGTCCGGGGTCAGCCCGTCCACGAGCGGCGCGCCGGCAGGGACGGCCTCGTGCATCGCGGCGAGGGCGATCGCCATGCCGCCCAGGTCGGCGATGTTCTCACCCAGCGTGAGGCTGCCATTGACGGTGACCCCGTCGAGCACCTCGTAGCCGTTGAACTGCTCCACCAGCACGGCGGCGCGGCGCTCGAACTCCGCCCGGTCCTCCTCGGTCCACCAGTCGCGCAGGGCGCCTGCGGCATCGAAGCGCGAGCCCGTGTCGTCGAAGCCGTGCGTGATCTCGTGGCCGATGACGGTGCCGATCCCGCCGTAGTTGACCGCGTCGTCGGCCTCGCGCCAGAAGAACGGCGGCTGCAGGATCCCGGCCGGGAACACGATCTCGTTGCGCAGCGGGTGGTAGTAGGCGTTGACGACGTGCGGCGGCATCGCCCACTCGCCGCGGTCCATCGGCTCGCCCAGCCTGCCCAGCTGGCGGCGCATCTCGAAGGCGCTGGCCGCGAGCCGGTTGGCGAGGTACGCCGAGCGGTCCATCTCCAGCGACGAGTAGTCGATCCACGTGTCGGGGTAGCCGATCTTGTAGCCGAAGCCGGCAAGCTTGGCGAGCGCCTGCTCCCGAGTGGGCTCGGTCATCCACGCGTTGGTGCGGATGGCCTCGCCCATCGCAGACAGGAGGTGCCCGACGAGGGTCTCGACCCGCGCCTTGGCCTCCGGCGGGAAGGTGACCCGCACGAACAGCTGGCCGACGGCCTCGCCGATGTCGGACGACGCCGCGCCCACGATCCGCTTCCAGCGGGGCTGCTGGACCTGCTGGCCGCCGAGGGTGCGGCCGTAGAACGCGAAGGCCTCGTCCTCGAATGCGGGCGCCAGCGACGACGCGGTCACGCGCACGAGGTGCCAGCGGAGCGCGTCCTTGAGGGTGGCGAGCGGGGTCTCGGCCAGGATCGATGTCCAGGCCGCTCATGAACGCCGGGCTCTGGATGCTCACGGACACGTCGCCGATGCCCACCTCGCGCAGGAACGATGCCAGCCGCATGCCCGGCATCAGCTCGTCGAGCGAGTCGACCGCGTACCGGTTCATCGTGGCCCGCGGGTCGCGCTGCTCCTCGCGCGAGAGCGACACGCCGGCCAGGCGCGTCTCGAACGCGAGCAGGGCCTGCGCCGTCGCCGTCGCGTCGTGCCCGTCGTGGCCGAGGTTGCGGAGCTGGCCGGCGATGTGGGCGGTGTAGGCGCTTCGCAGGCCGGCCGACTGCTCGTCGTCGTTGAGGTAGTACCCCTTCTCAGGCAAGCCGAGACCGGCCTGCTGGACATACGCGAGGTACCGGTTTGCATCCTCGAAGTCGGCGTCGACCCCGATGCCGAAGAAGGCGCCGAAGCCCTGCGCGTGCCATTCGGCGTTGAGCGCGCGGACATCCTCGAGGGAGGCCAGGGCGTCGATCCGGTCGAGGAACGGGCGAAGCGGCTCGGCCCCGGCAGCGGCGATCGCGGCCTCGTCCATGCCGGACGCGAAGAAGTCGCCGACGAGGCGCTCGATGGCGTCGGCGGTGCCTGCCGCGGAGGCGTCGGCCGCGGCCTGCAGCAGGTCGCGCGTGAGCTCCTTGTTGCGATGGTCCAGCTCGATGTACGCGCCCCAGGCCGGGTACTCGGGCGGCACCGGGTTCGCCTCGAGCCAGGTGCGGTTGACGTGGTGGTAGAAGTCGTCGGCGGCCGGAACGGCTGCGTCCCACGTTGCAGGATCGAGCGGCTTGGCGTCGGTCACGGAGCTCCCTCGTAGCGTGGTCGCGGTGCGGCCGGAGGGTAGCACTTGGAGGGTGTCAGCCTGCAGTCATGGCCTCAGCCTGCGATGGCGGCGCACGATCCTGCCTCGAGCACCAGGCGTCAGGCTCCCGGTGCCACCGTCCGCATGCCGGCGAGTCGGGCCGCAGCCGCTGACGTGCGTCGTACGTCACGAAACCGTCGAGCGGGAGGAGATCCACGGCGGCAGCCACGTGGATCGCGTCGAGGGCCCGGAGGGCAGGCTCCGACAACGCCCCGGCCGCCATCAGCAGCGCCGCATCGAGCGGCAGCAGGGCAACGGCATCGAATAGATCGGCGGCGCGCCCCAGGAGCAGTTCCCCATCGGGGGACGCCGCATCGGCGACGGCTCGTCGGATGGCTCGGGGGACTTCGGCCAGCACGAGGTCGCAGGACACAAGGTCTGCATCGGTCAGGAACGCGCGCAGCGCCGCGCTCTCGGGTTCATCGCGTACCAGTTTCACCAGGGCAGAGGCATCCACGTAGAAGATCGCCACGCCTCAGTGCTCGCCGCGAATCTCGTCGAGGGCACGGCTGAGTGCCCGTGCATCACCGTCCAAGTGCAACGGCGGCGGCAGACCGCGTCTGACCGGTCGCGTGATCTTGCCGGCCGCGATGAGCCGGTCCAAGGCCTCCCCGGTGCTCGGTGCCGGTCCAAGCTCCGCGATCGGGCGGTTGCGATCCGTCACGACGAGGCGCTCCCCTCGCTCGACCATCCGGAGGTAGACGCTCAGGTTCTGCCGGAGCTCAGCGACGCCAACCGTCTTGCTCATGTACACAAACCTAGCACATCGTGGTGCACCGGCCGCAATCGCCGAAGCCAGGTCTGAGTCGCCCGTGCCGCGCTCAGCCGCCGGTGAACAGCGACGCGTAGCCGTTGATCGCGGGCTGCCCGCCAAGGTGCGCGTAGAGGACGTTGCTGTCCTTGGCGATCTCGCCGCGGGCTGACCAGGTCGATGAGCCCCGCCATCGACTTCCCCTCGTACACGGGGTCCGTGATCATGCCCTCGAGGCGCGCGACGAGGCGCATCGCGTCGAGCGTCCGCTCGTCGGGGAGGCCGTAGACGCCACCGTGGTAGCGGTCGTCGAGGATGATCTCGTCCTCGCGCAGATCCCGCTCCAGGCCGATCATGCCCGCCGTGCGCCGGGCGATCCGCGCAACCTGGTCGCGGGTCTCGGGCACGGTTGCGGACCCGTCGATGCCGATGACGCGCCGCTTCCGGCCGCCCGCATCCTCCAGGACGGCGAAGCCCGCGATCATGCCCGCCTGCGTGGACCCGGTGACAGAGCACACGATGATGGTGTCGAAGAAGACGTCGAGCTCATCCTCCTGCTCGGCGACCTCGTACGCCCAGCCCGCGAAGCCGTGGCCGCCCAGCGGATGGTCCGATGCGCCGGCCGGGATCGGGTAGGGCCTGCCGCCCCGGGCCTCGACATCGGCGAGGGCCTGCTTCCAGCTGTCGCGGAAGCCGATGGAGAAGCCGGCCGGGTCGAGGCGCACCTCGGCGCCCATGAGGCGGCTCATGAGGATGTTGCCGACGCGGTCGTAGGTCACGTCCGGCCATTCGACCCAGTGCTCCTGGACGAGGACGCAGCCGAGGCCCGCGTGCGCCGCGACGGCCGCCACCTGGCGGGTGTGGTTGGACTGGACGCCGCCGATCGAGACGAGCGTGTCGGCTCGCTGCTCGAGCGCGTCGGCCAGGAGGTACTCGAGCTTGCGGACCTTGTTGCCGCCGAAGGCGAGCCCGGAGTTGACGTCCTCGCGCTTTGCCCAGATCGTCGCCCCGCCCAGGTGCTTCGATGAGGCGGGGCAGCCGATGGATGGGCGAGGGGCCGAAGCGGAGGTTCTCGCGCGGGTAGTCGGCAAGGGTGGGCATCGACGGGCTGGCTCCGGGTGGGCGGTGGCTGCGTCGGTGGACCCGAAGTATGGCGCGGGTGCGTGCAGCCGCGGCAGCGTGGAGCCGCGCCGGAGGCGCCCGGGGACGCGCCCGCGCCGGCGATGCACCAGCGCCTGGACGTCCGCGCGACTCTCCTGGCGCCCGATGTGCGCTGGGTCTCGCCGCGAGACCTGCAGATCCCGCTCCGCCCGTGCATCGCATGGATGGCGCACCGGGCGCTCAGATCGTGCCATCGCCCACGAGGCGCGAGGCAGCCGAGGCGCCATGCAGGCTGGGGCGCCTGAGCCGAGCGTGGAGCGCCGCGCGATGCCAGCCTCACGGAGGCGCGGCCGACCTGCAGCGACCGCGCCCTCCCGGGCCGGTCAGTCCAGGAGCACCTGCGTCCGGAACGCGTCCGCGTCCTCCAGCCGGCGGCGCAGCGCGCCCAGGAAGCGGGCCGCCGTCTCGCCATCCACCACGCGGTGATCGGCGGAGAGCGTCAGCTTCATGATCGGCCGGACCGCGATGCCCTCACCGACGACGACGGGGGTCGGCACCGCGGACGACACCGCCAGGATCGCGCCCTCGCCCGGGTTGATGATCGCGGAGAACTCCTCGACGTCGAACATGCCCAGGTTGGACACCGAGAACGTCGACCCCGACAGCTCGTCAGGGGCGAGGGTGCCGGCGCGGGCGCCCTGGATGAGGGCCTGCGACCGGTCGTGGATGCCCGTGACGGAGAGCAGGTCCGCGTCCCGGATCACCGGCACGAGGAGGCCGCCGGTCACCGAGACGGCAAGGCCGAGGTGGACGTGGCGCCGGCGGACGAGGTTGGTGCCGTCCACCCGGGTGTTGACGTCCGGGAACTCGACCAGCGTCTGGGACGTTGCCGCGAGGATGAAGTCCGTGACGGACAGGTTCGTGCCCTGGGCCTTCAGCTCCGTGCGCAGGTTGAACAGGCGCTGCATGTTCACGGCAACCGTGACCGTGAAGTGCGGCGTCGTGGTCCAGCTGTGGGTCAGGCGCTCGGCGATGACGCGGCGCATGCGCGACATCGGCTCGATCGAGGCGTCGGGGTCGACTGGCAGCTGGATCGCAGGAGCGGGCGCGGTCGTCGGCGCTGCAGCCACCGGTGCGGCTGGAGCGACCGCCGGAGCGGCAGGCGCCGCCTGGGCGAGCGCGATGGCGGCCTGGATGTCCTTCTCGACGATCCGCCCGCCGGGGCCGGAGCCGGCAACGGAGCGGGGATCGAGGCCGGCGGACGCGGCGAGGCGGCTCGCCCTCGGGCTGATCTTCACGCGGTCGCCCGGCGCGGCCGGAGCTGCCGGCGTGGGGGGCGCCGCTGTGGCGGCAGGTGCGGCTGCCGGAGCAACGGGAGCGGCCGGAGCAGCCGGAGCGCTGCAGGCCGGAGCCGGAGCGGCAGCCGGAGCCGCAGCAGCCGCGGTGCGGCCGCCGCGGCCGGTGCAGGCGCCGGTGAATCGGGGATGGCCTCACCGGCCTGCCCCACCCATCCGCAGACGGCGTTCACGGGAACCGTCTCGCCCTCGGCCACGACCTGCTTGAGCAGGATGCCGGTCTCCCAGGACTCGACCTCCATCGCGGACTTGTCGGTCTCGATCTCGAAGAGCACGTCGCCCTTCGCGACCGTGTCGCCCTCGGCCTTGTGCCAGGCGATGATCGTGCACTCCTCGGTCATCTGACCGGGCTTCGGCATCAGGATCGGATGCGCCATCGTCGTGTCTCCGTTCCGGTTCGTCGCGCTCAGCCGATCGCCAGGACGGCGTTGACGATGTCGCCGGCGTTGGGCAGGAACGCCTTCTCGAGGCTCTCGCTCTGGGGCGAGATGCCCGGGACGGCACCAACGCGACCCACCGGCGCATCGAGGTCGTCGAACGCCTCGAGCTGGATCGCGGCCACGATCTCGTTCACGAACGAGCCGCGCAGGATCGCCTGGGCGACGACCACGGCCCGGCCCGTCTTGCGGACGGACGCGAGGACGGTCTCGAGATCGAGCGGGACGAGGGAGCGCAGGTCGATGACCTCCGCCTCGACGCCATGCTCCGCCGCGAGCGTGTCGGCCGCCTTGAGGCAGTCGGCGACCGCCGGGCCCCAGGAGACCAGGGTCACCCCGTCGCCCTCGCGCCGGATCGCGGCCTTGCCGATCTCGACGAGGTGCTCACCCTCGGGAACGACGCCCTTGGTCGTGTAGAGGCCCTGGCTCTCCACGAAGACCACCGGGTTGTTCGTCCGGATCGAGGAGGCGAGGAGGCCCTTCGCGTCAGCCGCGGTGGACGGGTAGACGACGTAGAGGCCGGGGGTGTGGGTGAAGATCGACTCGAGGCTCTGGCTGTGCTGGCCGCCGTAGCCCTTGCCGGCGCCGACCGAGCAGCGGACGACGAGCGGGACCTCGATCTGGCCGCCCGACATGAAGTGCCACTTCGCGGCCTGGTTGGCGATCTGGTCCGATGCCATGAGCGCGAAGTCCATGTACATCAGCTCGACCACCGGCCGGGCGCCCGCGATCGCCGCCCCGACGGCCGTGCCGCAGATCGCGGCCTCGGAGATCGGGGTGTTGAAGACACGGTTGCGGCCGAAGCTCTCGAGCAGGCCCTTGGTCAGCTTGAAGGCGCCGCCGTAGTCGGCCACGTCCTCGCCGTAGTGGATGACGCGGGCGTCGCGGACCATCTCCTGGGCGAGCGCCTCGCGGAGGGCGTCCTTGTAGCTGATCTGGCCGTTCGCGTCGCGCTTGGCCTCGGGCAGCGGGGCGAGGAGCGCGGGGGACTCGACCTCGGTGCCGGCCGACGTGGCGTCGGTGTACATGTACTCGAGGACCGCCTCGGCGGCGGGCTCCTCGGCGACGGCCGCGCGCTGCGCCGCGGCGGCGTTGCGGGCCGTGGCGCCCTGCTCGACGGCCTCGATGGCATCCGCAGCGACCCCGGCCGCCAGCAGCTGCTCCTTGAGGCGGTTGATCGGGTCGACGGCGCGCCAGGCGGCCTCCTCCTCGCGGGTCCGGTACTCGTTGCGCGGGTCGGACAGGGAGTGGCCGTAGTAGCGGTACGTGCTCACCTCGAGCAGCACCGGGCCCTCGCCGCGCCGGCAGATCGCCGCCGCCCGCTGGACCGCCTCGCGGACCGCGAGCACGTCCATGCCGTTGACGACCTCGGCGTGCATGGTGTTCTCGGCGAAGCCTGCGGCACGCTGGGCAAGGTGCTGGACGCCCATCACCTCGTCGTCGGTGCGGTGGGTCATGCCGTAGTGGTTGTTCTGGATGACGTAGATGACCGGCAGGCCGTACGGCGTCTGCGCGAGGTGGTTGGTCCACTGGTCCTGCGCGGCCCAGTTGAGCGACTCCAGGACGACGCCGTTGGCGTAGGCACCGTCGCCGGCGAAGCAGCAGACGACCCGGTCCGAGCCCTCGTAGCGGGCGACCATCGCGGCGCCCGTGGCGATGGGCACCGAGCCGCCGACGATGGCATTCGCGCCGAGGTTGCCGGTCGAGTAGTCGGCGATGTGCATGCCGCCGCCGCGGCCCTTGTTGTAGCCGTCATCCTTGCCGAACAGCTCCGCGATCGTCTTGAAGACGTGGTCCTCGAGGGCGGCGCCGAGGAGCTCGTCGCGGGTGCCCGTGCGGCCGGTGCGGACGGCCAGCTCCATGTCGCTCATCTTGCGGATGGCGGAGAAGCCCTTGGCGATCGCGTCGCCGTGGCCGCGGTGGGAGCTGGTGATCTTGTCGTCGACGCGCAGGACGGAGCTCGCGCCGACGGCCGCCCCCTCCTGGCCGATGGAGACGTGCGTCGGGCCACGGTAGTCGTAGCCGGGGAGGGCGTCGTAGCCGCCGGACCGGAGGCGGACGATCATCTCCTCCAGCTCGCGGACGGCCAGCATGTCGTCGAGCAGTTCGAGGCCCTCGGCCTCGGTGATCGTGCCGGCTGCGAGCTCGCTGCCCAGATCGCCCGTGTACTGGAAGCCGCGGATCGTCCCGGCGGACTTCTCGAACGGAGTGAAGTCCGGGCGGTGGTCGGAGTGGTAGACCTGGTCTCGCTGGGCGGGGTCCTGCGTCTGCGTCATGGGCCGGCGTCGTCCTTCTGTGGTTGGGCGAGCGGCGCGTATCCCGATGCTCATATGAGAGGCTACCGCTCGCATGAGTACGATCTCCGCCGAGGACGCGCTCGTAAACCCCC